>JBGTBW010000165.1:0-23147 GCA_041749135.1 Verrucomicrobiales bacterium
CGAACTCTTCAGGTTCCATCGGCGGACAGGAGTGTCCGCCCCACAAGTAGGGCGTCATCTGCCGAGAGGCGGTCTCGCTTCGGCTCAGCGATTTTCCTCCCTGTCCATGATCTCCCTCGATAGGTCAGGAGTTCTGAGGCTCTTTGCTTCCAGTCAGTTAATCGCCGATTATCAATGTGCTGCGTCGCTTGTAAGGGGCGAGACCCGCATTTCTCATACCCTTTCTGCTGTGGCGCGCGGATCAACCTTCGAAGCGGCGGCAGATGATGCTGGCGTTGTGGCCGCCGAAGCCAAAGGAGTTGCTGAGGAAAGCGTCGATGCGGGTTTCCCGGGAGGTGTTGGCGACGTAATCGAGGTCGCAAGCGGGATCCGGATGATCGAGGTTGATCGTCGGAGGAATGAGACTGTTGGTAAGCGCCAGAATACTGGCGGCGGCCTCGACGCCGCCGGCGGCTCCGAGGAGGTGGCCGGTCATGGATTTGGTGGAACTCACCAGAAGACCGTTGCGGGCGTGCGCTCCAAAAGTGCGCTTGATGGCGTTGGTTTCGCAGCGGTCTCCGAGGGGAGTGGAGGTGCCGTGAGCGTTGACGTAGTCGATCGCGCTGGGATCGAGCTTGGCGTGACGCAGCGCCATTTCCATACAGGCGCAAGCGCCATTGCCGTCGGGATGGGGCGAGGTCAGATGATAGGCGTCGGCAGAAAGCCCGTAGCCGGCGAACTCGCAATAGATCCGCGCTCCACGCCGCAGGGCCTGGTCAAGTTCTTCCAGCACGAGGATTCCGGCTCCTTCACCCATAACAAACCCATCGCGATCGCGGTCAAAGGGGCGGGAAGCCCTTTCCGGCTCGTCATTGCGCGTGCTGAGAGCGCGCATGGCGCTGAACCCGGCTAAAGAAATGGGGGCGACGGAGGCCTCGGCTCCCCCCGCGATAATAAGGTCAGCGTCCCCCGCGCGGATTGTGCGCCAGGCTTCGCCGAGATTGTGATTGGAACTGGCGCAGGCGGTGACGATACAAAAGTTCGGGCCCTGAATGCCGTATTCCATCGAGACGATTCCGCTGGCGATGTTCCCGATCATCATGGGAATAATGAAAGGCGACACTTTGGCGGGGCCGCGGGCGAGGAGGACGGCCTCTTGCATTTCGAGGGTTTGAATCCCCCCGATGCCGGTCCCGATCATGACGCCGCTGCGGGAGGGATCCAGCTTGGAGAAATCCACTCCCGAATCCCGCACGGCCATTTTCGCGGCTCCACAGGCGAGAACAGTGAAACGGTCGTTGCGACGGACTTCCTTTGGATTGTTGAAAAACGGGGCGGGATCGAAGTCGGGCACGTGGCCGGCGATTCGGCAGGGGTAGGCGGAGGCGTCGAACTGCGTGATGGGAGCGATTCCACTTTTTCCTGCGATGAGGTTGTTCCAGAAGGCATCGAGATCGTTGCCAATCGGGGACATTACCCCGAGGCCGGTGACAACAACGCGTCGCTCGCTCATGGTGTTTGCTGCGGGGGCATCCGGCCGGCGGCCGGGCGAGGCATACAAGACGCGTTCAAAATGGGGCGCAACGAGAAAAGTGATGCCATTTAGGCGGGAAACCGGCCGGCTTCGTTGAGCCGGCCGCAGGAGGGGCATTCGGTTAGACTCCTCGGACCAAGCGCGGGGTGCGTTGTGCCGCACAGGGGACAGACGGCGATTCGCCGGGCGCGCCGGCGCCGGCGGAACCAGGCCGCGGCGCGAGGTCCGAGGCCGAGCAACGTGACGGAGACAAACACGAGGGCGAGGTAGAACTCGACGATCTGGGAGACGCTGACCTGGAACAAGGCCGTGAAGATTGCGGAGGGCTTACCAGGAAAGGTGTATCCAGCCCCAGGTCAATTCAGAACCTTCGGCATCGGGCGAAAAGCGGATGGCTTGGACGTCCGGGGCGAAGCCCGAGCCAGCTCCTTCCCAAGGAAAAGCAAATAGCACCCGGCCGTTTCGGTCGATGGCCGCGCGGAAGGTCGCTGGAGGAGTCAGTTCGAGCGGATTCCCCGGCCGGTCGCGGACGGGGCGATCGACGATTCGTCGCCCGGAGAGTTCGCCGGAGACACGGAGCCGGGGAAACGAGCGATCCAGGACTGCCGGAGGCGCGGGTTCCGAATCGCCGGGCGGTGGAGGCGGGAGGACGGGGTCCCGCTCGGTATGGGGAGGCTGGAGGAGGGGCGGGTTCTCGGGTTCCACGTAGGGTAAGAGGGGCAGCCTGGATCCGGCCGCGGCGGGCCGGAACTCCAAGGCTCCGGCCGTTTCCAACAATCCCCCGATGTCGACCGGCGGAAGTTCTAAAGTCGATGCGTAGGCAGCGGTGTAATCGTCGAGGGCGCGCAGGAAGCTTTGTCCCGCGGGATCACTGCGATCGATCAGGGTAATACGGTGCGCCGGAGGGATCTGACTCGACGGCGCGCCGGGTCCGGTCTGCAAGACATAGAAAAAGGAGGCGTGGACGCCCACGGTCGCGAGAGAGGCGGCCCAGACGAGCCGTGCCCGGCCTCGGGCGGGCTTCCAAGGGAAGAGGAAAGCCGGATCCGTTGCGGGGCCCCGTGAGCGGCTCATCGAGTGGTCCGGTTCAAGGCTGGGGATGCTCCGGGCGGGTGGCGAAAATGAGCCGGTGGCCTCCGGCGAGCACGAGTTCGGAGACGGTCATGACTGTGGCGATGGGAACAGCTTGATCGGCGCGCAACAGATAGGTGAGCGTGCCGGATCCCGTGGCCGGCGGCGCCGCGGAGGGGGTCTCGGGCGGGGCAACGCGACGCCGGAGCGCGTCGAGCGAGATCCTCTCCTGATCGAGAAAGATCTGAGGGGAAGAGGAGCCGGAGATGGTGATGATGTGGGCCCTGCCGAGAACGGGCATGGCCGAGCGGGTCACGGGAAGCTCGATGACCACCCCGGATTGTTCCACGAATCGTGAGCCGATGAGAAGGAAGACGGAAAGGACGAGAATGGCGTCGAGCACAGGGGCGAGGAAGAGCAGGCCATGCGGCTGGGGCAAGGACGACTCCAGTTTCATGGACGAAAACCGGGGGACCGGATCGGCAGAAGTGGGCCTCAGCGGGCCGGACTGGTGGAACCTTTAGATTCGACGCGGGGTCTAAACTCGACGATATCGGAGCGCGCGTCACTGTCGCCGAGGAGGTGGATGATCTCGATGGCGGCGCGTTCGATGGCGTGCAAGATGGAGCGGCATCGGGAGCTGAGGAAGGCAAAGCCGAGGTAGGCTGGGACGGCCACGGCTATTCCGCCCGCAGAGGTGAGAAGGCTGGCGTAGATGCCTTCGGCGAGCGAGGCGGAGGTGGAGAAACCGCTGGCGGTTTGGAGTGCGTCGAATGTTTCAAGCAGTCCGAGCAGAGTGCCCAGCAATCCGATAAGAGGACTCAGATAGGCGATTGCCAAAAGGATCCCGAGGGAACGCTCGAGGGCGGGCGCCTCGAGTTGGCCGGCTTCCCGGGCGATCTCCCGCAGTTCGCTGCGCGGAAGGCGGTGCCGGGACAGGATGGTTTGGAGCACGCGGGCCACGGGCCCAGGCGTGAGGGAGCAATGCTGGAGAGCCTCGGCGTAGTTGCGTTGACGAATGAGGTTGGCCAGGCCCTCGAGGAACGGTCCCAAATCGAGGGACGCCCGCCGGAAAAAGAGCAATCGCTCGAAAAAGATGCCGCCGCTCAGGAGGCTCAGGCCGAGCAACAACCACATCAGGTTTCCGCCCTTGTCGATGAGGTCGAACATGGTGCCGTTGGCGGCGGAGCCTTGGGAGACCCCGGTTGAGACCCCATGGCGTCCGGATCACCCGGGTCTCCGCCGCTTGCCGGTGAGAATAGAAGGGGCCTTTCCCTGTGGCAAAGAAAAACTCCGGACAGAGGGAGAACTGACGTTTTGCGCTTTTCTCCGGGAACGGATGGGCTACTGGTGCAAGTCGGAGTAAGGAGGAAAGGTCATGAGTGGAATGGGTCCGCCCTTGGTTTTGATTGTGAACGCCGGCGAATTGCCCGTCGAGGGACGGCGTCTGTGTGGGGAGATCGACAAGGCGGTGTTCGATTTGCCGGACCGCTTGGCGGCGCCGGCTTCGGGCATTCGATACGACTTGCACGTCTTGCGGGTAGGAGCGGAGGTGCTCGTGCGGGGCTGGATCGAGGCGGATTTCGAGCTGCAATGTGTAGTGACGTTGGACTATTTTCCCCACCGCGTGAAGCTGGAGCCCTATGTGGAAGCTTTCGAGTTGGGCCCCGACGAACGTGCGGACTTGACGGGAAGGTTGCGGGAAGATATTCTCCTCGCCCTTCCGGCGTATCCGCGCCGGGAGGGAGCGGAGAGTCTGCCGGAGACGGAATGGCGAGAGCGCGACGGCGAAAGCCTTGGCGCACTGGGAGCCAGTCCGGTCTGGGATGTTCTCGACGCACTGGACTCCGGAGACCAATCTGAGACTCGCTGAGCTATGGCCGTACCCAAGAGACGAACTTCGAAGATGAAAAGCCGCCACCGTCGCGCGGCGAACCGGTGGACGCCTCCGGCGTTGAAGAACTGTCCGGAGTGCCACGCGGCTGTCCTTTCGCACATCGCCTGCCCGCACTGCGGCTTCTACCGCGGGAGGCAGGTTTTGACGGTGGAACGGGATTGACCTGAGGTTCCGTGGCGATCTCGGGTCCGGTGACAAATAGGGCCGGAAAACCCGAAGCGTGAGCGTTGGCCGATATGAAAATCGCCGTGGATGCCATGGGCGGCGATCATGCGCCCGGCTGTGTGATCGAGGGAGTTCGCCTAGCGCTGGAATCGGTGGCCGGCCTGGAGAAGATTTATCTTGCCGGCGACGAGGAACGCTTGCGTCCGGCGGTTCAGGAAGCCGGCTTGACCTCGCCTCAGGTCGAGATTGTTCACGCCCCAGAGGTAGTGGATATGGGCGAGTCGCCGGCTCTGGCGGTGCGCCGCAAGAAGCGCTCCTCCATTGCAGTAAGCGTTGACCTGGTCAAGGAGGGCGCCTGCCAAGCGGTGGTCAGCGCGGGAAACACAGGGGCCGCCGTAGCCGCGACAACGATCAAGTTGCGTCTCCTGCCGGGTATCGACCGGCCGGGGATCGCTTCACCGATTCCCAATGACCACGGAATGTGCAGCCTGATCGACGCCGGGGCCAATCCGGACCCGAAACCCCATCACCTCTTGGCCTACGGCGTAATGGGAGCCGTGTATGCCCGCCACGTGCTCGGCGTCGCCAATCCGCGAATCGGTCTGATGTCGCTGGGTGAAGAGGACACCAAAGGCACTGAATTCACCAAAGATGTCTTCCGGTTGCTCCGCTCCAGCGGATTGAATTTCGTTGGGAACGTGGAAGGACACGATTTATTCGAACGTCCGCTGGACGTGGTCTTGTGCGATGGGTTCATCGGAAACGTGGTCCTCAAGAGCTGCGAGGCCACCGCCCACGCCATGTTCAAGTGGCTGAAACAGGAACTGACCCGGACTCCGGTCCGCCGGTTAGGGGCAATGCTGGCCCGCAGCGCCTTCCTCGGAGTCAAGGAACGCGTGAATTACGAAAACTACGGCGGCAGTCCCCTCCTCGGCGTCAACGGCATTTGCATTATCGGTCACGGGTCGAGTTCGCCGAAGGCAATTCAGAACGCCATACGGGTGGCTGCCGAAGCCATCGCTCACGAGGTCAATCCGCACATTGTCGAAGAATTGAAACGGCTCGGCGCGACGACCCATGCCTAAGATCACCAACAACCCCCATTTGGAAACCGTGGTGATCGCCGGCACCGGCAGTTATGTGCCGGACCGGGTTCTGACCAACGACGATCTGGCGAAAATGGTCGATACGTCCGACGAATGGATCCGGACGCGAACAGGGATCCGGGAGCGGCGCATCGCGGCAGACGGTCAGGCCACGAGCGACCTGGCCACCCGGGCCGCGGAACGCGCCCTGGAGCAGGCGGGTGTCCGGCCCGAAGAACTCGGCCTTCTGATCGTCGCCACCGTTTCCCCCGACACGTTCTTTCCGGCGACGGCCTGTTACGTCCAGAAAAACCTCGGGGCGCGCAACGCCACCTGTTTCGACATTTCAGCCGCGTGTTCCGGATTCCTCTACGCGCTGAGCATCGCCCGGCAATTCATCAGCACCGAATGCTGCGAGACGGCGTTGATTATCGGAGCCGAGAAGCTCAGCAGCATCGTGAATTGGAGCGACCGCAACACCTGTGTTCTGTTCGGCGACGGGGCCGGCGCAGCGGTGCTCAAGCGGGCGGCCTCCGGTTCTGGACATGGGGTCCTGTCCTCCTGCACAGGCAGCGACGGAACTCAAACGGATATTTTGGTCGTGCCAGGAGGAGGTTCGGCCTGCCCCATCACGCCGGAAAACGCGGCGGAGAGGCTCAACACCATCCGCATGGCTGGCCGGGAGGTCTACAAATACGCGGTCACGGCCATGCGCCGCGCCTGCGAACAAGTCATGGCCGACGCGGGACTCAGCTCTGCGCAGATCGACATGATCATCCCGCACCAGGCCAACATCCGGATTATCGAAGCCATCACCGAGCGCCTGGGCGTTCCGCCGGAGAGGACTTTCGTGAATCTGGACCGCTATGGAAACACTTCCGCCGCCGCGGTGGCGATCGCACTGGACGAAGCCAACCGCAGCGGGGCGATCCGCCGCGGCGACCATGTCCTGCTGGTCGCTTTTGGAGCCGGCTTGACTTGGGCAGGAGCGCTGATCCGGTGGTGAGCGCCGCAGTTCAGGATATGTTTCTGTCAGGAATGTGCTGACCGACACCCATTGCCATCTTGCCTCCCGCAAGTTCGCCGGAGACCTCGAAGCGGTGTTGGAACGCGCCGCGTTGCGAGGGGTGTCCCGCTTTGTAGCCATCGGCACGGATCTGGAGGACGGAGCAGCGGTCCTGAAATTGGCGGGCCGCCATCCCGGCTCCGTGTTTGCGACCGTGGGAATCCATCCGGGATCAGTGACCGAAATCGATCACGAGTCGGGCTGGTTGGACCGGATCGCCAGGCTGGCCGCCGAACCCGGCGTGTGCGCCATCGGCGAGATCGGCCTCGATTTCTATCATCCGCCGCCCCAGGGATGGTCTCCAGAGGATCATCGAACGGTGCAGAGGGAAGTGTTTCGCCTTCAGCTCGAACTGGCGGCCAACCGCGGGTTCAACGTGGTGGTGCATCAGCGGAATTCGTGGGACGAAACCCATGCCCTGGTCCGGGAATTCGACGGCCGGCTGCGCGCCGTCTTCCATTGTTTCACCGGAACGGCGGATGAGGCGGATGCCTTGCTCGAAGCCGGGCATTTGGTGTCCTTCACTGGCATCGCGACCTTCAAGAACAATGCCGGACTCTTGGCCGTGGCGGGAGCCCGGCCGGCAGGAAGTTTCATGGTCGAAACCGATTCACCCTACCTGGCGCCCGAACCCTACCGGGGAAAGCGTTGTGAGCCGGCTTACTTGCGCGAAACGGCGGAAGCCGTTGCCGCTGCGAGAAACCAGACCCTGGAGCAGACTGCGGAAGAGACGACGCGCACAGCAGAAGCCTTTTTCCGATTCGAGTGAGCTGAACTCACCCCTGTTCTGACGCCAAGGATCAGTGAGCGGGAGTTGAACTTTTTCAGCGAACCTTCAACGAATCCGGTGGCTTTGGGATTTCCGGAAGTCGGTCTCTTCCCTAAGATCGCCCACTTTGGCCATTTTCCGCATCAACACCGTGGTGACCGCCATCGCGGCAACGAGTGCGAGCACAATGAAGAAAAGCCGCCACCACCTCCCGGGGTCGGGGAACTCGAGGGCGTGAGGATCGTGCTTTCCTCGGCGTGAGCGGCGATGTTGACTGGATGACATTATGACGAAAGGGATCCGCGAAGGTGAGCCAATCATGCTTCATCCAGTTTGGCAAGCACCCCATCCTCGCCTTCAGTGCGGGCGATGATGACCGCTCCACAGGAATCGCTGAAGACATTGACGGCGGTGCGGAACATGTCGAGAGGCCGGTCCACGGCAAAGAGCAGTGCTACCGCCGGAGCCACGGCGGAAGGCGGAATGGCCGGGACATTGCCCAGGATGATGAGGATGGCCACGAGACTGGCGGAAGGAATCCCCGCGACTCCAATGCTGGTGAGGAGCGCCAGAGCGACGACGACAAACTGCTGAGAGAAAGGAAGATCGATCCCGAGAACTTGGGCGATGAAAATCACCGCGACGCATTCATAGAGGGCTGTGCCGTCCATGTTTACGGTGGCTCCAAGCGGAAGAACGAACGAGGATACACGGTTGGAGACGCCCGCCTCCCGAAGTCCGCGAAGGGTAACGGGAAGGGTGGCCGCGGATGAGGACGTGGAAAAGGCGGTGAGCAAGGCTGTACGCATGACCGCGAAATGCCGCAAAGGGTTGACCCTGCCAACCAGACGAAGCAACAAAGGAAGTACGACAAGGAGATGGAAAGACAGGGCAAACGCCACAGTCAGAAAGTAGACGAGCAACGTATCGAATAAGCGGCGCAGCCCGACCTCGGCCACCTGGGGCAACACCAGCGCAAATACCCCCAGAGGGGCGAAGAGCATGATCCAACGGGTGATGAGGATCATGACGTCATTCATTGCCCGGAAGAAGGTCAACAAGACGTCTTGCAGCGGTCCGGCGAGCCGGGTCATGGCCAGACCGAAGAGGATCGTAAAGAAGATGAGCCCTAGCATCTGACTGTTGTCGGACGCGTTGGCGACAATGTTTGTGGGTATCATCCGGCGAAAGACGTCCAAGGCGTCTCCGGCGTCCCTTTCTTCGGCGGAAGCGAGATCGGCCTGCCGCTTGGGATCATGGCCGGCCGCGAGTTCGGCGGCCTCGGCTTCGATCAATTCCGCGATGGAGGCGCTCGGGGCGCCTCCCTTAAGACCCGGTTTCAAAGTATTGACCAGGAGCAGGCCGATCAGGATTGCAATAAGGCTGCTGCCTGTGAAGTAGACCACCGTTTTCAGGCCGAGCCGGGCGAAGCCTTCGACCCGGCCAAGGCCGGCCACTCCTGTGATGATCGATGCCGTAATGAGAGGCACAATGACCATCTTCAACGCGTTGAGGAAAAGATCCCCGATGAAGCCGCAGGTATGGACCAGCCCGGCAACCCAGCCGGGAATGCCCGCCGGATCTTCGGGAAGCGCAATATTCAATGCCGTGCCAAGGAGGACCGCAGCCAAAAGACCGGCGAGGATTTGCCAATGCGCCTTCACGTGGGCGAGCCTAGCCGTCTGAGAAGCTGGGAAAAGGGAAAACGTTGCGCAGCGGAAGAGGCGGTGCAGGTTCCCGAACCATGAGCGGTGAAGTGCGAACCCGGTTTGCTCCGTCTCCCACGGGCTATCTGCACGTGGGCGGGGCCCGGACGGCCTTGTTCAATTGGCTCTATGCCCGGCAGGCCGGCGGACGTTTTATCCTGCGCATCGAGGATACGGATGCCGCGCGCAACGTCGATGGCGGGCTCAATGCGATCCTCGACGGCTTGCATTGGCTGGGCCTCGACTGGGATGAAGGCCCCGGGGCAGGGGGGGATCGGGGTCCCTATTTCCAAAGCCAGCGGCGAGATGTCTACGACGCGCATCTCCGGCGACTCGAGGAAAAGGGCGCGACCTATGAGGAGCCGAACGGAGCCGTCCGCTTTCGATCGCCCGGCGGCAGTGTCGTGGTGGAGGACTTGGTCTGCGGCCGCGTCGAGTTCCAGCGGGACGAGCCGGACATGACGCTGCGACGCCCCGATGGGTCCTACATCTTTCACTTCGTCAATGTGGTGGACGATTTGGAAATGGGCGTGACCCATGTAATTCGCGGGCAGGACCATCTGTCCAACACGCCGAAGCACATCGAGCTTCTCCAAGCTCTCGGAGGGCAGCCGCCCGTCTATGCGCACATCCCGCTGATCCTCAATCCGGACGGGTCCAAGATGAGCAAGCGCGACCAGGGGGCTTCGTTAGGAGACTACATCGAGCGAGGTTTTCTTCCGGCAGCGACCGCGAACTATCTGGCCTTATTGGGCTGGTCGTCGAAAGACGATAGGGAGCGCTTTACCTTGCCGGAACTGAAGGAGCGCTTCGATTTCAACGGCGTGCAGCACGCCAACGCGAGCTTCGACTACCGGAAATGCGTGTGGCTGAATGCCCAATATTTGATGGATCTCCCCGCGGAGGAACTCTACGCTGCGAGCCTCCCCTTCCTGGAACGGGCGGGCTTGCTGGCCTCGGAGGAGAACGCAACCCTGGCTCGCGGAGCCGTTGTCCTGGCGCAAAAGAAGGTCTCCTTACTTTCCGAAATCCCCGCTGCTGTGCGGTTCTTTTTTGGAGAGGATTGCGATTACGATTTGGAGGCCTTGGGAAAGTTAGGGGGCGACGCGGAGGCGGGAGCAAAGCTGGAAGCCCTGCATGATGCGTTTGCTGCCTGCGACCCTTGGGACGAAGCGGGGCTCCGGGCGGCGCTGGAAACCGCGGGCAAGGCGGCCGGGTCGGCTCAGGGCAAAATGATGTTCCCCCTTCGCGTGGCGATCACGGGCAGCACCTCAGGTCCGGATCTGGCGGCATCGCTGGTGCTGCTGGGGAAGCAGCGTGTCCTCCATCGCATCAGGGAGACGCTGGAGCGACTGGCGGCGGCAGGCTGAGGAAAAGAAGGTTCGTTTGGCCTCCATGGCAAGCCGCAACGGAGGGCGGGTTTTCCAACCCGCCTTCCCTTAAACCGGCGATCAAGAGTGGGCGCGCCCCGGTAGAGGAACACTGGGGCCCGGGCACTCTCGCCCGCACAAAGCCTTAGGCCAAGATCTCCTGGACGACCCGGCCGTGGACATCGGTGAGGCGGAAATTGCGGCCCTGGTATTTGAAGGTCAGGCGTTCATGGTCCATGCCGAGAAGGTGCAGCATGGTGGCGTGAAGATCGTGGACGTGGACGGGATCCCGAATGATATTGTAAGAGTAGTCATCGGTCTCCCCATGAATGAGGCCGGGCCGGACCCCCCCGCCGGTCATCCAAAGGGTGAAACAGCGGGGATGATGATCGCGTCCGTAATTGCTGGATTCCAGCTTCCCCTGGCAATAGGTGGTGCGGCCGAACTCACCGCCCCAAATGACGAGGGTCTCGTCGAGCAGTCCGCGGGCTTTGAGATCGCGCACCAGGGCGGCAGACGGGCGGTCTGTGTCGCGGCATTGACCAGCGAGCTGGATGGGAAGGGTGAAATGTTGATCCCAACCCATGTGAAAGAGTTGGACGCAGCGGACGCCTCGTTCGCTGAGACGGCGAGCGAGCAGGGCATTCCAGGCGTAGGACCCGCGGCGAGCGACATCGGGACCGTAAAGATCCTGAACGCTCTGGGGTTCGCTGGAGAAATCGGTCAGTTCGGGCACGGAAGTCTGCATTCGGTAGGCTAGCTCGTAGGCTTTGATCCGGGCCAGGATCTCGGGATCTCCGAACTCTTGGAGATGCTGCTGGTTTAACCTCTCGAGATCGTCGAGCATGCGTCGCCGGGCGACCGGCCCAAATCCCGGGGGATTCGACAGATAGAGCACGGGGTCGCCCACGCTCATGAACCTGACGCCGGCGTGTTCGGTGGGGAGGAACCCGCTGCTCCAGAGCCGGTCGTAGAGGGGCTGACAGTTAGGTCTTCCGCTCCCGCGGGAAAGCAGAGCGACGAAAGCGGGAAGGTTGGCGTTTTCCGATCCCAACCCGTAAGAGAGCCAAGAGCCCAGGCTGGGCCGTCCGGCTAACTGTGCGCCCGTTTGGAAAAAGGTGATCGCCGGATCGTGATTAATGGCTTCGGTGTGCATCGACCGGATGAAACAAAGCTGGTCAGCGAGCGCGGCGGTGTGGGGAAGGAGTTCGCTGATCCAGGCGCCGGCTTGTCCGTGACGCCGGAAGGCGAATCGGGTAGGGGCGATGGGAAAACGGGCCTGGTCTCGGGTCATGCCGGTTACCCGCTCGGTCATGGGCAAGTGGTTTCGCAGATCCTCCCCGAAGCAGTGGGCCAAACCGGGTTTGTGGTCGAACAGATCCTGTTGGGAAGGAGCGCCGCTCTGAAACAAATAGATAATCCGCTTGGCCTTGGGGGCGATCCGGCTGAGACCGCCGGGCAGATCCTCGGATCCCGGTTCCGGTCCTGCGCCGCCGAGGTCCCGCTGGAGCAGGCTGCCCAGGGCCGCGACGCCGAGACCGGCCGCGCTTCGGGAGAAAAAGCGCCGGCGAGTCTGCAGCAGACGGTGTTCGACGAGCGGATGGCCTGGCATGATGTGAACCGGACTCTTTACCGGGTGAGGGTGCAGTCGAGATTAAGCATGAGATGGGCCACGGCAGTTAGCGCCGCGAGGGCGGTGGGATCATCGGAATCCGATGGGGGAGAAGAGCCTGTGGCGAGAAACGCCCGCATCTCCAAGGGGTGTTCACCAAAATAACGGAGGTAAAACTCGTAATTCCCGGTCAAGACAGCCCCCGCGGCGGGTTCCGGAAGACGCCCCGTGGCGGCGCGATGTCCCCAGGCCAGACGGGAGCTGAGAGTGGGACCTCCTTCCCGGAGAATTCGTTCGGCGAAATGGCGGGCCGCTTCGGTGAAAGTCTCATCGTTCATGAGCGCCAGCGCTTGAAGCGGTGTGTTGGTGACGCGAATGTGTACATTGCAAGTCTCACGGCCGGAAGCGTCAAAAATGACGTGGAGAGGCGGAGCGACGGCGCGTTTCCAATAGGTGTAAAGCGAGCGGCGATAGAGCTCTTCGCCGGTCCCGGGCAGGTAGTGAAAATCCTTGTTCTGATTCACATCGTTCCACAATCCGGGGGGCTGATAGGGTTTGACGGGCGGTCCGCCGGGTTTCTCCAAGAGCAGCCCGCTGAGGGCAAGAGCCTGGTCGCGCAGGGCTGTGGCGTCGAGACGAAAACGCGGACCCCGTGCGAGAAGACGGTTCTTGGGATCCTGCTTCCAAAGCGCTGGGGATGCGGAGGAGGACCGCCGGTAGGCAGCGCTGCCGAGAATGGTTTCGATGAGGTGTTTGACGTTCCATCCGGACTCGATGAACTCGACGGCGAGCCAGTCGAGGAGTTCGGGATGACTGGGCCAAGATCCTTGAGAGCCGAAGTCCTCCGCTGTTTCCACCAGCCCGGAACCAAAGAACTGGCTCCAAATGCGGTTGACCGTAACCCGGGCGGTGAGGGGATGGCGGGGCGAAACGAGCCAGCGGGCCAGCTCAAGGCGGCCGGCGGGCTGTGGAACGGAGCCGTCGTCGAGGGCGAGGGGGATGCCGCGGCTGATCTTGCGGGACATGTCAGGTTGATCGTATTGTCCTCCGCGAAGCAAATAGGTGGGAGTAGGACGATCGGTTTCCTGCATGATCATGACGGAGACCTTGGATCCGGCAATGCGGGATTCGAGGCTGGCGATTTCCGATTCCAGGCGCCGGATTTCCGGATGGCTGCTCCGATCGACCCCGTGTTCCAGGGCGGCGGGGAGGCTTCTCTCGATCTCTCGTAACCGGGTCTGGAGCGCGCTGGTTCTGGCGGCGAGCGGATTCTGGGCGGATAGGGGGGAAGCCGCCTTCAAAAGGGGCGGAGCTTCCGTTCCCGCTCCCGTGCCGGCTTCGGCGATGCTATTGAAATAGGCGTAGAGGCTGTAGAATTCCTCCTGGGAAACAGGGTCGTACTTGTGGTCGTGACAGCGGGCGCAACCTATAGTTAGCCCTAACCAAACTGCGGCGGTGGTTTCCACGCGGTCGACGGCGTACTCGACAATGTACTCTTCGGGAAGGGCTCCGCCTTCGCCGTTGAGGCGATGGTTGCGGTTGAAGGCGCTGGCCAAGCGCTGATGTTCCGTCGCATCCGGGAGCAGATCGCCGGCAAGTTGTTCCACGGTGAACTGATCATAGGGCATGTTGGCGTTGTAGGCGGCGATGACCCAATCGCGCCAGGGCCACATGGTTCGTTCCGCATCGTTCTGGTATCCGTCGGTGTCGGCATAGCGAGCGGCATCCAGCCAGAAAACGGTCATGCGCTCGCCAAAACGGGGCGAGGCAAGGTATCGTTGGACGGCTTTATGGTAGGCGAAGGTTGAGGGGTTGCCGCTAAACGCCTGCAACTCGGCGGGGGAGGGAGGCAAACCCGTGAGGTCAAGGGAAACGCGGCGCAGAAGGGCGCCAGGGTCCTCCTCGGGAGCGGGCTCGAGGTCTGCCTGCTCGAGACGAGATTGGACGAAGGCGTCAATGGCATTGAGAACAGGGGATGAATCGCGCACCGGGGGTAGCGCGGGCCGAGTGGGCGGGATGAAAGACCAGTGGCGCTGATAGTGGGCGCCGGCAGCGATCCAGTCCTCAAGCAGACCGGACTCATCAGAACTGATGGGCAGCTTTTTTTCCGGCGGGGGCATTCGATCCCCGGGATCCGTGGAGCGAATGCGTCTGAGAGCCTCGCTGGAGGGCGGATTCCCGGGAGTGAACGCAGCGAATCCTCCTCGATCCGCGAGGGCAGAGGCGGGATCGTCGAGCCGGAGCGGTTCACCGCTGGGTCTGCGGCGGGCCGCGTCGGGGCCGTGGCATTCGAAGCAGTGCTGGGAGAGGATGGGACGGATGTCGCGGTTGAATTCCGGGGGGCCAGGGCCGGATTGGGAGTGAGAGGAGCTGGGGTCCAGCGCCAGCCCGCAGGCGAGGGCCGCACCGGCGAGAGCGTGCCGATCCCGGCGGAACGGACGGAAAACCATGGTTGAAACCTCTCCCGAGAATGGGCCCTGCCAATCGGAAAGTGTGGCGGAAGTCCGCTCGGGTGGATCCTTGGGGCAACCCCCGTGTATCCTGCCTTGGACCTCATCCCCGTCAGCGTCCCCGGGAGATCGGCCGTACTGGTCTCAGGCCACGCCCTGCGCCCCGCGGAAAGCGGACAGGGAACGGGATTTGTGCTATGCTCGGTCTCGGATGATCAACGGGAAACCGCCGGGAAGATCCCGAAAGGAGCGCGACCGCTCCGAGGCGGGGAGCTACCCTATGTGCAGGAGCCGCGTGACCGGCGAGGCCCTTGACGCTGAGCCGCAAAAGCTGTGATGGCTACGCGTCGCGCCACCCGGACAGACCAGCTCATCGCTCTGGTGGCGGTGGCCTTGGTGGTGGTGGGCTGCTTCATGGTGATGCGGCCGTTTCTGTCTTCCTTGATGTGGGCGGTGGTCCTGACTTTTTCTTGTTGGCCCTTTCACCGAAGACTTCTGGCCCTGGTGGGCGGGCGCAAAACGCTGGCGGCCTCATTGATGACCCTGGCAATCACGTTCATCCTGCTCGTCCCTTCGGTAATCATCGGCATTACGTTGGTGGACAACGCCCGGGATTTTGGTTTGGCCACGGTGAAATGGATGAACCGCGGGCTTCCGGAGGCCCCCGACTGGTTGAAGGATCTGCCCTTCATCGGAGTAGCGGCAGCGGATTACTGGTCAAGGGTTTCCAGCGACGGAACGATTCTGTTGCGGGAACTGGATCGTTTCGTGGAACCGGCCACCGGCTGGGTGGTGCGAGGCAGCGTGGCTATAGGGCGGGGCGTACTCGATCTGGCGTTGAGCATCTTTCTGGCCTTCTTCTTCTTTCGGGACGGCGCGCGCTTGGGCGAGGGAGCCCGGGCCGTGGCGGCGCGCTTGGGAGCCAAACGAGGAATTCATCTCTTGCAGGATGTGGCGGGAGGAACGGTGCGCAGCGTGGTTTACGGAATCCTGGGCACGGCGGTGGTGCAGGCTCTGGTGGCGGGGATCGGATTCGCCATTGCCGGAGTGCCGGGCGCGGCATTGCTGGCGTTGTTTACTTTTTTTCTTTCAGTAGTCCCGATGGGGCCGCCGTTGGTGTGGCTGCCCGCTGCCCTCTGGCTTTACCAGAATTCATCGCCCGGCTGGGCGATCTTCATGATCGCCTGGGGCCTCCTAGTAAGCAGCGTCGATAATCTCGTTCGGCCCTTGATCATTGTGCAGGCCAACAGGATGCCTTTTGTCCTCATTTTCTTGGGGGTCATCGGCGGAGCGTTGGCCTTCGGTTTGATCGGAGTCTTTCTGGGGCCGAGCCTCATTGCGGTTTGCTTCAGTCTTTTAGTGGAGTGGATTGCCGTGCGGAGGGGAGCAACGACGGTGAGCCAAGATGGGCCGGGGCCTGAACTGAACGGCGAGCCGGCTCTGGAAGCGGAGGTTCCTCTTCCTCCAGAATCGACGCTGAAAGCGGGGCCGGGGAGCTTTCCTTAGTGGTCATGAGCATAAATACGGTGAGGTTCGTTGCGCCAGGTTTGGCCTGTGGCGAGGCGCGAGGAGGGCGCATCCCCGCCGGCGCGCGGCGCCCCACGGGGCCTGCGTTGCTCTTGCCTCAGGCTCAGAACAGGGTGTTTTCACCCAGCCCGGCGGCTTCGGCTGCGCGCGCCTGGTCCGAACGGGGCTCGCCGGCCACTCGCGACGAAACAGTATGAGAAATGCGGGTTAAACGTAGTGCCGGCAGCGGACCGAGCCGTGCAGCCAGACGCTGTATCCGAAGCGGCGAAGCGTTTCACACAAAACATAGTCCGGCCCGGCGATGCCGCCTCCGGAGAGACGTCTGGGTCGCAGAGGCAGGGCTTGATGCAGAGCGGGAGCGGCAATCAGACTGCAGCCGGCGCCGGTAAAGCCAACCTCGACGATTTCTCCAGCGGCAATTTCATCGACTTTGGGTATGTCTCGCCAGGCCACGTGCGAACGCGCCGCCGCGATGCGTCCGGGATAGTTCGCCGATTCGCAGATCCCGCTGACGACGCCGGGTTGGGCTCCGGAGCGCACGAGTCCGGTGTAGGCTTCCAACAAGAGCGCTACGGCCCCGGGCCCTGGAACGACGTCACAGTCGATGTTGAGCACCAGATCGCCGCCCGATGGGGCGAGCGCGAGGTGGAGAGCGTGGGCGCAGTTCCGGCAGCGCGATAAGGAAAGGCGGGGGCCATCGACCACGGGCCCGGGGCCCCGGAGGAGCCGGAGACCGGCGAAGTTGCGGCGCCGGACAAGCTCCA
The DNA here is from genome assembly GCA_041749135.1 of Verrucomicrobiales bacterium. GTDB lineage: Bacteria > Verrucomicrobiota > Verrucomicrobiia > Verrucomicrobiales > DEV007 > DATKCT01. The sequence continues at coordinate 16,996 of JBGTBW010000165.1, forward strand.
TCGCACTGTCACGAAGAAGCGCCCCGAACTCATCGCTGTTGCTGTTGTCCACAAAAACCAATGTGGTGTCGCTAGGAAACGCTTCCCGGCTGATCCAGTCGAGCCAAGGGTCGAAACAATGGCGACGGCCGATCAGCACGGTGACGAGAGTGAAGCGGTAGTCGTTCCAGGAATCGTGAAGCGGGAGGGCCGCCGGAGCCGGTTCCCCCGCGGGCGCATCCAGCGCGCGCCATCCGAGTTCCGCCAGACGGCGGCAGCAATCTTGAGGATCCCGTAAAAGGGAGGCATTGCGACATAACCCCAGTTCCACCGCGGCATCCCGCCGAAAAATGGTTAGTCCGGGCAGAGGCGAGCCGGGGAGATTAGGACGTATTTGCAGAAAACCATGAGCCGGCTGAGCTGCTTGCAAGAGCCGAGCTACCCGGTCAATGACGTCAGGCGGAAATGGCCGGTCGGGACCGGACACGGCGATCCATTCCGCAGCGCCATCGGACAGGAACCGCTGAATGACATCGTCAGGGGATGAGCCGGGCAAGAGAATAGTCCGAATCCACGGAACCTTATCTGCGGGAGGAATGCCGTTCTCTTTTGAAACAAAGAGCAGGGCTTCCTGGGGCGGGCGCAGAAGGGAGCACAGGCTCCCGAGCAGGGCTGAACAATCCCCACGCCTGGCATCGATCAGGAGAGCAATGTCAGACTGCTCGTTCGTGAGCGGGATTGGAAGCGATGCTGAAGACTGGGGAAGATCCGGCGGGAAAGCGGATTGACTTCGGGAATCCTGAGCAGAGACGACACGCCCGGGAAGGGAGCGGGCATCGAACTCCTCACCAGGAAAGTCGCCGGCGGAACGCCGGCCTTGGAGGGTGGAGTTCTCCCAGAGAGTAGAGGTCTCTCCGGTATGCTGGCAGAGGCTGGGACTGTGGAGGAAATAAGGAAGACCATTGCGTCGGCTCCAGGCTCCGACCACGGAATCGACGTTGCGCAGGCCGTCGCCGGGCCCGCGATGGCGATGGTTGATAACGCGCGGGTCGGAAAGAAGAATGCGCAGAGAGGCGTTGGGAAAGAGGTAGGCCATGGCTCCCCAGGCCCCCCAGCCGGGGTCAAACGGGAAAAACCCAGGATGGGCCCCCGTGTGATGCCGCGGAGTGTGGAGGGAAACCACCCCGACCCGCTCGGCGGGCCAGAGGTGAGTTTCCAGGTACTGGCGAAGATGATGGCAAAAGACGGCGTCATCCTGGCAGATCAGGTAGGCGTCGGCTTCGGGATGGAGCAGGGCCAGTTCTGAAGCGGCCAGGAGCCAGTTCCCCCAGGCTCCCAGGACTTTACGGCGGAATGTGAAACGGGAGCGGTTCAAGGACCTCGGCAGTTTTGAGCCCGGTTCAGCGAAGACGGAAGGGGTCTTCCATCCGGCGCGAGCGAGGCTTTCCAGAGTGCGGGCAAGGGTGGGACTGCGGCGGGGAGCCGTGACGACGGCGACAGCCCACGAGCGGACAACTCCGCGCCTGAGGGGGGCCTCGTAGTCCTGACAAGATCGGCAAGAGCGGATGGTCGTGCGTTCGTGATAGGGATGACGGCAAAGGAATTCTTTAAGCAGGACCCGGCCGCGGCAGCTCGTGCACTCGACGCGGCCCGCCTCGGGTCCGAGGAACAGGCAGGGTCCGGTGTATGACGGGACCCGGCTGGGCTGCGCTGGGCGCGGGGTCTCGACCCGCTCCATGTGGGCGAGGGCGAGTTCCTGGAGATGTGCGACGCGTTGCGGGTTCCAGTGCACACCGGAGTCTTTGGGCGGGACTTCAAGCGTCAGGCCGAAAAGGAAGGATGCGATGACGGAATTGATGCGTTCACCCTCGGGTTCGGGTTCGAGGCAGCAGGCGCGGCAGGCGTCGAGCCCCACTCGGCAGCGTGAGGGATCCTCGATCCTGGTGAGCTGTTCCAGGAATCCGCAGAAGACGGTGGGTGAACCGTCTGATTCCGCCGTGGACGCCGGCTTATAATAAGGACAGCGTTCCGGGCTTCGCCCGGCGCCGGGAAGGGGAGGCGGGCTTACCTCCATGGTCCAACCTTGGGGTCATCCGGCTGTCTTCCGCTGCGATCGCGGGCGCAGAACATGCGGGGCACTCAGAAGATCAGCCGGTAGAGGAAGTAGATGAGGAGGGCGATCCCCACGGCGGCGGCGGCATACCATAAGACCCGTTTCCCGCTGCTGGCCACGTGGAGATCCGGCACACAACACCGCAACCGGCACATGCCCGCGTAAGCCGGTTGGGTTCCTGATAGTCCCTGACTGGTCTCCGGGGGCGGTTTGCCAGTCCCAGTGCATCTCTTTTCCAGGACGACCCATCTTGCGTGCCGAGGATCGTAGCGTTCGATGATGTAACCACAATTGCAGTCGCCGGAAGACGAACCGCTGCAATTGCTGCAGGCAGAGGAGGGAAAATAGGATGCGCAACGGGCCATAATGGAACCTCCTTCTTTCAGGCCGTCTTTCTCCCACCGTTTCTGCTGCGGCGTGCCGCGCCCCATGCTCACAACATTGCGCTTTGCCTCGGGCTTGAACAGGGTGTCCTCACCCAGTTCAGCGCCTTTGGCGGCGCGCGGCCGTGTCAGCAAGGGGGCTTGGCGCCGCCTCGCGACGAAACGCCGTGAGGAATACGAGCCACAATCAATGCTGAGACGGTGGGGCCGGCCATGTAAAGAACAAAAAGTGCGATTTTGCCCGGCGTTTCTCCGATCGATTCTGCTGCAGCGCACAGCGCCCCATGCTCACAACGTTGCGCCTGCCTGGGGCTTGAACAGGGTGTCGCTCGGCTGTCCGTAATCTGAGAGCAAAAAGAGTATGAGAAATGCAGGGCTAGGGGCAATGCCTTTAGGGATTGGGAGAGTAGGCGGTCCAGGAGAAGAACCTTTCCTGGTTCCAAGAACCGCGTAAACGCGGAACCCCGGATCATCCCGGCCTATTCGCCGGATTCCGGCTCCGCCTCAGAACTCCTGATCTCGAGGAATTTGGATGAGCCGGAAAACTATGTGGCGCGGGCACTCTTGCCCGCGAACTTTCTAGGCTCACTCGGCGGACAAGAGTGTCCGCCCCACAAATCACCCCACAAATAGAGTCAGTTCTGAGCCTAATTCCTCAAGGTCAGGAGTTCTGAGGCTTGGAGACTATTCTCCGATGCAAAACGTTCCAGGGCCTGCTGCATAAGTCCTCTCATAGGGCCGTCCGCTCAACGGAGCCAAGAGATGATTCGCGAGATGTCGAACGACGGGAACGGCAACCCCGTCCCCCATTGCGTTGTAAGACTGATTGTAGGTGTCCCCCAAAACGTAGGATTCGGGCGCGCCCATCAGCCGTGCGGCTTCTCGTTCCGTAAGCAGCCGGATTCGCCATTCGCCCTTCAGACGAAAAAGGAGAAACTGGCGGCTGCTGCCGCCCCGCGCGGTGCGCAGGCATCCGGCGATTCCATCGAAGCGCACTTCAAGGACCTGCTTTCCGGATCTCGTTCGTCGATAGGCGGGGAATACCGCTTTGTCCTGACGAGCCGCCGCCGCAAGGAAGGACCGGTGGCGGGCTGGTATCAACTCCAGCAAGGCCTCGCCTTTGGTCTTCGGATAAAGATCCGCAGACCAATCGATGAGGTCGTTGAGTTTGACCGGTGAGCGCGTGGGGCGGGGTAGAGCCCACCAGACGACTTCCCTCAGGCCCCGCGTCGCCTTCTTGAGGGATTCTGAATGGGTCCAATCGGGAGCCAGAGTCTCGAAGCCGTTTGTGGCGACCTCTCGTTGAATCGCGACCACAAAGAGGCGAAGTCTCGACTGCGGCAGCCACCTGGCAGCGTCGATCAACATCGGTCCAACCCGGTACCCGAGTTCCCCAAGCGCCCGATGAATGGTGCGATAATCTTCGCTCTTGTTGCTCGAGAGCAGTCCCGCCACGTTCTCGAGGCCCAGAACAGCGGGCGGATGAGACATTTCGCCGATCACCCGAAGCCACTCCCAAAATAGACCGCTTCGGTCGCCGCGTAACCCTTGCAGGTTCCCCGCGAGCGACAGATCTTGACAGGGAAAACTGGCCCAACCGATTTCGGCCGTGGGAAGCTGCCGGCCGGACACCTTTTCGATGGCGTCTACGCGCAACGCCGTCGCCCCGTGATTGCGACGGTAAATCGCCGCTTTCCTCGGGCAGATATCATTTGCCCAGACCACTCGGCAAGCCTCCCGAACGGCCTCGGTAACAAGGCCGCTTCCCGCAAAGAAGTCCAGGAATCGAGGGTCTTCCGGCATGTTAGAAACTGTTCAACCGTTTCTCGCCCTCTTTGCCTGGCGCGCCGGGCTCTGAACCCCGTAAGCGGGGGGTGATTCTGCGACTCTGGCAAGGAAAGGATCCTCAAAATCCGCGTCCTCCTTGCCCGGCAGGAGGTCGAACTTGCGCTGCAGCAGGCCCGGCAACTGGCCAACACTTTGGGCGGCCTCGATTTCGCACTCCCAAACGATCACGACGCGCCAGCCAAGATCGCAGAGCTTTTTCTGATTCAGGGCGTCCCGTTCAACGGTGCGATCGAGCTTCGGGCCCCAGTAAGAATTGTTGGCGCCCGGTTTTCGCCCTTCCCGGCATTCTTCATGTTGATGCCAAAAGCAGCCATGCACAAAAACAACGGTCGAGAGCCGGGGAAGCACGATGTCAGGCTTGCCGGGAAGCTCCTTATTCTTGGGCCCATTCACGGTGTAGCGATAACCCAGCCGGTGCAGACAGGACCGGACAACTCTCTCAGGCATGGTGTCCCTGGCCCGGATGCGGCTCATGTTCCAACTGCGGAATTCGGCAGAGAAGCGGTCCGTCACAGGCCAAAGCGTATAGGATGCCATTGCCGGAAACAACCGCCTTGAAGGTTTTCCGCCATCAACCCGCCAACCGGCCCGCGTGCAACTCGTCTCCAGGGCAGCGGCTACCGGTCGCCCTGAGGGAAACGGTGCGTCCCCCTTCCACGCCGGTCCGTCTTCACCCGGCCCGATGCCGGGGGTTTGTCAGGGAGCGCCCGGGCCAAGCTCAGGCCGTCGCGGCAGTGTAAGACTTGGTCACCTCGTCCCAGTTGACGACGTTCCACCAAGCCGTGACGTAGTCGGCGCGCCGGTTCTGGTAGTTGAGATAGTAAGCGTGCTCCCAGACATCGATGCCGAGGATGGGAGTGCCGAGGTCCGCGTCCGGGACCACGCCTTTCATCCAGGGGTTGTCCTGGTTGGGCGTCGAGACGACGGCGAGTTTGCCGCCCGGCTTGACCACGAGCCAGGCCCAGCCCGAACCGAAACGCTTGGCGGCGGCGTCGCCCAAAGCGGTCTTGAAGCCCTGCAAATTGGAAAACGCGTCCCGAAGGCCATCCGCCAGCTTGCCCGCCGGGGCCGAAGTCGTGCTCCCGGGAGCCATCCAGCGCCAAAACAGAGTATGGTTGACGTGTCCTCCCCCGTTGTTGCGAATCGCCATCCGGGCGGATTCGGGGATGGCTGGGAGATCCTGGATGAGAGTCATGGCGTCCTTGCCGGCGAACCCGCCCGCCTCGACGGCTTTCTGAAGATTGGTTACGTAGGCGGCATGATGTTTGCCATGATGAATGCTCATGGTCATGGCGTCGATGTGGGGCTCCAAAGCGTCGAAAGCGTAGCCGAGAGGAGGCAACTCCAGCTCAATGGACGGCGGCTCGGCCGCGGAGAGCGAAGTGATCGAGGGCACAACTGCGGCCGCCGTGGCGGCTGCCGAGGTAGTGAGAAAGTTGCGGCGGTGCATGAGGAAGTCGCGTGGGTTGTTGGTTCGGGGGTTCGCAGCCCAAAATGTCCGGTCAAGCGCTCAATTCAGTGCGAACGGACCGGTTCGATTGGAGAATGTACGGCTGCGCTGCCGCCTGTCAACGGAACGGTCCAGCGCACCGGCGAGGCGCTCAGTGAACGGGTTGCGAGCCGGTTATTCTCGCGGCGGGATGATGATCGGGATATCCCGCAGGCTCATTCTCGGACACGATTCCTCCAATTTCAGAACTCCTGATCTCGAGGAATTTGGATGAGCTGGAAGGGTATGTGGCGCGGGCACTCCTGCCCGCGAACTCTTGAGGTTCCATCGGCGGACAGGAGTGTCCGCCCCACAAGTAGGGCGTCATCTGCCGAGAGGC
>JBGTBW010000166.1:0-19923 GCA_041749135.1 Verrucomicrobiales bacterium
GACTCGCCGGCCCCGCGCGGCCCGCACCATCGCCGCTCACGGCCGCCGGGCCGTGCCATCCCGGGAACGCACCGGTTCCCAGTTTCCTTCCTCGTCCCCGAAGGGATACTTCGCCGCCAATTCCTCGTTGAGATCCACGCCAAACCCGGGCGCCTCGTTTACATGAAGGTAGCCTTCACGCAGCTCCGGACAGCCCGGAAACACCTCTTGCGTGGCCTCCGAAAAACGAATGCTCTCCTGAATGCCAAAATTGGGAATGGCCAAATCGAGATGCCCATTGCAGGCATGACCGACCGGCGACAAATCCCCCGGACCATGCCAGGCCGTCCGCACCTGGTGCCACTCCGCCAACGCCGCCAGCTTGCGAGCCGGAGTGAGCCCCCCCGCCTGCGAAATGTGGACCCGGATGAAATCGATCAGCCGTTCGGTGATCAGACCCACCCACTCGTGCGGACTGTTGAACAATTCCCCCATCGCGATGGGCGTGCTGGTCAGGGCTCGCAGCCGCGGAAACCACCCATTGGCCTCCGGAGCCACCGGATCCTCGATGAAAAAAGGCCGGAACCGCTCCAAGTCCCTTAAAAGCTGGATCGCTTCGCTGGGCTGCACCCGCTCGTGCACGTCGTGCAAAAACTCCGGCTCATCCCCAAACACCGAGCGCACATGCTCGAACATCTTCACCGTTCCCTTCAGGTAGGGCAGCGATTCCATGTATCCGTCCGAGGAAAGGCCAAACCCGGCCTCCTGGTAATCCGGATCGCCCGACAGATGGGGCGACCCGTAACCCCCTAACTGAATGCGGATGTGCCGGAATCCCGCTTCCCATTTTTCCCGCACACTATCCTCGAGCGCCTGCAAGTCGCGGCCGCTGGCGTGTGAATAACAAGGCACGGCGAACCGGCATTTCCCCCCCAGCAATTGGTAGATGGGCATGCCCGCCCGTTTGCCTTTAATATCCCACAAGGCCATGTCCACCCCGCTGAGCGCGTTGTTCAGGACCGGCCCGTTTCTCCAATAGGAACTGGTGTAGGCGTTCTGCCAGAAATCTTCGATCCCGTCCACGTCCCTTCCGCGGGCGAAGGGATCGAGATATTTCTCCACCGCCGTCACTACGGCTAAGGGCCGCTGATTGAAGGTGGCGCAGCCTAATCCATAAAGCCCGGGTTCGCTCGTCTCCACCTTCACCACCACCAGCCGCTGACCTTGCGGTTTGGTGGCAATGGCCCGCACGCGCCGGATCGTGATCTTTCCCCGCGGCGACGGACCGGCGCTCTCGGAGTTTTGCTCTTGAGCGACGGCCGCGGGGACGCCCAGGAGGCCCAAGGCTCCGCCCAATCCTCCCATCAATCCTCCCCCCAGTCCGCCGAGAATCTGTCTCCGGCCCACGGATCGCTCCGGTTCCCTCTCGCAAAGATTGCGCATCGTTTCCATCGGTTCCGCGTTCATGGTCTATAGGGTTGGGGTTTATCTTCCGGCATGCGCCGCGGAAGGCATCCTACCCTTCCCAGCCGCCGGAGCACAACAGCACAGAAGGAGCCTGAGCAATTTGACCAAGGCTTATCGTCCCGAGGCCCGAATTGGGAAACGGGAGCGTGGAGGAAGATCGGGCGCCCGCCTTTCGCCTCCCTCCACGGCTGACAGTGGCCCGGTTTCGCGTAGTCTTGCCCGATGGATCGTCCTCGCCCGCGCTGGTGGCTCCTCGCCCTCTTCACCGTTCTGCCCTTCGCCGTCCTTCTCGTTCTGCGAAACGTCCCCGCCATCGAGGAATCCGGCGTCAACGCCGTCCTCACCATGGGCATCATTCTCCTCGTCCTCATCCTCGTCCTGCTCTGGCTCCTGGCTTTCAGCCGCCTCCCCGTGAAACGCCGTCTCGGCGGAACTCTCGTCGTGGGTCTGCTCGCCGCCCTTCTCGCATCTTCCATCCGCGTCTCGGGACACTGGGGCGATTTTCTGCCCCAACTGGCTTGGCGCTGGTCGCCTGATCCCGCCGCTCGCGCCGGTGTTCCCGCGCTGCCGCCTGGTTCCACCATCGATCCGGCCGAGATCACCACCTCCAACCCTGCCGATCACCCGCAGTTCCTCGGACCCGGTCGCGACAACCGCGCCCGCGGCGAACTGCTTCCGCCGGATTGGAGCCGCATGACTCCCAAAGAATTGTGGCGGCGTGAGATCGGACTGGGGTGGTCTTCCTTCGCCGTGGCCGGACCCCTGGTCTTTACTCAGGAACAACGCGGCGACGAGGAATGGGTGCTTTGCTATGACATCAGGGACGGCTCGCCCGTTTGGGGCCATTCCGATCCGGTCCGCTTCTCCGAATCCATGGGAGGAGACGGACCGCGCGCCACGCCGTCGGTCTACGGCGGCCGGGTCTATGCCCTTGGCGCGACCGGAATTCTCAATTGCCTGGAGGCCGCCACGGGCGCGCTCCTTTGGTCACGCCAGATCCTCGTGGAAAGCGAGCAGCCTAACTTGGAGTGGGCCAAAAGCAGCAGTCCCCTCGTGCGCGAGGATCGCGTCGTCGTCAGTCTCGGCGACTCAAAGGAGGCGGTCCTCGCTGCCTACCATGCGGAAACCGGGCAACCCCTTTGGCAAACCGGCTCCGGTCCCGCCGCCTACGCGTCTCCCGTGCAAACCACCCTCGCGGGCCGCGATCAGATCCTCTCCCTCAACGGCTCCAACGTCTCCGGACACGACCCCTCCTCGGGCCGCCTGCTCTGGGAGTTTTCACTCCCCTCCGCTCCGGCCCACGTGGCCAGTCCGGTCCCGCTGCCTCCCAACCGCCTTCTCATCGGCATCGGCTACGGGGCAGGCTCCCGGCTCCTCGAACTCCAGCCCGATCCCGCAAAAGCTGAATCCCTCCTTCCCATCCAGATCTGGCATAGTCTGCGGCTCAAACCAAAGTTCGCCGATTTGGTGGTTCACGGAGCCTACGCCTACGGTCTCGACGAAGGCCGGCTCGTCTGCATCGATCTCTCTACCGGCGACCGTCCTTGGAGAGGTTCACGTTACGGTCACGGGCAGATCCTCGGCGTCGGTGATCACCTCATTATCCAATGCGAGGACGGCGATGTCGCCATCGCCCAACTCAACCCGGACTCCGAGCGCGTCACTCACCGGTTCAAGGCTTTGCGCGGAAAAACCTGGAACCACCCCGTGCTGGCCGGACGCCGCCTCTTGCTCCGGAACGACCAAGAGGCTATCTGTTTCGAGTATCCTACTGCGCCATGAACGACAAGCTCACACTCCTCGCCCCCAATCTCACTCGGACCTTCCCACGCAGCCCTCGCGAAACACTGGGCGGCTACGTCATCGCCGCCCGGACTCTCGACAAATGCCGCGCTGTCCTCGCCCAAACTCAGGGCGAATATCACTACAACTGTCCGCTCGATCAAATCTTCCTGTCCTACGCCGGCATTGACGCCGATGCCTTCCAGGACTTCGTAGCCACCGGGGCGGACGACGAGGAAGTCGCCGCTTGGATCGGGAAAAACGCCGTTTCCCGGCCCCGCATCGAGATCATCCGCTGGAACAACGATCTGCGCGAAAAGCGCCTCAGCGAACTCCCTGAAGAAACCATGGAGTACATGGAAGATTACATCCCCCAGTTCATCCCCAGCAACCGGCCCATCTACGTGTGGTTCGACGTCTACGATCTCGAAGAACAGCGCATCTGAACGATGAGATAGCTCCCCCGCCCGCTCTCTCCATCCGGAAAGCTGACAAAAGCACGAAAGACGCCTGCATTGCGTCAGGATCTCTAAAAGGATCCGCGCAAATCTGGATTCTCATCTCCCCAACCAAAAGCTTCCTCCAAGTTCGCAAACCCGCCGCCGCCGGCATCGAGATCGGCCTGCAGATCTCAAACGATCTGAGCGGCTGGACCGGCGCCGAACTGACCGTCGTCTCCGCCGAACCTCTGGATGCTCACTCGACCGTCGTCATCGCCCGGACTCCTTTGCCCCATCCCTCCGGTTCCGCTTCATTGCGGCTGCACATTCGTTTTGCTCCATGACCATCCACCCCTCAAGCACCATGAAACCCCTTCCCCACCCGTTCTGCCGAAAGATCCTGTCTCTCGCCCTCCTCCTCGCTCCTGCCGCCGCCACCAGCGTCCGCGCCGAGTTGGTCGGGCACTGGACCTTCCAACCCGGGCAGGAACTCGCGGATCGCACCGGAAACTTCCCAGATCTCCTTCTGCAAGGCGACGCCGAAGTCCTCGACGGTCAACTCCACCTCCTTGGCGCTGGAACTTCAGCCGCCGGCTGGGCCATCACCGATTCCGATTCCGGCGCCTATGCCGGTCCGCCTATCAGCAGCAAAACCCTCGTCTCTTGGGTCATCCTCGACGGCCTCCAAGACGTCGCCGTCGCCGGATCCGCCATCACCCTCGACCGGGTCTCCTCCGATGTCTTTGACGGCATCATTTTCGCCGAACGCCAAGCCAATCGCTGGATGAACGGCAGCAGCGGCTTCTCCCGCACCCAAGACTTTGATCCCGGCTTTGAAGAGACCGCGACGGGGCAGCTCGTCCAATTGGCCATCACCTATGAGCCTCTCGATGAAGGGATGATGCGCGTCACCGGCTACCGCGAAGGCGAAACCATCGGCAGTTACGATACCGCCAACGCCTCCTCATGGGAAACCGGCGACGCCGAGGCCCTCTTCGGGATCCGCCACGGAACCACCGCCGGCGGCCCCGGAGGCCTCGAAGCCCGCATCGAGGAAGCCCGCATCTACAATCACGTCCTCTCCGCCGCCCAGATCGCCTCTCTCTTTCAGCAAGGTCCGATCGGAGCCAATGGCTTGATCGGTCAATGGACCTTCGAAACTGGCGAGGAACTGGTCGACCGCACAGGCTCCTTTCCCAACCTCTTGTTGGCCGGAGACGCCGCAGTGAGCAATGGCCAGCTCGACCTCAACGGGCTAGGCGCCGACGCCGCCGGCTGGGCCATCACCAACAGCGACGCCGGAGCTTACGCCGGCCCCGCCATCACTGACAAAACGCTTATGGCCTGGGTGACTCTCCAAAGTTTGGACGACGTCGCCGTCGCCGGATCCGCCATCACCCTCGACCGGGTCGCCTCCGATTCCTTCGACGGCATCATCTTTGCCGAACGCCAGTCCAACCGCTGGATGAACGGCAGCAGCGGCTTCTCCCGCACCCAAGACTTCGATCCAGGCTTCGAGGAAACCCTCACCGGTGAGCCTGTCCATCTGGCCATCTCCTACGAACACCTCGGCGAAGGTCAACTCCGCGTCACCGGCTACCGCAATGGCGTAACCATCGGCCAGTACGACGCCGCCAACGCCTCGAACTGGGACACCGGCGACGCAGAAGTCCTCTTCGGCAAGCGCCACGGCAGCACCGCCGGAGGCCCGGGAGCCCTCGACGCCCTCATCGAAGAAGCCCGCCTCTACTCGGTTGCCCTCTCCGCCGAACAGATCAGCAGCATTGCCTCCGCAGGCCCCGTCGTTAGCGAAGACCGCGACAGCGATGGATTGCCCGACGAATGGGAACTCGAGCACTTTGGCAACCTCGACCAGACTCCCGAAGGCGATCCCGATGCCGACGGCTCCACCAACCTCGCCGAACTGCTGCGCCGCACCGGCCCGAACAATCCAGATACCGACGGCGATGGACTCCTCGACGGCGTTGAGACCGGCACAGGCGTCTTCGTGGACGCCTCCGACACCGGAACCGATCCCAACAACCCCGATTCAGACGGCGACGGTCTCACCGACTCCGTGGAAACCGGCACAGGCGTCTTTGTAGATGCCTCCGACACCGGCACTGACCCTAACAATGCCGACACCGACGGCGATCGCAGGCTCGATGGCGAAGAAGTCGCCGCCGGAACGGATCCCCTCGACCCCACCGATCCTCCACAAAGCCTGGCGGACCTGCGAGCTGGTCACTGGACCTTCGAACCCGGACGGGAACTCATCGACGAAACCGGCGCCTTCCCCGATCTGCTGCTCCAAGGCGACGCCCAAGTCGCCGGCGGCCAACTCGACCTCAACGGGACCGGCGCCGCCGCCTCCGGCTGGGCCATCACCAACAGCGACGCCGGCGCCTATTCCGGCCCGCCTCTCACCAACAAAACCCTCGTGTCTTGGGTCATCCTTGACGCCCTCGATGACGGAGCCAGAACTGGATCCGCCATCACTCTCGACCGGGTCGCCTCCGATTCCTTCGACGGCATCATCTTCGCCGAACGGCAACCCAACCGTTGGATGAACGGCAGCAGCAACTTTGCCCGCACTCAGGATTTCGACCCGGGATTCGAAGAAACCGCTGTCGGCGAACTCGTTCAGTTGGCCATCAGTTATCTCCATCTCGATAATGGGCAGATTCTGATCACTGGCTTTCGCAATGGCCAAACCATCGGCCAATACGAAACCGCCAACCCCTCCTCATGGGAGACCGGCGACGCCGAGGTCATGTTCGGCATACGGCACGGAACTACCGCCGGCGGCCCCGGAGCCCTCGATGCCCGCATCGAAGAAGCCAGCCTCTATCGCGACGCCCTCTCTCCCGCCGAAGTCCAGCAACTCTACCAGCTCGGACCCTCCGGCGACGAAGCGATCGTCGGCCATTGGACCTTCGAGCCCGGTGAAGAACTCATCGACCGCACCGGAAACTTTCCGCGCCTCCTCCTTCAAGGCGACGCCGCCGTCGCCAATGGCAAACTCATCCTCGATGGCGCAGGCACGGACGCCTCCGGCTGGGCCGTCACCGACAGCGATTCCTTCACCTACGAAGGTCCCGCCATCTCCGACAAAACCCTCGTGTCCTGGGTCATCTTGCAAGGCCTCGACGATGTCGCCTCGGCCGGCTCCGTCCTCACTCTCGACCAGGTCGCCTCCGATGCCTTCGACGGCATCATTTTCGCCGAACGCCAATCGAACCGATGGATGAACGGCAGCAGCAACTTCGCCCGCACCCAGGATTTCGAGCCTGGCTTCGAAGAAACCGCTCCCGGAGCCCTCCTCAACCTCGCCATCACCTACGAGGTACTGAACGAGTTCGGCGATCTCCGCGTCACCGGCTACCGCAATGGCGAAGTCATCGGCCAATACGAAACGGCGAACGCCGGTAGCTGGCTGCCCGGCGACGCCGAAGTCTTCTTCGGCAAACGCCACGGCTCCACCCTGGGCGGCCCGGGAGCCCTCTCCGCCCATATTGAGGAAGCGCGAATCTACAACCGGCCGCTCTCCGCTAATGAAGTCCAGGCGCTCTACGAAAATGGCCCCTTCGTTGGTCAAGACGCCGACGGCGACGGGCTGCGCGACGATTGGGAAATCGAGCATTTCGGCGACCTCTCTGCAACTCCCGACGGCGATCCCGACGGCGACGGCCTCACCAATGCCGGAGAGTTCCTCCGTCAAACCGATCCTAACAATCCTGACACCGACGCCGACGGGCTGACCGATCTCGTCGAAACCAACACCCGCGTCTGGGTGGGCCCTGCCGATACGGGAACCGACCCGCGCGACCCCGACACCGACGGGGACGGGCTCCCGGACGGAGTCGAAACCAACACCGGCGTCTTCGTCAGCAGCCTCGACACCGGAACCAACCCTCTCAACGCCGACACCGACGGCGACCGCATCTCCGACGGCGAAGAAGTGACCGCTGGCAGCGACCCGCTCAATCCCCTCGATCCTCCGCCCCCGCCCATTGCCGAGTTCCTGGTCGGTCACTGGACCTTCGAATCCGGTGAGGAATTATCCGACAGAACCGGCAATTTTCCCGATCTCCTGCTCATGGGCGACGCCGCCATTCAAGGCGGCCAATTGCAGGTCGCCGGAGCCGATGTCAACGCCACCGCCTGGGCTGTCACCGACAGCGACAACGGCTCCTACCAAGGGCCGCCCATCACCAACAAAACTCTGGTCTCCTGGGCTACCCTCGAAGCTCTCGATGATGTGGCCCGGGCCGGATCCATCCTCACCATCGACCGCGTCACCGCCGATGTCTTCGACGGCATCATCTTCGCCGAACGTGAGCCCAATCGTTGGATGAGCGGCAGCAGCGGCTTCGGCCGCACCATCGACCTCGTGCCCGGCTTCGAAGAAACGGCGCCCGGCGAACTCGTCATGATGGCCATCACCCACGAACACCTCGATAATGGTCAGATCCGCACCACCGTTTATCGAAACGCCGAAAACATCGGCCAATACACCACGGCCAATCCCTCCAACTGGGAAACAGGCGACGCCGAGGTCTTCTTCGGCAAACGGCACGGAAACACTCTCGACGGACCCGGAGCGATCAACGCCCTCATCGAGGAAGCTCGCATCTATGACGAAGCCTTCACCGCCGTCCAGATCCAGCAGATCTTCAATTCCGGTCCCGCAGCCGGCGATAGCGACGGCGACGGTCTCCAGGACGACTGGGAGATCGCCCATTTCGGCGATCTCAGCCAAGGGGCCAGGGATGACGCCGACGGCGATGGCGTCGACAACATCACCGAGTTTCTCGCCGGAACCGATCCCACCGATCCCGCCGACGCCTTCCGCATCGTGCTCATCGAACGCGACCCGTTCACAGGCGAGATCTCCCTCACTTGGAGTTCCGTTCCAGGCATGCGCTATCGCGTCGAACGCACTCCCGCAGAACCGCCTCTCGCCTGGGAAATCATCGCTTCGGACTATCCAGCGGCCGGAGCCGCCGAACCCCTGAGCTCTTACATCGATACCGAGCCCCTCTCCGGCGAGTCCCTCTACCGCATTTCGGTCGGACCTCCTCCTCCGCCCTTCTCCGAAGACTTCGAAGGCGATGTCGCCGGGTGGACCCAGGGCGTCATCGACGGATTCGATCCCACCGCCACCTCCTGGGAAATCGGAGTCATCACCTCCGGACCTGGAGCTGCCCACAGCGGAAGCCGCGGAGCCGCCACCGGCCTGACCGATGATTACGCCGACGCCACCGGCATCTACCTGCGCAGCCCGGTAGTAAACCTCACCAACATCGCCCGTCCCCGGCTCGAATTCTGGCACTATCTCGAAGCCGGCGACGGAGAAGGCGGTCGCCTCAACGTCCTCAATGCCGATGGATCACTCATCGAAACCCTGGCCATCTTCGACGGAGGATCCTCCGCCACTACGGAGTGGACTCTACGTTCCATCCGGCTGACGGCTTACGCTCAGCCCGTAATCTTCGAGTTCGAGTTCCTATCCGAAGCCGACGATCCCGCCAACAACGGAGCCGGCTGGTTTATCGACGACCTGCTGGTCGAGGACTGACAATCACTGAACTTGATGCCTCAATCTCAGATCTCAGATCGCCCATTTCCACCACATAAATCCAAAGATTCCGCTGGGGATGACTCTGCACCACCAAATGAGAGAATAGGCGCTGTTGCTGCGTTTCATCGCGCCAGATTGCACCATGACAAAAAAACCGGCCCTACCATCTCGACCCGAGAAAAACTAGCGCCGGCAGCCCGCCGGTCGAAAACTACCGCCGCTCCCGCTCCGTGACAGAAAAACTTCTCTCGATCCGGGTCAGATTTCCCTGCCGGTCCTGAACCGAAACCGCGAGTCTGCCCTCAGGAAGCTCCAGAACCGGGCTGTCCACGGCCAGTTCCCAGATCCCCTCCCCCTTGGGCTTGAACTTCCCAGCCAGGTCTTCGCCGGCCTCGGAGCCGTCGATCGTGAAATCGGCCGTCACCCGAAAACTGGCGGGATCCAGTCCTGTCCCATAATCATGCATACCGATGAGAATCCGCGACAAGGCCGGATTCGCTCCCGCTCGCGGAAAAGTGACGGTCAGCGTCGGGCGCTGATCATCCAGCATCCACCCGTCGCCGCTTTCCTCCGGCTGCTCCGGATCGAAGGCCAGATCGATGGGACAGCCCAGATCAACCCAGCGGACTAACGTCCGGCGATCCTCGTCCGACAGCGGAGCGACTTTGCCGGACTTGACCGCTTTCGGCGGCGGCATGATGTCGTCCTCAAAGTCCGGATGCTCCAAGAGTCGCTTGTGGTCGTGCTCCCGGTCTTTGACCGGCTCCTCCGGGAACCCATCGAGGCGACGCCCATACACTTTCCAAATCAATAGGCTGCGCCGCGACTGGAAGCCGCGGACGTACCGCGTGACGCCGATGTAATTGCCCGCCAGCGTATTGTAGCTGGCGGGAAGCAGCCCGGCATTGCCCAAATCCCAGCGCGGCCCCTCCACCAGGCTTTCGTCGTCCAGCACCAATCCACCGGAGGGATCATCCCGCTCCCGGCCATGGCAAGCCACGCAACTGCGCTGAAAGATAGGCTTGATATCCCGATGATACTCCACGTCCAGCGCCGCCTGCCGAGACTCCAACCCGGTGCTGTCTTCCACGTCCCACTGCCGTCCCGATTGGTCGCTCTGCTTGTTCGTCACGAGGGGGGTGCCCGCGGTCAGGTCAAAAAGCCTGTATCCAGGACGTCCCGCCGCCGTATCCGCAAACAGCGTGGGAGCCTGGCTATGTGCATGACAACCGCCGCAGTTCGTGCGGCTCTCACCAGGCCGGACCTGGTGCCATGTCTGCGCCATGTTCAACACCATTCCCTCCCTATCGATCGCCTGAAAGGTGAACGCCACGTCCGCAGGTATCTTTGCCAAAAAACTGGTGTCCGGGTTTCCGTCGGGATCGCTCGGCTGTTCCCCGCTCTCGAACTTCCGCACAGGGATCTCGCCCAGGATCCGCAGCCGCTCCCTGGCATGGTTGAAGAATCGTCCGGCGACCGGCAGCGTCGCCGGCTCCATAGCCAGGATCCGGATCGCGTGGATGTCGCCGTTCTCATACAAGCCCGCATCGGCGCCCTGCCCTCCCCAATTGAAGGGAGAATCCATGCTGTGAGAAAAAGCGGCGTAAGGATCTCCCACCGCCGTGACGCTCCCTTCCGGAACCGAACCCCGTGGAAACGACTCGCGCTTGTAGAGACTCGACCCTCCCACCAGTCCAAAGGGCGTCCCTTCCGGCAGGTGCGGCGACAGCGAGCCATCGTTGGCCACGGGCTCCAGCCGTTCCGGTTCCTCAATCCCGTAAATCCGTTCGTAAGAGACCAAAGCGCGCGGCCACTGTTCGTTGTAGTCCGGATCATTCTTGATTCGCAGCATCTGACCCGGCTCCATCACCGGCCCGCCGTCCTTGATGAGATACAAGCCCGCGTCCACCGGATCGTCGTAGGGAACTTCGCCGCGGTTGGCGGAAGGCGTCGATCCCGGCGTCCATACCGTCAGCAGATGGTTATCCGGCGCGCCGCAGGGATGAGTTAGTTTACCCACGCGCGGCGACTTGGGATCGCTCGAATCCGACAGCGGAGCCGGAGAATCACTCCCATGGGTGAACCGGGTCAACACTTCCAGTCCGTAGGGCTGAAACGGCATGCGCAGCGTTCCCCGCCCGTGCATGTACAGCTCCGGAATCTCCCAACCATACTCCTTCGTTTCAATCGCCGGATTGTGCGCGGGCCCAAATCGCGGCATGCCCGCTGGAGCCCGCGGCGGCAAACTGACAAAACTTCCAAACCCCAGCGTGTTCTGGTTGTAATACAGCTCGACCACGATCGTGCCGTCCGAAAGCTGCGTCTGGAAGTGAAACCCGTCGTCGGC
The DNA here is from genome assembly GCA_041749135.1 of Verrucomicrobiales bacterium. Lineage (GTDB taxonomy): Bacteria > Verrucomicrobiota > Verrucomicrobiia > Verrucomicrobiales > DEV007 > DATKCT01. The sequence goes on from JBGTBW010000166.1 coordinate 11,600, forward strand.
GCCGCCCGAACCATAAAGCGCGCTGATAACGGGTTCCCAATTGGAGCCGTCCGGATGAATCGACCAGATGCCCCAGGCAATGCTCCCATGATGCCCTTGAGACTCCAGCGAGCTGAATATCACTCGTCCGTCCTTCAGCACCACAGGATGCAAGGCGCTCCCGATGTTGATGTGGCCGATTTTCTCCACGTTCTCCCCGTCGTCGTCCATGACGAAAAGCTGGTTCGCCAATTTCGGGTAACCACGCGGAACCTTCACACCGTCGCGCGTGCTCGTGAACACCAACCGGTCTCCGGGCAAAGGACAGGGCCCCAAATTCCACACGCCGCGCCCCACCGCTTGCCCGGCGCCGGTCTCTTCCACAGGGGATTCCTGATGACCCGGAAGCCCCGTATTCGGAGTCGATTCCTGATGCGTCAGCCGCACAATCTTCCTGCTGGCCACGTGAACTTTGTAAATGTCGGATCCCAGACCCTGCGCACCGAGGTAAAAGTGTGCGTAAAACACCCACTCCCCGTCGAACGAGACGAATGGATCGGCAATCGATCCTTCCCCACCGGCGACCAAAACTTCCTCGCTCCCGTCGGGATGCAGAACCATCAGATCGTAGCCGGGGTCAATATTCGTAGGATGTGCGATCTCCGGCCAGGCCGAAGGGCGGAGCCGGCCGTCGGAGCCGGCCACAAACCGCGGAGCCCGCACATAGACAATGTCGTAGTCCACCTTCACCGACGGATCCGATTCCAAGGCCTTGGGAATGGGATCCAGCTTGTCCGGAGGAAACGCCGTCCCCGATGCCGCAGGGGTCGCGGCGAAGGCCGCCCCCAGAAACAAGAAGATGAGTCCCTTGTGCATAAGCCGCATTGCCCGGTGTGAGCCACCTCTTTCGTCTCAAAACCGGCCCTTTTCCAGAAGACTTTCCAACCGTAGCGGAACGCTCAAGCGTTTCGATCCCAATCGGAAGCTTTGCAGCTTCCGCTACTTCATTCCTCCCCGTAGCGGAACGCTCAAAGCGTTCCGATCTTCCCAATCGGAAGCTTTGCAGCTTCCGCTACTTCATATCTCCTCGTAGCGGAACGCTCAAGCGTTCCGACTCTCCCACTCGGAAGCTTTGCAGCTTCCGCTACTTCAGGCGCTTGCGCATGAAATACCGTTGATGACCCGGCGGATAATCGTCCAGCGTCCCGAACACTTCATAGCCCAGCCTCTCGTAAAAAGGCCTCGCTTGATAACTAAACGTATCGAGGTAGGCCGCCCGGCAGCCCTGTGCGATCCCCGCTTCCTCCACCGCCTCCATCAACCGCCGGCCTATCCCCTGTCCCCGAAAACCCTCGTCCACCCAGACCACAGAGACATGCAGCCAACCGCGCCCAGCCTCTCCCAAAGCGGCCCCCGTCACAACACCCTCCGGGTCCCGCGCCACAATGGTGACGTCGCGATACTCTCCCCAGGGAACTTGCGATTCCGTGTGCCGGCGCATCCCTTCTCTCAGCGGCTGCAGCACTGCGTCCGGACGTGTCGCTTCCTCTCGGATTTCCATGGACTCTCTCACGCCTCCCAGCCCTCCTTGCCTCTGTCTCTCACACTTCCTTCAACACACAACTCGCCAACCCCTTTCCGCGAGCGCTTCAACCGTCCGTGCGTACTTTCACGGTCACGCGATGAGGCGTTAGCTCCCGATTGCCCGCGCTGTCTTCCGCCCACGCCTCCAACAGCAGCGGTCCCGGCTCGATATCCGTCAGGGTAATCTCCCACTGGTGGTAGTTGTAATCCAGATCCTGCGCCGGAACCCCATTCACCATGACTCTGCTAGTGGTTCCGTTGTCTGTACTGCCGCCGCAGACAGTCAGCCTTCCTTCCCCGACCATCACCTCCGAACCCTCCGACGGCCACGTGATCGCCGTGGCCGGAGGCTCGTCGTCGGTCCCACTCAGCAGCTCTGGCCAATCCACACTCTCCACCTCGGCAACTCTAGCTTCGTCGCCCGTGAAGGGCGGGTCCTCCCCGTAAACATGACCATCCTCCAACAAATCCGCCGCTGCAGCGCTCGCCACCTTGGCGTGACGGCCCTGGCCGAAGTGATTGTGGACGTAGATCGGGACCCCCGGCGTCAACGGACCCACCCGCGGCCCAACTCCACGATTGAAGAGCGGCCAGCGGCCAGCGAACTCCGCTGGACTCTTCACCACGACATTGCGGATATGCGTCTCCGCATCCCCGGAGAGGTTGTTATCGCTGATCTGTATCAAGGGAGTGCTCCCGTTCCCGTAGCCCGCCTCGAACAGGAGACCGTCCACCGTGACCTTCCCCGTCTGCGCGCTGGCGTCGTCCATCCCCCGGTTGAATGGCTCCGCCCCGATATGAGAAATGTGGAGGTTCCGATAGACGTGGTTCTCAAACGCGGGCCGGTAAATGCCATAGGCAGCGTGGTCCAGCCGCACATTCTCCATCAGCATGTTGGGACTGTGCGGCCGGAAAGCGTAATGGGCCTGCCACACGCTCAGATTGCGAATCACGTGCGGATGCCTCGCATCCGGCCCCGTCCAGTCAATTGAACGAATCCGTTCCAGCATTTCCTCATCCGATATAGGACTGTCCGGTTGGCTGTTCCCGTTCGCAGCCACCACCATCCCATAGAACCCTTCTGTGTGCGCTTCATTGTCTTCAAATCGCCAGATCGGCAGCCGGCGCACATCGATCTCCCGCTCCTCTCCATCAGCCGATCTCACCGGCAACGTAATGGAGAACTCCCTGGTCTGCTGGCAATCGTATCGGTAGCCGTACTCCTCGTTCTCCGTGCTCACGTTTCGGATGAACGTGTTCTTTCCGTTGGCCCACCAAAACCCGGCCCCGTCGTTGGGGTCGAACGGGAGAGCCTGATCCGGCAGGGGTCTGGCCTTGGTCGCCCCCACCGCCAGGTTGCGATCAAGGACATTGTAGACCTCCGTGGCGTCTTCCAAGAAAAAACCGTGGCCTCGCGAACGATAACCCACGCAGTCCCGGACCACGACATAGTCCGTTCCGTGCAGCGTCACCCAACGATTGTCCGAATCGACGATCGCCAGGCCTGTCAATGTGCTCCCTCGCATCGAGTCGCCCACCAAATGGAAATGCACCGGATAACGCCCCAGCCGTCCCGCTTTCCCCAGATGCGCAAGACGAACATACGACCACGACCCAGAGCTGCCCCGATGAAACATCGTGTGGCCCCGGTCTCCAGCCGGGTCGGCGCTTTCGATCGACACGTTGCGGGACAGGTTTGCGATCTCACTGCGAAACTCGCCTTCGCCCCAGTGAATTAGTTCCAGCGGCCGGTCCAATTCCACAACCCCACCGACGATCGCAGCTATCTTGCGTTCTTCCGTAAACGTATCCCTGCGTTCATCCCGCGGTCCGCCCGTGACGATGACGCTGTCCCCCACGCGCCAGCCGGTCACGGGCTCACCAAGACGGATACGGTCGTCCCCGGGTTCGCAGGAGGACCCCAGTTTCACCCAGGTCCGGTTCATTGGCGCTCCATGCAACTCGATCCGGCCGCCAGGCCGGGCCACGATCGCCGGCGAAAGATCGGCGTCCATACCCTCGAGGAAATGCAGCACAATCCGGGCCGAAACGGCCGCCGGCAACGGCGCATCCAGGCGCCCAATCTCGAACCGCGCCTCTCCCCCCTGGGAGACGTCGTGATGCGCCACCGCGTGATCGTGATGCCCCGGATCCTGGACTCCGGGCCCCGCCTCTGCGCTCTGTCGAGGTCCAACAATGATGTTTCCCACACGAAGAACCGTGTCGCGGTCCGTCGCGAACCGGAGCTGCCCCGCGACCTGGAGCGACTCAATCACCTCCTCGGAAACCGTGTCATAGAGCACCTCCGTTCCCGCCGTGACCACCACCCGGTCGCCGGCCGAGGGCTGCCCCGGCGGATTCCAAGTGGACGGCTCGCTCCACGATCCGTTCCCCACGCTGACGACATCCTCCGCAGGAGCGAGACCGCAAGTCAGCCAAACGCCAACCACAAAGCATAACTGAACCCGGAGCGCGCCAAACACGGAGTAAATCCTGGTCATGACCGCATTCTACCGCCCCCGCGCGCCTTTGGCCATGGCGAAAACCCTCTTTCCCCTGACCACCGCCCACTGACCACCGCCCACTGACCACCGCCCACTGACCACCGCCCACTGACCACCGCCCACTGACCACTGACCACCGCCCACTGACCACCGCCCACTGACCACCGCCCACTGACCACCGCCCACTGACCACCGCCCACTGACCACCGCCCACTGACCACCGCCCACTGACCACCGCCCACCGCCCACTGACCACCGCCCACTGACCACTGACCACTGACCACTCCAGCCCGCTCAGTCCATGACGGACACGTTGACAAAATACGTCCCAGCAGGAGTGCGGAAGATCTGCACCAGCACCGCAGGCGTCCCCTTGGTAATGGCGCGCAGGGCAGCTTTGGTTGAGGATCCCCCCTTGATGAGGTTCTCTAGGGCTTCCCGGTTATTGGCGTCGGCAAAGTAGCCATCGCCCTCATCGCCAGGGTCGCGTTTCCTCAGCTTGTGGTAATTGGCCCGGTCCTGACGGATGATCGCCGCCGCATCGGTGAGCCGCTCGCCCCGGCTGTTGAGATGGTCGCGTTCCGAGAGGACGGCCATGTAGGATTCGACCAGCTCAGCGTCACCGGCCTGCTCTACGCCGACATCCAGCACCGACACATTGACGTAGTCATGGCCTTCGCCGGCCTCAAACACGCTAACAACAATCGTGGGCGTGCCTTGGATGATGGCGCGCAGGGCGTCCTTGCTGGAAGTGCCCCGCTTGATGAGATTCTCCAATGCTTCCCGGTTGTTGGCGTCGGCGAAAAAACGATCGCCTTCATCGCCGGCGTCGCGTTTCCCCAGCCGGTGGTAGTTCGCCCGGTCCTGACGGATGATCGCCGCAGCATTTGTCAGCCGCTCGCCCCGGCTGTTGAAGTGGTCGCGCTCCGAGAGAACGGCGATATAGGATTCCCGCAGGTTGTCGGCAGAGGAACTCATCGCCCCGAGCAGAGAATTCAATAAAAGGAGAAAAACGGTGCGTTTCATGAAGATCAGTCAGTGAGCGTAAAGGGAAAGGGCGGACTGCAGGCTTCGAGAACTTCTCGTCGATTGTAAACAGCCTGCACCCATCGCGCCATACTACTCCAGTCGCTCAGAATTGACCAGTCTTCCGTGTTGCCTTTTTGTTTGCACCCGAAAAACCGAAGATGCCGGCGGGCCCGGCTCACCGGAAGCGCATGCCCCGCGGTTCGCACCAAGCCGGAACTCGCCGGCATCAAATCGGCATTTATCCCTTGCAGGATTTACCTGGGCTTCTCTTCAGTAGTGGTTTCTTCGATGATGGTTTCCCTGGAAGGCACGAGGCGCGGCCGATCCACGTCATCAACCTCAAGCCTCTCGACACGCCAGTAGCGATAGAGGGGCCGGGCCTTGACCGGATCAGACAGATCCCCAGCGCTGTCCTCATCATATCCAGGCGCTCCCTTCAGGAAGTCCCTCGTCGTGTCCAGCGTGAAGATGATGTCGCCAGATGCTTCGCTGTTCCTTTTCACGAAGATCTTCTTCCACGGCACCGCGACCTTGCGGTCCTCTTCGAGGAACTTGTCAGCGTTGATGACCACGAAGGCCATTTCGCCGGAGGGTTGCAGCAGAACATGATCGATCGTCCCGATTTGGTTGCCGTGAAAGTCCCACAGGGCGCTGCCCGTGACTTTGTCGGCTTTGACGAGGTGAGTCACCTCGCTCTTATCCTCGTCGGCAGCGAAACCGATTGAGGTTGCCGCGACGAAAAGCGCCGCGGCCATGCTGTGAGGTATCCATTGAAGTTTTTTCATTGATTTTTCTTGTTTGTGTTTGGTTGTTTCCCGCAGCGGGCTGCCAATGAAATCTTCCACCCTGGCGCTCCATCCGCGCCCGCTCCGGTTACCTTCTTTCAGGGCAACGTTCGTGCCAAGGCGAACGGACCGGCCGGCCCATGCGCCGTCCAATCGCGTTATCCGTTCATAGTAAAGGGCTCAGGCCTAACTCGGCAATCTGAGGGCGGCCAAGGGCGGCTTGGCCCAGATTCCTAATGCGTCGCAGATTGCAGGGTCTCGCTGACTCTTTCCTGCACTTTGCAAAGCCCGTCTTCCCATGGGCGCGCCGCAGGGCGTCTGCCGCCCGCTCACGGCTCGAGATTCCTCCTCAGCCGGACCCAGGTCGCGCCCCAGCCGCCGGAGGCGGCGCTGGCGGGCCAAACGAACGAATCGACCTCCGGCAGGCGTTGCAGGATGCGATGGACCCCTTCCCGAAGGGAGCCGGAGCCTTTGCCGTGCACCACCCGGACTTCGAAAATGCCGGCGCGGCGGCTCTCGGCGAAATACTCAGGCAGCAGGGAGCCAATCTCGCCCGGACGAAAGGTGTGGAGATCCAGTTCGCCGGTGATCGGGACGTGGATCGGATCCGGTTCTGAGGCGGCATCGGAGCGGTTTGAGTCAAACGGATCGGACATCGACGATCGGACTGAGTACAACCAGTTTACGGTTCAAGAAGAACAGCGTTCCCGGCGAGATCCTGCTGGCTCCACGGTGTAAAACTTGGAGCAGTACAGGACACCATCATGGACGCAGGTTCCATTAATCCAAAAATCGAAGCAAAAGCAGTGTCCGCCGCATCGCGGCCAGTGGCGATTCGAACGAGACCGTTGAGAGAAGACAGACGGGTCGGATCGAAAATAAACCATTGGTTTCCAACACAGACCTCCACGCAGGCGTGAAAGTCCGGAGGATTCATGTTGCAGGCGTATCCGGTGAAATAGCGGGCAGGAATGGAGACCGCCCGGCACAGCGCGATGCAGAGATGAGCAAAGTCCCGGCAAACTCCTGCGCGCTGGGTCACGGTATCAAACGCGGAAGTGGCTGCGTCGGTAGAGCCGGGCAGGTAATCGACGTTCTCAAAGATCCAGTCGCAAACGGCGGCCACCTGAGCAAGAGGATGGAGAGACGTGTCGAAGGTCTTGCTGGCCAATCGGAAGAGACGGTCGGACTCGCAATAGCGGCTAGGGAACAGGTAAGGCAGAGCCGTTCGATGGACGGCCGCGGCCGTGACGGGTTCCACTTCGGAGATGGGACGCAGCACGGGCTGCGTCTCCGCGGTCACCGAGTAGGTAATGAGAAGGTTCTCCAAATCGCCGGTATCGAGGCGCACATAGCGGTTTTCGCCAATCTGAAGGGGAAGAAACTCGCAGGTCGCCCCTTCGGTCACCGTGAAATACTCGCCGGAGAGGGACTGGTGCGGCGTGGACAGAGCGTGCAGGTTGAGAAGGACCGTGCTGCGCTGAAAGACTCTGTAACGGAGTTCGGCGGAGATCGCGAAAGGCATGGCGCCAAGCGTCGCCTGAAACCTGGTCCCGTAAAAGGGGAAGTGTTCACCGCGGAAGATCGCGATAGGACCCCGCGCGGCAACGAGCGAGCTTCCCATACAGGCGGTCCCTCCAAAATCGAACTGGTCTCGATTCGACCCCCGGCGCCGTCGGCCTCCCCGATTGAACTCCGCCCATCGGCCACTGCTTGACGGAGGGGAGTCCGACGCTTCGATATGGGCTCTGCGCGGTAGCGCGCTCCCGCCCGGCGCAGCGCTCCGCGTCCATCCCGCCGGAGTTCCGCCCCGGCGTTCCGCCGGTCTCCACTCCCGGCGAGCTTGCCGCTCCGCTCGCCCCTCGCTATTGCTTCGGCTGCGGCTCCGCCGCCGGACCGGGCACCAGACAGACCCGGAAGCCCAGGTGGACCCCGCGGCCGACCGGCCAGTACCAGGACCGACAGGCGGAGCGGCACCCGTCCGCGACGTTGATCCAGGAGCCGCCCCGGAACACCCGGTAGGTCCCGGTTTGAGGCCCAACCGGATCCACAACCCTGCCTGCCCCGTAGTCTCCATACCAGTCCTCACACCATTCCCACACGTTCCCATGCACGTCCTGCAAGCCGAACGCGTTCTCCTCTTTCTTGCCAGCCGGCCAGGTCTTGCCCCCGGAATTGCCCTTAAACCAATCCGCAATCACCGGCAATGTTTGCAACCATGCCTCCAACCTCGATGTCTTGCCCCCGGAATTGCCAGAATACCAGCCCGCCCTTTGCAACGCCTTCTCCCCGTCACCGGTGAAATAGGCCGTGGTTGTCCCAGCCCGGCAGGCGTATTCCCACTGCGCTTCGCTGGGCAGACGAAACTCCCACTCAGGAGGAAGCTTCCCTTCGTGCCGCAGCCGCTCCGTCAAGGCAACAGCGTAGGCCGTAGCCTCGTCCC
>JBGTBW010000167.1:0-18985 GCA_041749135.1 Verrucomicrobiales bacterium
CCGGCTCGGAAGCCGCGACGGCAGCCGATTTATCGCTGCAAACCCAGCGCGAGCGGCTGCAGGCCATGAGCCTGAGCCCCGCCCAGGCCCGGCAACTGCTGGAAACGCTGCGGGCGCAGGAACAGCAGTACCTGCAGCAGCGCCCGCGGCCGGCGGCGCAAAAGCCCGATTTGAGCCGACCGACGTGGTAAGTTCTTGGTTGTCAGTTGCTCGTTGTCAGTTGTTAGCCACCGGATGCTTATGCTTTCGAAAACAGACAACATTGTTCAACCGGGCCATCGTATCAATCTGACAACCGACAAAGAGCAACGGACAACTAACGCCGCAGCCCGCAGCGGGTAAATCCGTACTTTTGCGGCCAGATTCAACCTCCCACCCCCCATCTTTTCATTTTCCTGATTATGCAGATTAAAGAAGTTGTTATCATTTCGGCCGTACGGACGCCGATTGGCTCGTTTGGCGGGGTTCTCGCTTCGCTTTCGGCTATTGAGCTGGGAGCCATTGCGTTGAAGGGCGCGCTGGACAAGGCTGGCGTGGCCGGCGAAGAAGTGAACCAGGTGATTATGGGCAACGTGATTTCGGCCAACCTGGGCCAGGCTCCGGCCCGGCAGGCAGCCAAAAAAGCGGGCCTGCCCGACACCGTGGAATGCACCACCGTGAACAAAGTGTGTGCCTCGGGCACGAAAGCCATTATGTATGCCGCACAGGCCATTATGCTGGGCCAGGCCGACGTGGTGCTGGCCGGCGGCATGGAGAGCATGAGCAACGTGCCGTATTACCTGGACAAGGCCCGTTTCGGAGCCAAGTACGGTCATGGCCAGATGATAGACGGCTTGGTTCGCGACGGTCTCTGGGACCCGTACAACGATTACGCCATGGGCAACGCGGCCGAGAACACGGCCAAGGAAATGGGCTTCACCCGCGAACAGCAGGATGCTTTTGCCGTGGAGAGCTACACCCGCAGCGCTGCCGCCGCCAAGGCTGGCAAGAAGAAAGACGAAATCATTCCCGTGACCATCGAGAGTCGGGGCAAGACCACGGTAATTGCCGATGACGAGGAGTACCTGAAGGTGGATTTCGCCAAGGTTCCCGGCCTGAAACCTGCTTTCATTAAAGAAGGCGGCACCGTGACGGCCGCCAACGCTTCTACCCTGAACGATGGCGCGGCCGCCGTGCTGCTCATGAGCCGCGAAAAGGCCGAGGCCTTAGGCCTTGCCCCTATCGGCCGCATTCTGGGCTTCGCCGATGCCGAGCAGGCTCCGGAGTGGTTCACCACGTCGCCCGCGCTGGCTATTCCCAAGGCATTGAAAAACGCCGGTAAGACGGCCGCAGACGTGGATTTCTACGAAATCAACGAGGCTTTCTCGGTGGTGAGCCTGGCCAACAACCAGCTGCTGAAGCTAGAAGGCACCAAGGTAAACGTGTACGGCGGGGCCGTGAGCCTGGGCCACCCGCTGGGCGCTTCGGGCGCCCGCATTGTGACCACGCTGATGAACGTGCTGAAAAACGAAGGCGGCAAAATTGGTGTGACCGGCATTTGCAACGGTGGCGGCGGCGCCAGCGCCATTGTGGTGGAGGCACTGTAAGCATTTAGCTGACCGGCTTTTGGTTTGGTAAAAAGCGCCCCCACCACACAGCGCAGCACCCCGGGGACGGCCTTTCGCTCTGGTCTGACAGGTGTGACATGGTGTGACAGAGAATTTTGTCACAGCAGAGAAACCTCTCCCCGGTCAATCAGCCGGACGCCCTTCGGGCCGGTCTGTTCTGCCAACACGCCTTGCTCGACGAGTTGATTGGTGACGAGCCGGGCGTGGCGGACTGTGAGCCTTCCCAGCACAGGAGAAGACTGTTGGGCCAAGCCTTCGGTCAGATCGCGGTATCGAACCGTCTTGCCCGCGGGAACGCAGTGGAGGATATGCTCGGCCGCCCTTTCTGGGAGCCCGTCGGTCTGCGCTTCCCGGAGATCCTGATCGGTCGCCGGTTCCCAGAAGATGGCGCCGGCGCGCGAATGCCGGAAGAGTCTCTCTTCCTGCCACTCTCCGTCCTCCGGATCTCTCCACCCGATCCGCGGTCCCCGCTTGGCGGCCCGAAACCTGTAGACTCCGGAGCCGCAGGATTCCGCGGCCAGCACGGCGCGCGCCCAGTTGGTCGTTGCTGAGCCTCCCATCCCCGCATACATCCAATCGGACGGTGTCCACTTCGACGTGTCCCGGTAGTTGGTCTTGGGCGTGTGATGGCTTATCAGCCCTCCGGCGTTGTAGCGGAACAGGATGGGGTTTAGCCCGTGTTGCAGGAAGTCCAGAATGCCGGCCGTATCAACGGGATCGCAGCCGCAGTAGCACAGGAGCGGGTCCAGAATGACGAGATCCGGACGGCGGACGGCGACAATGGGCGCCAACACTTTATCGAGGAAGAGTCTTCCCATCATGCACGATTCCCGTCTGGTCCAAGTGCGTTCGTGAACCTGAGCGCGATCCTCCGCCGTCAATTCGAGCGACCTCATGACGCCCTCAGCCATCTCGTGCATATCGCCGGCGTCGTTCTCTGCCTGTATCAACACTGAGGAAAGCGGTCCGTTAGGCTGGATTCCGAAGGCCAGGCGGCCAAGCGACCAGAGGATTGCGGCCTGGACGAGTGCGGAAGACTTTCCCATTCCGCTGCTTCCGACAAACAACATTCCGCTTTGCCGGCAGAGATAGCGGTTGCCAAGCAATGTCGCATTAGGGTCGGGCGGACAATCCGCGAATTCAGTGAGAGATCCGGCGGATTTGTTTAGAATATCGAAAACCTTGCGATCTTCCTCAGTGGGTTGCGCATAGAGCAGAATCTCCTTTCCCCCGTCAGCGCCGGATTCTGGCTCCGGAGTCTGGTCCGGCGGCCGCTCGGCTTCGGCCTCCTCATATCCTACTGCTTCCCTAAATTTGCTCATGTTAGTGTATAGTGTCCAAGTAGAGGAGCCGGGTCTGGCGGCCTGTTTTCTCGTTCGTGAATCCGGGCAGGCGGAACGGGTGCGATCCATCAAATCCGGCATCGTCAATGCAAAGCGCCGGAGCCATGACGACAAGATCGCGGAGCAGATCGGCCGGCGGCCTGAGGAAATATCCATGGAGACTTTTCCCGCCCGTATCCACAACGGCAGCAAGCCGCATCGAGCACCGGTCGCGTAACCAGCGGATCAGCGCGCCGTTGAGCGCTTGATTCCGGCGCGCTTCCTCCGGCTGCTCCGTCGGGTCAGGCTTGTAGCCTATCAGATCATCGCATTCGACGACGATGAACGGCTCCAATACGACATTCGGCTTTGCCCGGCTGATAGATCCACGGCGGAACACTCCGGGAGCAACGCGGCTTCCCATCGGGCCGTCCCGGATGATGGCAGAGGCGCGCCGGAAGTTCTTGGAGTGCCATGGCTTGCCAGTATCGGTAACCTCGCCGGTCCAAAGCAGCGCCTGGGGATTGAAGAGCCGTAGGAATTGGGCGCAGTCTTCAGTAGGAGAGAAGTCTAACCTGATCGGACTTTCCTCCCACAGATCAACTCCCGGATCGCAGGCGAATTCCGTCAGGATTCGCCGTAGCTGCGATGCGGCAGCAGCGGCCAGCCGTTCGTCCGGGCTCGGTTCGGCCAGTCGGGGCGCAGGCGGCGGCCGCTTTGGTCTCCGGCGTTTGAGCCCGTGAAGCTCCCGCGCTCCCAGCCGGCGCAAGGCCACAGCATAGCCAGGCTTGTCTTCGAGCCCGTCGCGCTTCCGAACAAAGTCGATGATGTCCCGGCCGCTTGCGCCGCATCCAAAGCAGTGCCAGCCGCCGTCAGGGAAGATGGTGAACGATGCCGTCTTTTCCCGATGGAACGGGCAAAGCGCGACCTGGTTAGCGCCAACGCGCCGGACCTCGATGTCCTGTCGGCGTAGCAGGTCAACGACGCTGACCTCGGCTTTGACCCGCTCGACTTCGGCGGCGTCGATCACGGCCGGATCTCCTCCATCTTGCGACAGCACGTCTCACATATCCACGCGCCTTTCCGGCTCCGGCCGGCGGCCAGCTTGGCCGGCAGGACTCGCCGGCAGAGGGCGCATTGAAACCGGAAGCCGGACGGAAACGCGGACTTGCGGAGGGGTGGGAGCGGCTTAAGATTCACGGGTCATCTTCAAGTTAGAAACTGGCTCGCCCATCTGCCGACGGGGTGAGCCAGTTTCGTTTCAGGCGGCGTCCTCCGGCAAGGATTCGATGAAGTCCAACAGACTCCGCACATCAATAAGACGGACTCCGCGGGCGGTCCCGGCGCGCTTCAGGACGCGGCTTTTGATCCGGCCCTCGCCGATTAGTTGATAGATGTGGCTTCTGGTTAGGCCGGTAATCGGGCGGCAGTCAGCCGGCCGGATCCACCGCGGGTTCGGGGAAGTCTGTGGGTTCATCACACTCCCTCATATCACACCGGACGCGCTGACCTCGGGGCGTTAGCAGCCTGATAGGGTCAGCACCGGAGGGGTGCAGGGTCACGGAATCCGCCCCCCAGGGCAGCCGAAGGTCAGGCTTTCCGCCGCGAAGGTCACGAAAACGGCCTAAAAGCGCCGCGAAGGTCAGGCTTTCCGCCCCCGAGGGTCAGAAAAGCTTTTTTTTCACTTTTTTTTCTTCGCGGCCTTCTCGACGGCGCGGAGGGCATCGAGCCACTCGATGAACGGCTCCGCCTCGAACACATACATGCCGTGTTCGAGGGTCTGCTCCACTTTCTGATCCACGGATCCCGCCGGCACGATCTCCGCTAGGTACCGCCGCAGCAGGATCAGCTTGTCTTCGGGGCGGACCCGTGGAACCCGCCTCTTCAGATCCTTCCAGCGCATCATCCCCGCGGCGGCCTTCTCAATGACCCTCTGCGTAGCGGCATCGGCAGCAGCCCGGGCCTCCGTGGCCCTTACCAGCGCCCGTTCCTCCACGCGCTGCGCAGCAGCTTCCAGGATCGCCTCCGCTTCGGCGACCAGGTCTTCAGGCGATGCCTCCGGTCTGGCAGCCGCCAACCTCGCGGCGATGTGTGCCAATTCAACGGCAGCCGGTTTGCTGGTCATGATCCGAGATCCGGCAAGCTGTTCACCCCGGCGCGCAGCGATTCCTCGCCGATGCGCGTGTAGAGCGCGTGCGTCGCGTCCCCGCTGTGTCCAATCAACGCTTGGACGGTCGCCAGGGGAATTCCTGACTCGTGCATCCACGTTGTCGCCGTTGCGCGCAGGGTATGGAAACTCAGTGGATGCCGGACTTGTGGGCCGCCCCGCCCGACGCCTGGACGGCGCGGCGGAATGGTCCGCAATCCGGCCGCTTCCAAGATCGCCGCGAAATGGCGGCTGAGAGTGCCCGCCCTCCCTTCGCGCTCCAGAATCTCATTTGCCTTTGGATGCAGCGGCCCATCCGTCGCCGGGGCGGCGAGGGTAGCGATATGATCCCGGAGCGGCCCCGCAATCGGGATCACCATGCGGCGCCCGGTCTTGCGCGTCGTCAGCCGCAAGACTCCTGCGGCCATGTCAACATTGCTCCATCGCAGCGAAGCAACGTCTGACAGCCGTTGCCCGCAGTAGAGAGCAAACAGGATCATGCTCCTCCACTCCGGATCCGATACGGCGACGATGGCCTTCAGTTCATCCACCGTGAAAACCCGCTTCGCCGAACCGGCCCCACCCTTTGCCGGCGCTACGCCATCGGCCGGACTCTCCAACAGGATCCGGTCCCGGACTGCGTTCTTGAAAACGATGCGCAGGATCGTCAGTTGGTTACTCGCCGTCCTGGCGCTGGTCTGCGCCGCTTTCGCGTCCCGGAAGGAACAGACATGCACACGGGTCAGGGTCGCCATGTCCCGGTCTGCCGCATCACCCAGATGATCGCAGAAATGACGAATCGCCGCTTCGTAGGCGACGAAGCTCACCGGCCGGACTTCGGCCTTCCGTGCACCAAGCCACCGCTCCGCATAATCTTTGAACGAGATCGCAACCGACGGATCTCCGCCGCATTGCACCAGCGCGTCGTTCATCACAGCCCGAACCTGTGAGGCGCACCTCGCCGTCCTCCAGGCGGCTTCGTAGGCTTGGACGATCTTCAGCGCCGCTTTCTTGTCGGGCGTCCCTGTGCTGCGCTGACGCTGTTTGCCATCGGCTCCAGTGAAACATCCGATCCAATTCTTGCTCCGCGGTTTCCGGCATAAGCTGGCCATGCTTCCAATAGTTTCATAAATGTATGAGGCTGTCTAGTGAAGTCTGAGAAAGTTTCACGTTACCTACCCCTTTCCCGCTCCCCCCTGAGTCTAAGCGGCCTTCCCCCGCAATCAGTTATGCCGACAGACTGACACTGGTCGAACCCGCTCTTCGGTACGCTGAAGAACGGGCGCCTCATTCTGGCCCAGTTTCTCTTGGAGGAGGGAGCGGACCCGAATCAGTTCGATATCGATCCCATGGAACCGCCGCCGCGAGTCGCCAACGAACTCGTCCTCTACGAATGGCGCCCCCTGCACTGGGCGATCTGGACGAAAGAGAGCGCCATCGTCGATCTTTTGCTGGAGCACAACGCCGATGTCAACGCGACATTGCGCGCGGGGGTGACGCCGCTTCACGTGGCGGCCCATCACGACGACCCTGATCTGCTCAAGCGACTGATCGATCGAGGCGCAGACCTGGCCAGCGCGACGGAAACGACTACTGTAGGCGCCAATCCATATAATCAGCCGGCTGACACCGTTATCAACGGCGGGGTGACGGCTCTCCACATCGCGGTGGGCAGCCGTCATCTGACAGGCATAAAACTCTTACTAGACGTTGGTGCGCCGATCGATGCCGTCACGGAGAGCGAGCGAATGACGCCGCTTTTCATCGCGACGAGCCTATCTGTAGATCGGAATGAGAAGTGGAACAACCTCTTGCGCCACCGACGTCCGGCCGAATGGCGTGATCTTGTTCTCGAGCAAATGCCCGGTCTTGTCCGCACTCTCTTGGAAGGCGGCGCTTCCCCCAACATTGCCGCGTCAGACGGCACAACCCCCCTCCACAACGTCTGCGGGCTTGGCCTGCAAGAACTTGCCATGCTTCTCTTGGAAAACGGCGCGCTGATCGACCCTCGCACAGAGATCGGCTACACACCACTGATGATGGCGGCGATGAGTAACGTTCCCGTGGACCTCTTGATTGCCTTGGTCGAGAAAGGCGCCTCTCTCGAAGCGCAGAAAAATGGATGGTCGGCTTTACAGTTTGCGGATCCCGCTGCTCGCGTCCCGCTCATGAGACGCTACCGCTATCCGGAATGGGTAAAGGACGAGAACGTCCGGCTTTGTTTTCCGCAGATCCTTGATGCTCATGAATTGGTCGTCCGCAAGGCTGAGGACGAGCAACCCCCCCCGAGTATGGCGGATCTTCTTCTAGAATGGACTGAGTTACATGAAGTCAAGAGTACTCAGTTCCAAAGCGAGCGTCCGATAGGTTCCTATCCAATGTGGTCAGAGGCGCGCCTCTATCGACGGACGCCTGAAGGTGTCGAAGTGATCCAGCTCGATCTGAAACTAGGTGAACTCCCGCCCGAACTCCAGTGGGGGGACGTTGTTGAGGTCACGACCGCTAGTTGGGAAGGAGTATCATCATTGCCGAAAGGAGAAGCGGGTCTTCAAGTCACTTGGGAAATGCCAGACTCTTTCCGCACCGTGCTCGAAGCCGCTCAGGTCCGGCAGGTCACGGTCACCATGTCCGGGATCGAAAAGCAGCTCACTCTCCGCGGCCGGCTGCACATTTACAATCCGCTTACGGACGAGGCGCCCTTGCTGCCGCTTGGGCCGTTGATCCGGTTATTAGGAGGAGGCTCGGGAGAATACAGCAACGCCGGACTGGCGGTTCATCGCCGTCCGGAACAGGGGGACGCTGACTTCACGACGCGACTCGGCCTGAGCGAAGCGGAGGAACTCGTCCTCATGGACGGGGATCGCATCGAGGTGACGCCCCTGCCTTCCTCGTCTAAGGAAAAAGAACTGCGGATTTCGATGGTCTCACCCGGCCTGCTTTTTGGTCGCTCGTATCCTTCGGCGGCTCACGATTCGACAGAGGTGCACGCTGCGCTCGTGCAGGCGTCGTGGGAAGGCTACGGCG
The DNA here is from genome assembly GCA_041749135.1 of Verrucomicrobiales bacterium. Taxonomy (GTDB): domain Bacteria; phylum Verrucomicrobiota; class Verrucomicrobiia; order Verrucomicrobiales; family DEV007; genus DATKCT01. Next base: position 8,100 of record JBGTBW010000167.1, read on the forward strand.
CGCCGCCGACGCTCCTGCAATTCCTGGCATGGCACCAAGCTTCCTTTGCGCTTTGGGATCTGTGGGAAAGTGAAACGCCGCGAGACGAGGCGCGCAAGGCTCTCCAGGAGTGGCTGGCCGATCCGGATGCCCTTGCGGAAGCGATCATACGCAGCGCAACCGTAGAGCCACGGGGCATTCTCCCCTATCCCGATTGGTCGAAGCTGGTCATCCGGCGGCTGAACGACAATCTTTGGCAGGAAACGATTCCCGTCGATCTCGCCGCGGCAATGCGCGCGTGCAACGAGTCGACGACGGAGGAGGAAGCCCGAGCCTTTGACATACAGCTCCAATTCGGTGATCTCGTGGAGTTGCCCGTTCTCGAGGAGCGCCCGGACGAGCCGTGGACGGGATTTCATCGGGCGGCGATTTGCCTGTTTGAGAAGGCGTTGGCGCGCTCCGTAAGCTATCAAGAAAGGGACGGCGATTTTCGCGGCGTGAAACTCCGTTGGATCCCCCCGGTTTATATCCCAACATCCGCCGGACTCGTGCCCCTTCCGGCAGAGTTCCCTGAGTTAGGAAGAGTGACGGTTCCCCTGGCCTACGACTTAGTCCAATCCGAGGGAGGACTCAATTATTCTGTCGAGGAGGTCATGCGTGTGAATGAGCCGGTCCCAGCCCGGGCATTCACTTGGCTTCAGAACGGAGATCGTGTGATTGCGGTAAGACCACCACAACAAAAATCTCGGGTGATCTATCCTCCAGATCTAAATAGGTCCAGGCCAATTAGGGCTCGATGAGCGATCAGCTCAGATCGCTGTTGCTGAGTGGCCTCGCCGGCCTCTCGCTTCTCGTCCTGCTAGGTCTTGCCGTCTTCGGAATCCGGGCACAGCGCGGGAAGGCTCTCGCGGACGCCCAGGAAGCGCTTCGTGCCTTCGCCGAACGCGTGAGCACGGCTCTGGACCGCCGAATCGACTTAGAGCTCGAAGAAGCTGATTCCGTTCGGCTGTATCCTCCCACGCCGGCGCCTGCGGAAAGCAACCCCCTGCAAGAACGCTTCGAAGAGGCCCGCGCTTCCGGTGATGTCGAAGTTCTTCGCCTGATCCGAGACGATCAGAGCGCCGGCCTCAGTCAAAGCGGACTGCCGTTGCGCGCCTTGGCGGCCTGGGCCGTGTTCGACCTCGAACCGGCCGCCGAAAACGCCGAAATCCTAGGCCGCATCGCGCTCGTCGAGGCCCCGTCGCTGCTTTCGCCGAAACTTCTTGAGCAGTTGGAGGCGCGCAGAGTCGAAAACGGGCTAGAGACGCCGGCTCGCTTGCCGGACTGGCGGGAACAGTGGGAGGCGAGCGAGACGACGCGACGTCACTTGGCACAACTCGGAGACTCGCTCCCGCAATCGCCGGGCGGAAATGCCGTTCTCAGGCAAGACTCGCTCGAGTGCGTGGAGCGGCTTCCCGATGGCGCCTTCAAACGGATTCCCGCCGCACGGCTCAGGCAGTTGATAGACGCCACCATCGCGCAAAGCCGGCATCCACCGTGGATGACGGTCCGGACCGGCGATCCGCAGGGCCCGCCGCTGTTTCCCAGTCGAGTCGATCCCTCGACCCCTCCGCTCCCCGCGGTCTATCGCGGGCGTTTGCAAGTCGAGACGCGCCTAACGGACCGGGACCAGCTCTTCGCCTCGATCCGGCGCCAGACCACTTGGATGATCGCCGTTGCCGGGCTTGCGGTCACGACGGCGGCCGCCGGTCTGTGGCTCACGCAGCGAGCGCTGCAGCGAGAACGCCAGTTAAACGCGCTGAAAAGCCAATTCGTTTCCAGCGTCTCGCATGAGCTGCGGGCCCCCGTGGCCTCCATGCGGCTCATGGCGGAAGCCCTACACTCGGGCAAGGTGACCGGCGAACGTGCCGGCGGCGAATTTCACCGTCTCATGGCCGGGGAGGGAGCCCGGCTTTCCGCCCTGATCGAGAATGTCCTGGACTTCGCGCGCATCGAGCAAGGACGCAAAACCTACCGCAAGGAACCGGCCGATCTGGCGGCGCTGGTCGACGATTCCATCAAGCTGATGCAGCCGCAGGCGGAGGCGCGTGCCGTTCGTCTCCAGTTTGCCAGTGACCTCAACGGATTCACACCGCAAGTCGATGCGCAGGCCATTCAGCAAGCGCTCGTGAACCTGCTCGACAACGCCATCAAGCACGCGTCGAAGGATACCGAAGTCACCGTCCAACTCGGCCGGAACGGCGCCGGCTGGTTTCTCTCGGTGCAGGATCAGGGACCCGGCATCCCGGCCAGCGAGCACGAACGGATTTTCCAGCGTTTCACGCGGCTCGGGAACGAGTTGCGGCGAGAGACCCAGGGCACAGGCATCGGCCTGAGTTTGGTGAAACACATCGTCGAAGGCCACGACGGCGAGGTGCAGGTGGAGAGCGCGCCCGGATCCGGCGCCACGTTTTCCATGCGCTTCCCGGCAAGTTGACCCGGAACGCGCATGGCACGCATTCTCATCATCGAAGACGAACTGGCCATGCGCACTGCCCTGGCGGAGACCTTGCGCGGCCATAACTATCGCACGCTGACGGCGCACGACGGCGTTTCCGGCTTGGAAAGGGCCTGCACGGAACGAGTCGATCTCATCCTGCTCGACATCATGATGCCGGGACTCGACGGCTTCGCGCTGTGTCGCGAGATCCGCCGCCGCGGCATTCGTGTTCCCGTCCTCATGCTGACCGCCAAGGGCATGGTCGACGATCGCGTGCAAGGCTTGGACTCCGGCGCCGACGATTACTTGGTCAAACCTTTCAGTATGAAGGAACTGGTGGCGCGGGTTCGCGCACTCTTGAGACGGAGCGAGAGCGAACGGCGATGTCCGCAGAAACTTGTTCTCGGTACGTTAACCGTGGATTTTCCCCGGCAAACCTGTCAGCGAGATGGGAAGCCCATCGACCTTTCGGACAAGGAGCTGAGGATGCTGCGATTGTTAGCCGAGAAGGCAGGAGAAGCGGTTTCCAGAGAGGAGTTTCTCGATGTCGTCTGGGAATACAACGCCTATCCCACCACCCGGACCGTAGACAATTTCATCCATTCCCTGCGCGCGAAGCTTGAGCCGGACCCTGACAATCCGCGATATATCGTGACCGTGCGGGGCATCGGCTATCGCCTGACAACGGAAGGGTGACATTCACTCGGGCGGAATTGACCGTCAGCTTCGCCAACAAAGACCGGGCGCAACCGGGCACGCGCCGCCCGGTTGCGCCCGCCCCACAGGAGCTGGCTTATTTTTTCAGGCTGTCCCGAATCTCGCGCAGCAGCACAATGTCTTCCGGCGTGGCCGCGGGCGCAGGCGGGGGAGCCTCTTTCTTCAGGCGGTTGATCTGCTTGACGATGATGAAGACGATGAAGGCCAGAATGATGAAATTGAGCAGAATGGTGAGGAAATTGCCGTAGGCGAACACCGGCACATTGGCCTCTCGCAAACCGTCAAGGGTCCTCACCGTGCCTTCCGGCACGGCATCGAGGGCGACAAACAAGTTGGAGAAGTCAAAGCCGCCGAACACCGCGCCGACGATCGGCATGATCAGGTCTTTGACAATAGAATCGACAATCTTGCCAAAGGCGGCGCCGATGATGACGCCGACCGCCAGGTCCATGGCGTTTCCCTTGACCGCAAATTCCTTGAATTCCGATAAAATGCTCATGCATGCCTCCTTTACGGGATAAACCTTGTTTTCCAAACTCTCATTCGCTCTATTTCAACGAATGAACAAGCAATGCCTGACCCTGCCTAAGAACCGGCAATCGTTTTTTGCTGCCGGCCTTTTCTTACCGCGTGCTTCTGCCCTGGTGCTCACAGCGCTCCTCTTCGCCTGGTGATAATCCCGGCCGGATGACGATCGGCGGCTTCAGCCGGGGAGGGCTCTTCGTCGCCAACGGCCCCACCCTCGCCACCGGAGAAGCGCGCATCGGCACTGATGCACGCGGCGAGGTGATCACGAACCGTAAGGCCGCCGTTCAGCCGGCTTCGGGACCCTAATTCTGAGGGAAAAATTCCGCGACGTTTTCCCCTCGGATCACTTCAGTGTGAGGCGCCGCTAACCGGGCGCGCGGCGCCGATGCCTGCGCCGGGCTTTCATCCTTCAGAGGATTCGGGGATCGTAGAATTGACATAGATTTGATGGGGCCCTAAAATCTCTGGCATGACCAAGACGCAAATTCAGGTCCCCGAGGAGTTGTTCGAGGAAGTCCGGGCCTTCGCGAAGCGACGCGAATGGTCCCTGGCGGAGACCTTCCGCCGCGGCGTCGAACTGCTGCTGGAGGTCTATCCCGACCCCGGGGACAAGCCCGCCGCAGCCTGGACAGCGCCGACCTCCAAGCGCGTCGGCTGGAAGGGTCTGAGCCCCGAACAGCTCCGCGAAGTCGCCTTTGCCGACGGCGACCCCCGCCTCGCTTGAACCTCGAAGGCGTGGAATCCCCTAGAGGACTGACCTTCCAGTAGACCGAACCCGGTCGCCGGGCTTGGCGCCCTCGCGTCCCGTCGGGGTCATTTCCGGAATCGAAGCCCTCGCAGGCAGGCTGGCGATCACTGCCGCTCCGGCCGGCGCCAAGGGATTCAACCCCCTCCAACCCGCCCCTCTGGTCAGGCATGTCCGCCGTCAGTTTGACCTCCATGGCGAGCCTCAAAGGAGGGCGGGGTTTCCAACCCGCCTCTAGAGTTTTTACATTTCTGGCCTGCAAAGGAGGCCGAAGACGCAGAGATCCCGAAGGGATCAGAGCTTGTAGCCGGTGGTGGCGCGCAGCGACACCACCGGAGAAGGTCCATCCCTCACCAGCACCCCGGCAGGGGTGCTAGACCGCCGGCCTCTCCCTTCGTGGTGGTCCGATCAACAAAAGCCCGGCCCGGCGCTGCAATGCGTAGGTGTCGCCATGGAGATGAGCCGGGCGTTTCTTCGGAGGCGGGGTGTCAGATAATTGACCCATGTTCATGCGCATGAACAGTACGAGCGCCTCGTGATTCATTACGCCGTCCGGAAAGGCGCGAGGATTTCTTCCTTTCCAAGGAGGGTCAATTTATCTGAGCAAACCCGGGTCAATTCTGGTGAGCGACATAGGTGGAGACCGGTTTCGGACAATGCTAGCGAGCGTGCCCGAGATCGCGGCGAACTTCAGCCGGTGCACGGTGGAAGTTCAAGATATCAGGAGCGGACGAAAGGCCGAGGCTGCCAGGTGGGGAGGAGCGAACTCCTCGGATTCGCGGACATGACGAGCATGCGTGCGTCCTTACGCGGTAGATTCCGATCCGGCGACGGGGAGATTCTGGGTTGCTTCTGCGACGACTTCCAACCTTTTTCGAGTCGCCAAGTTCGCCGGCGAGTAAGCGCTGCCAAGGGAGAACCTTCAGCCTCGCAGAACCATGCATTCAACCGAAGACCTTTTGGTGTAACAACACCGGTCACCAGAGCGTGCGGACGGGGTAGGGGTGGATTTTCGGGTCGGGGGTCACCAAGACCATGCCTTCCTCGATGGCCTGTGCGACGAGGAGGCGGTCGAAGGGATCGTGATGGAGCGGCGGCAGCTTTCCGGTGGTCCAGATATGGCGGTCCTCAAGCCGCAGCGGGTCGATGCGATGCTTCGAAAAAGATTCCGCGACGAACTCTGCCGGGGGCATTGCGAGGGGTAGCTTCCCTTTGCTGTACTTGATCTGAATCTCGAGGGCCGAAACCTGGCTGAGGACGAGCGTGTTGGCGCCATCCGCAAGGGCTTCCCGGGCGGTCCTGGAGAGCAGCCCGGTCCGGTCGGTCAACCAGAGGAAGGTGCAGGTGTCGAGGAGGCAGGTCATGGACGGGCCTCGGGAAAGATCTCGCTGGCGTCGAAGTCGCGCTGGATCTCTTCGTCCGCCTCGAAGAACTCCGGCCCGACGGGACAGGAACCCTTCATCAGCCCCAGCTCACGCCTCGGAGGCGTAGCGGCGGGGCCGAGCGGGCGGATCTCGGCGAAGGCCTTGTTCCGCTCGCAGAGGATCACGGTCTCCCCGGCCTTGACGAGGCGGGCGTAGTAGGAGAGCCGGGACTTGACCTCATGGAGGTTGGCTTTGGTCATGTTTGAAGACTATACGTGGCCTAGTAGCTAGTCAAGTTTTTCGGTTCGGGCGCAGCAGTTCCGAAGGATCTGTCGTAGGGAAGCTGCGGACCTCCGTGTCCGCCTTGGTGCGCCTAGGGTGAAATCCGGGTGCGCTTCTTGGCTGTAGAGCGCAAGATTCGCGGGTGCAGATCGCCGGAGCGCTATCGGCACCAGTGGTGGAGGGTGTGGTAGGCGCGCGTGTGGCTGGTTTGGGAAGGCGTGGTGTGGGTTGGCGGCCGCAGAATACGGAGAGCACGCAGAAAGGAGACGGGAACGCCCTCTCCAATCTCATGGCCCGGGGCGACCGGCGCGAGTCCATTGTGTTTGAGGACGGCGATCGCGAACTTTCCTCGACACCTTCGCCGAGGCCTGCGGGGGCGCCGCCGGCAGGTCTTTGCCTGGGTGTTCAACCCCCTCCAACCCGCCCCTCTGACCAGGCGGGATGGCCAGGCCATGAGAAGCGAATTCCTAGCAGCTGGACGGAACATGGGGGATTCCAGCCCTAGACGGCGACGATTACTGGGCAAAAATCGAAATCGACAAGGATCATTTTCGCTGCAATCCCGGCAGGACGATGGCAAGGATTCGTCTAGAGTTCGCTATCGTGACGAATTACGATGCGAGCGACGTTGGTGATTGAGAGATCGGTATGAAGTCGAGTCGCATTGGTGGAGCTCTATTGATCTTCGCTGTGTCTTACGCGGTTGGTTGGGGCCTTGCTCTCCTTTCTCAATCACGAGGCGCCTCCACGAGCTCAGTGGAAAACTCGAAACACGATGAATCGATTTCCCAAGAAGCCGGCAAGTCCCAAGAAGCCGACGGGTCGATGAGTTCTCGAACTCTCACGATCGAAAGCCGGCCCGATGAACGCTCCCAGATCTGTCTCGACTGGAATGCGTGGACCGCCTTCCGGATCCCTCCCATTGACGATTACAAGCTACGTATGTCAGGAGAACTTGCTGTGAGCACTGAGATGCGCCGAATGCTCCGGATTACTGAACAGGAAGCGGCTCAAGTCGACGAGGCACTTGCTGAAATGGCCGAACTGATTGCTGCTGATTCAAGGGTTATTCGACTTGATCTCAGGCCAGGAGAGCCACTGGAGTCTGCGACGAGATTTCAAATTCCACCCTCGGTCGAGGATGGGTCGGAGAGAAAGGAGACGCTTAAGAAGCGGTTCTTCGCAGCTCTCGGCAATGCCCGTTGCGAATTCTTCTTTCAAAAGATTGAAGAGGCGGCCTACAAGAACCCGCTTTTGCGAGGATTCGGAACATTGGAGCTTACCTTAAATTTTCAGGCTGCCGACGACACCGGGTTAGTCGGTTATACCGAGGTTCTCCGTGATCCGGATTCCGGCAAGAATGTTTCGTCAATCTCGCGGGATTCTTACGGAGTTCCGCCCAGCTACCGCCGTTATTTCACTCTCGAGCAATGACTGCCGGCGGCATACTGCGTGGAATCGCGCTCATTGCATTCGGCGCATTCACGGGTTACTTCTTTCCACTAGCTGTTCCCAAGGCGCCGCCTAACTCTGCGTTCTCTAAGGTCACTCGGCCCCCCGCGATCCTTAGTAACACAGAAGTTAGCCACAGTAAGGAGAAGCCGGTTGGGGATAATACTTCGACATGGAGTGGCCAGGACTCCGAGACATTCGAATTGAAAGTGAACGCTGTAGAGTGGTTCGCTTATATTGGCTATGGTCCATTGGATCATAACGGAATTTTGAACGCAGATTTCTTCAAGCTTTTTGCGGATGGATCAGGTAGAGATGCAGCGCTGATCACGTTACTGCAGAAACTGGCGACAGAATGTGCAGAAATGGAGAGAGAGCATGCAGAATACTATCTAACCGACGATGGGGAGGTCAGAGGATTATATATTCCCCGGCTTGAAGTGGATGACAAGAAAACGCGCTTAATAAGGGATTAACAGAATTGCTAGGGCCCGAACTCGCCGACAAGTTTATGAATTCCTCAGGGACGCAGCGGCTGTTCCTATCGTGGTTCGGGAGCTTTCTTAATTCTGAGCGCGTAATTCGAGTGGAATCTGGAACGGGTGACGTGCGGAGCGATTGGCTGAGAATTTACTTCGGAGTCGGCGACCAACTGGACCAAGCTTCGGAAATGCTGTACTCAGGTCCCCTTGCCGCCATGCCCGTTTGGATCCAGCATCTTCTCGAAGTATCTGCGAAGGACTGAGAAGCGGCGTACTCTATGGTTAGGGGTCCTCCCCGCCGTGTTGCTTCGGCAAGAGTGCGTGAGGGCGCGGGCGGCCCCGGCTAGGGCTGCGCTTGCCCCATAAAAGAGCGGGACATAGGCCGCATCTGCTGATATTCAGGGGAGGTTATGCAACCCGTCGACCCCACTGAACCCATCCATTCCATTCAAGGCTTCCTTCGCAAACCCGGGATTACCGCTGTGGTGGGCACTCTGCTCGGCGAGCCTTCGCTCAAGACGCGCACTCAACTGGGGTGGGGCGCGAACTCTGCCAACGCTTCAACTTGCGCGATCCCAGAGGCAATTTGCGTGTGGGCACCGCCGTGAAGGCGCTGCGCAACCTCGAGTCCCAGGGCTTCTGGAGCTTGCCTGCGCCCACCCAGGCCGCCCCGCGCACCTGGAGGGCTCAGCGCCTCGATCATCCGGCGCCAGTGCCCGAAGGGCTTCCCGCTCAGGCCGGGCAACTCCAAGGACTGCGCCTGGTGTTCAACCCCCTCCAACCCGCCCCTCTGACCAGGCGGGATGGCCAGGCCATGAGAAGCGAATTCCTAGCAGCAATCGTTCCTGCCAGCCTTTGGCAAAGTTCTCATCTTTGGGAGGATACTCAAGGTTTCGGTACTTCTCCAGGGGTGAGGTCGCCTGGGGCCAGCCGGCGTCGGGCATGAGCAAAAGACCAGCAAAGGTCATGATCATTTTGTTCATCGGTCGCTTTCCTCGCCCGAGTGATTCCCCAGGGTGAACTCGAACGCTGGCTGGCGCGGGTCGAACGATGAGAGAAGCGATGACGGCCCCTCTCCGGCTCCAGACCTGCCAATCCAAGACGCGGGGCTGCCATTCGGCGGAGCGACTTGTTAAGATTCAGCGTCATTTGAAGAGATACCGGACCGCAAACACCACCAAGAAAAGCCCGGCGGCAACGATGAACAGATTCGTCGCAAGCGAACCGCTCGATGTGGGAGGGTGACGGTCGCCTGGCAGATTCTGGGCTACCATGTCCCTAAACTCTGTAAAATCCTTCCAACTCTCTTTGCTCGGCGCGTTCAGGTCTATCCACGTGCCTTCCTGTGAGTCGAACACTGACCACTGATTTGCCTTCGCAATAGATATCACGACTTCCAACGGGTCGCCCGCACCTCGAGCGGAAACACCAATTGATCCGACCTCATCCGCATCTTGGGGTCGCTTGGCCATGCTTGCCAGACTTTCATTTTCTTCGATCTTTCCCAAAAAAGAAAACTCCAGTGATAGTGATCCCACGTAGGCATGACCTTGCGATGCAGATGACCACTCGATCGAGGGCGCCGCAGTCGTGAGGTTATTCCGAACTTCCAGCGCTGTGCCCATCGGCAGAAAACGGGCTTCGTCTGCGGGCTTGATGAACTTCGGATCCGAAGTTTTTGCGATAGTCGCGTCCCAGCTCATAAAACTTCGCTTAACGTCAAAGTCCTCTTAGGCCTGACTGAGCGTGCGGCACCGGCTTCGGAATGAGGCTGAACCGGTCATGACGGTGGAAGTCGCTGCGGGTCAGGGGTTCGGTGCTCCGGCTTGTTCGGTGTTGGTAGCCATGGCATTCTGTGGACCCTATGCTGCCGGAAGCGGGCGATCTGCGCAATCGGGATCGATTGGGGATGAGCGGATCTCCGGGTGGGTCAGGCCTCAGAGGAGCAATACGCCGGTCGCAACGGGAAGAATGCGCTGTGCCTGCGTGCCCCGGCCACATACCATCCGGTTTCAGGACCGGTCCGACGCAGGCCGCGGGAAACCGAGGTGGCCGATCAACCCCCTCCAACCCGCCCCTCTAACCAGGCGGGACCGGCTGCCTTTGAAAAGCGAATTCCTAGCAGTTCAGGGTTTGAGAAGCAAATTTTTTGCAGCAATCAGGATGTGGTCGAGGCGCCGGATACGTTCCTCTGGGCTGTAGGTTCCCGGCGCGGTCGCGCCGCCACCTCGTGGAGGGAACTCACGCGCCGGTGCTTGCTCAAGGCTTCCGGTGCTGAATCTTGACCCCTCGTTGCTGCACCCGGGCCGGGCGCTCCCTCACGCCACGGCCAACTACGCCCGCGAACAGTTCGCCTTCCCCTGTCCGGTTTGGCGTCCGTCTCCGGAAATACTCCGGGACACCCACGAATCCGTCGTGTGCCTTGCTGCTGCCGGATTACAGGGGACAGGCCGGGTGCGACCGCACGCAACCCGTGTGAGTGGCTGGCTACGGTGAGAACCTCACCGGAAACCTGCGGGACCTGATCGACCGGGCCAAGAGCGGCCGCTACAAAGCGCCGCCGGTCAAGCGAGCCTCCATCCCGAAGGAGGATTTCCGGAAGTTCTTCGACACTGTCGGCCACCGGCAGATGAAGGAGCTGCTGGGTCGCCGGGTGCATGATGGAGTGATCACCCGCCTGGTCGCCAAATGGCGCCGTCACCTGCCCCTGAAGGAGCAGCAGCACAAACTCAACCAGAAGCTGCGCGGGCACGATGCCTCCTACGGGGTCACCGGCAACTATCGCATGCTCGCGAAGCTGCGGTGGCAGGTGGCCAAGCTGTGGCGCAAGTGGCTCGGGCGGCGCAACCGCGGCAGCA
>JBGTBW010000168.1:0-21763 GCA_041749135.1 Verrucomicrobiales bacterium
GTACACCTGCCGCGTGAGTTCTCTCCCAAGCTGCCAGGCTTCGATGTCCTCGAAACGTTCGATTTTCATAATGTTCTCGTTCGTTTCTTGTACTCGGCTTCCCTGCCCTTAGCCGGGCTGATGAACCGGCCGTTAACGAACGAAGAACCAAGAACGAAGAACCAAGAACGAAGAACTTTCGTCTTCGAAAAAAGCGCGGCACAGCCGCGCACTCCAAAGACTTCCTCAAACTCTTGCCTGGCGAGATTCTCGATTTCCTTGCGGGCTTAGCGGCCTTGGCGAGAGACCAAAGTCTTCTGGCTCGAGCAGTCTCAAGAGCCCACCTGGGGACGGGTCTTGGGAACCACGGATGGACACAGATGAACACGGATGAAGAGGATGCAGCTCTCGCAAAGAGCGCAAAGCCCGCCAAGGGGATGTTTGGTCTGTTGGGCCCTGTTCCACGACCTGAGGCTGGGGAATGGCCCTCCAGCTCCTGTCGTGCCATGGGTCTCCATCCCGCATCCCGCATCCTGCATCCCGCATCCCGCATCCTGGAGGGGCGGGCTCCCGCACGCCCTGTCGCGCCATCGGTCTCCATCCCCGGACCAGGCCGTCACGGAGGCCGGCGCTCCAGGGCGTATGCGAGAGTTATTAGGGTAATCCTGCCGGGGCGAGATCGCCCTATAGCGGCCGGATGAAAATGTCTTTGTAGAAGACGGTGCTCTCGGGGTCGTGAGCTTGAAGGGCAATGGTTCCCTTGTCGATGAGCCGCTCTTTCGAGCCGCCGTCCCGATCCGGGGAATCCGGCTCGGTGTAATCGACTTTGACTTCGCCGTTGATCTTGATGATCACGCGTTTGCCTTCCACTTTGATGTAGTAATCGAACCATTCGCCGTCCTTGCTCGGGGCATCATCCAGGACATCGAGGATGGCGTAGAGGCTGCCGGTCTTGCGGCGGTCTGAATGCGTGCTGTTGACTTGGCATTCGTAGCCCTTGGCGGGCCATCCCTCGGCCTGGTAGGCGGTGTGAAAGTAAATCCCGCTGTTGGCCTTGGGCTTGGTCATGACCTTGGCCTTGAATTCGAAGTCCTTAAAGGAAGCGCTGTTGACCTCGCCGGCATAGAAGAGGTGAGACCGCGGACCGCTCACTTTGAGCAATCCATCCTCGACGGAAAACGAATCAGGATTCTCCTCGTTGGGCTTCCATCCATCGAGTGACTTGCCGTCGAAGAGGGAAATCCAGCCTTCATCCTCCTCGGCGATGGAAAGGGCGGCACAAAAGATTCCTAAGAGAGCGAGAGTGAGTCCGAAGAGTTTCATGTTCCGAGTGAGGGAAGAGGGTTGCAATGTGGGATCGTCCGCGGGTTTAGCGTAGGTTGCGGGCCTTGTGCGGTCCCCCGCGCCGGCGGTCGCGCCAGTTCTGACGCCGCGTACTGGTCTGGTTGCGCGGGCTGCACTTCTGCTTCTGCTTGAAGCGCGGGTTCTTCTTGCAAATGACGTAGAGGACGCCCCGCCGTTTGACGATTTGGCAATCGGGATTGATGCGCTTGATGGAAGAACGGACTTGCATGACTGATCGGGGAAAAGGAGGGGCTGGGGATCGGGGCTCAGGATTCACAGGCACGGCTTGAGGCCGCATCCGGGATTCGCAAGCCCGCGTGAAAGTGGGGAATTTGGCGGACCACCGCGGGAATGCAAGTGAATTTGGGCCCGGAGCCAGAGGGGAATTGGGGCGACCGGGCGGCGGTGTGGAATCGGGGGTGGACGCTGGGGCCTTTTTGGTCTAGGTGCAGGGGGTCCTGAAGGTGGGGAGTTTTCCTCGGCGCGGCAGGGAACGAATGATTACGTTTTTGCAGGGAATTCTCGTAGAATCATCTCCACATCAAGCCATTATAGAGGTTCAAGGTGTGGGATACGAGGTGGCCATTCCCCTTTCGACTTATCAAAGCCTCGCGGAGCCGGGATCGCAGGTGCGTTTGCTCACCCATTTGCATGTACGCGAGGATGCGCACATGCTTTTTGGGTTCAAGCGGTCTGAGGAGCGCGATCTTTTCCGTCTTTTGGTCCATCGGGTGACCGGGGTGGGACCGCGCGTGGCGCTGGCGATTCTGGGAGGGATCCCCCTGCGGGAATTCCAGCGTGCAGTGGTGGAGGGCGACGCGAGCGCCCTGGCGCGGGTGAAGGGATTGGGGTTGAAAACGGCGGAGCGGATCATCCTGGAGTTGAAGGACAAGCTCGGCCTCGCTGAAGCTTGGAAGCAGGAGGCTCCCACGACGGCGGGTCCGCCCCGGGAGCAGGTTCATGATGCGGTATTGGCTCTGGTGGCCCTTGGCTACCGGCAGGCTGACGCGACCAAGGCCATTCGGCGCCTCGCTTCGGAGGGCGATGCGTGGCTGGAGGTCGCCACGGAGGAATTGATTCGGCAGGCCCTGCGCTTGCTCCAATGACGGATGGAAGCCGAAGGGGGAGAAGCGCAACGTGAGATGCCCGTATCCGAAGCCAGTCGCCGGATAGAGGAGATCCGCGCGGCATTGCCCCGCGGCGGCGTGTTCACGGAGAAGGAGTGGCGGTTTTCCCCGGAACCGTTTCCGCTTTCACCGGATGAGGTCGCCTATCTGCGCAGGCTCGGGCCGGCCTTACAGCGTTTCCAACAGGTTTGCGACAGCCTCTACCGGCGCAGCGTGAAGGGATCGCTTCCGGATTGGATTGCCCGCTATGTCGATGAAGGAAAGCCGGCCTCAGTGGTTGCGCTGGGGCGTGCCGCTGGTCATCGCGAGGTCTTTCCCCACGTAATCCGGCCCGATCTGATTTTGACTCAGGACGGGTTCGCGCTGACCGAGATCGACAGCGTGCCGGGCGGAATTGGACTGACGGCTTGGCTCAATCAGGTGTATGCCCGTTGGGACGCCGGGGGCGCGCTGGTGGGCGGCGCCTCCGCCATGATCGAGGGATTCCACCGGATTCTGCCGGACAGCGGCAACATTCTCGTGTCCGAGGAGTCGCGGGATTACCGGCCGGAAATGGTCTGGTTGGCGCGCCAGCTCAATGGGCGCTATGGGAAAACGGGAACGTGGCACACCTTGCGCGCCGAGAATTTTCCGTTTCGCGACAGGGCCGTTTATCGCTTCTTCGAACTGTTCGACCTGCCCAACATACCCGGCGCGCAAGATCTGGCGCGGCATGCCGCGACGGGACAGTTGTTGGTCACGCCTCCGTTCAAAGCCTACTTGGAAGAGAAGCTGTGGTTGGCGCTTTTTCATCTGGCTCCTTTGCGGCGGACGTGGATCCGGGAGCTGCGGGAAAGCAACTTCCGGTTTCTCGCTCAGGTTATACCCTATGGTTGGATGGTGGATCCGGCTCCGCTTCCCCATCACGCAGTGTTGCCGCGACTGGAGATCCACGAATGGGACGAATTGAAGCTATTCTCACAAAGCCAGCGCGAACTGGTGCTGAAGAGGAGCGGCTTTTCCGAGTTGGCCTGGGGCAGCCGCAGCGTGCGCATCGGCAGCGATCTGTCGCAACGGGATTGGGCGCGGGCGGTGGAGACAGCGCTGTGCGACTTTCCGGCCAAACCCTGGATCATGCAGGAGTTCCATCGTGGCCGCCTGGTTACGCATCCCTATTGGGACGACGATGCCGGCGAGTTGCGGATGATGAGCGGGAGAGTGCGGCTGTGTCCTTACTACATGCCAGGTGCAGACCGGGAAATGAAGTTGTGCGGAGTATTGGCGACGATCTGCCCGGCGGACAAAAAAGTGCTGCACGGCATGCGGGAGGCAATTCTTGTTCCGTGCCGCGAATCGCCCATTGCTGCAGGATGAGGGAAAGACGGATAGCCGGAGATCAGCGACAACCCGAGTTCCGCGACGGGGAGGGACGCCGGCTTGGTGCGATGCGCTGCGCTTCCGGCCGGGAGAACCGGAGTCTGAGGCGCGCCGTTGTGAGTTGGATTTGGAGTATGACGGAGCGTTGGATGAGGTCTTGCTCCCGGCGGCGGCTCTTCGCGGGCTGGACGTTGGGCCTGTTGTCAGGTTCTGGAACTTTGGGGAGCGTTTGGGCGGAAGACTTGTTTGGCGGCGGCACGGGCGTCTATGCCCTCTATCGCGAACCGGTTTTGTGCGTGGCTGAGAACGGAGTCGTTTTGGCTTTCAGTGAGGGTTTGCGGAAGGCAAAGCCGGGAACGGAACGCGGAGAGGTGGTCCTGCGCCGAAGTGAAGACGCGGGACGGACTTGGTCGGAAGAGGAGCCGGTGCGCCTGACTCCCGGGCTGCCATCCGAAGAAGCGAGTCTGGCTTCTTCCCCAGTGGTTTGGGGTCCCGTTTGCGTCACGGGGGACTCCAGCGGCGGCGGAGTGCACCTTCTCTACACTTCGGGAGGAGGAAAACAGTTGTTTCACACCGTGTCTGCCGATGGAGGACGCAGTTGGGGGCCTGCTGTCGAGATCACCGGGGTGCTCGCAGGGACGCCGTTCCCGTGGACGGAAGTGCTGAGCGGTCCGGGCCAGGGCATGGTGCGCTCTGACGGGACCTTGCTGGCTCCCCTGGCTCTGCAAAACTCCGGGCTGCGGCACGAGATGCTCGAGATCGACGCGGGACGCTTTCGGGCATTGGTGCTGATGCGGCGGCCCGGGCGAGCCCGCTGGGAAGCCAGCGGTTTGGTTGGACCCTGGCTCCGGCATCTTCGGGAAGGCAGCCTGGCGGAAGTGAGTCCCCGTCAGATTCTCTATCAGTTGAGGGGGACGGAGTTGGGCGGCCGGGCTGAATCACAGAGCATCGACGGCGGAAAATCGTGGAGGCGTCCTGTGTTGATGAAGGACCTGGCTTGCGCTGACTTCCGGGGGGGCTTGATCCGGCTGCCTGGAGAGGATTTGCCGATTTTGGTACTTTCGGGAACGACTGCGGTTCCGAAGGCGAAGCCGGTGGAGCAGGGAAGGGAAGCGGAGGAGCCCGTCCCGGAATCCGCGGAAGATCCTGGGCTACAGACTGGAGAACTCTTGCTCGGCGGCTGGATCCCCAGCAGACCCGGATCCTTCCGGAGCCGTGTGCTTGGGGAGGAGGCCGTTGGAGCTTCTGACCTCGCGGCCATGGCGAACGGCGACGTACTTTGTGTGTTTGAGCGGATGGTTGAGGGCGTGCCGGGAAGCGTGGGATTGCGGATGGTTTCCCGCGCTGAAATCCAGTCGCTGCTCACTGGCCGCTGAGGAAAAGCCGAAACGGCGTGAACGGCAAGCGATCGAAGACGATGAGCATACCCAGTCAACGGATAACCGGCAGCCGGCGGGATTTTCTGCGGCGCGGGGCGGGGTTGGGAGCTGCGGGTCTGGCGCTCAGTGCGGTTGGCCCGGCTGGGTTGCCTCTGGCGGCGGCGACGGGCAGTGCGAGAAAGTTGCTGGTTATTTTTCAGCGGGGAGGAAACGACGGGATCAACACGGTCATACCCCGCGGCGACAGGGACTACAATCAGGTCAACCGCCCGGCCTTGTTCGTTCCCGAGAACCTGGCCATCGACCTCGGCAATGGATTTGCTCAGTTTCATCCGCGAATGCAGCCGGTCATGGAGATCTTCGACCGGCAGGATCTCACGGGCAGGCCAGGGCCGGGCAATCTCGCGATCCTGCACCGCGTGGGATATGCGAACCAGTGGCGTTCCCATAGGGAGAGCCAGAGGGTTTGGGAGGAAGGCGGATGGGGAAGCGGGCTTATGCCTCGGGGGATGTTCCGGAGGTTTTTGGCTGGCCGGGCGGGGCAAGGAGCGGTGCGCTGCCCAGAAGCGGCTTTGGGAACGATGGAGAACTTCCGGCGCGCCGCTGTGGAGGCCGGAGAGGATTCATCGGAGGGCGGCGGCGCCTATCCGCAAACCCCGTTTGGCGAAAGGCTGCACCAGGCCGCGTTGTGGTTAAAGCGGACTTCATCGCAAATCGCCCAGGTCGATCAGCAGGGCTGGGATACCCACGCCGGTCAGGGCTGGGTCAACGGACCGCACGGCGATCTCTTGGCGGAGTTGGCCCAGGGCATTCGGGCGTTGCATCGCCAATTCCAGCGGGAGTGGAACGACCTGTTGATCGTGACCATGACCGAGTTCGGCCGGTCCTCGCGGGAGAATGGGAGCCGGGGAACGGACCATGGGGAGGCGGGGGTGATGTTGGTCGCCGGCGGGGCCGTGCGGGGCGGAGTCTATAACTGCGACGCGTCGGCTTGGAAGGCAGGAGATCTCTTCAGCCTGCGAGGAAGGCATTTGGCGCGGAGGACGGATTTCCGGGCGGTATTCGGAGAGATTTTCACGCGTCATTTCGGGGATTCCCCAGAGCGGCTTTCGCAGATCATGCCGGGATATACGGAAGCGGCTGAACAATGCCCCGACGACTTCGCCCGGCTCGGCTTCCTTGGTTAGGCGAACGGGTCTTATGGGGGAGCATCCGCTGACGGTTCCGATGCTGTTGCGCCGCGCGGCGCGAGTTTTCGGCCGGAGAACGATTGTTAGCGTGGAGACCGGCCCGGAGCGGGTGCGGCTCGACTGGGCGGCGGTTTACGAGCGGGTTCTGCGTTTGATGGAAGTGCTGCGCGGCTTGGGCGTCGAGCCAGGCGATCGTGTGGCTACCCTGGCTTGGAATCATCACCGGCATTTGGAGTTGTACTTTGCCGTGCCTTGTTTGGGCGCAGTCTTGCACACTCTGAACGCGCGATTGCCGTCCAAGCAACTGGGCAGCATCGTCGCGCACGCGGGAGACAGCATCGTGTTTGCCGATGGCGAACTCGGGAGCCGCGTGGTGGGGGAGGGACCGGGCTGGGAGACGGTGCGGGAAGTGGTGTGGATGGGTGGAGCGAACGACGGGACCGGAGCGGGTTTACACTACGAGGACCTCTTGGCGGGAGCGGATGCCCGAGAGGCGTTTCCTGATCTCGACGAGCGGGCGGCCGCGGGTCTTTGTTACACTTCGGGGACGACGGGTGAGCCGAAGGGCGTGATTTACGATCATCGCGCCTTGGTTTTGCACGCCATGGGCATCTGCATGCGCGACAGTTTCGGACTCGCCAGCGAAGATATGATTTTGCCTATCGTTCCGATGTTTCACGCCAATGGCTGGGGACTGGTGCACGGCGCGGCTTTGTGTGGGGCGGGATTGGTTTTGCCGGGAGCCAATCTCCGGGGCGGGACCCTGCTGCGATTGATGCGGGAAGAGCAGGTCACTTTCGCCGCCGGGGTGCCGACAGTGTGGAAATTGGTGTTGGAGGCCTGGCGCCGGGCTCCGGGCCCGGTTCCTCTCCGGACGGCAGTGGTGGGAGGAGCCCCGGCATCGGAAGCGCTGTTGCGCGAACTCGACGAAGCCGGCATCCCTGCGGTGCAATCGTGGGGAATGACGGAACTGGCCCCCGTGGGAACGGTGAGCAGGTTGGACCCGCGTCACGCGGCGGCGTTGAATGCGGAGGAGCGCCTCCGAAGAAGGGCCCGTCAAGGCCTGCCGGTTCCGGGGGTGGAAGCGAGGATTTGCAATGAGCAGGGCGAGCCGCTGTCATGGGACGATGAAGCCGCGGGCGAGCTGGAAGTAAGGGGCCTCTGGGTGGCGAGACAATACTTTCGGGGGGATTCGAATGATCCTGTCTTCCGGGAAGACGGCTGGTTCCGGACCGGCGACGCCGCCTCCATCGACGCGGGAGGCTCGGTGCGCCTCAGCGACCGCAAGAAGGATCTTATCAAGGTGAGCGGCGAGTGGTTGTCGAGTGTGCAATTGGAAAACGCGGTGATGAATTGTGCGGGAGTGGCGGAAGCCGCGGCGGTAGCGCGGCCGGACCCAGTGCGGGGCGAAGCTCCGGTGGTGTTTGTGGTGTTGCAAGGTAAGGCGCATCTCTCCGGTCAGGCGTTGCGGCAGGAGTTGCTTGAGGCGGGCTGGGCGGGGTGGCAGATCCCGAAGCCCGTGGATTTCCGCTTCGTCGAGGCCATTCCCAAGACCAGCGTCGGAAAGTTCGACAAGACGGCGTTGCGCCGGTCGCTCGCAGGAAGAGAAGAGGGCCGAGATTGACGAGGGAGAGCATCCTGAAGCCTGGTCTCCGAAAGAGCTGGGGAGCGGGAACGTAGCGGAAGCTGCAAAGCTTCCGATGGGGCTGGGGAGCGGGACACAGATGACCACGGATGAAGAAGATGCATCTCTCGCGAAGACCGCAAAGCCCGCCAAGGGGGAGGATGGTTTCTCCATAGGCTCCTGCTCCGAGACCTGAGGCTGGGAAAATGGCCTTCCAGGTGTTGGCATGCGAGGGGTCTCCATCCCGGGACCAGGCCGTCACGGAGGCCGGCCCTCCAGGTCTTGTCATGCGAGAGCGGCGCGGCGGCGGTGGTCCGCCCGCTTTAGCTGGCCGGGAGCGATGCTTGGAACATGTCGTCATCCGGTCCGAACTGCGCCAGAAAATAGGCGGAGTAGGAACGGAAAAAGACGAGCACCGGGAGGAGGAGGACAGTTCCGAGGTAGGGAATGGAAATCAGGCAGCCGGCGATGCAACATGTCGCCAAGACGATTCCAAGGATGACCGCTCCGAGAACCAGGTTCAGAGCAATCTGAAAAAGGATATAGAGGAGAAACGCCGCTGGGTAGCCGGTCAACAAGCTGCCGAGATGTTTCCAAGCCTCGAGGCAAGAAAGACTCCGGCGCAACATGAGGGGAACGACGAAATCGAGCGCAAAGAGATTCACAATCGCCAGGACGATCAGCGCGAGAATGAAAAAGAGAATCAGGACGCTGAGGAGGACGATCGATCCGGGAGCGAGTTGTTCGGCCAAAGCGGCGCGCACGCCTACCCAAAGGAAGGCTCCAACGATTCCGAGGAACAGCGGAGTGCTGATCAAAAACAGGATGGCCCGGAAGATCCAGAGGCTGTTGGCCAAGCCTGAATACGCTTTCCAGGGAAGGGCCACTTCGGCCACATTGTGAGCGACACAGTGGAGAAACATGAATTCGCCCCGGCTGCTCAACCAGAGGAAGACGATCCACACTGTCGCGGCCACGACGGCGAGGGCGATCGCAACGGGAATCAACCATCCGGCGTTTTCGCCGAGCCAGCTCAATGCGTCTTGGACCACGTCCCGAAAGGATAGGGGTTCTCCGCTGGCATCGTTGAACCCTCCTCCCGGACCGCCGAAGTGACCGCCGAAACCTCCACCGCCTTCGCCGAGGGAGGCTAACCAGGCTCCGAATCCGATGATGAACCATTTCCCAATGTCGAAGGGCCGGAAAAGGATGAGGCCGACGCGTTGAAACGCAGGATGGATGGGGTCGATGACGCTGATCCGTTTTCGGCCGGGAGACATGGCCTGGAGTATAGGCGAGGGCGAAGCCGGACGCCATGATTTCCGGGGCCGGCGGGAGTGAGGTTCCGCGGGGCTGGTCCGGGCCGCGCCTTTCCGCTTGGTTCTCCACCGGATTGAGGCACATTGAATGTATCCCGATGATCCAGAGACGTTTCGCTTGTTTGAAGCGGTGCGGCTGGGCAGTTTCTTGCTGGCTGGGCGCAGTGGTGCTGGGCGGTGTGGGACTGGGCGGGGCGGAGACGGCGGAGGACATCGCCTACTTCGAGAAACACATTCGTCCGCTGTTCGCCGAGCACTGTTATCAGTGCCACTCCACGGAGGCGGAGAGCCTCAAAGGGGGGCTTTTGCTCGATAGCAGGGAGGGCTGGGAAAAGGGAGGTGAGTCGGGGGAAGCAGTGGTACCGGGCGAACCGGAGGAAAGTCTTTTGCTGCGGGCGGTGACATACGGCGACCCGGATCTCCAGATGCCGCCCAAGTATCAACTTCCCGAAGATGCCGTGGCGAAGCTGAAACGATGGATCGCCATAGGGGCTCCCGACCCGCGTGAGGGAGCGGCTGCGATTGCCGAGTTGCGTTATGATCCGGAGGCAGCGCGGGCGTTTTGGGCCTTCATTCCGCCGGGCTCGACGGAGGTTCCGGCGGTGCAGGACCGGGCCTGGGCGCGCGATCCTTTGGATCAGTATATCTTGTCGGCGCTGGAAGCGCGGAGCTTGCGGCCGGTGGGGGATGCGGACCGGGTCAAGCTGCTGCGGCGGGTCACCTTTGATCTCACCGGTCTGCCGCCGTCGCCGGAGGAGATCGCGAGATTTGCGGGAGATCCCCGGAACGATGACGAGGCGTTGGCGGCAGTGGCCGGCCGGCTTTTGGCTTCTGAACAGTTTGGGGAACGCTGGGGCCGCCATTGGCTCGACGTGGTCCGCTTTGCGGAGTCGATGGGGCGAACGCGAAACATCCCGTTTCCGTTCGCGTGGCGCTATCGCGATTACGTCATCGACGCATTCAATCAGGACAAACCTTTCGATCGCTTTCTCGTGGAACAGGTCGCGGGCGATCTGCTGGCGGCGTCTTCACCGCTGGAACGGCGGGAAGCGTTGGTGGCCACGGGTCTGCTGGCATTGGGATCGCTGGATCTCAACGAGGGCAACCGGGAGCAATTCCTGATGGATAGGGTCGATGAACAGATCGATACGGTGACCCGGAGTTTCACGGCGCTGACGGTGAGTTGTGCGCGCTGTCACGATCACAAGTTCGATCCGGTGCCGACGGAAGACTACTACGCGATGGCCGGGATCTTTCGCAGCACGGAGTTGTTAGGGGGATACCGGAGCCGGCGGGGAGGGAACGGGCGGGATTATTTCGATCCCAGCTTGCTGGTCTCGTTGCCGGGCGGTGAGACGGCTCCGGAAGGCGCGACCGAGATGCTGCAGGACCTCGATGAGCGACGGAAGGAGATCGAGCAACAGTTGCAGCGGACGCGGACTCGCCAGCAGCGCTTGAACCGTATGATTCAGGCCTCCTCCCGGGAGGTGGAGCGTCCGGCGAGAGCTGCGAGCGCGGCGGGACGCCCGGCCCGGGTTGGTTCCGCACAAAGAGCGGCTAATCCCCGGGCGGAATTGAGGGACTTGCGGCAGAAACAGCGGGAACTGCAAATCGAGGCGGAAGATCTGCGCACACGTCAGGCCGCGTTGTTGGGCGATGTGGCCATGGGTGTGCGCGAAGCAGGCAAGATGGAGAATTGCCGGGTGAACATCCGGGGTGAGGTCAACAACCGCGGGGAAGAGATTCCCCGGGGATTTCTGACTCTCATCGGTCCTAGTGGAGCCCCAGAGATTTCGAAGGGAACCAGCGGCCGTCTGGAGTTGGCGCAGTGGCTGGCCTCTCCGCAGCATCCCCTGACGGCGCGGGTGATGGTCAACCGGATTTGGCAGCATTTGTTTGGGAGCGGCCTGGTCCAAACGGTGGACAACTTTGGTGAGACCGGATCGCGTCCCACGCATCCGGAGTTGCTGGATCACCTGGCCTTGCGTTTCATCGAGGAGAGATGGTCGGTGAAAGCGATGGTTCGCGCCATGGTTTTGAGCCGGACCTATCGCCTGGACAGCGCGCACGATCCCGCGGCTTATGCGGCCGATCCTGGCAACGTCCTGCGCTGGCGGATGGCTCCGCGCCGGCTGGAAGCGGAGGCGATTCGGGACGCCTTGCTCATGGCTGGGGGAGAACTCGATCTGCGCCGTCCGGAAGGCTCGCCGGTGAACCGGATGGGGGAACGCGAAATCAACCGCATCGGCGGTCCGGTGGAGGAGGCTTCCGACCGGCCGGTCCGGAGTGTCTACCTTCCCATTCTTCGGGATCATTTGCCGCACATGCTCGAGATCTTCGATTTTGCTCATCCATCGCAAGTGACGGGGCAGCGGGACGTGACCACGGTTTCGACACAGGCTTTGTATTTCATGAACAATCCCTTCGTGGTGGAACGGGCGCGGGCGGTTGCGGCGGCCACGGCTGGATTAAGGGACTCGGCTGGCGCGAGGGTTTCTGGGATCTACCTGCGGGTCCTGGGCCGGGAACCAGGGGAAGAGGATTTGGGCCAGGCGCTGGACTTTTTGCGCAACGGAGAGAAAAGCGGCGGCGATCCCTGGGCTCCTTTCGTGCAGGCGTTGTTCGCCAGCGCCGAGTTTCGTTATTTGCAGTGAATTGTTCTCTGAATCCGATACGATGATGAACCCAATGCGTTGTCTTTCCCGCCGCGACGCGTTGTATACGGCGTCCTGTGGATTTGGTTACCTGGCCTTGGCCGGGCTGAGCACGCAGAACGGGCTTGCGGCGACGCCGGGTCCGAACCCTTTGGCTTCGCGGCCTTCCCATTTTCCGGCCCGCGCCAAGCGGGTGATTTTTCTCTTCATGCAAGGGGGACCGAGCCACCATGAAACCTTTGATTACAAGCCGGAATTGATCCGGCTGGACGGGCAGCAGGCGGCCGGGAGTTATCCGGGAGCGCGCTCGAAGGAGAAGCTGTTGGGCCCGCGCTTTGGTTTTGCTCCGCGAGGGGAAAGCGGGCTTATGATTTCCGAGTTGTTTCCGCATGTGGCCGAGCATGCCGACGACCTTTGTTTGTTGAACGGGATGCACACGGACAACCCGGCGCACCCGCAGGCGACGATCATGTTGCACACCGGCAGCGTCAATTTCGTGCGGCCTTCGATGGGCGCCTGGATCACCTACGGGCTGGGCACGCTCAGCGAGAATTTGCCGGGCTTCGTGACGATCAATCCGGCGACGAACGTGGGGGGCGCGCAGAACTACGGTTCGGCCTTTTTGCCGGCCACCTATCAAGGCTCACGGGTGGGGTTAGGGCGCGACGCGCTCCGGGACATCCGGAATTCGGAGATGGCCCGGCGGGACCAGCGGCGGCAACTGGATTTGGTGCAGTCCTTGAACCGGTCTTTGTTGGAGCGGGTGGAGGGGAATCCGGAGTTGGAGGGAGTGATCGAGTCGTATGAGCTGGCCTTTCGGATGCAGTTTGCTGCGCCGGAGGTCATGGATATTTCTCGCGAACCGGATTCGGTGCGGAGGCGTTATGGTCTGGACCGGAAGGCGACGGAAGGCTTTGGGACGCAGTGTTTGATGGCGCGGCGTTTGGCGGAAGCGGGAGTGCGGTTCGTTCAGGTGACGCACCGGGGATGGGATCAGCACAACAATCTGACGAACAAGCTGGCGGAGAACTGTGCTCAGACCGATCAGCCGATTGCGGGTCTCTTGAGCGATCTCAAGGAGCGGGGATTGCTGGAGGACACCTTGGTGTTGTGGGGCGGGGAGTTTGGCCGGTCACCCGACGGGCAGGGACCGGACGGCCGGCGGCACAACAACCGCGGCTACTCGATGTGGATGGCGGGCGGTGGGGTGCGCGGCGGGATGAGCTACGGGGCCACGGATCCGCTGGGCGGCGTGGCGGTGGAAGACAAGATGCACACCCACGATTTGCACGCCACGATCCTGCACTTACTGGGGATTGATCACACCAAGCTGACGTATCGCTACGCCGGCAGGGATTTCCGGCTTACGGATGTGTATGGGGAAGTGGCGCGGAGGGTGTTGGGGTAGTGGGAGGGTCTAGGCCATATTGTGCGATAGCGAAAGACCGGCTATCGCCCGCGTTTACGCAAGGCTCACAACGCCTGATCTCGGGGAATCGTCATGAGTCGCCAATCAGGGAACGGGAAAGCAATGGGGAGACCTTGAGGGTCACGATGTAGCGGAACTCGTGAGAGTTCCGAAGGCCTGGCGGGGAGTCTGCATTCTTGCGAATGCAGCTACGGGGACTGCGGCGATGCCTCGCCGCTTCCGCACCCGGATTCAGACCGTAACCCGGGTGAAAGCGCCTGCACTCACGACGGCGCTCCGCGCCGAGAGAGAGCGGCGATGCTCGCCGCAGTCCAAGGGTCTCCGGCTGTCACCTTCTTTTCTCCATCTCCTTGTTTCCGCCCGCCAGATCAGGAGTTCTGAGGCTACTGCGTAGCGAGAGGCTGACGCACAAGAAGTCTGGCCCCGGAATTTCGGTGGATCACCATTCCTGAAGGGAGAAACGGAGGCCCAGGAACGTTTGTTTGGCGGGAGGTCCTTCTGAATTCCCTAAAGATCGGCGGTCCTGAGGCTCTTGGACAGGGCCGTCGGCACAACAACCGCGGCTACTCGATGTGGATGGCGGGCGGTGGGGCTGGATGAACTACGGGGGCGACTGACGAGCTAGGTGGCGTGGCGGTCGAGAATTGGATGCACACGCCCGATTTGCACGCCACGGTCCTGCACTTGCTGGGGATTGGTCACGCGGGGGTGACCTACCGGTATGCCGGGCGGAATTTCCGTCTTACGGATGGGTACGGGGTCGTCCGCGCGGCGTGGACGGACGAAGCGCAAGCTTTCCGGTTAGGGATCGAGCCTACGGACGTAAACGGCTTCGACACGAGATGCACAAGAATCCGTTAGGGCTTAGCGGCAGCAGAAGGAGGCGAGTTAGTTTAAGGTTACAACAAACTTAGTGATTGTGGCGCCCATTCCTGGTCGTGTAAACGTATGCACGTTGCCGGAGATACTCTCAAGGGTGAACGCCTGATTCGATCCAGTGGTTTGGCTAGGGGGTCCGCCGGACCATGACACAGCGTACACTTGTCCTACGCCAAAGGGAGCGGATTTCACGGCGGTAAACGTGCCTGCGCCAATGTTGCCCATGTTTAGGTTTCCCTGCGTGTAGCCAGGCGGAGTGGTATCCCGCGCTATCGTATTCACACCCCCACTGATCATTGATGCGACCCGTCTACGGTCTTCAAGCGGAGGGATGGAGAAAGACCGTGCTGAGCTAGCGGCTGTGTCGGAGCGCAGAATAGAGGATGCAAGCCCGGCATTTGTTAGGGCGGTTTGCACGTTCCGTTGGCCGAACAAGTCGCCCAACCTCCCGGCATCCACCGGCGAATGCCGCAGAATCTCTTTGGCCACCAGTTGGGATTGAGCGGGGTAAAGAGCGACGGCGGCTTCGGCGACGAGGAAGCGGTTTTGGACCCCGTAGGATTTGATGAGTTGGCCGACGAGTTTTCGCATGAAGACCTTGTCTTCGAGCTTGGCGGCCTCCAATTCGGCGCTCAGTTCCTGGGCCGTGGCGCGGATGCTCTCCCGGAGGGCGTCCGTTTCGGCCTGGTCCTTTTCATTTGCCGCGAGGGGCGAGGCGATCCAACATACAGCCGCCAGCGCGGCGCCAAGTGTTTTTGAGAATGTCCAGTGCATAGGTGTCTTCCGCGATATCGTGTAAATTTTGCCGGAAAATGACTAAATCACAAGGAAAAACCGGCATCCTCCCTTGCTTCGCGACTTTTGCCCCTAAGTGCGCCGAAACCAGGCTGGCTTCGAGGGAGCCTGCAAGCACCAGGCGCTGGAAGGCCTAGCCCGGACGGGGCAGGAGAGAGTTTTTCTCAGGCAATCCTTGAAGGGCGGTTGATTTATTCGGGAATGACGTGGGGTTTTGGGGTCTTGCGCCCATTCAAGGGCGCGGATTTGGGATCTTAGCGGAAAGGATGGCGCGGCAGCGCGCGAACCGATAGCTCCACGGAATCAATCAACACGCCCTAAAAGGGAAATCCCGACGAGCCAAACTTGGAGGGCCGGCCTCCGTGACGGCCTGGTCCCAGGATGGAGACCCATGGCGGGACAGGCGTGCGGGAGCCCGCCCATCCAGGATAGCGTGACCAATCTGCCGGACCAGACCTGGGGGGCCGGCCTCCGTGACGGCCTGGTCCCGGGATCGAGACCCATGGCATGACAGGGCGTGCGGGAGCCCGCCCCTCCAGGATAGCGTGACCAATCTGTCAGACAAGACCTGGAGGGCCGGCCTCCGTGACGGCCTGGTCCCGGGATGGAGACCCATGGCATGACAGGGCGTGCGGGAGCCCGCCCCTCCAGGATGCAGGATGCGGGATGCGGGATGCGGGATGCGGGATGGAGGTTCCGGGATGGAGACCCATGGCGCGACAGGGCGTGCGAGAGCCCGCCCCTCCAGGATAGCGTGACCAATCTGTCAGACAAGACCTGGAGGGCCGGCCTCCGTGACGGCCTGGTCCCGGGATGCAGACGGTAGAGGACTACCGCACTCCAAGCCGCTTCGCGTTCGCCGCGCGCCGTCGTGTCTGCGGCAGCTCTTGGAGTGCGCCAATCCTCTGGCGCTTTGGAAAGCCTGACGGGTCGCAGAAAAGCCGGGCGGTTTCGTGGGAAGCCGAAGTCGCCGGGGAGCCTGCGGCGGAGCCCGCGTAATGGTGACCTCAGAGCGATCGGGCGATCTGCCGGGCGAGTTGTGCGAGCGCCTCATTCATCGCCCGGATGCGGTGAGTCTGCGGGCCCGTGGCATCGAGCGGCTCGCCCAGCGGGACCGTCGTGGAGAATGAGCGGATGTTGGCCAGGCTTCCTTCCACGGGCTGGACTTTCCAGGTGCAGTCGAAAACGAGGTTTCCCGCGGCATCCGGCTCAAACCGTGCGACACGGATTTCAAGAAGCCACTGGTAGTCTAGGGTGACGAAATTTTTGGCCGGCTGGATGTTGAGGGAATTCGTGAGCCGGCTGAGGTTGACGGCAGTGACACGGGCAATCCCGGCGTCGAGCGATTCTCCCCAGATATGGTAGCTGTGCATCTGGAGTTCGCCGGTGGTGGTGCGGCTGACGAGCTGCTGGCGGTCCAGGTAGCTGGGCAAAGCCGGCGACGAGATGGCGACCGCGGGGCTGGCGCCCGTAACCGGCCGGTCGGGGATGACAGGATCCAGCAGGTGATGAACCGATGTGTCCTCCACCGGGCTGAGCGCGTTGCAGGAGGCGAAGAGGAGCGGGACGAGCAGGGCGGGGAGAATGGATTTCATCTGGGTGGGGCGGCGCCGCGGAGGATGATCCCGGGATTTCGTTTGAGGTCGTTAGAGAGTTCGCGGACGGCTTCGGAAGCACGGCGGGTTTCGCGCATCAATTCGTTCATTTGCAGGACAGTGGGGGCACGCGGATTGGAAACGGTCGACATTTCCTTGATCGCGGCCTCGATGCGGATGAGGCCGGCGTCGGTGTTGGCAATGAGGCCGCGGAGATCCTCAAGGAGTGGCTCAATTCCCTGATTCGCCTTCGCGGCGAGTTCATCGATCTGGACCAGAGCCGCATCCAAGTTCTCCACAGCGCGGATCAATTTGTCGTCGCCGGTGATGAGGCGGATGTCTTCTGTGATGGCGACAAAGTTTTCGTTGATGACCTCCATGTTGAGGGCGGCGATCTGCTCCTTCGCGCTCGTCAGGACATCCCGCAATTCCAGCATGATGGACTCCACATCGAGCGTGTTGAATTTGTTCAGCCCGTCCGCGATGGCGGCGACGAGTTCATCCATCTGGGTGGCGACGGTGGGGACGACCGGATATTCGGGTTCGCGACGGGTTTCGTAGGTGAATCCCGGGGAGTTCGGCACAATGTCGAACTCGATGTAGAGCTGGCCGGTGACAAGGCTCTGCTGCTTCATGCCCGCGCGCAGCCCGGCGTGGACCGCCTGATCCACGCCCTCCCGGGTGGAGAAATCGATCCCGCCGCCGGCTTCGGAAGCGATGAGCCGCAACTCCCTTTCCCCGAGAGCGACGACGACCGGGATGACTTTCCGCGTCTCCACGGGATCGATGAGGACGCTGATGGATCTGACGCTGCCGATGCGGACGCCGCCGAAGCGGACATCGGAGCCCACTTGCAGGCCGTTCGCGCTTTTGTCGAAGTAAAGGAGAACCGGGTAAGTGGTCGCGAAATACCTCCCCGCGCCAAAGAGGATGGCGGCCGCGCCGGCAAGGACGAGGCCGGCGAGGGTGAAGAATCCGATGACAGTCGGACTGGCTTTTTTACTCATGGGAAGATCTGGATGAAGCGGCGTTTTCTCCCTCGCCGCGGCGGAGGAAGCGGCGCACCGCGGGATTGCCGGAGTGGTCGCGGAGTTCGCTCGGGTTGCCATTGGCTCCCTGGGTCCGCGTGGCAGTATCGAGGAAGATTGAGTTGTTCGCTATGGCGAAAATGCTGGCGAGTTCGTGGGTGACGATGACAACGGTGGAGCCGAGGCTGTCGCGGAGGCGCAGGATCAGATCGTCGAGACGGCGCGAGCTGAGCGGATCGAGTCCCGCACCGGGCTCGTCGAGCAAGAGAATGTCGGGATCAAGGGCCATCGCGCGTGCGATGCCGGCGCGCTTGTTCATGCCGCCGCTGATGTCGGACGGATAATAGTCCTCATAGCCGGAGAGGCCGACGAGCGAAAGTTTGTAGGACACCAGATCGCGGACGCCTTTCGCATTGAGGCCGGTGTTTTCCTCGATCGGCATCGCGATGTTTTCCGCGAGGGTGAGGGATGACCAGAGGGCGCCGGATTGATACATCACGCCGAAGCGGCGGATGAAGTGGCCGCGCTGGGACGGATCGGTGGCGGTGAAGTCCTCGCCTTCGTAGAGGATGCGTCCCTTGGCCGGTTCACGGAGGCCGATCAGATGGCGCAGCAACGTGCTTTTCCCGCAGCCGCTGCCGCCCATGATGATGAAGATGTCCTTTTCCAGGATATCGAAATTGAGGTCGCGCATGACGACAAACGAGCCGTAGGCCATAGTGAGATCGCGGACGCTGATCTTGGCGTTGGCCGGAACTTTCTCCTTGGGATCCGTCATGGCTTCAAATTCCGATCACGGTGAAAATGGCGGCGAAGGCGGAATCAATGACGATGACCGCCGTGATGGAGGCGACGACCGCCCGTGTCGTCGCCTCGCCGACGGCCGCTGACGAATTCCCAGCGTGCATTCCTTGGATGCAGCCGCTCATGGCAATGGCCGCACCGAAGAAGATGCTTTTGAACACACCGAGCGATGCGTTCGTGAGATCCACCGCCAGCAGCGTCTGGTTCCAGTAAAGGATGGGGGGAATTCCGATGGCCGCGCCCACCAGCAAGCCGCCGATGATGCCGACAACGTTCGCGTAGATCGTCAGCAGCGGCATCATCAGAATCAGGGCGATCAGGCGAGGCAGGACGAGGAAATCGAACGGGTCGAACCCGAAAGTCTTCAAGGCATCGATCTCCTCGTTGGCCTTCATGCTGCCGAGATGGGCGGCAAAAGCCGCTCCGGTGCGGCCGCTCATGATGATGGCGGTCATAACGACCCCCATTTCCCGGACCATGGCGATGCCTACCAGATCCGCCATGTAGATGCTGGCTCCGAAGCTGGCGAGCTGCGCCTCCCCGACAAAGGCCATGATCATGCCGATGAGAAAGCTGATGAGCGTGACGATCGGGAGGGCCTGCGCCCCGGATTCCTGGACCACCACCCAAAAATCGCGGCTGCGGAAACGGGCCCTTCCGGTAACGAAGCGCACCAGCGCCATGACCGAAAGGCCGGTGAATTCCAACACGGAAACGATGCTGGCCCACACCCGGAGCGAAAACTTTCCGAGCTTTTTCAGCTCCGAGGTTGAGCCGGACTTGGCGCCTGCTTCACTTTCCTCCGGCACAGCGAGAGCCAATTCCATCAGTCCGATGAGGTTTGGCGGAAGGCCCGCCATCGAGGCCTGTTCTTTCTCGTCGCCCCCCGCCGCGGAGGACTTTCCGGCACTGCGGAGGTGGGAAAGGATGAAGGCGGGCAAGGTGGAATCAAATGTCCTCAGATCCGCCGTATCGTAGCGATCCGGAGCCCGGTCCGGAGCATCTCCCTCGATTTCCACCCGCGGCCCATCCCGCTGCCAATCTCCGGAAAGTTCCAGCACCACCTCTCCGCCATCCTGCCGCCAACGGGCGCAGGGTGAGCGGGTTTGGGTCGGCGGCATGGCCTATCATGCCCGAAAATCTCCTTCGAACAAGTAACCATCCGTGTTACGGCTGATGATGCCCGGTGTTGCCTCGGCAAGCGTGCGGGGCCTCGGAAACCCCCGCGGGAGTCGCGGGCGAGGTTTGCGTGGAGGCTGGGCGCTTGGCTTCGCCGGAGGCGCTGGGAGCTGGTGGGGTCCGACGCTGAGAGGAACGTGGACGGAAGGGAACCAAGACCCCGGCTCCGCCCCGAAGAACGGGCGCGGCGCCAGGTAAATTCTCCCCCGGTCCGGGGTCACCATGTATTTCCTGCCCGGCTCCGGGTCGGTCTGGTCGAACTGCGCCAACCACTCTTCGTGCGCGGGAATTGGAGCGCCCCTCCCGGGAAAACTGGTGCGGAGGATCCTGGTAGCCATCCACCATGAGCGACGGAGCGTCCAGCCAGCTCTGGCGCGGCAGCCTGCAGCTCATGGAAGGCCTAGATCGACAGGTCAAGGACTTCGACCCCCGGCCGGGGAAGCTGTCGAGAATCGCCTTGCCGCCCTGGTGGGAATCCTCTACTCTGACCCGGAATCAGCCGGAAGCCATGGTTAAAAATTGACACCCTTAGGAAACGTAACGCCCTTATTATGTCTCTGTATGTCGTAACAGTTAATTCACACAGCGGCTGAACAGAACTGTTAGGTAATTTGAAAATTGCAGATGCGATTCGCAATCAAGTTCTTTTTAGGAACAATCGCATTAGCGGGAGTCGGATTGTCGATTCTATTTCTAATCGCTATCTCATACCGTTATCCGACAGTGGAAGAGATTTTAGCCCATCTGCCCCAACCGCTTGAAGAAGGGATAGTGATTGATGGAAGCCAAGAAGACATTGGCCTATTCAAAGTTGCCGTGAAAGGACGGGAGGAAGGATTTATTGAGACTGCTCCACAGTGGGTATTGCCTTGGAAAACATACGATTGGACTCTTTATGAAGAGTGAACGTATCCGTGAAAAACCGAACCATGCCGTCCAGCGAATCGAGCAAAACGCTCGATCGCTGACGGCCGACGTTCGCTTTGAAAAATGACAAGGACTCGACGAAATGACCCTCTTGAATCTCACACTTAACGTTGTTGGGAAGCGACGCTTGCAGTAGCCGGCGTCACACTTCGAACCTTCGCTGCGCAATCAGATGAAGGGAACCGTCCAGCCCTCCGGACGAACAGTCCAATCGAGTTACCCGCCTTGACGCCGGAACAATCCCCGCGAATATGTTCACCATGAAAATCACACTGCCACTGAAAGAGATGACGGTATCCGAGAAGATCGGGATCATGGAGGAGATCTGGTCGGATCTGTCGAGTGCGGAGGAAGGGTATTCCCCGCCCGATTGGCATGGCCGCATTCTTGAAGAGCGGTCGCGTCTCACCGAATCAGGAGAAGTTGGCTTTACTGATTGGGAGACCGCAAAGAGGCAGATCAAAGACCGCGTTTCGTGAGAATTCGGATTCTCGACAACCGCCAAGCTGGAGATTGGACGCATTCGATAGAGACATTGACGACACCGCTGAATGACAAAGTGAACCATGGACGGATACAAGTATTGGCTCATCAGTGCAGGCTTCGTAGTTGTCATTCTCATCATGATTATCGACATTCTCTATGAACGGAGGCAGATCGCTCGGTATCTGAGAATTGGTGGGGCACGGATCTTAAAATTTCGGTGGAGGCCATTTTTAGGTTATTCGCAGAATTTCTTGGGATTTTGTGCTTGGCCCGAAATAGCCTTACGCCGCCGGGCGGAGGTGGGTCAAGGCAAAATCCGGCATAACTCGCATCGGGCAAGCCGATGCTCGGCCTTCGGCACTTATTCCGTTTTTGCCTCGACCCACCTCGCCGGGCGGCAAGGGGACCTTTAGGAGCTTTTGTGCTGCAAAAGCCCTCGGGCAAGAAGCTTCGCTATGGAAGCCTGCGCTGGGATGGAGCATGCTCAGGGGATGAGAATTGCTGATTTGGAAAGGATGTTGGATCTCAGGGAACCCTGGAAACTCGCCTCGACGGAGGTCGACCATGAGAAGCGGAAAGTTTTGCTGCGTGTGAGCTGCGCTGCTACCCTCTGGGGCGATGCGGAGAGCGGCCAGCGTCTGCACATTCACAGTTGGGAGACACGCAGAT
>JBGTBW010000169.1:0-3577 GCA_041749135.1 Verrucomicrobiales bacterium
GTACACCTGCCGCGTGAGTTCTCTCCCAAGCTGCCAGGCTTCGATGTCCTCGAAACGTTCGATTTTCATAATGTTCTCGTTCGTTTCTTGTACTCGGCTTCCCTGCCCTTAGCCGGGCTGATGAACCGGCCGTTAACGAACCAAGAACGAAGAACTTCCTAGCTAGGAATCCGCACCCCCTGCCACAAAATCGTCATAGGTGAGACTTAGGCCATCCTCGAGGGAGGTTTTTGGGCGCCAGCCGGTGCCGAATAACAAGGTCGAATCGGTGAGTTTGCGAGGGGCGCCGTCGGGTTTGTTCGGGTTGGTGGTGATGCGGCCTTGGAATCCAACGGTTTGGGCGACGAGGGAGGCGAGTTCGCGGATGGTGATGTCTTCCCCTGTCCCCACGTTGACCCAGTCGGGCGGAACGTCCAGCTCGAGGAGGTGAACGATCGCCTCAGCAAGGTCATCGACGTATAGGAACTCGCGCCGCGGGGTCCCCGACCCCCACACGCTGACCTCGGGGGCGCCCGCGGCCCGCGCCTCATGGAACCTGCGGATGAGACCGGGGATGACGTGTGAGTTGACGGGGTGGTAGTTGTCGCCCGGGCCATACAGGTTGGTCGGCATGGCGGAATGGAAGAGGACGCCGTACTGGCGGCGGTAGGCCTGGCAGAGCTTGAGGCCGGCGATTTTGGCCAGGGCGTAAGCTTCGTTGGTCTCCTCGAGTGGGCTGGTGAGCAACGCGTCCTCGGTGATCGGCTGGGGCGCCATCCTGGGGTAGATGCACGTGCTCCCCAGGAAGAGCAGCCTCTCTACCCCCTGTTCGTAGGCCGCGTGGATCACCGCCAGCTCGATCGCGAGGTTGTCGTAAAGAAACTCCGCGGGCGCCGACGCGTTGGCGGCAATCCCGCCGACCTTGGCGGCCGCCAGGACGACCACGTCGGGCTCCTCGCTGGCGAAGAACGCCCGCACCTCACCTCGGTCGCGCAGGTCGAGTTCTTTGGAGGTCCGCCCGACGAGGCGGGAGTAACCGCGCCCTTCGAGCGCCCTCCACACCGCCGACCCCACCATCCCCCGGTGACCGGCGATGTAGATCTTTGACTCTTTGTGCATGCCGGTGCCGGTTGACGTTCCTCCTTCGTCAAGGCTACGGCGGACGCACAGGTTCGTCACATGTTTAGTGCACTTTCTCTTCCGCCTGCTCGTCGGCGCGGGCCATGAGGCGCGCCAGCTCGGCGAACTTGACCTGGGGGTTCCAGCCGAACGCCTTTCTCGCCTTGCTGGCGTCTCCGATGAGGATATCGACCTCGATCGGGCGGAAGTAGCTCGGGTCGACGCGGACGACAACCCGGCCGGTCGCTACGTCGACCCCGACCTCATCAACGCCGTCGCCCTGGAACTCGACGTCGATCCCGAGTTCCCCGAATGCCTCCCTCACGAACTCCCGGACGGTGAACGTCTCGCCCGTGGCGAGCACGAAATCGTCCGGCTCGTCGAGCTGCAGCATCTTCCACATCCCCTCGGTGTATTCGGGCGCGTATCCCCAGTCCCGCTTGGCATTGAGGTTGCCCAGCGCGACAAATTCCTGGCGCCCGTGCTTGATCCTCGCGGCCGCCCTGGTCACCTTGCGGGTTACAAAGGTTTCGCCCCGGCGGGGCGACTCGTGGTTGAAGAGGATCCCGTTCACCGCATGGATCCCGTAGGCATCCCGGTAGTTCACGACCATCCAGTAAGCGTAGGGCTTGGCCACCGCATACGGTGATCGGGGATAGAACGGCGTCGTCTCGGTCTGCGGGATCTCGCGCACCTTACCGTAAAGCTCGCTCGTCGACGCCTGGTAAAACCGCGCCCTGTCCTTCAACCCCACTTTCTCTATCGCATCGAGGAAACGCAGCGTGCCGATGGCATCAACCTCGGCGGTGTACTCAGGCACTTCAAAGGAAATCTGCACATGGCTCTGCGCGGCAAGGTTGTAGATCTCGTCCGGCGCCGTCTCCTCGAGAATCCGGTTCAGGTTGCTCGAATCCGTCAGGTCGCCATGGTGGAGAAAAAGGCGCCGGTTGTAGATTTCCGGGTCCTTCATCAAGTGGTCGATCCGCGCCGTCGTGAACACGCTGGCACGTCTCATCACGCCGTGAACTTCATAGCCCCGCCCAAGCAGTTGCTCGGCAAGGTAGGATCCATCCTGGCCCGTTATCCCAGTGATTAGCGCCGTCTTCATCTCATGTCCTCTGCGCCCCTGCGGTAGCAGGAGCCGGGTGGCGGATGGAAGAAAGTTGAAAGCAGAAGGGGTTGGAAGAAAGCTGAGCCGCCTTCTACTTTCCTGGGTCCGCTTTCAACTTTCCGCTTTCCGCTTTCCACCTTCTACTTTCCTGCATCGGCTTTTTGCTTTCTGCTTTCTGCTTTCTGCTTTCAACTTTCTGCTTTCCACTTCTTCACGAAGCACAGCGAACCGCTTGGTGCGGTCACGAAACTCGCTGCCAAGACGCCCACTCCTCTCACCCTCCACTTCAACTTTTCCCTTCCAGCATAAAGCTGCCGCACACGGTCGATTTGAGGGAATTTCCCCAATTCGGCCGGTTTTTGTGAGTTTTTCTGGTTTTTTTTCTAAGCGGGCCGGCGCTTGGCTAGCCCAGCCCGTGCCCCGGAAGAAAGCGGAACATTCACTATCGGATTCTGTAGGAGGATCGGGATGGAAGAGATCCTATCGATCCAACAGCTCCTGGGCAAGCCGAAAAACACAGCCCTGGTGCGCAAAGGGTGCACGACAAAAAAGTTAAGCCTTCTTAGGAATCTAAGGCGCACCACCGTCGATTCTTTTTCCGTCGTGCAGCGAGGATCGGGACAGTGGCTTGCCAGGCAGCCTCGAAGTGAGGACCAAGCATGAGGCAGCGCAGGCTCAAAAGGTCTTCCGCGCCTTTCTCGCCCCAGAACATCCCACACTCCTTCATGCGCTGGCCTATCACATGCTTGCATCCAGCTTCGACCACTCCGCTCCCGATGAAATAGCCCTGGCTGACTGGCTTCTTCAGAAGACCCGGGCCAACTGGCCACCACAGTCGCCGAAGAATCGAAGTCGCCCCTTGTATCCGTGCCGCTTCAGTTGCCGGAGCATCAGGTAAGGGAAAGCCCCGCTGACGTCCGACTGCTTCAACCGGTAGCCGGCGTCGAGAGACGGGGCGAAAATGCGGCCAGGCGGAGCCTCCGGTGTAGTGGCCGTCGTTGTCTGATCCAACTCATGAGCAACGACGGACTTGTTCATAGGCCCAAGCAACGAGCAACGTTACGACCACCGGCCCGCGCCGACTATCACAAAGGCTCCTTGAATCGCGACAAGCCAATTCATGACGCTCCCCGCAAACATCGGCTCCCCAAAACGATTCCCAGATGCCACGTGTCCCCTCAAATCCCAGGCAGCGCGGTCGGCGGCAAAGGCAACCCGCTCAACAATCTCAGAACTCCTGACCTATCGAGGGAGATCATGGACAGGGAGGAAAATCGCTGAGCCGAAGCGAGACCGCCTCTCGGCAGATGACGCCCTACTTGTGGGGCGGACACTCCTGTCCGCCGATGGAACCTCAAGAGTTCGCGG
>JBGTBW010000170.1:0-23862 GCA_041749135.1 Verrucomicrobiales bacterium
TGACGAAGATCTCCAGTGGCTAGTCCAATATTCGCCTCCCTTTCAATGTATTGGATCGTCACCTTCCCCAGGAGTAGCAACACCACTCCACTGAGCGCGCAAATCGCAATCCATTTGGCGGCGCGTTTCATTTCGTAGAACAGTTTATTCGATGGAATTCCATGTTTGGCGTGGATTCTGGAATTCCATCTAGTGTGCCGGGTCGATTGATGGTTTTGGGGATCTGGCCGGAGGGGACATGCTGTTGAGAATAGCCTGCCGGTGAGGCCGGGGCAAGGGAAAAGAGAGTGGGCGGACGTGGGCGGCAGACGGGCATAATGCCTTAGTGACGTGGGGCTTGCGTGGGGACTTTGGGAGTGACCCCGGAGTGTGTCCCGGGTTTTACCGGCAGGGCTGAGCCAGGGGTTCGAGGGCTTGCGGAGGAGGGGAGCGCCGGCTGGCAGCGAGGCTGGCTGTGGGGATTTAGGTGGAATTCCATGTTTGCGACGGATTCTGGAATTCCACCTATTCTGCTTGACGGCGCCGGTGATTTGGGGTTTCGATAGCGTGCTGGTTGAGAGAGTTGACAGGAGGGTGTCATGGCTGAGGCGAAGGGAGGCGAGAGGGGCCGGACGTTCTGGGCGGCGTTCGAGAAGCGGTTGACGGAGAGAGGGGTAAGCGACCGGAGCCGTCCTTGGTACCGGCGGCATCTGGAGCGTTGGGGGGCGTATCGCCGGACGGAAGGGCACGGACGGCCTAATGCCGAGGTCTTGGAGGACTACGTGCGGGTATTCGGCGGAGACCCGCGGGTTGAGGGATGGCGGGCGAGGCAGATGTTGCAGGCCGTGCGGATCGCGCACGGAGAGGTCTTGGGCGAGGACTGGGTGCGGAATGTAGACTGGGCCGGGTTGGAGGCGGAATTTGAGGAGTTGCGCGAGGACCGGCACGAAGTGGTGGGCGGGGACGTGGGGTTGGACGAGGTGGAGGCGGCGGCGAGGCGGCGGGGTCTGAGTGAGGGCCGTGCTGAGGCGGTGCGGCAGCTTGTGAGGGTGATGCGGGAGAGGCACTATGCCTTCCGGACCGAGCAGACCTACCGGGACTGGGTGGAGCGGCTTCTGTTGGCGAGCGGTGCGGGCGATGAGGGGTTGCCTGGGGGCGAGGAGGCGCGGCGCTTCTTGAGCCGGCTGGCGGTCGAGGGTGGTGTGGTCGCAGCGACGCAGCGGCTGGCGGTGAACGCCTTCGCGTTCTTTTTTCGTCACGTGGCGGGGCGCGAGGACGTGGACTTCTCGGAGTTCACCGGAGCGAGGGTGTCGAGGAGAGTCCCAGTGGTGCTGGGGAAGGGTGAAGTGAAGGCTCTGTTAGGGGAGATGGAAGGGACCAATGGACTCATGGCGCGGATTCTGTACGGCGCCGGACTGCGGCTGATGGAGTGCGTGCGGTTGCGGGTGAAGGACATCGATTTCGCGAACGGTCTGCTGGTGGTGCGGGACGGGAAGGGCGGCAAGGACCGGCGGGCTCCGCTGGCGCGGCGGCTGGTCGACGAGTTGCGGACCCATCTGGAGTGTGTGCGGCGTGTTTACGAGGGGGACCGCGCGGCTGGGGTCGCCGGGGTCTGGCTGCCGGGGGCGCTGTCACGGAAGGCGCCGGGAGCGGGGGAGGACTGGGCCTGGTTCTGGGTCTTCCCGGCTCGGGGACTATCCGCAGATCCGCGGGCGGGTGTGGTGCGGCGGCACCACACCGGGGAGAACGCCTTACAGAAGGCGATCAAAATTGCGGCGGAAGAGGTTGGGATTGCCAAGAGGGTTAGTTGCCACACCTTGCGCCACTCGTTCGCGACCCACCTGTTGGAGAGTGGCCGGGACATCCGGACTGTGCAAGAGCTGCTCGGGCACTCGGACGTCAAGACCACGATGATCTACACCCACGTGCTCAACCAGCGGGACAAGGTATCGGGGAGCCCGCTGGACGAGCTGTGATCGCCGTGAGATGACCGGATGGACCCCAAAACCAGTATTTGTTCAGTGTCTTCTTCATCGCTGCGTGTTTTGAAAACGATGCGCGGAGTCGCCTAACGCCAAGGTGTGGACGGACTACCGGAAGCGGGGGTCCAGGAACCGAATGAGGGCTGCCATTACGGGGGGTATTCCGACTCACGGCGGGTAGCCGGTTTGTCCGCCACCGCCTTGTTCGCGTTGTAGGCTGTTGCCATCTACGGGGATGTTTGGCGGGCGTCCCGGGTGAGCGACCGGGAGCGACTCCCCCCACGACCCCGCACGATCACCATCCGCCGTCCTGGACCGGATCGTGGACCAAGGCCGGGTCGCGGAAAGCGGGCCCAGGGCGCGGCAGGGGGTGCGGGACTCGACCGTTGACGGGAGACGGATCCGGAGCGGTAATGTGCACGTCAACCATGCGAGCGGTCCACTCTTTCTTCTGGATAGCGCTGACAGCGCTGCTGACGGCTGCTTCGCCGGGTGCGGCCGGCCGGGCGGACCCCGCTGGACATTGGGCCTTTCAGCCTTTGAAAAAGGCCGTCCCGCCCTGGGAAAGCGAGAAGGGGGAGTGGGCGGAGACGGAAATCGATTGGTTCATCCTCGAGAAACTCGAGGAGGCGGGACTCGTGCCGTCGCCGCCGGCCGACGCACGAACGCTTCTGCGGAGGATCCGTTACGGATTGCATGGTTTGCCGCCGACCGCGGAGGAGGTGGAGGCTTTTTCTGCGGACTGGGAGCGCGAGGGGCAGGCGGCTTTGGAGCGTTGGATCGACCGCTACCTGGCCAGCCCGCGGTATGGGGAAGCCTGGGGCCGGCATTGGCTGGACGTGGCCCGCTACTCCGATTCCAAGGGTTATGTCTATGCACGCGAAGAGCGGTTTTTCACTCACGCTTGGGTTTACCGGGACTGGGTCATCCGGGCCTTGAATGAAGGGATGCCTTTCGACCGGTTTTTGATGCTCCAGATCGCTGCGGATCAGACGGCTTCTCCGGACTCGCCGGATCTCGCGGCCATGGGGTTTTTGACTCTCGGCCGGCGTTTTATCGGCGTGACCCACGACATCATCGACGACCGGATCGACGTGGTCACGCGGGGCACGATGGGGTTGACGGTCCAATGTGCACGCTGTCACGATCACAAATACGATCCGGTGACGACGCGCGATTACTACGCGTTGTACGGAGTCTTTCATCAAGATCGCGACCGGCTGGTGCGTCTGGGAGTCGCGCCGGAGGAGCGCTTTCATGACGCTTCGAAGGAATACCGGGAGCGCGCTCAGAAGTTGGCGGAGACCATGCAGGTGCGGAGGGAAGAAGCGGCGGCGCGGCTGCGGGCCCGGGCGGCCGACTACCTTGATGCGCAGTTCTCCTTGGAGCAGTATCCGGAAGAGGGATTTGATCAGATTCTAACGGAGGACGATTTGATTCCCGCCTCGGTGCGGCGCTGGCGGGATTACCTGGAGCGGAGCGCTGCAGATTTCGATCCCTTGTTCGCGCCATGGCATGGGCTGGCGGGATTGGAGGAAGAGGGATTTGCCGGCCGGGCGGAAGCGGTGCTTTCCGAATTGCTGGAGGAAAAGGGCGGCCGGCTCAATCCGTGGGTGGCGCAGGCATTCGCCACTCCGCCGCGTTCACGACGGGAAATGGCGGAGATCTACGGGCGCTTGTTCGCCGAGGCGGAAGCTGCTGCGCCGGAATCCGTGGGAGAGGCGGCGGCAGAGCTGCGCCGTTTCCTTTTCGATCCGAATTCGCCGGCGACCGTGCCTGACACCGACATCGTGGACAACGAGCTGTTTTTTTCGACGGCGGTGTGTGAGGAATTGTGGAAGCTCCAGGGCGAGCTGGATCGCTGGTTGATCCAAGATGAGAGCGCGGCTCCCCACGCCGTGATCGTTTCCAGCGGAGAGATCGAGCCGGATCCGCGGATCTTCGAGCGGGGCGACCCTTCGCGCAGGGGTCCGGCCGTGCCGCGGAGTTTCCCCGCCTTTCTTTCCGGGGTTCGGGGGGAGCCCTTTAAGGCGGGACGGGAGCGGCGCGAGATGGCGGAGGCCATTGTGGACCGGGAGAATCCGCTGACGGCGCGGGTGATCGTGAACCGGATTTGGCAGCAGCATTTCGGGACAGGCCTGGTCCAGACGCCCAGCGATTTCGGCTTGCGCTCGGAGCCGCCGAGCCATCCGGAATTGTTAGACTGGCTGGCTCGGAAGCTGATGGAGGACGGGTGGGATTTGAAGGCCTTGCACCGCACTATTCTTCGCAGCGCCGTCTACCGGCAGGGCTCGGCGGGGAATCCGGCGGCGGAAGAGAAGGATCCCGCCAACCGCTTGTTAGGGAGGCATCCGGTTCGCCGGTTGGGTTTCGAGGAATTGCGGGACTCCCTGCTCTTGGTCACGGGTGAGTTGGATGGGAAGGCAGGGGGACGGCCTGGAGAAGTGTTTGCTCCGGAGAACCGGCGGCGTTCGGTCTACGGGTTGGTGGATCGTCAGTATCTGCCGGGGGTGTTCCGGATGTTTGATTTCGCCAATCCGGACGAGCATGTGGCGCGGCGTTTTGAAACGACGGCTCCGCAGCAGGCCTTGTTTCTTCTCAATCACCGCTTTGCGGCGGACCGGGCAGTGGTATTGGGCTCCGGCGACGTGGTCCGGGCGGAGGAGGAGGAAACGCGGGACTGGGTGCGAGGGCTCTACGGGCGCGTATTGCAGCGGGCCCCCACGGGCGAGGAGGAGGATGCCGCCTGGGAATTCCTCGATGCTGCGCCGGAGGGGGAAACGGAGGCAAGGCCGGACTCTTGGGTTTACGGCGTGGGACGCTATGATGAGGCCGGGCAGCGGGTGAGCGGCTTCGAAGCGTTGCCTTATTTCAATGGCGAATCCTGGCAGGGAGGACCGGAGTGGCCGGATCCCCGGTGGGGCTGGGCTCGCTTGACCGCCGCGGGTGGGCACCCGGGGAACGACCTGGAGCATGCGGTGATTCGTCGCTGGATTGCGCCCCAAGACGGAGTGATTGAGGTTCGAGGGGTTGTGCGCAGTGAGGCCGAACCCGGCGACGGAGTCCGGGCCTTCGTCGTGTCCAGCCGCGACGGCTTGTTGGCTTCGGCCGCCGTGCACAGGTCGGAAGCCCCGCTGGAGGCTGAGGCCGTGACCGTCCGAGCCGGGGATACGCTGGATTTTGTGACGGATCGCGGTGCGATCTTGAACAGCGACGAGTTTAGTTGGAGTCCGGTGGTGACGATGCGAGGAACTGAGGAGCGCTGGAGCGCGCGGGAGGATTTCGGGGATGAGACAGGCCGCTCCCGGCTGGGAGCGAGGGCTCAGCTCGCCCAGGTGTTGCTGCTGTCGAATGAGTTTGTATTCTTGGATTAGCTTCGGAGGAGAGACCCATGCAAATTGATAGTCGCAACGCAGGCAGAGGGCGGATCAGCCGGAGAGATTTTCTCACACGATCGGGACTCGGTTTCGGGGCGCTGGGTCTGGCCGGGGTGTGTTCCGCCGCGGACGGCGTATCGGAGGGCCGGCATTTTGCGCCGCGCGCCAAACGGGTCGTGCATTTCTTTTTGAATGGGGGGCCCTCGCACGTGGACACGTTTGATCCCAAACCGGCGTTGAGCCGTTATGCGGGCCAGGCGCTTCCGGGAGATTATTTGCGCACGGAACGCAAGACGGGCGCGGCGTTTCCTTCTCCTTTCGCTTTTCGGCGCTATGGGCAGGGCGGACTGGAGATCAGCGATGCCTTTGTGCGCACGGCCGGGCACGCCGACGACATTGCCGTGATCCGCTCGATGTATGCTCAGGCTCCGAATCACGAGCCGAGCCTGATGCTGATGAACTGCGGCAATTCGGTGCAGGCGCGGCCGAGTCTGGGGTCTTGGGTGTGGTATGGATTGGGGTCTGAGAACCGGAATCTGCCCGGCTTTGTCACGTTGTGTCCCGGCGGCTACCCGATCAAGGAGGCGGAGAATTGGCAGGCGGGTTTCTTGCCGGGCGTCTATCAAGGCACTTATATCGATTCTCAACACCGGGAAGTGTCTCAATTGATTGAGAACATCCGGAGTCCCCACGCGACGGCAAGCGATCAGCGGCGGCAGCTGAGTCTGCTGCAACGGCTGAACCGGATGCACCGGGAGCAACGCGAAGGCAACGCCATGGTGGAGGCGCGGATCGAGTCTTTTGAATTGGCTTTTCGGATGCAGATGGAAGCGGGCGACGCCTTCGACTTGGAGCAGGAGCCGTTGGAGATTCGCGAACTCTACGGTTCACATGTGCATGGCCGGCAGACCTTGATCGCACGGAGACTTTTGGAGCGCGGAGTGCGCTTTGTGCAGTTGTGGCACGGGGCCGGACAGCCCTGGGATCACCACGACAACATTGAGGGCAATCTGGGCGCACACGCGCGGGAGATCGACCAACCCATCGCCGCTCTGATGACCGATCTCAAACAGCGGGGAATGTTTGAAGACACCTTGATCCTTTGGGGAGGAGAATTTGGCCGGACTCCCACGGTGGAGTTGGACAACGGCGGAAAGTCCAAGCTGGGGCGGGATCACAATCACTATGGGTTTTCCGTATGGCTGGCGGGGGGCGGAATCCGAGGGGGTCAGAGCTACGGGGCAACGGACGAATTCGGGTTTCGGGCGGTGGAGAATCCGGTGAGTGTCCACGACCTTCACGCGACG
Organism: Verrucomicrobiales bacterium; assembly: GCA_041749135.1. Taxonomy (GTDB): domain Bacteria; phylum Verrucomicrobiota; class Verrucomicrobiia; order Verrucomicrobiales; family DEV007; genus DATKCT01. Next base: position 6,646 of record JBGTBW010000170.1, read on the forward strand.
ATCCTGCATTGTCTGGGATTTGACCACGAACGGTTGACGTTCCGGCATGCCGGGCGGGATCACCGGCTGACCGACGTGTCGGGCCGGGTGTTGCGGGAGCTGGTGGGATAGGCTGGCGCGTGGATAGGTTCTTCTCCTGGAAATACGTTAGTCCGCGCTCGCGGCTTCCCTCGGGGGCAAGGACACCAGCAGAATGAGCCGTTGGCTTCCGTCGGGGAATGTGGCCAGAGCCGCGGGCTGTTCGCCGAGTTCCCGGAGCATGGTGGGATCGTCGATGCGTTCGAGAGGCGGGGAAACCGGGGGCTCCACATTTTCCCTCGCGGAAGGCGGGAGGGCCGGCGATTCCTGGCCAGCCAGATTGCCCAGGGAAGGGATCGCATTGCGCTGAGTCAAAACGGCGGCAGAGAGAGCGGCTGCGAACAACATGGCGGCAGCAGCATAGATGCGCCGGCAGCGAGTGCGGCGGCGTTTTTCATTGCGCAACTGCGCCAAGACCACGGTCAAGGGGGGAGCATGCTGGTTGACGGCATCGGAGACAAGGTCATCGAGCAGAGTCGAGTCGTGATCCGGATCGCGGTTCATTGTGGGTTTGCATGGAAGTTGCGAAGGACGCTGCTCAGATGGTTCCGGAGCTTGCGCCGGATTCGGCTGAGGCGGCCTTCGATGGCCCGTGAAGTGGAGCGATGTTCCGCGGCGATGTCCGAGAGAGACTGGCGTTGAAAGTAGCGGGCTTGGAGCAGCCTCCGGTCCGGCTCGTCGATCTGTTCGATGGCGGCATCCAAGGCGCGGAGGAGGTCGGTTTCGGGGTCCCAAGGCGAACTGAGCGGTTTTTCCTCCACGCCAGAGCGAGGGCTGAAGGTTTCTGCGAAGCGGGCCAAGGCCTGCCCATAGCGGGAGCGCCCGCGGTGCAGGTCGGTGGAGGCGCAACGGGCGGCCCGGGCCAGCCAGTTCCATAATTGTTCGTTAGTCGAGACAACGCGCATGTGGCGAAATACTCGCAGGTAGGTGGCCTGGACGATCTCTCCGGCGAAAGCGGCGTCGCCTCGCGCCAAGGCAAAGCTATAGCGGTAGAGACGAACATTCCAATCCTGGTGCAATCGTCGAAAGGCTTCTTCGTCTCCGCGGCGCAAGGCCGCGCTGAGGTCCGCCGCATCGGAGCAGCCGGTGGCTTCGGAGACGGCAGGCTGCTGACGGGCTCCGGGGAGATCCCGCCTGACGCCCTCCTGAGGCGTGCCCATGGCGATGGATTGGCCTGAGATCAATTCTCCCCTGGTTTTTCCGCGGCGCGTTGGCCTTGAAGTCTGGACAGTTCCTGGCGCAGAGTCGCGATCTCCTCGGCTTGGGCGCTGAGACGCTCTTGGAGAATGTCGTTTTGTGCGGCCCGTGCAGAGAGTTCCCGTTCCAGACTGGCGGCTTGGTTTTGGGCCTTGGTCTCCTGGATATGGGCGGAATTCTTGGTCAGCGATTGCAAGACTTGCTCAACCAGTTCTTGAACTTCCCCTGGGGCTCGGACTACGAGCACGTTGGACTTCTCGTGGACCATGAGGCGAACTTCCTCCTTGGAGATCGCGCTGGTTTCCAAGACGCTGTGGACGAGTTTTTGGATCGCGTCGGCATCGCTGGTGGCCGGGACGATGGTTCCGAGGGCGTAGACGCGGACCTGCGAGACGGGTTGGGCTGGATGCTGCGCTCCGCCGACGACGGTTGCGGTATTCTGGTGGGCAATCGGGCGCTGCAAGAGGACATCTTCAGCAGGTATACTTGAGGGCCGGATCGACGGCGGTCTGGCTGTGGCAACGGCGGTTGATGGTCCAGCGGCTGCGCTGGAATAGCCGCCGCGCAAACTTGCGCTACTCGTAGCGAGCGGTTCGGACGGGCGCAGCTTGTAGCCGATGATACGGCGGGAAGCCTCAGATTCATCGCTCAGGATCGGTTGCGCATCGCAGCCGGCGGCGGCGGCGAGGAGTTTTAGGGCGTCGTGGCCGGTGACGGCTCCGAAGCGCAGATCGGGGACAGGGAGTTCCCCGGCGCCGGGATCGAGAACGACGTTGACCGGATCCATTTTCTCTTTGGCGAGCTGACGCTGCAGAAGCTCGACGGAGTCGCGGAGCAGATTGGCAGAAAGCTCGAATGAAGTGAGTTTCGGCTGTGGCTGTGGCTGTCGGGCCCCAAAAGGATCATCCTGGCTTTGAGCGGAAGCCAGCGTGATCGTGGAGCAGGCGAGCGCCAGAAGGCGCAGCGGCGAGGAGAGAGGCGACGGGTTCACGGGAGTAGTTGGAAGTTGGGTTGTTGAAGGACCGCGAAGCGCATGGGGCGCGAGCCGTCCCAAGGGATTACGACGGCGCCCGCGCGATCCCACGTTTTTCACCCGGATTTCTCAATGCCGATCGGCCTGGTAATAGCCGTCCTCAAAGCGGATACCCTGGGGCGGAACCTCATGGCCCACTGCGCCGGGTTGGCCGAGAGTGAAGGCCACTGCGAAGGGCTGCCGGCCGGGCCGGGCTCCCCGGGTGAAGGGTCCCTCGCCCCAGTGTTCACCGAGGGCAAGGAGATCGAAGCGGGTAAGGCCTTTTTCGTCGCCGGCGATTTCTCCGGAGAGTTTCGCGTCGAAACCTCGTTGGGCGGCTATGGGATCGGGGTCCGTGCTCAAGAGCGCTTCGCCTTCCAGGCGAAACTCGTTGGGCCCGGTCCGGATCAGTTCGAGCCGGCTGCTGCGAATCTCGCTCGGGCCCCACATGGGGGGTTCCCCTCGGGTGTTGTCCACGAGATGGAAGCGCAGGATTCGGCTGATGAGCGCTGGAGGGAAGGCGGCTTTGCCGTCGCGGCCGGCCGCGGCGACCAGCTCGCTCCATTCGTTGTGGCGGATCCAGAGGTGATCGACCGAGGGTCCGTCGCCGCGCGTCACCCCTTCTACGGAAGAGGAGCAGGACTGTAGCGCGCCGGAGGCGGGGTCGCGCTTCAAGGCGCGGGCGTGGACATCGATGACGTAGACGTCCGGGGGCAGCGGCCGGTGATAGCGGCGGTCAAGCGTCGTTTCGTCGAGTGGGGCGATCTGCACCGCGCCGGGCCTGCGTCGCTCCTCGGGCAGGGCGTCCCAGGCCTGCAGAGCGGCTTCAGCCACGGCGAGATGGCGGTTGGCGGAGCGATTGTTGTGGGCTCCGAGGAGGCTTCCGTCGGCTGTGAACAGGTAAATGCCCTGACGGGTGCTTCCTCCCTCGCCCTCGCGGCCGGCGGACTCGGCGAGCGAGCGGAAGAATCGGCCTACGGCGTCCTCGCGGCGGCGCTGATACCAGTCGTCGGCGGACACAGGAATGAAGCGTTCCCGGAGGAGTTCGAGGAGTTGAGGATCGTTGAAAGCCGACTCACGGTCGGCGACGCCATTGTTTCAGGTGCAACCGAGGGGATGGCCATCCATTTCCCAAAGGAATAAAGGTTTGCCCGCGCGTGCGGCTTCGCGGCGGGCTTCCCAAAGATCGGTGCGCCACGGGATGGAGCGCCAACCCGTCTCGGCGGGTGCGGGAACGACCATGGCGTGGACGGATTTCCAATCCCCTTCCGGGGCGGCTGCGGGTAAGGAAGCCGCCAGGGCCCAAACGAGAGCGAATCCGTGGAGGGTTAGGGGGGAGAAAGTTTTCATGTCGATTCGTCGGTGGCGAAGGCTTGTGGAACTCCGAAGTGATTGACTTGCGATAGGTTAAAACCGGCGATGATTTCGGTGCTGCGGAGGAAAAGGATGGCTCCGTTTTCCACGCGCACGGAATCGGCGACGATCCAGAGGAGTTTGCCGTTGTTGAGTTTCACGCCGAAGCGGTTGGCGGATTCGGAAGGGCTCATGAGCGGAAGGGGAACGAGGGGGACGATCGGGCAGACCGGGGGCCGGCTCAAGCGGCTTGTGGAGGCGTCTGCATTCTTGGGAATGCAACTACGGGGAGGGCGCTCCGCGCCGGGAGAGAGCGGCGATGCTCGCCGCAGTCCAAGGGCCTCCGGCTTCACTTGGGTGGACCCCAGGCGCGGAAAACTCTTGATCGCCCATCGGTGGGGGAAGGCGGGTTGGAAAACCCGCCCTCCGTTGCGGCTCGCCATGGAGGTCAAACGGAGTGCGGACATGCCTGATTGCCATTGAGCTGCACCGCACGCAGTCCAAGAGCCGCCGGCTTGGCGTTGCTTCACCGGTGTTCCGGGGCAGGGCTGGCCGGACGGTTTCCTATTGCTAGATCAGGACGTCCCAATGGGTGATCACAAAGCGCGCCACGATGAAAATCACGGCCCAACTGGCCATAATGGCGAGCAGCGCCAGGATCGAGACAGCCAGCACCGGCCACAATTTGAGCCGGACCAGGGGATGCGATGGATCGGAGCTGTGTCGAACGAGCAACGCGTAGTTCTGGGCGTTGGATTTGTACCAGAGGGAGAAGAGGTCGCCGATGAGCGGCACCGAGCCGAGAGTAGCGTTGAGGAGGATGTTGAACCCCATACGCATGAGTACGGGGCGGGGAACGCCGCGCCGGATCGCTTCGGTCACGAGGGCGGATCCGGCGGTGGCGGTAAGGACGTCGCCGACGCCAGGGAATAAAAAGCCAATGATGGGATCGAGGCCAATGCGCCGTTGGGTTCCAGGAATGCGCAGGGCATCGTCGAGAAGGAAAGCCAGGGCGCGCGCGAAGGGGGCGCGAGGAGAAGAGGAAGCAGCGCTGGGCTGAGAGGCTTCAGGGGGAAGGATGGCGTCGATGGGGACAGCGACGGCGTTGTCCTCTTCAGCCGGTGCTGCGGGTCCGTGAGGCTTGGTCATCAGGCTTCCGCGTAAGCGGCGGATTTGATCTCCATGAGCATTTGGGCGTTGTTCGGAAAGCGCTCGAGGAACGTGATGAGCCGTTGGATGGCTTCGATGGGCTTGTGACCGGCGAGGCCGCGGCGGATGACGTAGATTTTTTCGCGCTGGTGAGGGGGCAAGAGCAATTCTTCGCGCCGGGTGCCGGACTTGAAGATATCTACAGACGGGAAGACGTATTGCTGAGCGATCTGGCGGTCGAGGACGAGTTCCATATTGCCGGTGCCCTTGAACTCTTGGAAGATGACTTCATCGGCGCGGCTGTTGGTTTGGATCAAGGCGGTGGCGATGATGGTTAGAGATCCGGCTTCGCGGGTGTTGCGGGCGGCGGCGAAAAGCTTGCGGGGACCTTCCAGGGCACGGATTTCAAGACCTCCCGACCCGGTGCGGCCTTTGCCGCGCGTGGCGTTGTTGAAGGCTCGGGCGAGCCGGGTGATGGAATCAAGGAGGATGACCACGTCATCACCGGCTTCCACGAGCCGTTTGGCGCGTTCGATGGCCAACTGGGCGACGCGGATGTGATTGCGCACGTCGCTGTCGTTGGAGCTGGCGAAGATTTCGGCTTGGGAGAGGGCGCGGGAGAGTTCGGTGACTTCCTCAGGCCGTTCATCGACAAGCAGAACGATGACCTTGATGGCGGGATAGTTTTCCGCCACGGCTTCGGCGATGTGTTGCAGAAGGGTGGTTTTGCCAGTGCGAGGAGGGGCGACGATGAGACCGCGTTGGCCCCGGCCGATGGGAGTCATCATATCGATGACGCGGGTGGTGAATCGCTCGGGCCGGGTTTCCAGGACGATGCGTTTGACCGGGTTGATCGCCGTGAGTTCCTCGAAGAGCGGGAGGTTGCGGAAGTCCTTCGGATCGCGGTCGTTGATCCGGTGGATCGCCGTGAGTTGAGGTCCTCGAACCCCCCGGCGCACTTCACAGTCCAGGAGCATGCCGTCGCGCAGCCCGTAGGTGCGCACGAGGTCGGGCGGAATGAAGGTATCCCGGTTGGTATGGAGAAAGGTCCGGTCGGCTTCCCGGAGAAATCCGAAGCCTTTAGGGGAGAGTTCGACGTAACCCCTGGCTTCGCTGGGTGGACCGAGCGGCTGGGGTTTGCGGGGAAAGCGTTCTTGATCCGCGGAGGCCGGATCCCTGTCGCGGCTGGTGTTGGCGTTGCGCTCGCGCTCGGGGTTTCTGTTATGATCACGATCACGATCGCGGTCACGGTCACGGTCACGACGGCGGAACCGCTCGTGGCGATCCTGGCGGTAAGGGGGGCCCGGGGCGGAACCCGAGTGAGAGCCGCCGCCCGGCCTGGGGCTTTCGCTGGCGCTGGGGGAGGTTGGCTCGGCGGCAGCAACGGCATCGGCATGGTTCTCGGGGTTCTGCCGGTCTGGATCGGATGGCGGGTCTGGGTTTGCAGGAGGCGGAGGCGCCGGATCTTGTGGAGGGCTGTCGAGGAGTTGAGGCTCTGGACTTTCGGGAGGGGGTGAGCCGGCCGCGGGTTTCTTGGCGGCTTCTCTCCGCGCGGCGCTGGTTCGTCCGCGCGCGGGCGCGGCAGAGGTCCGCGGCGATTTCTTTTTTGCGGCTTTGCGCGGGACGCCTTTCTTAGCGGGTTTGGCGTTGCGGGCGGGAAGCCGGCGAGGCCCGGGCTGAGCGGTATCCTGCTCGGTTTCCGGTTTGGAAGGGGAATCCTTTGCCATCGGTTTGGGATCGGGTTGCTCAGGTTCGGAGTTCCGTGAGGACGGAATCGGGAAGTTCGAAATTGGAGAAGACTTGAATGGTGTCATCGAGGTCATCGAGGGCTTCGCAGAGACGGATGATCTCGGCGGCCACCTCGGGGTCTTCGATGAGAATGGAGGTCTCGGGCAGGTAGATGAGTTTTTGAGAGATGACCTCGACGTCTTGACTTTGAAGGTAATCGGCCACTGCGGCGAGAGCGTCGGGTCCGGTCAGGATGCAATGGTGGTCGCCGTCTTGCGAGACGTCTTCCGCTCCGGCTTCCAAAGCGAGTTCCAGAATCCGGTCCTCGCTGCCCGCGGCGAGGGGCACGGTGATTTCCGCCTTGCGCTGGAAAAGAAAAGTGACGCTTCCGGTGGAGCCGAGGTTTCCGGAGTTGCGGGTGAACGCCTGGCGGATGTCGGCGGCGGTGCGGTTCTTGTTGTCGGTGGCTGTCTGCACAAGGAGGGCGATGCCGCCGGGGCCGTAGCCTTCGTAGAAGATTTCTTCGATGGACTGACCTTCCAATTCTCCGGTTCCCTTGAGGATCGCACGTTCGATGGTGTCGCCCGGCATGTTTTGAGCGCGGGCGGCGTTGATGGCTTGGCGCAGGCGGGAATTGAGGGCGGGGTCTCCGCCGCCTTGCCGGGCCGCGACGGAGAGTTCCTTGGAGAGTTTGCTAAAGATCCGGCCTCGCCGCACATCGACGACGCCTTTGATGTGCTTGACCTTGGACCACTTGTTGTGACCTGCCATGAGTTAGGGGTTCCGGAATGCTTGCCTGCCTGCCTGCTGCGAGGCTGAGGATGAATGGAAAGATTACGGGGAGGCTCAAACCGTCCGACGTCGCCTGTCCCAGTGCTGTCGCAGGCATTCAGGCGCGTAACCTGCCATGCGATGGCGACGGGGAGGAAGAAACGATGAACAGCCCGTGGACCGGCGCTCTTTCCGGACCGTAAGGGGCGTTGCAGCGAGAGTGGAACTCGCCCCGAAGTTCGGAGACGAATCGGGGATGATTGGAACTTGGTCAAGCACTTTCTCTGGAGCATTTGCTGCTTGCGTTGGCGGCGAGCTGGTTCCTAATTGGGGCCCGTTTCGGGGCGCGTCTCCGGCTCAGCATCATGGGAAAGCAATACAATAAGGAAGAGAAGCGAACGCGACGGCGGCGTTATTTGCAGCGTAGACAAGCCCGCAAGTTGATGAACGCGGCGGCGCATTCACTGGATTCTCCAGCGAAGGACGCCGCCGAAAAGGGGGCGAGAAAGCCGGCCAAGAAGTCGCGCTCGAAAGGGGCGGCAAAGAAAAAGCCGGTAAAAGCGATGGCCGCTGAGGTTCGCGAGGCCGCGGTCGCCGGGTCCGTAGTGGAAACGGGAAGTCCTTCGGTGATCGAGGAAAGCGTTTCGGTGAAGACCGCGCCCGAGGAGGCCGAGGTCGCGGAAACGGTCGCAACGGAAGCTGCGCCCGAGGCGGCCGAGGTCACGGACACGGTCGCAACGGAAGCTGCGCCCGTGGAGGCCGAGGTCACGGACACGGTTGCAACGGAAACTGCGCCCGAGGAGGCCGCTGTGGCGGGGATCGCGCCCGCCGAAGAACAAGCGGTGGATCCGATTCCGGCAGAGGTCGAAGCAGCGCCCGAGTTTGACCAAGCCGCGGCGCCGTCTCCAGTGCCGGCGGAGCAAGAGGTTGAGCAGGGGGAAGGAGCCGGGGCCGCGCTGGAAGCGGTTGAGACCGGCGACGATGTTGGGGGGAACGCAGCGGAGCCACTAAGCCCAGCGGCGACCGAGTCCCTTGAGGCAGAGCCTGCACCTGAGGCAGAGCCTGCACCGGAGGCGGAGCCTGCACCTGAGGCGGAGGAGGTTCCGGCGGCGGAGGAGGTCCCGGAGGAGGAGGAGGTCCTGGAGGAGGAGGTTCCGCCGGCTGATTCAAGCTCTACGATCGATGAAGCTCCGGCAGTGTTCGATGCTTCCGTTGAAGCGCCGGTGGCTGAAGAAGCAGAGCCTGTGGAGGATTCCGGCGACCCATCCGGAACGCCGGATTCGGGCGCAGCCGTGTCCGGCTCCGAGGGGGAAGACGCTGAGGCGGGCGGGCGGCCTGGAGCCTGAAGCGCATTGGCAGAGCGGGGCGATTTGTCGTGGAGGAAGGGATAGGGGAAGGGCGATGTCCAGGCGCACGGACTCCTGCCTTGAGCAGGTCATGTTGGTGGATGGCCACAGTGTGTTCTTCGCCTGGGAGGACCTTCGGGCGCTCCACCGGCGGAGCGGGCTGGCAGCGAGGAGCGAACTGGCGCGACGCTTGCGGCGTTACGCCGACTCCAGCGGAGTACACGTGGTGCTGGTGTTTGACGGGGCTGGGTCGCGGATTGAGGAGGAGCCGGGAAGTGGAATCCAGGTGATGTATTCTTCACGGGGTCTTACGGCGGACGATGTGATCGAACGTTTGGTGCGGCATTACACGGGGCGCTATGCCTTGTCGGTGGCGACGCGGGATCTGGCGGAAGCGCATGCGGTCATGGCGGAAGGGGCGATGGTGGTATCGCCGCGGACGCTGAGGGAGCTGTTGGAAGGTGAGGAGGAGGTTTTTCGCGCTCGACTCGAACGTCAGAGACGGGGAACATGACCGGGGAATGATCCCGAACGGCGAACGGCCCACGCGAACCTGGTGCGGTGCGTTTCTAGCAGTAGTGGCGCTGCTGGTGCGCTACCGGCCGTGGAGGCGTCGATTCATGTTTTATGTGACCTTGGCCACTGCCTTGCAAGCTGCGGCCGGCGTGACGTTGCTGGAGAAAACGCTGACCGGGAGCGTTTGGATGTTTTTGGGATACTGGGGCTGGTGTATGAGTATGGCTTTGCTCATGATGATGCTGGCCGTGTTCGATATGTTGGCGGTGCGCCGGGAACAGCAGGAAGAGTTGCGGCGCCTGCGCGACTCCATCTTCGGGCGGGAAACGCGGAGCTGAAGGGCAGCAGGTATGGCCTGGCATCGAGAGCACAAGGGATGAACTCGCCATCGCCAAGTTAGCGGGAGGACGGATGCCGGCTCTGCGAGAGGACCTGGAAGCGCGGGAGCGAAGAGAATTGGCTCCCTGGGCGCAGAAAGTAAGTGACTCGGCTGGGCGCACCGAGGAGGAAGCGCCCCATCCGCTGCGCACGGCCTATCAACGCGACAGAGCGCGGATCATTCATTCCCGGGCCTTCCGGCGTTTGGAATGTAAGACGCAGGTGTTTTTGGACGGGAAAGGGGATCATTACCGGACGCGGCTGACTCATACCATCGAGGTGGCCTCAGTAAGCCGGGCGCTGGCGACGGGATTGGGTTTGAATGTGGATCTGGCGGAGGCGGTGAGTCTGGGCCATGACCTGGGGCATCCTCCCTTCGGTCACGCCGGAGAAGAGGCCTTGGACGAACTGATGCGGGAGCACGGAGGATTCGAACACAACCGGCAGAGCCTTCGTGTGGTGGAATTGATCGAGAACCGGGAACCGGGAGTCCGCGGCTTGAATCTAACCTATGAGCTGCTGGAGGGTCTGCGGAAGCACGCGCCCGAACACCGGAGACCGGTCCGGGACGGAGGCGGGGTGGAAGTTTTCGCCTATCCTTCGCTCGAAGCGCAGGCAGCGGACGTGGCGGACGGAATCGCCTACGGCAGTCATGATCTCGAAGACGGACTGGAGAGCGGCTTGATCGAGCCCGCAGACCTGGAGCGGCTGGCGCTCTGGAGGCGGTGTGCGGCGGCGGTCCGGGGTTGGTATAATGGTCCGGAAGACAAATGCTTCCGGAGTTGCGTCATTCGGGCGTTGATCGATCACCAGGTGGAAGACGTCGTCACGGCTTCGGAAGCCCGGTTGCAGGAAGCGGGATGCCGGTCGGCAGACGAGGTGCGACGCTTCCGGGGATTGTTGGTGGGACCCGGTGCGGAAGCGGGGGAGGCTGGGGAAGAACTGCGCGAGTTCCTTTTTCGCATGCTCTACCGGCATCCAAGTGTGGAAGGGGCCAACAGCCGGGCGAGAGGGATGATCCGGGATATGTTCGCGCACTATCAAGCGCACCCGGAAGATCTGGGAGTGAGAACGATGGCCCGGATTCCTGAGGAAGGGCTGCAGCGGACGGTGTGCGATTACGTATCTGGGATGACGGACCGGTTTTTGGCTTCGGTTCGCCGGGGCCTGGGTGGGTGAAGCCGCTTATATCATGATGCCTTCCGGACCTTGGGAGGAGAGCATGGCCAGGAGGAGCTGGAGGCGTTTGCCGACGTCGGCCATCGCGAGGAGGGGTTGGCGCTGATGAGCGTCGGGAATGAAGTGGAAGGCGACGATGTCGGCGAGGGCGGAGGGGTCTCGAAGGCGATGGAGGAACTCGGCGAGGTGTTCTGAGGCGGATTGGACGACATCGGCGATGCCGGATGCGGCCATTCGCACTTGGTTCGAAAGCTGGAGGGTGTCTTCGCCGTTCCCGCCGGCATCGGGAAGCGGAACCGGCTTGGCAGTGGCAAAGGGGTCATCGTAGCGCAGCTCGTTGAGTTGGATGCGTTGGAGGCCTTGGAGGACCAGACGGGACGTGCCGTCCGGCTGGCGAACACACGCCCGGATGATGGCGGCAGTCGAGGTGCGGTAGACCGAGCGGGAGAGCGGTTGGGAAGTCCGTCCGGTTTCTGTTTCCGGCTCGGAATGGAGACGGCGGCCAGGCCGGATCGTGCCGATGCAGAACATGCGGTGGGTGGCGAGGGAAACCTCGAGCATCGAGCGGTATTTGGGCTCGAAGATGTTGAGGGGGAGAAGGCAATGGGGGAAGAGGCTGCAATCCTCCAAGATCATGACCGGGATCCGGCCGGGCAGTTCACAGGAAGCTCCAAAGAGGGGGATGAGAGGAGGTGGATCCATGCTTGAATGAGCTCCGAGGCGCTAGCCTGAATTACTCATACTCTTTCTGCTGCGGCGCGCTACGCTCCATGGGGCGTAGCGCTTACCTCAGGCTTGAACCAGGTGTACTCACCCAGCTCTGCGCCTTCGGCAGCGCGGCTTTATCCGCAGGGGGCTCGACGGCCCCTCGCGCCGAAACAGTATGAGAGATGTGGCCTATAGACTACGCCCGGGCGGCGAGAGATGGATTCGCCAAGGCATTTTTAGGTTGCAGGAGCAAGGAATCGTGATTGAGTGGGCGGCTTCCCCGGAGTCGCCAGACAGAGGCGTTTCTCCGTGGGAGAGTGGAAAAAGCAGAGCCAATGAGTCAAACGACGATCGATCTTCAGCCGTTCCAGCTTCACGAGACGGACACGGGCAGTGCGGACGTGCAGATTGCACGCCTTACGGCCCGAATCAATCATCTTACGGAGCATTTGGTTGTTCATCGGAAGGATTTTGCCTCCCGGCGTGGTCTGCTCAAGCTTGTGTCCCAGAGGAGGAAACTCTTGGACTACCTCAAGCGGACGAATCCGAAGCGATACGAGGCGATTCTGCAGCCATTGAGTCTGCGACGCTGACGGTAATGAGGACTTGTTCAGAAAGGTGGAATGAGAGTCTGGAGCCGGGGCGCGGAGCTGGGGGCTGGACCTCCTTTTTTCGCTGACGAGAGGCGGCGACCGCCGGTTTCCTGGCGGGTAAACTTCATGGACCAACGTCTTGCGGGAGTGGTCCATGAAGTTTGCTAGCCGGGGACTGGTGTGAGCCGGAAAAGCGATGGGTGCGAAAGCATCCACCGATGATTTAAGGCAAACAACAGATCCTAAGAAATGAGTATACATCGTGTGACGTCCCAATTGGGGGATGTGGAGTTGACAATTGAAACGGGGCGAATGGCCCGGCAGGCGGACGGGGCGGTCCTGGTAAGTTGCGGTGAAACCATCGTCCTGGTGACGGCGGTGTCCTCCACCCGGTTGAAGGCTGGGCAGGATTGGTTCCCCCTTTCCGTTGAGTACAAGGAGAAGGCAGCGGCGGCGGGCCGTTTTCCCGGGGGTTATTTCAAACGGGAGGGGCGACCCACGGAAAAGGAGATCCTCACCTGCCGGATGACAGACCGGCCGCTGCGACCCCTGTTTCCGAAGGGGTATTACTATGATACCCAGATTATCGCGCTGCTTTTGAGCGCCGACGGAGAGAACGATTCCGACGTGCTGAGCATGAATGGGGCGTCCGCGGCGCTGTGTCTATCCGACATTCCTTTTGCCGGTCCCATCGGAGCGGTTCGAGTGGGACGCGTGAACGGAGAATTCGTGGTGAATCCCACCCACACGGAGCGAGCCGAGAGCGATCTCGACTTGGTCTACGTCGGCAACCGGACCGAAGTGATTATGATCGAGGGCTCGGGGAACGAAGTGCCTGAGGCGGATTTTGTGCGGGCGTTGCATTTCGCTCAGGGCCATGTGGTGAAGCTGGTGGAGGCGCAAGAGGAACTTGTCAGTTTGGCGGGCAAGCCGAAGCGCGAGGTCGATTTGCTCCTCGTGAAGGACGAATTGTTGGAGGTGGCTTACGCGGTGGCGGGCGAACGCATCGAGGCGGCCATTTACACGGCGGGGAAAGTCGCGCGTGAACGCGCGGTGGACGCCTTGCGCCAGGAAGTGTCGCAAGCAATCCTCCAGCGTTATCCCGAGGCCGGCGAATTCGAGATTCACCAAGCCTTTGACTACCTTCAGAAGAAGGCCTTCCGGGTCAGCATTTTGGATCAGAACCGCCGTTGTGACGGCCGTAGTCCGGGTGACCTGAGATCCTTGAGCGCGGAGAGTGGTTTAATGCCGCGGGCCCACGGTTCTGCGCTGTTTTCGCGGGGGGAGACCCAGGCCCTCTCCCTGGCGACGCTGGCGACAGTGGACGATGTCCAGTATTTCGACAACTACGCTGGCGGCGAGGATTCCAAGCGGTTTTTGCTCCACTACAATTTCCCGCCCTTCAGTGTGGGAGAGAGTGGTCGCATGGGAGGATTGAACCGGCGAGAAATCGGGCATGGGGCTCTGGCTGAGCGTTCGATCGCTCCGGTGATTCCGCCGCAAGAGCAGTTTCCTTACTCCATGCGCGTCACCAGTGAGGTCATGGAATCCAATGGCTCAACCTCGATGGCCTCGGTTTGCAGCGCTTCCATGGCGCTGCTGGATGCCGGAGTTCCGTTGATCAGGCAGGTGGCGGGCGTTTCCGTCGGTTTGGTCACGGAGCACGACGGCGCAGGCCGGCTGGTCCGCTACCGTCCGCTGCTGGATATCATCGGGTCGGAGGACTTCTTCGGCGACATGGATTTCAAACTGTGCGGGACGTCGGAAGGGGTGACCGGCTACCAGCTCGATTTGAAGCTTGCGGGGCTTCCCTTGTCCATCCTGGAAGAGGCGATCGAAATGGCGCGCCAGGCGCGTGGAACCGTGCTCGACGTGATGAACGCGGCGATTTCGGAGCCTCAGCCTTTGAGTCCCTATGCGCCGCGAATCGAGACGATGAAGATCCCACCGGACCGGATCGGAGAGTTGATCGGACCCGGCGGGAAAGTGATCAAGGGAATTCAGGCGGAGAGCGGTGCGGAGATTTCCATCGACGACGACGGGACGGTGAACATCTACGCAGTGAAAAAGGAAGGCCTCGAACGGGCCAAGGAAATGGTGCGAGGGATTTTCGCCGAGATCGAGGTGGGTCAGGACTACCGCGGACGCATTGTTGGCATCACGAAGTTCGGGGCCTTTATGGAAGTGTTGCCGGGCAAAGACGGGATGATTCACGTTTCTGAGCTGGCGGATTTCCGCGTTGAGCGAGTGGAAGACGTGGTGAAAATGGGCGACGTGGTCACGGCGAGGTGCATCGGGGTGGACGACCGCGGGCGGGTCAAGATGAGCCGCAGGGCCGTGTTGAAAGAGAAAGGGCCTGTGGCGGAAGACGAGGAAGAGGAGCTGGATTGAGGCTGGTTCGGCGGGAGATCGGAATTCTTGAGAATTCCACTACGGGGAGGGCTCCGCGATGTAGCGGAAGACGTGAGTCTTCCGCCGGGAGGGAGGCTCATAATAATTCTTGCGAATTCCGCGGATGATTTCCATGCCGTGGACAGGGTGGGAGGACTGTCGCTGCGGGTAGGAAATGCCGGTTGTGAATAAGTCCTTCAGGGACAGTCGCGCAGGAGGACTGGGACAGGCAGGTGCGAGCCGGGGAGAAACAGAACTGACACGAGGAACAAGAGGCTCGGGCTGCTCCCGTTCTTGCTGTTTTGATGGGCGATTGAGGGGCGCGACAGACCACCGCGGACAGTATTGATACGCTATATCCATAAAATAAAGCGTAAATACATATAGATCAATGTTTTGAGTATGTGTAATTATTAGGACTCGATCTGGAGCCGACGGCGATCAGGTGGCGCGGCGGCCGATACCGGAGAGGAGACGCCCCTAGAAGGACTGTCTCGAAGCGGCGCCCCGGAACATGCCGCGACGGATCCCTCCTCGGCGTCCACTAAGAGAAACCCGGTGGAAAAGCTGTGAATAACTTGGGGATAAGTGTGGGAAAGGCTGGAGGCGCCGCTGCTCCGGCGTCGCCTTTTCGGGGATTCGGGAATGAGGTCCGGTTTATCAGGAGAAGACCCTTGTCCGGCTCAAGACGCCCTCTCCGCCCTCCCCCCCCATTCATTCAAGCGCCCTTGAAAGGCGAACCCCTGCTCTTCAATCCCTTAAGGCATCGGGGTTAGATCCCTCGCGCCGCGCGGGAGGGCAGAACCAGCCGGAGGATCCAGTTGCGCACTTCGGTTTCCCGGACCTGCGGATCCATGACGTCGCTGTCGATTCCTAACTTCCAGGCCAGATCGCGGCGCGCCGGATCGGCATGCAGGGTTTCGAGATCTTCGATGCAGGCGTTGGCCTGGCCTTCGTTGGTGAAGATTCCGAGGCGGACGAGTTTCTCGATCCGGCAAAAGATGAGCCGGGCCATTTCGTGGAGGTCGTATTCGGGATGGTATTGCAAACCCCAGAAAGCGCCGGCAAAACGGTGCACACAGACCGATTGGACGCGGGTGAAAGCATTGCCGGAGAGGGCGACGGCGCCTGGAGGAAGGTGGGTGATTTCGTCGTCGTGGGAGGTGAAAGCGTCAAAGACGGGAGGGCGTCCTTCATGGAGGGGATGAGCCCGGCCTTCGGGGGTGAGCGCGATTTTGCGGGCGATGCCCATTTCCCGTCCGCGGGGGTTGGGCTGGACTTTGCCGCCGGCGGCTGCCACGGCGATTTGCGCAGCCCAGCAACTGCCGAAGCCGGGGAGCCCCGCCTCGAAGGCGCGCTGCTGCAAGGCGATTTGGGATTCGACCTCGAGCGACCCGTCGTTGCAGCCCAGGCTGCAGCCGGTCCAGGCGATTCCGTCGTAGGCTTTGAGATCGTGAAGTCCGGGAAGATCGGCGCCGGGATCTGAGGGGAAGAGGACGTCGCAGGTTGGCCTTCCCGGGGAACAGCGTTCGAGCATGGCGCTGTAGAGATCGGCGGCCACGGAGGCTCCTCCGGCCTGCAGTTGTTCACGAGCCGCGCGGGTGTAGCCATCGACGACAAGGAAGCGCAGAGGCATGGGTTCGAGGGCGGTTCAGGCCTCGTTGGCGAGGCGGCCGATGATGTTGGGAAGATCGCTCCAGGAAGCACAGACGGCGTCGGCCTGGGTGTGGTCCTGGTCGGCGGCGCGGGTCGCGGTGAAAAGCACGGCGCGCATACCGAGGGCGTGGGGGCCGCGGACGTCGTTGTGGTCGCGGTCGCCGACGTGGAGCAGGCCTGCCAGAGGGGTCTGCAATTGGCTGGCGGCTGCGGCGAACATGTCGGGATGAGGTTTGGACTGGCCGACTTCGTCCGAGAAGGCGAAGGCGCTGAAGAAGTGTTTGACGCCGTGCAGTTCGAGGAGTTCGCGCAGGGCCCAACCCGGGGAGACGATGGCGTCGGAGACGATGGCCAGGGGATAGCGGGTGGAGAGTTCGGTGAGGGCTTCCCGGCAGCCGGGAATGAGGTCGGGCGCGACGGCAAGTTCCATGCGCTGGTGCGATTCGATGACCGCGGCCCAGTCCGGGGGTGTGCTGCGTCCGAGGCCTTGGAGGATGAGTTCGAGGCGTTGCTCGATGGGCCAGGTGACGTGCAGTTCCTTCCAGGCCTTGTTGAAGGCGGCGTCGGCGGTGTCGTAGGCGAGGGCGACGCGCTCGAAGGGGATGGGGTTGGTAGCATCGAGAGCTTGCCAGACGAGATGCCGGCGTTCATCGCGTTTGCTGCGGAGTCCGGCCGCGGCGCGTTTGGCCTCATCGGAATCGTCGTGGACGATGGTATCCCAGAGGTCGAAGGTGAGGCCTAGGAGCGGGGTGTGGGACGCCCTGGGGCAAGGGCCAGAGATTGGTGAGCCAACGGAGAGTGCGGAGGGCGAGTTGTTGGACATGAGAGCGGAAGGATCCTGCCGGAAAGTCAGCGGAGAATCGCCGGACTCGGGGCTGGGAACAAGAGGAAACTGGGAGGAGGATTTGGTGGCCTTCCTTTCTCCGCCGCGTAGCGGAATTCGCAAGAATTCCGATGTTGAGCCGAACCGGTCTCTCTTCCGTCGGAAGACTTGAGTCTTCCGCTACGCCGGCAATCTGGTGGGAAGCACGTAGCGGAATTCGCCAGAATCCCGATGTCGAGCCGAACCGGCCTCAGAACTCCTGATCTGGCCCCCCACGACGGTTTCGTGTCGCACCTGCGACAAAAAACGCGCCGTTGCGTGGGGCGCCGGGCCAGGCGG
>JBGTBW010000171.1:0-6459 GCA_041749135.1 Verrucomicrobiales bacterium
TCAGGGACTTCAGACCCGAAGTGTAGGGCGGACTAATCGTCACGTCCGAACAAGAATAGGTAGCTCCGTTCGGCCCAAGCTCGGTGCCTCCACCATCGCACTCCCCTGCGCGTCAACAAGATGCCGCCAGACAGCCGCCAAACTAGATTTTCGGCCCGCATGGCGTTGAGGATGCCGTTCACAGCCATGCTCCACAGGCTTGGATTGGGGCCGGCGCTCCGGTTCAACAACCAAGGAGGGACGGGCGTCCATGGCGTTATGACCGGCTGCGCCCTGCACACCGGGCCGCCCCCGCGCAAGGAAGCGGCGCGGCAACTTGGTGAGAGAGCGGTCTTGCCACGAACCCCTCACACTTGTCGGCTCTGCGGCCCCATCGAACCCGCTTTGCGGCTCATCCTTTTTCCCCTGCCCGCATTTCTCCCTTCGCCTGATCAGCAGTTCTGAGCCTGCTTACAACCCACGATAGATCCGTTCGAGGGCGAGGAGGGCGTAGGCGGTCACGAGGACGGCGTCGCCTTCCCGCCAGCGTTTGGTCTCGTTGGACCAACTGCCGTCGCTGGATTGGAGGTCGAAGAGCTTGAGGCAGAGGATGCGGCGCCAGTCGATCGCTTTTTCTGTGTCCGTATCCAGGCGGTCGATGCCGGCGGCGGTCAAGGCCTTGGACATGGTGTGGTAGTAGTAGTAGAGACCTTGCGCATCCAGACCCGGGTTTTCCTCGACAGTGTAATTGCTGGAAAGCCATTCGAGGACTGCCGTGACGCGGGGGTCATCCTTTTCCATGTCGGAATAGATATAACTGAGCAGGCCCGCGTAGCTCATGCTGCCGTAAGAACGGAGAGCGGTCTTGCCGTCGGGAAGGGTTTCCTCGCCGGCTTTGCTGTCGCCGGGGAAATAGACGAAGCCTCCGCGGTTTTTGGGATCGTCGCTGGCCCAGGGTTCCTGGTTGTGGCTGGGCAGATTCTGGCAGCGCTCTACGAAAGCGATGGCTGCTTCCCAATTCAGATCGACTTGCTTCTCCTGGGGCTGATCGTCGAGGAGGGGGCGGGATAAATGGAGAGCTTCGAGGGCGAGGTGGGTGTTGGAGAGGTCGGAATGGGTGTAACTTCCCCCGTAGCCGATGCCTCCATCGAAGGTGTTGTCGGCTTCGCCGGGCACATCGTAATCCTGTTGTTGGGCAATGAGGAAGCGGCGAGCGGCCAGGACGACGTCCTGGTCTTCGGGGCGGCCGGCCAGGAAGAGAGTGGTCAGGCTGATCGCGGTGTTGTAGGTTGCAAGATCTTCGACATAGATGCCGCCATCGGGTTTGGCGCAGCGGCTCAGGTATTGGAGGGAAGGATTGATCAGTTCGGGAAGCGGATCGGAGGGAGAGCGCGCCGGGTCGCCGAGCAAGGCGGCCACGGCCAGGGCGGTGATCGCGGGTTGTTCCGGGTCGCTCCAGACTCCGTCGGGAGTTTGCTGGGATCTCAGCCAGTCCAAGCCGCGAGCGATGACGTGCTTGACTTCGAGCCGGAGGGACACGTCGGGAGCGGCGCGCTTTGCCGGTTCTTCAGCGGTGAGGACGGCGAGGGCGGCGCTGAGGACGGCGAGGACTGCGGCGTTGGTTTTCATAAGTTGCGAAGGCAAGGCGCTAGGGGCCGGGCTGTGCATGACGAATCCGGCCGCAAGCGGAAGCCTGCGATGGTTCTCGGGGAAGGATGGCACGCAATGATCGCACTCGCAAGGGATTCGCAGTAGCGAAGGATCCAGGGGAGGATTCCGCCAAGTCCCCGCAGGGTTGCCCGGGTCCTTGCACTGGACGTGTGCGGGCGTTCTAAGCCGGTGTTGGTTCCCAACCTTTGCGGTAAGTGCGCCGGAGGAGTTCGTTGGCCTCGGGCAGGTTGGAGACCTGGCCCTGGGCGCCGTCCCATTCGATGGGTTTCTTGGCCCGGATAGCGAGATTCCCGATGAGGACCATTTCGGTCAGGGCCGCGGAGTATTCGAAGTTGGCTCCGGGGACCTCTCCGTTCTTGATGCAATGGACCCATTCTTTCTGGGGTTCGCCGGGAGTGGGACTGCGGGGCACGGTTTTCTCGGGCCGCTCAAATTCTCTCATGCTGCTCTCGGGGATGAGGCGAACAGAGGAGCAGTAGGCGTCATTGGCGTAGATGATGCCTTTGTCGCCGTAGAAGAGCTGACCCCATTCCGGGTTGAGCTTGCGGTCCAGGTCGAGTTCTTGGGGTTGGCTGGGCATGCGGCCTCCATCCATCCAGGTGACTTTGATGGCGGGGCGTTCTCCTTTGGCGGGGAATTCGTAGACGAGAGTCGTTTCCTTGGGAGCGATGACGTCGTCGAATTCCGTGGTGTCGGCGGAAACGGCGGTGGGGGACCCGAGATCGAGGGCCCAGAAGGCTGCGTCCATCATGTGGCAGCCGATGTCGCCGAGGGCTCCGCAACCGTAGTCCCAGAAGCCGCGCCAGGCGAAGGGGCAAATCCCCTCGTTGTAATCGCGCTCAGGCACAGTGGCCTGCCAGAGATCCCAATCGAGAGTGTCGGGGACGGGTTGTTTGGGAAACTGGAGACCGGCTCCTTGGGGCCAGATGGGCCGGTTGGTCCAGTAGACGATTTCCTTGACCTTGCCGATGGCTCCGGCATCGAGCCATTCTTTGAGCAGCCGGATGCCTTCCATGGTGTGACCCTGGATGCCCATCTGGGTAACGACCTTGTGTTTGCGGGACGCGGCGAGGAGGTCGCGCGTTTCCCAAATGGTGTTGCATAGCGGCTTTTGGACGCAGACGTGGATGTCGCGTTCGATGGCCGCTTTGGCGATGGGATAGTGCGTGTGATCCGCAGTGGACACGGTGATTCCATCGATTTGGTCGCCCATCTTGTCGAACATCACGCGAAAATCCCGGAAGCGTTTGGCGTCCGGGAACTGCTGGTAGGCGCGACGGGCGCGGCGGTCATCGACGTCGCAGAGGGCGACGATATTGTTGCCTTCGGCGATGGATTGCAGGTCGCCGGAGCCTTTGCCTCCGACGCCGACCGAGGCGAGGTTGAGGCGTGAGTTAGGAGACACGCCGTCCTGGGACCGGAGGATGGCGGGGAAAGCGAGCGTTGAGGCGACGGCTCCGGACTTGCGAAGGAAATCGCGGCGGGTGGATTGGGGAGGCAGCATGGCGGTGGGGTTCAGGTGGTTTGCGAGAAACGAAGAGCCGCCCGGTCCGGGTAGGACGGGGCGGCTCCAGACATGATTGGGCTTGAGGGCGAACGCGACGGCGTATTCTTATTTTGCCGGGGAGCCGTAGATGGCGGCTTCGACGTAATGGTTCATCTCGTTGGCCGTGTTGCCGTTGGTGTAGAAACGGACGTAACGGCCCTTTGCGCCCTTGGTTTCGATGAGGCGTCCCAGATTGCTTTCGACATAGGCCTTGTCCTTGCCTGCTCCGCGGCCGGCGGAGTTGTCGTGGTCGTTGTTGTAGACTTGTTTGACGTCCTTCGAAAACTCGGGGTCGTCGGAGACCTCGATGATGACGTCCTGATAAGCCCGGGCGTTCTTGTGGTAATGCCAAAGGGCGATGGCGTAGATGTCGTGAGGCGATTCGAGGTCGATTTGAACCCACTGGATTCCCGGGCCCAACTCGACATAGCTGCCGTCGTTGGGATCCTTGTCATCGTCATTGATGAGAAAGAGGTCTCCGATGATGGGTTCCGGATCGCTGCTGGTGACCGCTTTTTCCAGAGCGACGTTGGTCGTGCCCTCGGGAACCATGATCTTGGGCGTCTTGTAACCCGGAGGTTCGAGGTTTGGAAGTTTCGTGGCGACCTTGGTGCCGATGAAAACCGGCTTGGGAATTTCAACTTCGAGTTCGATCTCTGCCGCCCACAGAACGGGCAGGCCGAGACCTGCGAAGCAGAGAAGGGATGCAGTCGTGCGGATGGATTTCATGGATGGGTAGGTGAGTCGATGGTTTTGCCGCTTGAGACGACTAAGTGGAGTGATGTATTCAGAATGCCGGCATCAGACAACAAAATCCTCGGGAGCGAAGGCGAGGCGTTGTTGGGCCGCAACGGCTTCGTTGACGCGGAGGACGGTCACACAAGTTCTGAAAGCCACTTCCGCGGGGCAGTTCAGCAGCGCTTTGTCGTTGGCCCGTACGGCGTCGAAGAAGTTTTCGAGGTGGGGCTGATGGCTGGACTTGTCCACGAGGACAGTCGGAAGGTCGTAGGCGTCGAGTTTCGCCGAATCGCGGGCATCGGTGAGAGCGACGGCTTTGGTGTTGCGGACCCAGGGCTTGCCTGGAAGATTCCAGGTGCGGGGTTTTTCCCACATTTTGTAATCGACTCCGGGATCATCTTCGAGGAAGGCGGGGTTGAGCAGTCCTTCCTGGACGAGTCCATCCCAAGATTCGGCGTGGGCTTCGCGGTAGACACGGTTGCTGGAGGGGTCTTCAGAGATTTGCACTGTGCCTTCGTCGCCCATGAATCTCTCGAAGAACCCGTTGGCGCTGGTCGTCGTGAGGACTTGGTAAAATGCGCGAGCGACGCCTTGGGCGGTGTTGTAGTCGAAGACCGCCATGATGTTGTCGTAGTGCTCGTTGTTGGTGTAGTAGTCAGTGCCTCCGGCGGCGATCACACCCGACGGGGTCGAATCGAGAAACCAGTTGAAGATGTCAATCTGGTGGGCTCCGAGGTCGGAGATGGGTCCGGCGCTGTAGGCGCGGAACCACCGCCAATTGAGGAACTCGTACATGTTCTTGTAGCCGTACTGCTGGAGCACCGCTTCATCGATCATGAGGTTCGCTTTCGGCTCCTTGATTTCGGAGGAACTCTTACTGCGGTTCCACTGGGCGTTGACGTTGGTGATGCGCCCGAGAATGGCCCGGCGTTCAAGCGGATCGGTGGAGGAATCGTCGCGCAGCTTGATGAGTTCGTTGAGGAGATTGATGTAACGTGGATTGCTGCGGCGCTGATGGCCGATTTGCAGCAGCTTCCCTGTTTCGTTAGCCGCCTGCACCATGCGCCGTGCGTTGTCGACCGTGTCCGCCATCATTTTCTCGCAGTAGACCTGCTTGCCGGCCTGGAGACAGGCGACGGTGTGGTCGGCGTGCCAGAAATCGGGAGTAGCGATGAGGACGGCGTCAATCTCAGGTTCCTTGTCCAGCATTTCCCGGTAATCGACGTAGGTAGTGACTTCGTGCCCGTAGCGCTTGATGGTCCCAGCAGCGCGTCTGAGGCTGAATGCTTCCCAAATGTCGCAGAGGGCCCGGAAACGGATTCCCGGAATGTTGAGACAGGAATCCATGAGGACGCCTCCCTCGGCGCCGCAGCCGATCACGGCGACTTGGATTTCGTCCGACGGAGTCTGCGCCCGGAGGATGGATGGCGCAGCCCCGGCAACGAGGCCAGCGGCGGCGCTGGAATGGATGAAGCGCCTCCGGGAGAGGGCGGGCAGCAGGGGAGGGGATGCTCCCGAATCCGGGGCTGGGTGTGATGCGGAGTCCATGGCGTTACAGGAGCTGTGTGCGTCCTGAAAGTGCGGCACAGTCTCCTTTTAGTTTGGGGCCGGAGAGGGATTTGCGCAAGCGCCGAGCTTCTACCACGGGGTCAGATTCAGCTTACACCACCGGGACATCGAGAGGGCAAGGGCCACCAACCCGATGTGGATCCCGAGCCAGGCGACGCCCTGTTCATCCGGCAGCGACATCAATCCGATCGAAAGAACGAGGAAAATGAGGCCGGCCAGAAACAGGTTGAACCGCGTGAAAATGCCAAGGATGAGCAGGGCTCCGTTGACTATGAGCAGCCATCCCAAGGAGTAGGCGAACGTGTTGACGCAGAACGACAAGGTTTTTTCGGCCCAGTCTGGGGTGTCGTCCATACGGAGGATAAAGGTAAAAAAACTGTGCATGGTGCTGTCGAGAATCCGGCCGTGCTCGATAATGAGCTGTCGCAGGCCCTCCGTGGTCGTGGAGTAGGTCTCCAAGCTCAGTTCACCGTCTTTCTCGAACTTGTCGACCCCCGACAGGAGCATTCGGAACCCGACCCAGAGCCGGATGAGGAGGAATCCGCAAGTCGCTCCGGTCCAGGGGACCTTGACCTTGACCTTGACTTCGGGCGTTTCGTAAATGGCTTCTTCAGGCATGGTAGGGGCAGGTTTCGGGGCGATCATAGCGCGACCATTGGGGTTGGCAATCACGAAACCCTCTGGCCCGGATGGCCGGATGTGCTCGCGTTGAGGCCTCGACGCAATGGCGGCTTTCCGTTCGGCGAACCCGATGGGGACTGCGTTGCGCTTTTCTCAGGCTCAGAACTCCTGATCTCGAGGAATTTGGATGAGCTGGAAGGGTATGTGGCGCGGGCACTCCTGCCCGCGAACTCTTCAGGTTCCATCGGCGGACAGGAGTGTCCGCCCCACAAGTGAGGTTCCATCGGCGGACAGGAGTGTCCGCCCCACAAGTGAGGTTCCATCGGCGGACAGGA
>JBGTBW010000172.1:0-80405 GCA_041749135.1 Verrucomicrobiales bacterium
CCCGCGAACTCTTCAGGTTCCATCGGCGGACAGGAGTGTCCGCCCCACAAGTAGGGCGTCATCTGCCGAGAGGCGGTCTCGGTTCGGCTCAGCGATTTTCCTCCCTGTCCATGATCTCCCTCGATAGGTCAGGAGTTCTGATCCTTCCCGCTAACCAGCATTTTTATACTGTGTGGTCGCGAGGGGCCGGCGAGCCCCGCGGAACCAAGCGGCGCAGAGTGCCAGAACCGGCCGCAGCCGCCTGATTGGGCTGATCCCAATCAGCTCACTCCTTCTCATGGGGAGTCGCCGGTTCCAGCGCCAGCAACGGCTGCAAAGTCTTCCATGTTTCACTAGCTGTCAGGGCCAGTTCACAACCCTCCGGCGCCTGATTCGCACCGGGCGAAAAATCCCCGCCGGCCCCGGCTCCCCAATAGCCAACCACGATCCGCAACGAACCCATCTCATGCCGTAACTGCTTGCACCAGCGGCGCGCGCGCAGAAACGAGCGTTCCGAAAGCGCCACAACGCACACTGCAGTCGGCGGCTCCTGCCGCAGAATCTCCGCGAGTTCACTCACCAGTATCCCTGGCGTTAAGAGGCGCCACCGGCAATCCACCCTTCCGGCGGCAAAGAATCCCAAGGCCGTGGCGTCGAATCGCCCTCCGGCCGGCAATCCGACAACAAGCGGCAATTCCTCAATAGCGGCCTCATCCGCGGAGTCGCGGGCTGGCGCGCTCCAGCCCGATTCCTCAATCACGGTTTCCCCGGCTTCGGCAACCTCATCCGCATCCTCGGCCGGGATGATTCCAGCTTCAAAATCGCGGGCCGCGAACGCCAGCGCGGGGACCACCAACTCCTCCACCGTTTCAACATAACCCCGCTTTTCCAGGCTCCGCCGGACAATGTCTCGCCCTTCCAAAGTGTCGAGGCTGGCCAAGCGGTGGTAAAAATGAACCGCCGGTTCCATGGCCGGATCCGAACCGATCAAGCGCGAAATGAAACTCAACCCCGGCACGAATCTGCCGAGGACCATAATGCATACGGAAAGCGGCGTAGCCAACACCAGTCCAATTGGACCCCACAAGAACGCCCAGACCACCGCGGAAATGATGACGGCGACCTCGGAGAGCCCGGCTGAGCGCCCGTAAAGCCAAGGTTCCATCAAGTTGTTGCTCAACAATTCCAGCACCAGGATCAGGCCGATCACCGACAGAGGCATGAGCCAGCCGTCGGACATCACCAGCGAGCAGGCGACCGGCGGCAGCGCCGCCAGCCACGGACCTACATAAGGAATGTAACGCAGCAGGAACGCTCCCATCCCCCAGAGCAAAGCGTAGGGCACACCCAACGCCCAAAACCCAAGGCCCGCCGCTACCCCGTAAGTTGCATTGACCAGCGCCTGCGCCATCAGGTAGCGGCTAATCCGGCGCCCAGCGTCGTTCAGTGCACGGGTGGTGACGATCAACCGGGCCTCGCCGGCAAAACTGAGGAGCCGGTTGCGTAAATCCTCCCGGTAAAACAGAAAAAAATACGTCAGAAGCAGCACCAAGCCGGCCGTCCCAACATAACCCGCCACAGGTCTCAGAGCCGTCACGCGGGAGAGCCCCAGCGGGTCCGCCCTTGGCATCACCACGACCTCGACCGGTTTCTCCTCCGCCGGCTCTACTTCCTCTGGCGGGTTCTCTTCCCGATTCTCTTCGCTCTCGGCAATCCTCTCAGCCTCCTGGCTGATCGATTCCACCGTCTCGCTCACCCGGTCGATAGCTCCGCCCCGGCCAAGCGACCGGATGTCGGAGATCTTTCCCAATATGTTGAGGCGGTAAGCGGGCAACTCGTCCGCCAACGAAGACAATTGGTTTAAGCCAAACCAGGAAACCGTGCCGAGGCACGCTGTGACGCCTCCCATAGCCAGCAAAACCGCCAAAGCCCGGGGAACCTTGAGGGACTGAATGCCCCGGACCACAGGAGCAAACACAAAGGTCAAAAACGCCGCCAGCGCGATCGGAATCAAAATGGGCTTCGCCACATACAAGAGTCCGCATACGAGAGCAAAAACCGCCAACTTCGCCGCAACCCGCATGCTAAGGGGCTGAGCCGCTTTGGGTCGAGCCGCTTTCGCACCCGCTAAAGGGACTTCACCCGGTGGTTCCAAATCCATTCGTCCCCCAGGGTGGAAACAAGAAACGGACCTTTTTTCGACGCCCGTCCCCGCGCTCAGTCCTCAGGCTTCGCTGCCGGCTCTTCGGCGGCTTTCTCCTCCGGCTTTTTCAAAGGGGGAATGCGTACCGGCGGCGTAACCGCCTCGACTCTGCGCGGCGGCGGCGGGGGCAGAATGTCGAGCAGCTCCATTTCGAAGATCAGTGGACTATTCGGCTTGATCGCCCCCCCGTGAGGCCGTTCCCCGTAGGCAAGGTTCGCCGGCACGTAAAGCTTCCATTTCGAGCCTTGGGGCATCATGAGCAGCGCCTCCTGCCAACCTGAAATCACCCCGCGCGGCGAGAACTCCGACGGTTTGCCCCGCTCCAACGAGCTATCGAACACGGTCCCGTCGATCAACGTCCCGTGGTAGTGGACCTGCACCCGGTCCTCAAGCTTCGGGACGGGACCTTCGCCCGGATTCAAGACCTCATACTGCAGTCCGCTCTCCGTCTTCTTCACCCCTTCCCGATTGGCGTTTTCGGCCAACCAAGCCTCGCCCTCGGCCAGACGGCGGTCCAGCATCATCTGGTTGAGATCTTGCAACGACGCTTCGAATCTTTGTGGGTCCAGCTTCACTTCTCCAGGGCCAAACCGGTCCAGAAACCCGCGCCACAACTGTTCCGAATCGATGTCCTCAGCGGAAAAAGACTGGGAAATAAACTCCCCCATGCGCATGCCCAGGGCGTAACTCCCCTGTTCTTTGGGGCTGGCAAAACCCTCTTCCAGAGCCAACGGAACGGCTGGCGCCTCCTCTTCGGACTCCGCCGCAAGAGAAGCCTGACCGCAAATCCACCACCCGGCGGCAACCCAGAACAAAAAGGCAAAAAAGCGTTTCTTCATCGGCGTATTTTCGCGGCGGGCAGCCCGCCCAGACCAAGTCCTATGGAGGTTTCATTAGGCCTACACCTGGCGGGAATCGAACCCACATCTCTGGTTCCGGAGACCAGCGTTCTATCCTTTGAACTACAGGTGCTCAAGCGAGCCCAGACCCTAGTCCGCGGCTGCCTGGCTGTCAACCGGCGCGGCGGGCCGCAGCTTCAACCGCCAGGGATCTTCCGCCCTGGGGAATCCATCCTTTACTGTGCGCTTCCGTTCGCCCGGCCCGTTTGCAATGCCCCGGTTCCCGCTCTAGGGTTCGCCCGTTCAGCAACTCCACCGGCCCACCCCGGTTGGAAGCCTCCGTTCACATTCAGCCGCTTCTTCCAATTATGGAAACACCGACACCCACCGGACCGGCATCGGAACTCCCTCCCTCACTCGTTCGCCAGTTGGAACGGCTCCGGTCCCACCTCTGGCGCGTCAAAATCTCCCAGGCCATTTGCACCAGCGTGGTCGCCCTTTTCTGTTCCTTCCTCGTTCTCTTCCTCTCGGACCGCCTCTGGAACACCCCTCCTGCAGGCCGTCTTTTCCTATTTCTGGGTGGACTCGTCGTCTTTGGCATTTTGGTCCCCTGGGCCCTGCAACACTGGGTCTTGCGACACAAACGCTTCTTGGCCTTAAGCCGCTTCGTCCAAAAAACCCACCCACGCCTCGGCGACCGGCTCCAGGGCGTCATCGAACTCGCTTCAGACGCCGACCCGAGCTTCCGCGCCTCCGCAAGTCTGAAGCGGGCCGCCCTTCGCCAAGTGGCCGAAGAAACGGCGGCGATCGATCTCAACAAGTCCGTCATCGTTTCCCCTTTGCGGCGCTGGGCAATTGTGGGAACCGCCCTCGCGCTCTTGACGCTGGCGGTGCTCGTGGCGACCCCTGGAGCGGCCTCCAATGCGCTGGCCCGCTGGTTCCGGCCGTTAGCCGACATCGATCGCTACACCTTCGCCCAAACCAGACCGCTCCCAACCAAGCGCGTCGTTCCCATCGGAGAACCCTTCAGCGTCGCTCTCACTCTCGAAGAAGATTCCCCATGGAAACCAAGCCGGGCCACTGCCCGTCTGCCAGGCCAGCCCAAGCGGGTATCGGCCTCTCAACAAGGAGTTTTTCCCTTTGAACTTCCCGGTCAGACCGAAAGCAAAGCCCTTCGCCTCCGGGTCGGAGATGCGAGGCAACGCATCGATATCCTTCCCACCACCCGCCCAGAACTGACCTCGCTCGTCGGCAGAGTCCAACTGCCGGATTACCTGGGTTACCCCGAACAGGAAATCGATCTCCGGCGCGGCGTCGCAGACGTCCTGGCCGGAAGCGAGATCATCTACATCGGCACGGTCAGCCGCGAATTACGCAACGCTTCGCTCACCGCCAGCCCCATCCGCTCCATCCCTGTGCGAGGAGCCACGTTCGAATCCGAACCCGTCCCGGTCGAGGCCGATTCCCAGAGCGTTATTCTCGAATGGGAGGACTCCGTCGGTCTCGGCCCCCAGGAACCGTTCACGGTGCGCATCACCCCGCTGGAAGACCGGCCGCCAACCGGCGACGCCCAGAATCTCGGCCGTATCGTCGCCCTCCTCGAGGAGGACACCCTGACCCTCGACCTCCTCTCCCGCGACGATTTCGGCGTGAAAGAAGTCGGCATCCGCTGGGAAACCGCCGTGGAAGGAGACGTCCCCCCGGCAACCCAGGGTTCGGCCCTGGCGCGGATCGGAAGCCATCAGGCTACCGAGCTTCCCGCCTCCGTCTCCTTCCAACCCAAAGCCTACGAGATCGGGCCGCAGAAACTCCACCTGTGGGTCTACTCAGTCGATTATCTCCCCGGGCGCGAGGCGAGCCGCTCCGCTCCCTACACCATCTTTGTCCTCGACCGCGCCCAGCATGCCCAGTTGATCCAACAGGAGTTCGGAAAGCTCCGGGACAGCTTGGAAGAAATCGCCCGGGTGGAAGAGTCCCTCAACGAAACCAACCGGGAACTTGCCGAACTCGATCCTTCCCAGCTCTCCCAACCAGAAAACCAGCAGCGGCTTGCCCAACAGGAAGAAGGCGAGGAACGCAACGCCCGCGCTCTCGACCGGCTCGGCGAGCAGGGGAAGGAACTCTTTCAGGAAGCCGTGAAGAACAAAGACATCGATCCGGCCGCCCTGGATCAGTGGAGCCAAATGCTTTCGACGATGCAGGAGGTCGCCGCGCAAGACATGCCCCAGGTGGCTTCTTCCCTATCTCAATCCCAGAAAAGCGCCGCCGCCGGACAGAGTTCCCAGAGCCAGCAAAATCTCTCGGAGGCCCTGGCCAAGCAACAGGAGATTCTGGAAAAGCTCGGCCAAGCCATGGAGCAAGCTGGGCTCACCGCCGAACTCCTGGAGGCTTCCACCTTCATCAACCGTCTCCGCAAGGCTGCCCGCGACGAGAAACTCGTCGGAGCCCATCTGGAAGAAGCCATCCTCCAAACCGTCGGAATGTTGCCCGAGGAACTCGAAGACCAGGCCTCGAACGACCTTCAGCGGGTGGAAGACCAACAGAAAGCCACGGGTCAGGAAGCCGGTTGGATCCAGGAAGACCTCGCTCATTTCTACGCCCGCACAGGCAAGGCAAAATACCAGGAAGTGCATCAGGCCATGCGCGAGGCCAAGGTCATGGATGAGATGACCGCCTTGACCGCTCAAATCCGCTACAACCAGGCCGGCCGGTCCATTGCTGGAGCCCGTCTCTGGGCCGAGCGCTTCAACGCCTGGGCCGACCTGCTCACTCCGGATGACGACGGAGAAGGGGGAAGCGGGGAAGGAGGCGGAGGCCAGCCTAACTATGAGCTGCTCTTGGCCATCATGCGCATCGTTCAGAAAGAAATGGATATCCGGAACCAAACCCGCTCCCTCGAGTCAACCCGGGAAGGGAACCCTGAGTACACAACCCGCTCGCGCGCTCTCGCCGGCGAACAAATGTTGGTCGGTAAAGACATCCACGACCTCATGGAGGCCTACCCCATCCCCTTGCTCCATCAAATCCTCGGCCAAGCCGATCGCGCCGTGGCCGACGCCACGGGTCTGCTCAACCGCCCTTACACCGGAGGAGAAACGGTGGCTGCCGAAACTGAAGTCATCGAGATCCTGGCCAACGCCGGCCAGTCCTGCTGCGGCGCTGGAGCTTCCGCGGGAATGATGGCTATGATGCAAATGATGATGAGCATGAGCATCGGACAAAGCCCGGGCGGCAATCCCGGTGGAGGCTTCTCCGATCAAGCCAATGAAGATGTCGCCGGAGAAGCCGAAGGCAGTCGCGCCGATGACCGGTCCGTCCAAAAAGCCAGCGGCCGTTCTCTCTCGGAGTTTCCCGCCGAGTTCCGCGAAGCTCTCGGAAAATACTTCGAGGCGGTGGAACAAATCCGCCCATGACCGCACTGCGCCCTCACCAAGGCCCCGGATGGTTCGCCGTGGCCTCTTTGCTCGTGAGCCTCATCCTCGCCCTGCCGGCCGCCGGGCAGGGTCTCCTGGAACGTCGTCAGGATCCCATTCCCACCCTGGTGGAGAATGTTTACCGCCGTGGTCTGGACTACCTGGTGCAAACGCAGAACGATCAAGGCTGTTGGCCTGACAACTATGGCGAACAACCCGGAGTCGTAGGCCTGGTCATCGTCGCTCTTCTCTCCCATGGGGAAGACGCCAATACCGGGCCCTTCGCCAAAGTTGTTCATAAGGCCCTTGATTACCTGATCAAACAGCAAAACGAATCCAACGGCTATATCGGATCCAGCATGTACAATCACGGATTCGCCACGCTCGCCCTGGCCGAGTCTTACGGACATGTCGATGACGACCGGCTCGGGCCGGCCCTGAAAAAGGCCGTGGATCTCATCCTCTCCTCCCAACAGCGCAATCCTCGCGGGGCTTGGCGTTATAGTCCGGAAAGTCAGGACGCCGACACCACTGTCGCCGGCTCCCAGATGGTGGCTCTCTTCGCCGCCCGGAACGCAGGCATCGCCGTTCCGGAAGAAGCCATCGAGAAAGGCCTGAAGTTCTACGACACCTGTTACACCCCCGGCGGAGGTTACGGCTACAGTTCCGCCGGCGGACCCAATGTTCCCCGAACCGCGATCGGCGTCCTGGTCTATGCCCTCGCGCACAAAAAGGACGCCAAGGGATTCGAAGAAAGCTTCCGCTTCATCACTCAAGACCTCGATTACCGCGACAGCAGCTACCCTTTTTACTGCGAGTATTACATGGCCCAAGCCCTCTTCCAGACCGACCCCGTGGTCTGGCGCGAGTGGGATGCGCGCAACGTCAAATACCTCGCCTCCATCCAACAGCCCGACGGAAGCTGGCAAGGAAACCACGGCACTGCCTTCTCCACCGCCGCCGCCCTGCTGTCCATGGCGCTCAACTACCGCTTTCTTCCCATTTATGAACGCTGATTCCGCCCGTTCCGCTTCACGATCTGTCCATCGCTCGCTTCCCCTCGCTCTTGCGGTCGCCCTGGTCTCGGCCGCCTTTGCCGAGATTCGCATCGAATCGCCGCCAGCCGGCCCGGCCCAGCGGCCTGGCCAGATCGTCGCAGGCTCGACAGAAATTGCTCCCCCGGGCGAGGGTCAGAAAAACCCGGCGCCCGATCTGCTCAGCTTTCGCAACGGCGACATGTTGCACGGCCGCTTGAACCGCTATCATCCCGACGAGGGGGTGCGTTGGCAACATCCCGACGCCGCCGCCCCAATCGCCTTCAAAACGGACAACATCATTGAAGTTGTCCGGGATCCGGGTGAAAAGCCGCTTCAGCGGGAACACTTGTCCTACGTCACCCTAACGAATGGCGACGTCCTCCCCGCCGAGATCGTTTCTCTCGACACGGAAACCCTCCGCCTCTCGACCTGGTTCGCCGGCGATCTGGCCCTGCCCCGCTCTCACGTCGCGCGCATCAGCCCCACCCCGCCCTCCAGCGAGATCATCTACAGTGGACCGCGCGGGCTCGACGGCTGGTCCAACGTAGGGCCCGACGGTCAGTCCGCAGAGAATGCCTGGACCTACCGGAATGGAGGGTTCTACGGGTCCGGCCAGGCCAGCATTGGCGCTTCCTTCGAATTGCCCGATCAAGTCAGCATCGAGTTCGATCTTCACTGGCAAGACATAAACTCCATGAACTTTTGGGTCGCCGTCTTCTCCGATTTCGCCGATCCGGAGCCACCGGCGGAAGAGCCCAAGGGCGAGGAAGAGGAAGCGGGAGAAGAAGCCGATGAGGCCGCAGGCGAAGCCGCCGCGGACGAAAAGCCGGTCGAAATCAGGGGGTTCCAGATCGAAGGCGTGGCGCAACGCGCCGTGTTTCGCCCCGCCGCGGGAGCTGCGGTCGCAGCAGGCCGGCCTCGCCCGGTCAACCGCCGCACCAATTTCCAGAACCGGCACGGGTCTTCCTACCTCTTCACCTTCAATTCCAACAATTGTTACCTCCAACGCTCCATCGCCATCGATGCCGATAACTTCAACTGGACCCAGCTTGGAGCCACCGGCGGCAATCTCTTCCGCCAAGCCAACCAAGCCCACATCGAGATCCTCGCCGATCGCGAACAGAAAAAGTTCGCCCTCGTCGTCGATGGAGCGCTCATGGGCCGCTGGACTGAGGAAGGCGACTTCGCCGGATCGGGAAACAGCGTGGTCTTCTCCCTCTATAGCCAAACGAAAGTGCGCGTCAGCGACCTCTCCATCTCCCGCTGGAACGGTCAAATCGCCACCGAGGAATCCCTCACCCCAGACAAATCCGATCTCGCCCGCCTCACCAACGGCAACGACCGCATCTCAGGTTCCGTCACCGCCATCGCCGAAGGCAAACTCGCCGTTTCCGCCTCTTACGGCGATATGAGCATCCCTCTCGACCAAGTCGCCGACGTCTACCTGGCGGCTTCCTCGCGCACTACTCCCGAGGCGCCGAAGAACTCCTTGCGCGCTTACTTCGCTCAGGGCGGAAGGCTCACCCTCGGCGTGCAGGAAATCCTCGCCCCCGACGTCCTCCGAGGTCAAAGCCCTATCATTGGCGAAGTGAGTTGCACTCTCGACGCGTTCTACCGCTTCCGCTTTGGGAGTGAAAGCGACGAAGACGAGAATTGGGACGATGAAGGGGACTTCTAGCGTTTCGAGGCAGCATCGTGCTCCGTCCAGCAGCGCACCCGCCGCCTACCTCTCCGGATCGCTTCCCGGAAGGCCGCTCCGGTCCCTCATCCTCACGCTAACCCTCGCGGTCGCATCCGCCGTTCCCGTTCCAGCCAGCGCGGCGGAGCCCCCCTCCAGCCTCATCTCCTTCGCCGATGGCGATCAACTGCGCGGCCGTCTCCTTTCCGTAAGACCAGGCGCACCCGCCGCGTTTCTTCCCGAGGGAGGAGAAGACATCGCCCAGTTGGACCTGAGCGCCGTCGCCCGCATCGACTTCGCTTCGGGCGGAGCCGGGCCCTCCGGAGATCCGGCTCCGTCCGGCCGGGGAGAAGGGAGCCATGTGCTCCGATTCCACGACTCCACCGTGCTCACAGGTTCTGTGGCTTGGCTCGACGGCGATGCCCTGGCCCTCGCCTCCTCCCCGGCTGGGCCCTTGCAAATCCCTAGAGAGCAATTGCGCCTCTTGACCCGGCGCATGCCCGATCCCAAGCTGATTCTCTCGGGTCCTGATTCCGCCTGGGAGGAAACCAACCAAGGTCAGAACTGGTCCTTTCACGATCGGGCCCTCTACTCTAACGATTACAGCGCCACCGCCCTGCAGGTTGAGTTGCCGAGAAAATTCCTGTTCGAGTTCGACCTGTCGACCCGCGGCCAGGTCAATCTCAACCTTTCCGTCGGAGCCCCCGACAAACAGAACCTGCACACGGACGCCTACCTGATTCAGGTCACCGCCTATTCCGTCAACCTCCGGCGTCACGCCAAACGGGAACGGGGATCCGCCAACTACTCACTCTTCTCCCACCACCAACCCCAACCCGCGGCCGACAGCAGTGTGCCATCTCCCCTGACCCGGTTCCAGATCTTCTTCGATTTCGACAAGGGCCAGATCAGCCTGTTCCGAAATGGCGAGTTCGTTGGAAGCGGAGCCGAATCGGAGGGCTTCACCGCCCCCGCCGGAAAAACTCTGAGCTTCACCAGTTACGGCGGGGGACGAGCGCGGGTCTCGCGCATCCGATTGACCGAATGGGACGGAGCCTTTCCCGAGCCGGCCCTTTCCAGCCCTCCCACCCAGGAGTCTGTGCGCCTGATGAACGGCGATGTTCTCTCCGGACGGCTCGCGGAAGTCCGCGAGGGTCTCTGCGCCTTTGAAACGGATTTCGCCTCACTCCGTTTTCCCTTCAGCGAAGTGCGTGAACTCACCGCGGCCGGACCGGGCCCCGAAAAGGCCGTTCTCCCCTCGCCGGAAGCCCTTGTGCAATTGTACAACGGAGACCGCGTGGGCCTGACCCAGTTGCGCATCGACGAGGACTCCGTCGCCGGGACCTCCGCGTTGGCGGGAAGCATCCGTCTCCCCCGCCAAGCTGTGCGCTCCATAGAGTTTCCAGCGCAAACCTCGGGCCCGCGCCCGGTCGAATCCTGAGCCGAAGCTCTCCTCACATGTCCCTCTCATCCGTCGTCCACACTTCATGGCGCACCCTAGCAGCGGTCTTGCTGAGCGGGCTCTTCCTCGCCGCCCAGGATGCCCCGCCGGAGGCCGTCCAGGAAGCGCCTCCGGAAATCCTGCCCGTCCATCGCCTCACCTTGCGCAACTCCGACGCGCTGGGCGGCCGCCTCCTCGCTCTAGTCCCGGGCGGCAGCCTCCGCTGGGAGACCGATAAAGCCGTCGCCCCCCTCATTTTCCCAGCCTCCAGCCCACTCAAGATCCATCTGGAAGCTGAGGAGCCCGGCCTGCACCGCCCCGCCCAAGCCATCGTTCAGTTGCGCAATGGAGACGAGATCCCCGGAAACCTCCGGTCTCTGGACGGCAAAAGCCTCCTTCTCGGGACCGAGTTTTCCGGCGACCTCACCTTGGCCCGCCGGCATTTGCGCCAAGTCGAATTCTTCCAGCCCGACAGCCTCCACTACCTCGGTCCCGAAGGCGTCGATGACTGGGTCCAGCCCACCACTCCGCCGGCCTGGGCCTTCCGCGACGGCGCTTTGGTGGCCCGGCAAGCCGGTTCCATCGGCCGCGACATTCCTCTTCCTGACCGGGCCCGCATCCTTCTCGATCTCACTTGGGACCAAAACCTCTACATGTCCCTCTCCTTCTTCGCGGAAGATCCCGCCGAATCCATCCCCGGAGAAGGCAGTTACACTCTGCTCTGTCAATACTCCACCTTCCAGCTCATGCGAGGGATCCCAGCCCAGGATATCCGCAGGAGACTTATTCCCGGGTTTCCCCGCCAGAACCTGAAACTGCGCCAGCAAATGGAGCGGTTTCATCAGTTGCAAGCCGGAGGGCAGGCCGCCAAGACCATTGGAATGCAAGTCGAGAAGGGAGAATTCTACCAGAAACGTAAAGCTCGCCTGGAATTGTTCCCCCATCGCGAACGCCGAGAGATCTCACTCGCCGTCGATGGGGAAGTCCTTTCCACCTGGTCCGATCCGGAGGGTTTCCAGGCCAAGGGCAAGGGCTTCGTCCTCCGGCATTTCGGACATACTCCCCGCACCGCCGTCCATCGCATCGAGGTCACCGACTGGAACGGCATCCTGCCCGGCGGAGATCCCGTCGCCGCCAGTTCCGAAACCGCCGATCTCGTCTTCCTCCGCAATAGCGATGTGGTCTCCGGAGAAGTCCTGTCCGTATCCGAGGAGCAATTGCTTTGTAAGACTGATTTCGCCGAGTTGCCCATTCCTTTGAACCGCGTCCAGCGCGTCGTCTTTCGAAACTCCGCCGAGATCGCCTCCACCGGCCCGCCATTCGACACCCGCGCCTTCTTCCGCTTGGGCGGATCCGTAACTGTCCGCTTGATCCAAGCCGACGAACACAACGCCGTCGTGGAAAGCCCCTATTTCAATGAAAGGAAGTTCCTTCTGGATGGGCTCACCGCCGTCCATTTCGACGTCCATAACAAAAGCCTCTGGGAACAGGACGACTCCGGGTTTTGGAATCCCGAATCGCCTAACCTTCTCCGAACCCAACTCGCGGATCCCGGCGCCGTACCGAGCTTGCTGCAAATTCCCCACATCGAGTTCGACGAGGCAACCTGGTTGGGAGACGGGGGCGGTCTCATTCTTGTGGAGTAGCCGGCCTCCCGGCGATCCGCATGGGCTCCCGGCCGGCCACGCGGCTGCGTCCACGCTCTTTCCTCCGCCGGACCCCGCCGGACGGCGATCACCGGCCGCCCCTTCCGCATGGATGACCCGGGGACTTCGCGGAGCCGCCTCATTCGGACCGGCCACCCTTCGGGAAACCTTCATTTCTCTTTGACGGCCCTTCCCCTCATTCCTTAGCGTGGCGCCTGCTTCCCACCTGACCCTGCGCCATGCCCGGTTCCCCCCTCCGCTCCCCCTACGCCACTCTCCGGCTCTGCATCATGATGTTTCTCCAGTTCTTCATCTGGGGAGTCTGGTACGTGCCCATGTATCCCTATCTCGTCGAGTTGGGAGTCGCCCCCGAACTCATCGGCTGGGCTTACGCCTCCACCGGCATCGCCGCCATGGTTTCCCCCTTCTTCGTCGGTATGATCGCCGACCGCTTTTTCCCCTCGCAAGTGGTCATGGGCGTGCTCCATCTCGCCGGCGGCGTCTTTCTCCTGTTAGCCTCGCGCGCCGGTGCGTGGGCCGGTTTTTTCCCCTTCCTCCTTCTCCATCTGCTCTGCTACATGCCCACTTTGGCGCTGGCCAACTCCGTGCTCTTTCAAAACGTGAAGGACCCGCAGCAGCACGCCCCTCCGATTCGGACGCTGGGAACCATCGGCTGGATCGCCTCGGGCATCGTCGTGGGCAGCAGCTTCCTCGCCGGAGCTGAAGCTTCCGGTTTCCACATGCAAATTCCCCGCTTCCTCGGAGGCCCGGCCGCTCCCGAGGAATGGATCGCTCTCGGCCGGACCCATTGGCCCCTCGTCCTCGGAGCAGCGGCCTCAGGTCTTTTGGGCCTCTATTGCTTCACCCTTCCCCACACTCCTCCCCAGCTCAAAGGCCAAAAAATCTCGGTGGGCGATGTGCTCGGGCTCAAAGCCTTGCGCCTCATGCGCGACCCCTCCTTTGCCGTTTTCATCATCTGCTCCCTGCTCATCTGCATCCCCCTTTCCTTCTATTTTCAATCCACCAACGGCTTTCTTCAGGCCATGGGCGTGCCCAACTCCGAGGGCGTCATGACCCTCGGTCAAGTCTCGGAGATCTTCTTCCTCTTCCTGGTGCCCTTCTTTTTCCGGAAACTCGGCGTCAAGAAGATGCTCTTGATCGGAATGCTCTTTTGGGTGCTCCGCTACCTGCTCTTCGCCAACGCCACGCCCCAAACCCATTACCTCCTCTACCTCGGCGTCCTCTTTCACGGGATCTGTTACGACTTTTTCTTCTTCACCGGCCAGCTCTATGTCGATCGCCGCGCCCCGCAAGACGTCCGGGCCAGCGCCCAGGGCTTCATCGCTTTCGTCACGCTCGGCGTCGGAATGTTCATCGGCGGCCTCCTCAACGGCTGGTGGAACGGCCGCCAGACCTCCAATGGAGCCGTCGATTGGCCCGCTGTCTGGTACTTCCCCGCCATCATGGCCGCGGCCGTTCTCGTCGTCTTTTTCATCCTGTTTCGAGAAAGACAAGTCCACCCCAAGACGGCGTCTTGACGCTCGTTCCTAACTCTATTGCTCCCTGTGCTTTTCCTATGAAGACTCTCGTCGCCGGAGCCGGCAATATGGGCGCCTCCCACGCCCGGGCCTATCAAAAACTTGACGGTTTTCAACTCTGCGGCGTCGTGACCCGCAGTCCCGAAAGCCGCAACGCCCTGATCGGGGCCCTGGGAGAAGACCTGCCTGGATACTCCGATTTTCACGAAGCCCTCCGGGAAACCTCGCCCGAGGTCGTTTCCATCAACACCTATCCCGAAACGCACGCCGAATACGCCATCGCCGCGCTTGAAGCCGGCGCTCACGTCTTCCTGGAGAAACCCGTCGCCGTCACTGTCGAAGACGCCCGCCGAGTCGTCGATACCGCCGTCCGAGTGAAGCGCAAGCTCATCGTCGGTTACATTCTCCGTCACCACCCTTCCTGGATTCGCTTCATCGAGATCGCTCACACCCTGGGTTCGCCCTTGGTCATGCGCATGAATCTCAACCAACAAAGTTACGGCCGCATGTGGGACACCCATCGCTCCCTTATGCAATCCATGTCTCCCATCGTCGATTGCGGCGTCCATTACGTCGACGTCATGTGCCAGATGACCCGGTCCCGCCCGGTCCGCGTCAGCGCCATCGGCGCGCGACTCACGGATGAACTCGTTCCCGGGATGTACAACTACGGTCAGCTCCAAGTGACCTTCGAAAACGGTTCCGTGGGATGGTACGAAGCGGGTTGGGGTCCCATGATGAGCGAGACCGCGTTTTTCGTCAAAGACGTCATCGGACCCAAAGGGAGCGTCTCCATCGTCGCCGCCGGAGCCGGCGGTGAAGGCCGATCCGCCGATATCGATTCGCACTCCAAGACCGAAGCCTTGCGCGTCCATCACGCCTCCCTGAATCCGGATGGCTCCTTCGCTCGCTCGGACGAGATGCTCAGCCTCCAGGACGAACCGGACCACGACGCCCTTTGCCAGCGCGAACAAGCTTACCTCTTGCGGGCCATCCGCGAAGATATCGATCTCACCGCGCACATGAACGACGCCGTCGACAGCCTGCGCATTGTCTTGGCCGCAGATCAGGCCTTCCGCGAAAGCCGCACCATCGAGCTTTAGCCGCAATGCCCCTTTAGGGATTGGGAGAGTAGGGGGTTTCAGCAGAAGAACCTTTCCCGGCTCCAAGAACCGCGTGAACGCGGAACCCCAAACTGCTCCCAGCGCAGCCGGATGGATGCTGGTCCCCGGTGGGACAAGGATTCATAGGATGAGATCACGCTGCGCAGGCCGCCACAGGGTCATCAAACCGCCGGGCCCGGTCCTATCGCAGCCTTCCTCCCCCGTCCTGGGTTGCGCCTTCAAGAACGTGTTGATTTGTTCCGTGGAGCTATCGGTCGCGCCCTGGAGTTTTTACATTTCTGGCCTGCAGGGGAGGCCGAAGACGCAGTGATCCCGAAGGGATCAGAGCTTGTAGCCGGTGTCAGCGCGCAGCGACACCACCGGAGAAGGTCCATCCATCACCAGCACCCCGGCAGGGGTGCTAGACCGCCGCCCTCTCCCTTCGTGGGTTCAAGAAATGCCTTTTCCAACTCAGGTAAAGATGGAACTACGATGAGCAAGTGGACTGGAGCGCGCAAAGGCCGGGGAGAGAGGGAGTTGATGGCTCCGAGCCTGTGAAAGGATCACGGGATCCTGTGAGCGATCCACCGGTCATAACCCCTCAGCATTACGGCAATAGCAAGGTTCTATTTCCGCAATTGCCTGCTTCGGAGAGAATACGGTCATGAACAACCTCGAGTTGGCCGTGCATTTCTTCCTGCAAATCGCGGTCATCCTGTTGTTCTGTCGACTCGTTGGGGCCATTGCTCTCCGTTTTGGCCAGCCTCAAGTCGTGGCTGAAATGCTTGCGGGCGTCCTGCTCGGCCCCTCCCTCTTTGGACTGTTGCTGCCGGAATGGCAGCACTGGCTCTTCCCTTGGGATTCCACGCAGAGGACCCGCGATACTCAGAGTTATCTTTTCCCGGCTTCGCAACTCGGGCTGGCCCTTTACATGTTCGTGGTGGGAATGGAGTTCCGCATGGATATCGTGCGGCGGCAATTCCGCAGTTCGCTGGCCGTCTCCATTGCCGGTATGGCCGCCCCCTTTGTTCTGGGCGGGGCATTGGGTTGGGTGTTCTTTGAACACACCAGCCTCTGGCCAGAGAGAACTTCTCTTACCGAGGCGATGCTCTTTATGGGCGCAGCACTGTGCATCACTGCGTTCCCGATGTTGGCGCGCATCATTCACTTTAAGAAACTCACCGGCACGACCATGGGCACGGTGGCATTGGGGGCGGGCGCGATCGACGACGCGACTGCTTGGTGCCTCTTAGCCGTTGTTTTGGCCAGCTTCGACAACAACTGGAGCCATGCCCTAACGAACATCGGCGGCGGCTCGCTCTACGTCGTGTTCACCTTGATCGTTTTGCGCCCGCTCCTCTTCCGATTGCAAGGGTTGCTCGTCAAAGACAGCGCCCTGACGGAAGCCGGAGTGGTCGTAGGGCTGGCTCTGATGGCGCTGGGAGCCTGGTTCACCGATCTCATCGGGCTCCATGCGGTTTTTGGCGCGTTCGTGATGGGGGCGGCCATGCCCCGCGGCGTTGTCGCGCGGGAGTTGGTCGCCCGCATTCAACCGCTCACGGTGGCGTTGCTGCTGCCTTTGTTCTTCACGTATTCAGGCTTGAACACCAAGATCGGCCTGCTCAACTCTCCCTTCCTGTGGCTGATGTGCGGCGCCGTCCTGCTCGCGGCTATTCTGGGCAAAGGCGTGGCCTGCTGGTTGGCCGCACGCGCCACAGGCATCTCCAACCGCGAAGCGCTTGGCATCGGCGCCTTGATGAACGCACGTGGCTTGATGGAACTGATCATCATCAATATCGGACTGCAACGCGGGATCATTTCGCCGGAACTATTCGCGACGCTCGTGATCATGGCGGTCGTCACCACCCTCATGGCCTCGCCCGTTTTCGAAAGACTCGTGGGGACCGGAGCCTGCCAACCCGTGGCCGAGCCTCTCCCGGATCCCGCGGCCAAGCGGTAGCGCGCGGCGAACGACATCACCATCCAGCCTGATGGACGGAACTCTCACGAGTTCCGCTTCAAGGGCGTGTCGATTTATTCGGTGATAAATCAACACGCCCTCAACCCGTTACCCTCAAGGTCTCCCCTTGCTTTCCCGTTCCCTGATTGGCGGCTGATGACAATTCCCTGAGATCAGGAGTTCTGCGGCTCAGCATACTCCGCCCAACTCGAACTGGTCTCCCAAAGCCGGACCCGGACGATCCGCACCGACCGCCGCAAGGGATACCGGTCCGCACTCCGGCTCGCATATTCCGCCAAACGCTCCCGAAGTGCTTCGTGAATCCCACGCGCCATGACTTCCGTGGTCGGGTCCGCTCCCTCATAGCCCACGATCCGTTCGCCAAACCGCTCC
The DNA here is from genome assembly GCA_041749135.1 of Verrucomicrobiales bacterium. Classification (GTDB taxonomy): domain Bacteria; phylum Verrucomicrobiota; class Verrucomicrobiia; order Verrucomicrobiales; family DEV007; genus DATKCT01. The sequence continues at coordinate 17,231 of JBGTBW010000172.1, forward strand.
CGAAACTCCGCAAAGGCAGGATCTTGTGTGTTCATGCACAAGGCGTGATCCAAGCCTTCCAAGTAGGTCTCAATCACCTGCCGCAGCACCTTGAAATCGCAAACCATGTCGTTGCCGTCCAGATCGTCGGCCTCCAACACGATCTCGACCTTCCGGCTGTGCCCATGCGGGAAACGGCACTTCTCGGGATGCTTGGAGAGCATATGGCCATTCTCGATCTCGAAGATCCTGCAGATCCGGTACGGCATGAAATAAGCGTCGCTCAACCCTAGTCTTCGCGCCAGACGCAATAGAGGAACCAGCCGGCATTTCTCATACCGTTTCGTCGCGAGGCGCTGCGAGCCCCTTTCGTGATGCCCTCGGCTTCAAAAAAAAGCGGCGCCAGCTTGCTCCCCGCCCACAGCGCCTCGCCACCCCTTCCGGCCCCCGGCGCTACTGCGAATCCCTAAAGGCATTGGGGCCAGGGCTATTCCCGGGCTTCCTCCGAGGGATGATTCACCCGGACCGTCAGGCGGATTCCGCCGCGCGGCGCAAACTCACCCTGCACTTCGAGCTTTCTCGGCTTGCAAGCCCGCAAGAAATCATCCGCAATTCTGTTGACCACCTCTTCGTTGAAAGCCCCGTGATTGCGAAACGACGCCAGATAAAACTTGAGCGATTTCGTCTCCACGCACCGCGCATCCGGCACATAGCGAATGGTCAATCGGGCGTGATCCGGCTGACCTGTGACCGGGCAGAGTGAATTGAACTCCGGACAATCGAGTTCAATCCAATAATCCCGGGCAGGATGCCGGTTGGGAAATGTTTCCAATATGCCCGCATCGGGTTCCGGCGGCAGTCCGGAGCCGGTCTGGCCCAGCAATTGAAAAGATGTTGCGCCATCGCTCTCCGTTTCCATGACGGCCCGGACTCTAGGCCGGTATTACGGCTCTTGCCACCTTCCGCTTCTGTCCCGGGTCCCGGCTTCGTCCCACGGAAGCGTTTCCGGTGAACACCCAGCTCAAGCCCGCGGCCAGCGCAACGCTTTCATGGAGGGACGGGCTCCCGCACGCCCTATCGTGGATAGGTCTCCGTCCCAGGACCAGGCCGTCAGGGAGGCCGGCCCTCCAGGTCTTGTCTGACAGATTGGTTACGCTATCTTCAGAACTCCTGACCTTGAGGAATAAGGCTGGACCGGAATCCGGCGAATAGGCCGGGATGTTCAGATCGAGAATGGCCGAGCGAGACCCGGCTGGAAATGTAAAAACTCCAGAGCGCGGCAGAGCCGCCCACTCCAAAGACTTCGTCAGCGCCCTTGAAGGGCGGAGCTTGGATTCGCGGTATCCTGCCGCCAGATCAGGAGTTCTCAGGCCTCCGCGGCCTTCTGCACCGCTCCGCGAGGCAACCATTTCCCCGACCCTTCCAATTGCACCGGGCTGTCCTCCGCGCCTTCCTTGCAGGCTTCCGCCCAGCTCACCGGACCCGCCGTTTCTCCATCGCGCAGCACATACCACACGGCTTCCCGCCCTGAGGTCTTTGCAGCCCAGGCCGCGGCGCGCACCGCAGCTTCCTCCAGGCCTGCTGGCTCAAGGGAGAGCGCCGACGCCAAGGGCCCACCCTCCAGCTTCTGCTGATGCGATTCCAACCAAGTCCGGGCCGCCGCCTGCCTCGCCGTCAACCGCTTGCTTTCGCGTTTCAGCCGCTCCCCCAATTCTCGCATCGCCTCGGGCGTCTCCGTCAGCTTGCCCAGATACTCCGGCAACTCCAGTCCCACATTCTTCGTTAACTGATGCAGCGGCGGAAGCGACTCCACCAAACCCGACAAGAAACCCGCCGTTCCCCCTTTCCCGCCGTCGGCTCCCCGGCCCTGGTCCCACACCGTAACCGAATCGATCTTCAAATTCGCAATGGCTTGGACTTGTTGCCGGACCAGTTCCGGCAACTGCTCCGTGATCAACATGAGCGCGGCCCGTTCGGGACTTCCGCCCGCGGCCCCGATGATTTCTCGGAGACCGTCGGCTTTCCGGGTCAGGATCGCCATCACGCCTTTAGCTTCCGCTTCCATCAACGAGAGTTTGCCATCCGCTTCCCCTCTGCGCAGGCGGCGCTCCTGTTCGGCTTCCGCCTCCGCGATGGTCTCGATGCGCTTCTTCTCGATTTCCGCGGGCACCACGATGTTGGCGTATTGTGTGGCCTCTTCCCGCGCGGCGCGCCCGTGTTCCGCCTGCTGCTCCGCAGTATAAGCTTCCTGCAACGCTTGCGCTGACTTCACCTTCTCCGCCGCCGACGCCGCCCGCTCGGATTCGGCCTCGGCTTCCCGGCGGCTAGCGTTCGACCGCGCTACAGAAATCCCCGAAAGGTTTTCTCCTTCCGTCGCCCGTGCTCCGGCCTCGGCGACCCGGATGCGTTGGTCCCGTTCTGCCTCGGCCCTGCCGATCTCGCCGTCCCGCTCCTGCTGGGCCACCTTGATCTTGGCTTCGTTGATGGCCCGAGCCGCCGCTTCTTTCCCCAAGGCATCGATGTACCCGGACTCATCGGTGATGTCCTGGATGTTCACGTTGATGAGCCGCAGTCCCACCTTCTTCAACTCCACTTCCACCCCTTCCGAGATCTTCTTGATGAGTTGATCCCGGTCCGCGTTGATCTCCTCGATGGGCATCGTCGCAATGACCACGCGCATCTGCCCAAAAATGATGTCGCGCGCCAATTGCCGGACCTCCTCCAGGGTCAAACCCAGCAAACGTTCCGCAGCGTTCTCCATAACCCCGGGCTCCGTCGAGATCCCCACCATGAACGTGGAGGGCGTATTGATCCGGATGTTCTGCTGGGAAAGCGCGCCTTCGAGTTTGATGTCGATAGGAATCGGAGTCAGTTCCAGGAACTCATAGGCCTGAAGCACCGGCCAGATGAAGGCCGCGCCGCCGTGGTAACACTTGGCCGAGATCCCCGGTTCTCCAACCTTGCCATAAACCACCAGGACCTTGTCGGAAGGGCAGCGTTTGTAACGCAGCGCAAACAGGAAAAGCGTGCTGAAGAACAGAAAGACTGCGCCGGCGACGAGAAGGAGGATTTCCCACATGCCTCCCTTCTAAAGGAGCGGCCCCCGCGGCCCAACTACAAAATGACGGAGCGCTTGGAACGGCGGCGGGCCGGCTTCAGAGGGCTTCCACCTCCAGCGTCGTCCCGTCCACCAATCCGGTCACCCGCACCCTCGACTTCGGCGGAAGGGCCCGGTCATGCGGGGTCATCGCGTGCACCACCTGCAAGCGGCCTTGCACCAGCACCTCCACCTGCCCTTCTCCGCTCCGAGCCCCCGGCACGGTCACGTAAACTGTCGCGGTCTGGCCAACGGCGTTGCGATAATCCAGGGTGCCGCTGTGCCGGGCCGAAACCAGCAGCCGGATCAACAAATACAAAACCACGAGAAACCCCGTGCCCACGACAAAGGCCACCGCCACCGCCGCCGGAACCCCCAAGCCAGAGTTGAGAGCCACCACACCCGACCATCCAAAGCCGAAAAAGAAGGCGCTCAGGGTCCGGACCGAAAAGGGGCCCGCATCGCCCCCATGATGCCCCGCGTCGGCATCGGCGTCGCCGCCGAGCATCGCCAACATGGTTTGAAGCAACAAAACCAGCGCCGCTAGGACGCCGATCACGTAGAACACCTGCAACGGGAGGTTTAAGGCATTCCACCACTTTTCAATCAACGGCATCGCTGCGGCCTCCGGCCCAGTCCCCTTTACACGGGGAGACCAGTCCTGCCAAGTCCTTCCGGCCGCCATCAGAAGGCGCACTCAGAGCAACATGCCGAACAGGCGCGGCGATGGACTTCTCAGGGCCCTTCCCAAATCTCCTTCAGCAGCGCCTCAAACTCCGGGTCGTGCTCCTTCAACTCGGCCCGCACGAAAGGATAGAAATCGTTGCGGTAAAAAAACGCTTCGGCGCCTTCCGCGAAGTACTCTTTGTGATCGGTCAAACCGTAATGGCGCACCCGTTCCCCAGTGTAGAGCAGCACCTCCTCGTACTTCCCGGATTCTTTTGCCTTTTGGTAGGCCTCCCGCACCCGCGCATCGTCGAAGCCCAACACTTGATCGTGATAAGCGTGCGCCAGCTCGTGGAGGACCACCATCGGGTGCTTTAAGAGTTGCTCGCGGGAGAGCAACTCGGCCGCACGCGTGATGTGCACCTTCCGGGCCAACCGCGGATCGTGACCGTGCTCCCGCAACCATGCTTCGCTGGGATGATACTGCATGGCCCCCAACCGTGGATGATTATGCTCGATCCAAATCTCCAGCTTCCGCAAGTCCGCCAGGCGGCCGGCAGGCATCAACAGGGCGATGCGGTTTAAATGATCGCCTAGCATCCGCAAGGCCAGCGCGCCCTCTTCCGCATGCTCCCCTCCTTCCAACAATGCCGGATCCACATGGACGGTCCAACCTTCCATCTGTCGCACGACCGGATCGAAGCGCGCTTCGGCAGGCGAAGTGCTGGTCTCGCCGTCGCTGGCGTCAAGCTTCACAGCCGAAGCCGAAGCCGCGCCCACGGTCAACGCAAAGATCAAGGCCTTCCAAAGTTTCTTTCGAGGAGACATCCCTTCCTGTCGCACCATACCCCCAACGGCGCCAGCCTCAGAACTTCTGATCTCAGGGAATCAGGGGTTCTGAGCCGGCGCCCCGCCAATCCTCCACGATTGACACTTCCCTCTCCGCACCCCATTTCCCGACGAGTGAACCCCACCCTTCCGAGGCCCGTCGCGCTGGCCCACCTTCTCGCGGGATCACGGCTGAGCCCTGGAGGCTTCGCCGTGGACGCCACCTGCGGGAACGGCCTCGACACGCTGTTCCTGGCCCGGGCCGTGGGAGTCCGGGGTTCCGTCTTCGCCTGCGACTTGCAGGAAGAAGCGGTCCGGCGCACCGGAGAGGCTCTGCAAAAGGCGGGCCTCCGCGACCGGGTCCAATTGGAATGCCTCTGTCACAGCACGCTTCTGGAGCGCCTCGCTTTGCGGCGCGGCGAGGCCTCTGCAATCTTATTCAATCTGGGCTACCTGCCGGGGAGCGGCCATGCCGCCATAACTTGTCCGGAAACGCTCATCCCCGCTCTGGACCAAGCCCTGGCCCTCCTAGCGCCCGGCGGAATCCTCACCGCAGTTCTCTACCGCGGTCATCCCGGCGGCGAAACGGAAGCCCAGGCTGTCCTGGCCTGGGCCCGGGCCCTCCCTCAAGAGCAGTGGACCGCGGCCCATTATACGTTTGTCAATCAACGCAACCATCCGCCCTCGCTCCTGGCCGTCGAGCCAAGGCCTGCCTAACGTAAATCGTCCGCCGCCCGTGAACCGGTTTCTCAACACCCTCACCAATCTGTTCGCCTTGTGGATTCTCCTGGGAACGGGTTGGGCCTTGGTCTTTCCGGCATGGTTCACCTGGTTCCAGCCCTGGATTGCGCCCGGACTCGGCGTGATCATGCTCGGAATGGGTCTCACCCTGCGTTTCGGGGATTTCGCCGAGATCCTCCGCAGGCCGGCCGGAGTGGCTATCGGCATAGCCGCCCAGTTCCTGATCATGCCCGCCGCCGGCTACCTGCTGGCCCGCATCTGTGGGCTTTCCGAAGCGCTCTCCCTCGGTCTCATTCTCGTCGCGTGTTGTCCCGGAGGCACGGCTTCCAACGTCATCGCCTACCTGGGTCGCGCCAGTGTCCCGCTTTCCGTGTTGATGACCCTGACATCAACGCTGCTCTCCGTGCTCCTGACGCCCTGGTTGACCCAACTTCTCGCCCGCCGCTACATGAGCATCGATCCCGCTCCTCTCATGCTCACCATGATTCAGATTGTGCTCCTTCCTGTTCTCGCCGGAATCGCCCTCAACCAGTATCTGCCTCATTTTACCCGGCGGATCCAGCCGGCCGCGCCCCTTGTCTCCGTCCTCACCATCGTGCTCATCGTCGGATGCATCGTCGGACAACAACGCGATCTCTTGAAAGCGTCGGCCGGGCCACTGCTCCTCGCCGTGTTCCTCCTCCATAGCTTCGGCTTCGGCGCGGGCTACTTCTTCGCCCTGCTCTTGGGCCGCAGCGCCATAGACCGCCGCACCATCAGCGTGGAAGTCGGAATGCAGAACTCGGGGCTCGGCTCGGCCCTCGCCGCCAAGCACATCACGGATCCCGTCACGGCCGTTCCCGCGGCCCTTTCGGCGGTGACGCACTGCCTGATCGGGAGCGCTCTGGCGGGACTGTGGCGACTGCGGCCGGCCTCCTTGGCAGCGCGGCGTCCCCCGTGACTTTTTTCAGTTTTCACGGATGCGGGGCGGGTGTATGGGGAAGCATGCCGAACCTGGACACACTCCGCCAGGCTCTGTCAGAATCGCCCGACAACGTAGCGCTCTTGCAGCTCTTCGCCGCATCGTGTCTCGATGCGTTTTCCCTCACGGAAGCACGGGAAGCCTACGAAAAGGTTCTGCAGATCCAGGCCAACGATGTCGAAGCCCAATTGGGCGTCGCGCGGGTCCTTTTCCTGGAGGGCCGTATTTCCGAAGCGGCCATCCGGGCCGAATCCATCGTGCATCGTCAGCCCCGCTACGCACCGGCTTGGCTCTTCCTCAGCAGGCTCAGCCTCGTCGAGAACGATCACCGGTCCGCCGAGTCCCATTACCGCCGCGCCCTGGAAATCGATCCCACTTCTTCCGATGCCGCCCTCGAGAGCGAGCTGCGCAGCGCGGCCCGCTTGAAGCGAGGAGCCACTTCTCAGGAAACGAGGTCCAAGCCCTGGTCCGCCGGAGCACCCGGCCCACCCGCGGATGACGATGCCCAAGATCCCTTCTTCTCTGCCGACGAAGAGCCCAGCGAGGAAGAAGAGTACGAAGACGACTTCACTTCCGCCGATTTTCAGCGTCCCGACGTCTCCTTCGAAGACATCGCCGGCCTGGAAGCTGTCAAACGCAAGCTCCTCGCCAAAGTCATCCAACCTCGACGCCGGGCCGATCTCTACCGGGCTTACGGAAAATCCACTGCCGGAAATCTGCTGCTCTTCGGGCCGCCCGGAGCCGGGAAACTCTTTCTCGGCCGCGCCATCGCCGGCGAACTCAAAGCCAATTTCTTCGCCCTGGCATTGCGGCAACTGCTGGTCTGCGGCGCCCGCGTCGCCGAACGGAACCTCGAACAAGTTTTCGATCTCGCTCAGGAGAATCAGCCCGCGGTGATTCTCTTCGAAGACGTGGACGTGCTCCCCGGAGACGCCGGATCCGGCACCGCCGAAGCGGGACGCGCCATCCTGCATCGCTTGCTGGGCGAACTCGAGGACCTCGGAGACGAAACCGAGGAGCTGCTCGTCATTGGAGCGACCTCCGCACCTTGGCGAGTTCCCCAGCGATTGCTCGTCCACAGCGCTTTTCAACACCGCGCATTTGTCCCGCCGCCCACCGTGCGGACGCGCGAAGCCATGGTCCGGAATCTGACGCGGGAGTTCCCCAGCCAGGCCGTAAATGCCCGGCGTGTGGCCCGGGCCACCGAAGGTTTCTCCACCCGGGACCTGCGCCGCCTGTTCGAGCGGGCCGCCGACGACGCGCTTTCCGAAGCCGTCGCACGCCATCGTATGGTGCCCCTAACAACTGAAATGCTGCTCCGCGCCAGGCACGCCGCCGACGGACAGATCGCCGCTTGGCTCCACCAGGCCCGAAGCTACGCCGCCTACGACAATCCCGGCGGCATCTACGACGATCTGCTCGTCCATTTGCGCTCGCACACCGGTTGAACGGGCCCCGGAGCTCTTTAGTCCTCTCCCGCAGGACGCGAGGCATCCTCGTTCGGAGCCATTCCCTCGCCCCCGGCCCAGCGGGCCAACAGCCACAACAGGTCGGAGAGCCGGTTCAGGTAACGGAGCACCTCCAGATTGGCGAGCTGCCCCTCTTCCACAAGGCCAGCCGCACAACGCTCCGCCCTCCGGCACACCGTGCGGGCGAAATCAAGCTGAGCCGCACAGGCAGAACCCGAATCGCCGGGATAAGCCCAGCCTCGGACCCGGATTCCGCGGCGCTCCTCCAACTCGTGTCCCGCCGCAGTCAGCCGGTCCACCATCTCCGGACCTGTCGCCTCGAAACCGTCCTCGACATAGCGCTGCCGGTCCGCTTCAGCCGTGGCCAGCTCTCCCATCACCGTCACCAAGTCGCGCTGAATCGAAGCACAGAGTTCAGCGATCTCCGGAGGCGCTTCTCCCAAGAAGACTCGCACGAGACCCAAGGCCGCGTTGAGTTCATCGACGGCGCCGTAACAAGCTACTCGAGGATCGCTTTTGGATACCCGGCGGTCATACATCAGTCCCGTAGTCCCCTCGTCGCCGCGCATGGTCATGATTGACATGGTTTTCTCCTTTCTCGACTGCTTTAAGCCTCAGGGATTATACTTGAATCCCGGCTCGCTTCTTGAGATTTGATATATGAGATCTCAGATTCCTGTGCCGGGACCCTGGGTGAAATCCCAAACCCTATCTCCATCACAATTCCAGCCGCTGATCGTAGAGCATACGGTAAAGCCCGCTCTTTTCATAAAGCGCCTCATGCGTTCCCCGTTCCACCACGCACCCGTGGCTGAGGACGAGGATCTCGTCCGCCTGACGCACGGTCGAAAGGCGATGGGCGATGACCAAAGTCGCACGGTTCGTCATCAACTCCCGCATGGCTTCTTCCACCTTCTGTTCGCTCTCGGCATCGAGCGAACTGGTGGCCTCGTCAAGAATCAGAATGGGTGCGTCTCGCAAAAGGGCCCGGGCGATGGCGATTCGTTGGCGTTGTCCTCCCGATAGGCCTGCCCCCCGGTCCCCCAACACCGTCCCATATCCCTGCGGCATCACTGCGATGAAGTCATGCGCCTGCGCCCGCCGCGCGGCCCACTCCACCTCAGCCATGCCGCAGCCCGGGCGACCATAGGCAATGTTGTCGCCCACCGTGCCATTGAAGAGCAGCACCTCCTGCGGCACGTAGGCGATTTTGCTCCGCAAGTCATGCAGCGCAAGCTCCGAAATCGGAACGCCGCCTAGAACGATCCGCCCGGCATCCGGTTCGAAGAAGCGCAACAACAAAGCCGCCACCGTCGATTTCCCCGCTCCGCTTGGCCCGACCAAAGCGACCCTCCAGCCTGGTTCCACCACAAAACTGACCTTGTCCAGCACAGCCATTCCCGGCCGGTCCGGATAGGTGAACTCGACGCCTTCAAAGGCAAACCCCGTCTTCGCCGGAGCCTTCACACCGCCGGCCGGCGCGGACCGGTCTTCCTCTTCCTCTTCCAACAGCTCCCGGATCCTGTCCTGCGCCCCCAACGCCTTCTGCATGCGGCCTACCAATTCCGCCAGCGTGCCTCCCGCGCTCGCCGCGAAGGCGAGGTAAAACATGAAGCGAGTGAAATCCCCTGGGGTCAGCCGCCCCTGGGCTACCTGACGCGAACCGCTCCACATCAAAAAGACCAACGTCGCCAGCAGGAGAAAGAGGATGCCGCACACAAACAGCGCCCGGTAGCGCAATCCCCTGAGAGCCGGCCTGAGGTAGGCCTTCATCATCTCCCGATAACGTCCCGTCTCATGATCCTCCGCGCAGAAGGCCTTGACCGTCCCGATCCCCTGAAGGGTTTCTTCCAAAACCACGCCGGTCCGCGCCAAACCGTCCTGCGCCCCCCGCGTCGCCGCACGAATTCCGCGTCCTGCGAACAACGCCGCAGCCACCGCCGCCGGTATCACCGCCGCGACCACGAAGGCCAAGCCGGGAGCAGTAATGAAGAGCATGACCATCCCTCCGACGGCCATGAATCCATAGCGCACCAGCATCCGCAAGTCGCTGGTGAGAAACTCCTGGAGAATGCCAAGGTCCGAGTGCACCCGGCTCGCAAGTTCGCCCGCGGGCCGCCGGCTGAAAAAACGCATCGGCAAGCTCACCAGATGGGCATAGGTCTTCATGCGATACCCAGCCAGAGCCCGCTCGCCCGCCGCGGCGAAGAACCAGGTCTCAAAATAGGAGAGGACCATCACCGCCAACACGATGAACCCTAACGCAACGGCGATCGCGTTCAATGAAGCCTCGTCGCCGGATACGTCTGGGGACCGGGGAAGCACGGCTCTGTCCACCAATTGCCCAGTCATCCAGGGAAACACGAGCTGAAGCAAGCCCGCTACGGTCATCGCTGCGACCGCCACGACCAAGCGCCAACGCTCCCCCTGCAAGAGGTTAATCAGCGCCCGCCAGCCGGACGTTGCGGAATTCCTTTCCGAAGCACCCACGAACCGAAAGTGCAGACCCTGCCACGCATCTCCGGGGGCGCAACCGGAGCCATGGGCCGCGCGCGTTTCTCACACGGTTCATGAATCTCGAACTGATGAAGGCCGGCTATCCGGCAGCCATTCTCCCCGTCGAACGCCGGCTCGAATACTACCTCGCCCTCGACGAAGACCATGTTCCGCCCGGCGCCCCTCGTCTTTGCCTTTCGCACCTGCGCCCGGGCATGGTATCCTCAACCCATGGGGCAAAGCAGCGTAAAAGCAAAACCGGAATCACTCCGGCCTGAGATGCTGGACACACGATGAGCGGCGAAGCACAATCCGAAGCCGCCCCCCCGCAAGCCATCGGCCCACTTTCCCTCGAACCGGGACGCCTGTTTTTCATCCTCGGCCCTTGCCTGCTCGAATCCGAAGCCTTCGCCTGGCGTATGGCCCGGGCCCTTCGCGACATCGCCGAGGCCCTCCACATCCCCTTTGTCTTCAAAGCCTCCTACGACAAGGCCAACCGGACCTCCGTCGGCTCCCCGCGCGGCCCGGGTCCCCGTGACGGCTGCCGGATCCTCGGTGAAATCGCCCGGGAACTCGCCATCCCCGTCACCACCGACATCCATTCTCCGGAAGAAGCCGAAACGGCCGCAGAACATGTCGATCTCCTTCAGATTCCCGCTTTCCTTTGCCGTCAAACCGACCTCCTCGCCGCCGCCGCACGGACGGGGCGCGCCGTGAACGTCAAGAAAGGCCAGTTTCTCGCCCCCTGGGATACCGTCCACATCGCCGAGAAACTGGATTTCTACGGCTGCCGGAACTGGTGGATCACAGAACGCGGCACGACTTTCGGCTATGGCCAGCTCGTCGCCGACATGCGTTCCCTTCACTGGATGCGAACTCACGGGATCCGCGCCATCTTTGACGCCACCCACTCCGTTCAAACACCCGGAAGCGCCGCCGGAGTCACAGGCGGCGATCGAGAACTCGCGCCGGTCCTGGCTCGCGCCGCTGTCGCCGCGGGTTGCGATGGGATCTTTATGGAAACCCACGAAAATCCAGAGACAGCTCTGTCCGACGGTCCCAATCAGGTGCGTCTTTCCACTCTGCCTCCCGTGTTGCAAAACCTGCTCGCCATTCACGCCGCCGCCCATGCCTAGTCCGCAATTCTCATGGAATTTCGTCGCGAGGCGCTCCGAGCCGCATACGGAGAGCCGAGCGAAGCGAGAAAGCCAGCCCGGCAGGGCTGCCCGGAGGGTGGAGGGCCGCGACGGCAACACGCGCGCCGCCGAGGGCGCAATGCTGGGTGAGTACGCCTTCCTCAAGCCCGAGGCAAGCGCAAGGCAATCAGCATTGGGCGCAGCGCGCCGCAGTAGAAAGGGTATGAAAAATGCGGACTAGCCTTCGTTCTCTCTTCCGGCCTTTCGTCCTTTGGGTCGTCCTCCTCGCCGCGCCCGTCTCCGCCGCACCGGAGCGGGAATCCGGACGCCGCCAGACCACTCCGCCGCCCACTGGACCCGCGCGCATCGCCAGCCTGATCCCTCTGGGCCGTCCTGTCGAACGCGTGCGCATCCCCAGCTTCAGCGAAGAAGGCCTCCAGGCCAGTGTCCTCGAAGCCGAAACGGTCACCCGCATCGATGACGACGCCCTGAGCATCGCCGAGTTGCGCATCGTCTTGTTCAATCCCGAGGGAGAGAGCGACATCCGCATTGGGGCGCCCTACGCCACTTACCTTCTACAAGGGGAACTTCTCAGCACGCCCTACCCTGTCACGATCACGAAACAGGATTACTTCGCCGCTCGTGGAACCGGATTGATCTTTGATTACGACGCTGAATGGGCCTGCTTGTTAGGTCCAGTGGTCATGGTCCTCGATGACCTCCGGCGGCCGCGGTCCCAACAAGACGCCAGCGATCCGGACGCACCGGATTCCAATGCCCCCCCGGAGCCCGCGCCCAATCCGCCGCCGGCCCTCAGTCCCCATGAACTGCTCGCCGCCGCCGGCTCTTCCCTGCCTTCCTCTCTTTCCGGCATTCCCGTTTCCATCCCGGCAAGGCTTTCCCACACACAACTTCAGAACATCATGACGCGAACTGAGGCCGCCTTCGAAGAGACGCGGCTGGAGGATTCCCGCCTCCAAATTCTCCTGACCGCCGGCCCCCGGGGTCTCTTCCGTCAACAACGGCTGGACGCCGCTCTCGCCGCTTTGCTTCCCACTCCCGCCATTCCCATCCAGGCGACTCCTCCCCGAGCCCGGACCGTCGATCCTCCTAACAGAGATCCCGCTGATCCTCCCGATGATGCTTCTCCCAGCGATGATCTTCTCTCGCCTGCCCCAGCCAAAGCCGAGCCCGACGGAGTCTTCCGTTTCGTCACCATCCGATGCAGCGGACGCACCCTGCTCGACCTGAAAGAGTTCGTCGTCGTTTACCAGGAAGATGTGGTCCTCGAACACCCCGAGTTCCGCCTCACCTGCGACGAACTCGTGGTCTACCGGGGCGAGGGAGATGGGGAGATCAAGAGGGCCGTCGCCACCGGCCGGATGGTCGTCATCAAACGCCGGAATCCCGAGGGCGTTCTCGAGGAAGCGCGCTGCCGCAAGGCCATCTTCGAGAACGATCAGCTCGTCCTGCTCGAATACCCCCAAATCCGTCGCGACCGGGTCCTGGCCCGGGCCACATCTCCCCGCACCAAGCTCGTCATCCCGCGCAAAGGTAAATCCGTTTTCGACGGTCCCAACGAAACGATCGGCGCCGACAAAGCCGATGAGGCGGAACCCCCCAGTCCATGAGTTCCCCCGCAACCATTCCCCCAGCCTGGCAAGGCCTCGAACCCGGCGAGGATCCGGATCCGCGGGCAGACCTGCTGCAAACCCGCGCGTTGCTCAAATCCTACAGCGGCCGGCCCGTCGTCCGCGGCATCGATATTCGGATCAAGCCCGGAGAAATCGTCGGCCTTCTCGGCCCCAACGGCGCGGGCAAAACCACCACCTTCTACATGATCGTAGGGCTCGTCCGCCCCGACGGCGGGCAGGTGATCTTCCGCGATTCCGACGTGACCAACGCCCCCATGTACCGGAGGGCCCGCCTCGGGATGGGCTATCTTCCTCAGGAAGAATCCATTTTCCGCAAACTGACCGTCGAAGAGAACATCCTCGCCATCATGGAGACCCTGCCCCTCTCCGAAACCGAACGCCGCGAACGCGCCCGCCGTCTCCTCGAACGCTTCGGCATCGCAAGGCTCGCCCGCAATCGCGCACTCACCCTCAGCGGAGGCGAAAAGCGCCGGCTCACCATCGCCCGGTCCCTCGTCACCAAACCCAGCCTCCTCATGCTCGACGAACCCTTCAGCGGCGTCGATCCCAAAGCCGTCGAAGACATCCAGAACATCATCGAACACCTCCGGGACTCCGGTCTGGCCATCCTCATCACCGACCACAACGTCCGGGAAACTCTCAACATCGTCGATCGCGCCTATCTCATCTTCGAAGGCCGGGTCGAACGCGAAGGATCCAAGGATTTTCTTGTCAATGATCCCCTCAGTCGCGAACTGTACCTTGGAGAACGGTTCCAAATGTGAATTTGCTCGCATGGGGAGCCCACCAGAAGCGAATCGCTATGCAAACATCCAATCTCAACCCACAAATCACCCTTACCGGCCGCCACGTCGAAATCACGGACGCTCTGCGCGACTTCACCGAACGCAAGATCAACGGACTCCATCTCGATTACCCCCGGATCATCGAAGCCAAAGTCGTCCTCGATGTGCAAGGCCGCCGTCATTTCTCCGAGATGGTGCTGTTCTGCGCCAATCACATCACCCTGGAAGCCTCCACGGAAAGCGACGACCTCTACAAATCCATCGACGAAACCGTGTCCAAAATTGCGCGGCGCATGCGCAAGTTCAAGACTCGCCTGCTCAAAACCCACCGCCCCCGCAACGACTCCATTCGCTTCCTCCAAGAGCAGGTCTTCAAGCCCGAAATGCCCGAAGACGCTTCCACGGAACCCGAACCTCACATCGTGCACCGCGAACACCATCGGATCCGCCACCTCTTCACCGACGAGGCCATCATGGAACTGGAGATGAGCGATCGCCATTTCCTGGTGTTCCACAACGCCACCTCTTCCTGCCTCTCGATTCTCTACCGGCGCAGCGACGGCGATTACGGCCTGATCGAGCCCTGACCCGGCATACTGCCTCCTGACCGGCGATCCGGCGCATTCCGCTATTCACGGAGAACATGACCCGGCTCGCCCACCTGACCGTCCGGGAATTCTACACCCGCTACGGCAAGTCCCTCCATCTGTCCCTGGCTGGTCCAGAAACCGGACTCGAACGGCGCATCACCCAGCCGGAACTCAACCGCTCCGGCCTCGCCCTCGCGGGATTCTTCACCTACTTCGCCGAACAACGCATCCAACTCATCGGCAATGCGGAGATCTCCTACCTGAATTGCCTCCGCAAACGAGACCGGCTCCGCCGCTTCTCCGATCTCTGCTGGAAATCCGTCCCCTGCATCGTCCTGGCTCAAGGACACGAACTCGATGCCGAACTCATGGCCGAAGCGGCCCGGGCCGAGGTCTGCATCTTCCACACGACGATGCGTTCCATGCAGTTCCTCAACGCCGCCACCGCCCGCCTCCTCTGGGCCTTCGCCCCTACCACCACCGAGCACGGCTGCATGGTCGATATCCGCGGCATCGGCGTTCTCATCAGGGGAGCCAGCGGCGCAGGCAAGAGCGAAACCGTCCTCGGCCTCCTCGATCACGGTGCTTCCCTCGTCGCCGACGACCTCGTCCGGCTCCGCCACGTGGAAGGTGGAGAATTGGTAGGGACAGCCTCCGACGCCGGCCGTCACCACATGGAAGTCCGCGGCTTGGGCGTCATCAACGTCCTCGCCATCTACGGCGTCGCCGCCATCCGCATCGAGAAAGTGCTCAACCTCGTCGTCACCCTCAGATCCTTCGCCGACCTCAACGAGGTCGATCGCCTCGGCGTCGATAAGAAATACTACGAAATCCTCGGTCTCCAGCTCCCTCTCGTCGAAATCCCCGTCGCGCCCGGCCGAAATCTGGCCAAACTCATCGAGGTGGCTGCCCTAGACACCAAACTCAAGGCCCTCGGCCACAATGCCGCCATCAAATTCAACAAACGCCTCATCCAACAGATGCGCGACCACGTCGACGACGAGTAACCCGAGTTCCTCACCCCAGCATCGCCGTATCTCTCGCCCACTCAAGGCATTTCCTGTTGTTAGCCTCTTCCAAGGCGAGCCTTTCCGCCATACCCAACCCCCCGGTGCGGATCAAGGGATGCCGCGACGGGTTCGCCTTCACTCGCTCCAAGGCCTCCGCTAACTTCTCCGCCCTCATCTCCGGAAAAGTCGCCCAATACTCCGGCGTCAGACACCGGGCCCGCAAGGGGTCCCGCGTGGCCATCTCCACATTGAAAACAATGCCCGGTCTCGCCTCCCGGAGCGCCTTGACCATCCTCGGCAGATCAAGAAATCCATCGCCGAGCAGCGCCTCACTGAGCAAAAAGCCGTCCTCCGCTTCCTGCACGGCCATGTCCTTGAGGTGCACCGACAACGCATACGGAGCCAGCGCTTCCACCACCGCGTGCGGTTCCTCCAACAAGGCGATGTTGTTCCCCGTGTCCATCTGCACCCCGATCCACTCGCTTTCCAGCCCCTCCAACAGCCCCCGGAGCTCCGCCGCGGTAAGGTCCTTGTGGTTCTCCAAGGCCAATGGCATCCTCCGCCTCCGCAGCAACGGTTCCACCCGCCGCAGAACCTGCTCGGCGCCCGCCTGAAACGCGCGAAATTCGTCGATGGAAACGAATGTTTCATAGCGCCGCCTCACCGTCAGATAACTGCGGACCAATCCCGCTCCCGCCTCCCGCGCCAGCTCCAGTTCCGCATCGAAACGGCTCAGATCCTCCTCCGCTTCCGGCAGACGCACATCGCCCTCGTAATACGCCCCCAGTTTCTCCACACGCTCCCGCACGGCGCGAGCCGCTTCGACTTCGCCCGCCCGCAACGGAGCTTGCACTCCGTCCGCCCCCAGCCCGCGGGCATAGTCGAGAAAACCCGCAGCATCCCCAAACCCCGCTTCCCGGTCCCCCTCCCGCGCCGCGCTCCAACGCCATTGACAGGAAAATGTGCAAAGGCCGAGCCGCGACGCTCCGCCCGTCGCCGCGTTTCCGGGGGCTGGGTCATTCATGATTCATTGGGCCGTCCAGCCGCCGTCGACAAAGAGCGCTGTTCCCGTCACATAACTGGACGCGGGCGAAGCGAGAAACACCACCGCACCCTCGATCTCGGGCAACTCTCCCCAGCGGCCCATGGGGATTTTGGCGACAAACGCACGGTACTTCTCCGGGTCATCAAGCAGCGGCCGGTTGATCTCGGTGCCGAACGGTCCCGGACAGATGGCGTTGACCGTCACCCCAGCCGCCGCCGTCTCCAATGCCTGGGTTTTTGTTAGCAACATGATCCCGCCCTTGCTCGCCGTATAACAGGGCCGGCCCGCCAATCCCACCTCTCCCAGCATTGAGGACATGTGAATCACCCGCCCCCAGCCCCGCGCCATCATGCCCGGCAATACCGCCTTCGTGCAGAGAAACGGACCGGTCAAATTGATGTCCAGCACCCGCCGCCAATCTTCCTCCGACAGCTCCACGGTCGGCAGCCGCACATTGATTCCGGCGCTGTTTACCAAAATGTCCGGACCGCCAAGTTCCTCAGCGATGCGCTCCGCAAACGCAGCGATTTGAGCCGCCGAAGTCACGTCGGCTGCGCCGCCCAAAGCCCGAACCCCATGCTTGTCCGCGATCGCCTGAGCCGCGGCTTCCGCCTCGTCCGCATGCCGGCTGTTGATGGCCACATCCGCTCCAGCCTCGGCCAGGGCATTCGCCATTTGCAGCCCCAAGCCTTTGGATCCGCCCGTGATCCAGGCCGTTCTGCCATCGATTCGAAATCGCTCCATGCCCATACTCACTCCAGATAGCGCGTCACCAAATCTCCCACAACCTCGTCGCAGGCCTTCGCTGCCGCCTCCTGCCCCATATTGGAGACGACTATCGCAGCAAAACCTCGCTCCGGCGCGATCCAAAGCAACGCGGTGAACATCGTGTTGGACCCCATGTGCGTCAGCGCCGGACCGCCCGCCCAAGGCCGCTCCACCGCCGCCCAACCCATCGCGTAACCTTCCCGAACCGGAGCATGCAGCTTCTCGAAACTCGATTCCCGGGTCAAGACGCGGTCGCGGGCCCGTTGCATATGCAAGAGCGCGAACCGCGCCAAATCCGGCAACGAACACTGAATCGCCCCAGCCGGCGCGATGGCCAGCGGATTATCGGAACCCGGACCCGGCGCCACCGGCTTGCCCTCCGCGTCATGTCCCCAAGGCTGGTCCGGCGTGTCCCGCTCCGAAGCCGGCGCTCCAAACCCTCCTGACTTCATCCCCAACGGTTCAAAAATCTTCGTCCGAATCAAGTCTTCCCAGGACTTGCCGCCCGCCGATTCGAGCATGGCGCCGGCCGCGGCATATCCCGCATTCGAGTATTCAAACCCGCCCCCCGGAGAAAACCGCGGAGCCTCTTTCAACATGTCCTTCAAGAACAACTCGCGCTGTCTCGTGGCGCTGCCTCTCGCCGTCCATGCCCTTGCCCACACTTCCGGCGGCGGCGAACCCGGAAAGCCTCCCGTATTTGTCAGGAGCTGCTCAAGAGTCACGCCTTCCCAACCGAGACCAGGCCGAAGTCCCCGCAGGCTCTCGCCCAGCGCCGTCCCCCATTCAATCCTTCCTT
This sequence comes from Verrucomicrobiales bacterium, assembly GCA_041749135.1. Lineage (GTDB taxonomy): Bacteria > Verrucomicrobiota > Verrucomicrobiia > Verrucomicrobiales > DEV007 > DATKCT01. The sequence goes on from JBGTBW010000172.1 coordinate 35,256, forward strand.
CCTCCACCAATACGGCCGCCAGTGTGGCCGTAAACGCCTTCGTGCATGAACCCAAGTGAAACTTGTCGTCCAGGGTAACCATCGCCGGATGACCACGTTTCCGCAGGCCCACTGCTCCAGCGCCGCGTATGGTCCCCTCGACGATCACGACCGCGCCCAGCGATGGAAGCCGGGGATGCTGCTCCAGCCGGGTCTGTAAGAGTTCCGTCAAATCGTCACGCGACTCCGCGCCTCCCACACAACTCGCCAGAACAAGCCCAACGCCCGCCCACCCAATGATAAATCGCCCCGGCCGCACCCGCATCATCCGGGCAGGCTAATCGATCCCGTGCCTCGGGGCAAGAAGTCCGGGTCTAGCCCCAATGCCTTAAGGGATTGGGGGAGTAGGCGGTTCCCGGAGAAGAACCTTTTCCAGCTCATTGCGAATCCCTAAAGGCATTGGGGCTAGCGGTCCGGATTTCGCCGGAGTCCTCAACGGCCAGTCCCGCCCCTCACGCCCCTCGTCTTTCGCCCGTTCCAGGGCATAGTGCAGGCGCGATGCTGACCCCTTCCATGCTGTCGCCACGCCCCCTCGGGCCCGCCCGCAAATTGATTCTTCATGCCGCGATCATCACGCTATTCCCCGCCGCCGGACTCTCCGCGACGCCCTTCCAACCCGACCATTCCCCCGTTTACAAAGTCACCCCGCAAGGAGAACTGCGAATGCACCTCTTCCTGCCGCCCGGTCACCATAGCGCCAACCGCCGCCCCGCCATCGTCTTCTTCTTCGGCGGCGGCTGGCGAAAGGGAAGTCCCAGCCAATTCTATCCCCAGTGCGCCTACCTGGCTTCGCGGGGCATGGTCGCCGCTTCCGCCGAATACCGCGTTTCCAGCCGGCACGGGACCTCGCCCAAGGAATGCGTCATCGACGGAAAATCGGCCCTGCGCTGGATGCACGGCCACGCCCCCGAGCTGGGCATCGACCGCAACCGCATCGCCGCAGGAGGGGGTTCAGCCGGCGGACATATCGCCGCCGCCGCCGCCCTCCTCGAGGGTTTTGTTGAAGGTCCCGCTTTGATCGATGCCAAGGCCGGCCGCCCCGGAGCCCTGATCCTCTTCAACCCAACCATCGACAACGGACCGGGCGGAGCCAGCCACGACCGCGTCCGCGATTACTGGCGCGAATTCTCACCCTTGCACAACATCAACGCCGCCGCTCCGCCCACTTTCCTCCTTCTGGGCGACAAGGATCACGTCTTGCCCGTGGCCACGGCGCGAATCTACCAAACGCGCATGCAAGCGGCGGGCCGCCGCTGCGATCTCCGCATCTATTCCGGACGGCCTCACGGATTCTTCAACTACAAAGAAGGCGGCAACCCGCTCTACTACCAAACCCTGGCCGAGTGCGACCGGTTTCTACAATCCCTCGGTTATCTCATTGGCGACCCGATGCCGCATCCGCCTGTCCACCCTCAAGAGAGTTTGAACAAACGCCGTCGCGCAGATCCTTCGCAGGGTCCTCTTCGCCAGCGGCCTCCTCACCGGCGCTCCTTCCTCAGCCCGCGAGAGACCGCACCGGCATTCATCTGGGTCCGCCGCGAAGAACATGCGCCGGTGGAAAAAGTTCCTGCGGCGTCCGCGACTTTGTGGTAGAATTTGCAAAACCGGCCTCCTCCGCCCCTCCAACGAGCCGGTGTCCCCCATGCCCCGGCGTTTTCAACTCGCCTACCTGATCTTCCTGCCGCTCTGCGGCTGCCTCTGCGTCTGGATCGCCCGGGCCGCCAATAGCCCATTGCTGCACCTGTCTTCTGGAGTAGTCTCCTTCTCCGTTCCCACAGACCCTTCGTCGCTGCATCGGATCGAAGTCTCGACTGATCTCCGCGAGTGGAGCGCCATCGCAACCCGGCAGGCCGCCAACGGACAACTGGACTACACCGAGCCCGTCGATTCCCAGACAGGAGGCCGCTATTTTCGCGCCGTTCGGGAAAGCGATCCGGATGCCGTCACCGGCGACCACCTCGCTACCGGAGAGGGAGACGTGGTCATCCACCCCGTGAGCCACGCCTCCTTTGTCCTGCGGTGGCAGGGCAAAATGATCTACAACGATCCGTCCGGTGGAGCTGCGCGCTTCGCCAGGCTCCCGCCCGCCGATCTCGTCCTCATCAGTCACCAACACGGCGATCATTGGGACTCCGGCACGCTCGACGCCGTCCGCCGGCCCGAAGCCACGCTGGTCGTGCCGCCCGATGTATTCACTCGCCTGACAGCAACGCAACGCGTCAACGCCATCGCCTTGGCCAACGGCGAGGAGACGGATCTGCTCGGCCTCCACATCGAAGCAGTTCCCGCCTACAACGACCGGCATCCGCAGGGGCGGGACAACGGTTACGTCATCTCCATCGGCGGCCGCCGCATCTACATCAGCGGCGATACTGGTCCCGTTCCGGAGATGTTGGCTTTGCAAGAAATCGACGTGGCTTTCCTCTGCATGAACGTGCCCTTCACCATGAGCGTAGACCAGGCCGCCGCTGCGGTCCGGACCTTTCAGCCGCGGGCAGTCTATCCCTATCACTACCGCAACCAAGACGGTTCTCTCGCCGACCTCGATCGGTTCCGGGACCTGGTGGGAACCGGCGGAGGCGTCGCCGTCCGCAAGGGCGACTGGTATTGAGCCTCACCACGCTACCCCATCGGCGCGAGCAGGTTGGAGAGGGTTTCCTTGTCGATCTGCAGTTTGTTGGCGTTCTCGCCGAGCAGCGCCTCCACCAAGGCCGATTTCTTGGCCTGCAACTCCTGGATTCTCTCCTCGATCGTCCCTTCACAGATCAGCTTGTGCACGAAAACCGGCTTTTCCTGCCCAATCCGGTGGGCCCGGTCCGTGGCTTGTTCCTCCACCGCGGGGTTCCACCAGGGATCATAATGAATCACCGTGTCCGCAGCCGTAAGATTCAATCCCGTGCCGCCCGCCTTCAAGGAAATGAGAAATACCGAAGCCTCTCCCGTCTGAAACGCTTCGACCACCCCCTTCCGGTCGCGCGTCCGCCCCGTCAGTTTCACAAAAGGAACCTTCTCCTCCTCGAACCATTCCTCGATGAGGGCCAACATGGATGTGAACTGCGAAAACAGGAGAATCCGGCGGCCCTCTTCGATCAGCGTCGGGAGCAGTTCGTCAGTGAGGTAGACCAGCTTGGCGGACTCCTTCACCTTCTGCGCCGCAGGGGTCTTGAGCAGCTTGGGATGGCAGCAGATCTGGCGTAACTTCAGCAAGGCGTCGAGCACGATGATGTGAGACCGCGCCAGGCCTTTTGCCGCGATGGCCTCCCGCACCCGCTTGTCCATCGCCGCCCGAACCGACTCGTAGAGGTCCACCTGCCTTTGCGTCAACGCGATGCGGTGCACGATCTCCGTTTTGGGCGGAAGCTCGCTGGCCACTTGGTCTTTGGTGCGCCGCAAAAGCAAGGGAGCCACCCGGCGGTTCAACGAAGCTTGCGCCGTCTTGTCTCCGAGCTTCTCGATGGGATTGCGGAAACACCGCCGGAACGTCTCCGGGTCCCCCAAATATCCCGGCATGAGAAAGCGCATCAGCGACCAGAGTTCGCCAAGATGGTTTTGCAGCGGCGTTCCCGAAAGACACATCCGGTGCGCCGCCTCCAAGTCGCAGACCAGTTGCGCCGTTTTCGCCTGCGGATTCTTCACGTGCTGCGCTTCGTCGAGCAACAAGGCGTGGAAAGAATGCTCCTTCAACGCCGTGTGATCGCGCATGAGCAAAGCGTAAGAGGTCACTACGAGATCGGCCTGGGAGATCCGTTCGAAGAGCCCGGCCCGCTCCGGCCCGTGCAACACCAGCGTCTCGAGGCCCGGAGCGAAACGCTGCGCCTCCGCCTCCCAGTTCGGCACCACTGAAGTCGGAGCCACCACCAAGGAAGGTTTGCCTCCGGAATGTCCCCCGGTCTTCTCCGCCAAAAGGTGGGCAAGCGCCTGCACCGTCTTGCCCAGCCCCATGTCGTCGGCCAGAATCCCATGCAGATCGTTCCGCGCCAAAAACTGCATCCAGTGGAAACCGTCGGTCTGATAGGGGCGCAACGTCCCCCTCAGTTCCTTGGGCGGATCTGGCCTGGGCAGAGTGGTGAAATTTCGCAGCGTGTCTCCTAACTTCTTCAATGCCGCCACGGCCGGTGTGCCGCCGAAATCAAACCGCCCCGCCAGATCCGCCGCTTGCAACCGGTGCACCCGGAGCGCCCCATTCGAATCAGAAGTGCCCGTGAGCAGGTGGCGAACCGTGCCCACCAACTCGAAGAAGCGCTGCGCCGGAAACCGAATGACTCCTCCTGCCGGATCCTGCGAGGGGATCATCACCCACTCCGGAGCCTCCGGGTCATCGGGTTCAGGAATCTCATCGTTCTGCTCCAGGTAGGCGGCGATCACCGGAATCAGTGAGAACCGCTTTCCGTTCACTTCAAACGCCGCGTCGAAGCGGAACCAATCAATCCCGGAATCCCCATGGAGTTCCGCCACAAAATCCGGGACATCATGAACGACCAGCCCTGCCGATTCCTCAACCTCGACCATCCACCCTTCCCCCCGCAGAGTCTCCGCCCCACCCTCATAGAGAAAATCCAGCCAGCGCATCTCCCGCGAAGGAAACGGATCCTCCGGAAGCACCGCCTGGCGCAATGCCGCCGGCAACCCGCCGCTCCCGTAAAGGATGCAATGCAGGGGCACGAGACCGAGTTCACTCAGACGGTGCTGCAGGTCGCGCTCCTTCTCCACCGCTCGCCGCACCACGGTCAATGTTTCACCGTCAAAAACCTTCGTCGATCTGGATTCCGGCGAATCCAATGGAGCCACCAGCGGCGACTCGCCGTAACGGAACGCCACTTCCCCCAGGACGAGTTCGCAACGCGGGCGGAAAGCCAGATCAAAGCAAACCTTCCGGATGGTCAACGAGGGCGATGGCTCGAGATTCTCGAAGACCCGAGCCTCCATTTTGGGAGGAACCGGCGGCAGAAACTGGAACTCGGTCCCAGCGAACTGCCCAGTCACAACGCTGAGCGCTTGGTCGGGGATGAGCGGTCCTTTCGCCCACGTTTCCAACAAGGCGGGCGGCATCCCCCCGCAATCCATCCGGCACAGCGTGGACTCGACCCGGTCGATGCCCATGGGCGGCCGCGTCGGGATCACGAGCAGATTCGCATCACATCCCAGCACGGGCCGCACCCCGCGCTCCTCCCTCTGCCACGCCAGCGTCAGGGGCTTCGATGCCCCCTTCGACAGCAAAGTATTCCATCCCCCCGTGCGGTCGGCGACATAATACAGACGGCCCGAAGCCAGCATCCGTTCCAGCAAATCGAACCCCAACACTCCGTTCAGCTCGAACCAAACGCCGTATCTCCTCCCGAAACCCTCCATGTTTTGGATGAGCCTTACCAGAAGGATATCCTCATCCTGCAAATAGGCGGGCGGACGTTCCAAATTGGGAGACGCCCGGGAGTTCAATTCAATCACCGTTGAACCGTCCTTCTCCTGGCGCGCCTGATGCAGTTCCAATCCCAGAGCATCGCTTTGGCTCCATGGGGCAGGCAGGATGCAGTAGGCCAAAAACTTCTTCTTCCCGGCGCCTTTGGATTTCTTCTTCGCCGCACCCGCGGATTTTGAGACCTTCTCCAACTGCGATAACCAAAAGCGGACAATCGGCACACCCGGCAACGCTTCCTCCGCCTCCTCGAACGCGTCAATCTCGCGGGGACCCGCGCCTCGGATCTCCATTAAAAGGCGCTCCAGAATGGCGATCGCGTGCTGGCAGTCCACCTCCGCGTTGCAGCTACATTCCGTGAAGATGTCCCATTCTTCATCGATATCATCTAACCAAAAATCGACATGGGGAGAATGGAACGTGCTTCCCTCGCCTCGCACCATGGCTGTCGCCCGGTAACCTTCCTCGCTCTGGATGATCTTCAGGTCCAGCATCCGGTTCGGGCCCGTCAGTTCGCGGCTGCGTTCCCAAAGAACGCGCGGGACGTCCTCGCGCCACGGATGGGCCAAGAGCATCGCGGTCAAGGGAGGCTTCGAAAGCAGGTAACGGATGCCAGGAATCATAAGCCGTTCGCCTCCGACCATTGAGCGGGCTTTCCCCAGGCTCAAGGACCAGTTTGTCTTCAGAACTCCTGATCTCGAGGAATTAGGATGAGCTGGAAGGGTATGTGGCGCGGGCACTCCTGCCCGCGAACTCTTCAGGTTCCATCGGCGGACAGGAGTGTCCGTCCCACAAGTAGGGCGTCATCTGCCGAGAGGCGGTCTCGCTTCGGCTCAGCGATTTTCCTCCCTGTCCATGATCTCCCTCGATAGGTCAGGAGTTCTGATCCTATGAGAGCAGGTCCCTGCACACCGGCCCGTCCCGCTTGTCCGCCCCTCTTAGTCACTCCCGGTCCCAGCCCGCCGCTGCCGCGTTCTGAAATTCCCGCCGCAAATCCGAAGCATCGGCATTCGGAAAATTCGCCCGTTGCACCATCAGCACATAATACCGCCTCTTCACCGGATCGATCCAGGCCTGCGTCCCGTAGGCTCCCCCGTGCCCGAACGAACCCGGACTCAGCGCTTCACTCGCTCCCTGTGGCTCGCGCACAACACACCATCCCAGACCCCATCCGTTCCCCGGCGTAAACCCGGTCTGAAGGTCGCCCGTGTGAATGCGCGTCATCTGCCGGACCGATTCCGGCTTCAAATAGCGCCGCCCATCCAGTTCCCCATCCCGCAGAATCATCCGGCAAAAGCGTCCGTAATCTTCCGCCGTCGAGAACAGCCCGCCGTTCGGCATAGGACAACGCTCCCGGTCTGTCGCGCTCTTCCCCTGCAAGAGAAAGATCTCCGCGGCCTCAAGTTCCCCACCGTCAGTCCTCCGGTAGCTGGTGGCCAGACGCGGAGCCTGCGTTTCGCTCAGATAGAACCCCGTATCCTTCATCCCTAACGGTCCAAACAGCCGTTCCTCCAAGAACTCGGGAAACGTCAGGCCCGAGACCATCTCGACGATCCGCCCCGCGCTGTTGATGCTCGACTGACAGTAAACCCATTTGCTGCCCGGAGGAAACTGCACCGGCTTCGCCGCAGCCAAGGACGCAAGTTCCGCCAGCGTCCGGATTCTCCCGCTTTCCTCCGGCGACAGCTCGCTCAAACCCGAGGTATGGGTCAGCAACTGGGCGATAGTGACCGCTGCCGCCTTCCCTTCCCGGTCCTTCAAATCAGCAAACTCAGGCAAGTATTTGGAGACCGGGTCATCCACCGACAGTTTCCCCTCCTCCTGCATCATCATCACCGCCGCCCCAGTCACCGGCTTGGTCATCGAGGCGATCCAGAAAATCGTGCCGGGACCCATCACACGCTCCTCAGCGAGGTTCGCGAAGCCCGCACTGCGCCAGTGCCGCACGCCGTCCGCGTCACCCGCCAAGGTCACTCCCCCGGCGATCTCCCCTTCGGCCGTGGCTTTCTCGAGGACCTCTCGTGCCTCTGGATTCACGGTTTCGGGCTGATCCGCAGCCGAAATCCAACCCCCTCCCGCCAGACATCCGGCGACGACGAGGCTCCCCACCGCGGCGCCCGGGCAGAACAAAACAGCCGCAGCCCCGCGACTCTTCAAAGCCAAATCCGTGTATTTCATAGCCTTCCCCTGTTCCTACCGCAGACCGCAACCAGCGCCAAGCCCGATTCTCCCGGAACACCGTTGAATGAATGGGGGCGAGGGTCCCGGGGTGGCGGCGGCGGACGCGGCCTCAACCCCGGGCTGAGGTCTTCGCCCCCGTTGGGGGCGCGAGCCATTGAGTGCGAAGAAGGCGTCTTGAGCCGGACAAGGGTCTTCTCCTGAAACCGCATCCAAGAACCGCGTAAACGCTGAACCCCAAACAGTATGAGAAACCGGGTTAACCGCCCCCTTGTCCCCCGGTTGGGCGCACGACCCGGTAGTAGCCCTCTTCCAGGCTGGTCCGATCAGCATCGGAGTCGATAAAGGAAGAGGGGGCTCCGGTCCCAGGAACCTGCCCAATGTCCAACCAAGTAGCGGTCTCCATCGTCTCCGAGAACTGCACCGTATCCGTCACCCCATCGATAGAAGCCCAGGACAAACTGACATCCCCTGCCGGAGTGCGATTTACCGCCGACACGAAGAAGCCGTCGTCCCCACCGCCGTCAATGGGCGGCCGGCCGAAGGCCGCCGCCTCGGAGTTGTAGAGGGACGCGACCTGCCCAGCGGACAGCGCTCCGTCGTAGATCCAAACCCGGGCCACGCTGAGCGAGCCCAGCAAAGCGGTGTTCACCGCCACGCCGTCGGGCTCACGCTGGGCCCCGATGAGGATCCCCATCCCACCAAAGGTATTCAGGGTGATGGGGCTCTCCGAATTGCTCAACTGCCCATTGGTGTAGACCCGGGTATCCACGGCGTCCTGAGTGTAGGCAATAAAACTCCAGATTCCGGCCTCCTCGTCGCCGTTCCAACCGATGTCCGGCGCACCCCAATGCCCCACGGCTCCGAAGGCCTCATGAGCCCCGTGGTTGAAGGACATATTGGTTCCATCCGGTCCGCCGCGCCGTCCCCATGCGACGACCGTTTCTTCGTCCAAGAGATCGGGATTGTAGACCCAGGCGGCGATGGTGCGGGCGCTGGCGCCCTCGATTTTCGGCACGCTCACCGGACCCTCCAACCAGTCTCCCACGCCGTCCAGACTCACTCCGGTCACCCCATCGATGATCTCCACCGCCGGATCTCCGGCCGCGGTGAAGTTCCCCCCCAGGGAGCCCGTGTTCGCCCAGGCTGCCAAGGGTCCCAACGGCAGATCTTCCGCACTCAACTCCACGACGAGATTCGCCGGAACATTCGGGTAGTCTGTTGGATCCAGCGGATCCGTTCCCGCCACGGCCTCCTCCGTGTCGGTAAAACCGTCGCGGTCCGTGTCGACCGTCCCAGGGTCGATGGGATCCCGCCCAAAGAGCGCGGCATCGGCATCATAAAGGGCCGCCATTTCCAGTCCTGACAATGCCCCATCGTAGATGCGGACCTTGGCGACGCTGAGGGTTCCCGTCAGCGCCGTGTTGACCGTCGTTCCGTCGGGCTCCCGCTGGGCCCCGATCAGGATCCCCATCCCGCCATAGGTGTTCAGCGTGATGGGCGTCTCGGAATTGCTGAGCTGCCCGTTCGTGTAGACGCGGGTTGTGGTCCCATCCTGGGTGTAGCCGATGAAACTCCAAATCGCCATTTCCTCCTCGTTGTTCCAGCCGATGTCCGGCGCGCCCCAATGCCCCACGGCTCCGAACGTATCGTGGATCCCGTGGTTGAACGCCATGTTTGTGCCGTCGGGTCCGCCGCGCCGCCCCCAGGCCACCACCGATTCTTCGTCGACGATGGAGGGATTGTAGACCCAGGCGACGATCGAACGCGCGCTGGCTCCCTCGATGCGAGTCGTACTCGACGGTCCTTCGAGCCATTGGCTGCCATCCAGCGTAATTCCCCGCACTCCATCGATGGTCTCCACGAGCGGACTGCCCGAAGCGACAAAGCTTCCTCCTAACGTTCCTGTATTCACCCAGTTCGCGACGGGACCTTCGGCGAGGCTGGTCGCATCCAAATCCACCAGGATTTGGGTTTCCACATCCGGATAATCGGCGATGTCCAAGGGGTCCGTGCCAGCGGCGATTTCCTCACCGTCGGTGAATCCGTCCCGATCGGTATCCTTCAACAGCGGGTGGGTCCCAGCCGCCTGCTCATCCGTGTTGCTCAGTCCATCCCCATCGGGATCGCCGGCGCCGTCTTGCGCGAGGTTCCCGAAGTATTGCAGCTCCCACGTGTCCACCAGTCCGTCGCTGTCCGAATCACCCATCGTGATCGGATCCCGGCCGAAAGCGGCTGCGTCGAGGTTATACATCTCGACGATGGCCTCATCCGACAAGACGCCCGCCACGATCCGGATCTGTGCAATCGACATGGATCCGCGCAGCGCGGCCGTCGCCAGGCCGGTGTCGTCATTCTGCGACCCGATCAAGATAGAAAGCGGCTGCCCGTTCGTGTCCACGTCCCAGGTGTTCAGAACGATCGGGCTTTCCGAATTGCTCTGAATTCCGTTCGTGTAAACGCGAGTGGTTTGACCGTCCTGGGTATAGGCAATGAAACTCCAAATGCCCGCCTCTTCCCTCTGCTGTCCGGTGTTGTCGTTGTTGACCCCGTTGTTCGAGGGGTCCCAACCCAAGTCCGGACCAGCGCCGCCCCAATGCCCCACCGCGCCATAAGCGTTGTGCGTGCCGTGGTTAAAGGACATGTTCGTCCCGTCCGGACCGCCGCGCCGACCCCAGGCCACGACCGTTTCCTCCTCCAATAAATCCGGGTTGTATACCCATGCGGCAATGCTGCGCGGATTGGCTCCCACCAAATCGCTGGAGGCGGCCGGTCCCCGCAAGAAAGTCGCGCCATCGAGGGTTACTCCTTTTCTGCCGTCGATCACTTGCACGGTTACCGGGCCATCCTCGGGAATGAAAGCGCCGCTCAAGGTTCCCAAGTTAGGCCAAGCCGTCACTTCGCCTTCCGGCAGCAACTCCGCATCAACAGCCACGCGGGTGTCCACCCCAAAGGCCGGACGGTCCTCCGCATCGAGCGGATCGGTTCCGCTGAACACCTCCAGACCGTCGCCCCACCCGTCTCCATCCGTATCCGGGTTCAAGGGATCGGTTCCCGTATCTTCCAGCCCCACAAAAATGCCCGTGTCCGTTTCCACACCGTCGTCTAACAAGTCCCCGTCGGTGTCTCTGCGGGTCGGATCCGTCGGAGCCGGCGCCCCGCCGGCCATCCGGTTGACCTCGTCCCCATCCGTCACCCCGTCGCCGTCCGTATCCGAAAGCACCGGGTTCGACCCATGGACCAGCACCTCGTCCCCGTCGTTCAACCCATCTGAGTCGCTGTCTGCCGCCGTGGGGCTGGATCCGGCTTCAAACTCTCCCTTGTTGCTGAGTCCATCGCCGTCGCCGTCGTCCCCGGGATCCTGGTCGAGGCTCCCGAACTCCGCCATTTCCCAAGCATCCAAAAGACCGTCCCCATCCGTGTCCAACGTCCCTCCGTCCTCCCCCAGGATGTAAAGAGTTCCGTTTCCCTCGACCTGCTCCTCGTTGAAGCCAGCGATCAAAAGATCCGCCGTCGTGTAACTGCCCGGAGCCAGTTCAAAAAACGGCGTGCCGTCTTCGCGAATCGCAGCAAAGCGCTCGAAGACCAGATCCTGATCGAGAATGAGCCGGAACTGGTCCCCCTGCACGAACAGACTGGCGTCTGGCCCGCTGTGATTGTAGTCGAAATCAATCCGGCCTCCCGCCCTAAGCGTGATGTCTCCCCCGCCCAAGCTGCCCGGTTGACGCGCCTTCAACAAAACTCCGCTCACCTCCACAGCGGCATCAAACTCATTCGCCACACCGGTCAACTCCACCGTGCCCGGGTCGCCCACCGTCGCTTGCGTAAATAAGAGATCCCCACTGCCGGTCAACCGGGACCGGATCGTCAAGACATTGCCCGGCCCACCCGCGTCCACCACGCTATCCTCATCCACCCGCAACGTGCCCCGCAATTCCACCTGACCCCGCGTCCCATGCGCCAGTCGCCCGCCTCCCAAGATCAAACTTCCGATCGTCGTCTGCGCACTGCGCAACCGCAATTGCGCCGAAGCACCCGCGAGCCGCAAGGAATCGCCGGCAAACACCGCCGGGCTCGCAGTGGGCGTCTGCAGCACATCCGCCACACCGCCGATCACCGAGTACTGCTTGCCCGCCGCGGGAGCCAGGCCGTCGTTCCACACGCCCGGAGTCACCCAACTCTGTGCCGCCTGCACATTCGACACCGCCAAGACCACCGCGTTCGGCGTGCTGTTGGGGTCCAGCGGATCTGATCCCAGGTTGATCTCAACATTGTCGGCAAAGGTGTCGCCGTCGGTGTCCGCATTCGCCGGATCCGTTCCGTACACATTCACTTCGTCCCCGTCCAGCAAGGTGTCGCCGTCGCTGTCCGGGTTTAAGGGGACCGTTCCATACACGTGAACCTCATCGCCGTCGGACAACCCGTCCCCGTCGCTGTCCGGGTTCTCCAGATCGGTCCGCGCCAATATTTCGTCGAGGTTGGACAACCCGTCCCCATCCTGGTCCGCAGCGGCATCGGCGGCGTTTCCCGGGTCGAGAAAGGCGTAGCGCTCCTCCAGGAAATCCGGGATGCCGTCCCCGTCGCCGTCCGGCTGAGGACTGGGATCGCGTCCAAAGCGCGCCGCGTCGCGGTTGAACTCAAAAAGCATGTCCTCCGCCGAAAGCGCGCCTTCGAAGATGAGAATGCTCCCGGCGCTCAACGAGCCAAAGAGGGTAAAGGTGTTGGAATTGTTAGCGTCTTGCTGGGCCCCCACCACAATCACTTGCCCCATGTGGGTGGCCAAGACGATCCCCTCTTCAAAATTGCTCTCCATCCCGTTGGTGTAGACTCGCGTCGTGGACCCGTCCCAACTGTAGGCGATGTGACTCCAAATGCCCGCCTCCTCGTGCCCCAAACCCGTGGGATCGTCGTTGACTCCGTTGTTCGTCGGATCCCAGCCGAGGTCGGGACCATCCCCTCCCCAGTGTCCCACGGCTCCAAAAGCGTTGTGGGTGCCGTGATTGAACGCCATGTTCGATCCGTTCGGACCGCCCCGGTGCCCCCATGAAACCACCGTCTCTTCCGCGGCGATCACCGGATTGTAGACCCAGGCCGCAATCGAGCGCGGCATATCGCCTTCTATGCTCGGAATGGATCGCGGTCCCACCAAGAAAGAAGCCCCCCCATCTAAAGTCACGCCCTTTTGACCGTCGATCACGGTCACTACAGGATTTCCGCGGGCCTCGAATTTCCCTCCCAGCAAGCCGTCGTTCAACCAGGCCGTCACAGGACCCTCGGGAAGATCCCGGGCATCCAGATCGACCAGAACACCCGCCTGCAGCGAGGAACCCAACAACGACGCGGCGAAAACCGCCACCGGAAGACTACGGTGAAAGGCCATAACGAATAGGGGAGTTTTTCAGGGGAAGTTGCCCGCCGCCCAGACCTCAACCAGGGCCCAAGCCAACCGGCCAACATCACACGCTTTTGCCATCTTTGCAAAGGAAGGACCTCCCTGTCTTGGCAGAATCAGCCTACTTTTTGCATGATTCGGACAAATGCGACTCCTCCGGCCGGAATCGCAGCGAGCCCGCATTTCTCACACTGATTCGTCGCGAGGGGCCGGCGAGCCCCGTGCGGACCAGGCGCGCGAAGCCGAGGGCGCAGAACTGGGTGAGAACACCCTGTTCAAGCCCGAGGCAAGCGGAACGAAGGCAGGATGGGGTGCAGCGCGCCACAACAGAAAGGGTATGAGAAATGTGGGCTAGAGACTCCGGCCGCGGCCGCCTCAAGGAAGAGTGCTTCACCAAAGCTCGAAACAGGAGCATGGATCGCTCTCGTTTCCTCCTTCCCGGTTGCCGGGCCGCTCCCTTCCTCTATACAATGAGCTTTGGATCGTCTCTGCACCCCCATGAACCCCTTCACTCTCCTCCTCTCCGCCCCACGCCCCCTGCGGGTCGCCTGGGCGTCGCTAGTGTCCGCTTTGCCCGCGTCCCTTTGCGCACAGTCTCCTCCTCCGGATCCCGCCACCCTCGCACGCTTCCAGTCCTTGCTCCAAGAACAGCGTGCGCTTGACGCCACCGTCTGGGCCGAAGAACGCGAAGCGCAGCGTCATGAGCAGACCTTCGTCGCCCTCTGGGACGCCCTCCTCGCCATCGCCCGCAAGCAGGAAGGCGATCCCTTCTCAGTCCTCGCCTCCGTTCCCCTCCAATCGCTTCGCCTCGGACAGACAGAAAAAACGGACAGCATCGAGCATCAGATCCAAACCATCGCGCTCGCTCCCGGCCCCGTCCTCGATGCCGAAGGCTGGCGGCGCTGGCTCGAAACCACGAAGCAGAGCGGCTTCCGGCTCGTTCAGTCCGAATGGCACCACGCCGCCTTTCGCGCCAACCCCGGCGGCAAGCCCGAGTCGGATGTCAGCGTCGTCTTCCACGTCGATCATCGCGAGAAACCGTTGCGCGTTTCTCTGGAAGGAATCCTTCATGTGGTTTGGTCAGGCCAAGACGATGAACACGGCCATCCCGTCCCCGAATCCGTCGATGCTTCACAACTGCGCATCCTCCAGCGCGAGGGAACTCCCGCATTTCAGAAAATCCTCACTCATAACCCCTCCACTCCAGGGAATCCCGGCGGCATCCATCCTCTCCTCGCTCAGGATCTCGACCGCGATGGCTCGACAGAATTGGTCGCCGCAGGTTGCAATACCGTGTTTCAGTTCGCCAGCGCCGGAACCCCCACTTCCCGCCCATTCCTCGCACACCCGGTCCGGACCGCGGAAACCGGTCTGCTCGCAGACTTGACGGGAGACGGCATCTTGGACTACGCGGCGCCCGATACGCGAGGCGACCTTCTGCTCTACCGGGGCGAAGCCGATGGAACTTTTCCTCATCCCCCCACCGGGAGGACCCAAAGCGGCGGTCCCTTGCGTCAACCCACCACCATCACCGCAGGCGACATCGACGGCGATGGAGATCTCGACCTCTGGATCGGTCAATACCGAATCAGTTACCTCCAGGGAGCCATGCCCACGCCCTACCACGACGCCAACGACGGGTTCCCCGCGTTCCTTCTGCGCAACACCGGCGGCGGCTCCTTCGAGGACGCTACTGAGGAGGCGGGACTCGAACCCAAAAGCCGCCGCCGCACCTACACTTCCGCTCTCATCGACCTCGATGACGACGGCGATCTCGACCTGCTCGTCGTCAGCGACTTCGCCGGGATCGATGTCTATCGCAACGAGGGTTCCGGAAAGTTCACCGACGTCACCGACTCCGCCGTCGATGAAAGGCGCCTCTTCGGGATGTCGACCACTTTCGGTGATTACAATCTGGATGGGCTTCTGGATTTTTACGTCGCCGGCATGGGTTCGACCACGGCTCGGCGTTTGGAAAAGATGGGAGCCCGCCGCACCGACGATCCCATGGTCGATCGTATGCGGATGGTCATGGCTTATGGAAACCGCATGTATCTGCGCCAACCCGGCTCGCTAACCTATCAACAACCCTCATTCAAGGACCGCGTCGCCCGCACCGGCTGGACCTGGGGAACCACGTCGCTCGACTTCGACAACGATGGGGACCGCGACCTCTTCGTGGCCAACGGGCACTCCAGCGGAACCTCCACCAAAGATCATTGCAGCACTTTCTGGTGCCACGATATCTACAAGCCCACTTCGGAGCCCGATCACGCCCGTCATCTTCTCTTCCAAGAAGTCCACCGCGGCTACTTCGACCGCAGCGAGTCCTGGGACGGCTACCAAAAAAGCCACCTTCTCATGAACCGCGACGGCCGGGACTTCGTCAACATCGCTTGGCTCCTCGGCGTGGCCGATGAGTTCGACGGACGCGCCGCTCTCAGCGAAGATTTCGACGGCGATGGCCGTATGGATCTGGCGATCGTCGAAGACCGCTGGAACGAGGGCCAGATCTTGCACGTTTACCGCAACGTCTTGGAGACCGCCAACCACTGGATCGGATTCCGCCTCCCCCAACAACCGGACCAGCCCTCTCCCCTCGGAGCCCGCGTCATCCTCACTATGGCCAGCGGCCGCCGCCAACCCGCCGCCATCGTAGCCGGAGAAACCCTGCACGGACAGCACTCCTCCTCCGTCCATTTCGGACTTGGAGCCGAAGACAGCGTCAAGTCGGTCGAGATCCTCTGGACTGGAGGCCAGCGGAAGGTTCTCGATGCGCCGGAACCCGGCCGCTACCACACCGTCACATTGCCCTGAAGACGAAAGTTCTTCGTTCTTGGTTCTTCGTTCGTTAACGGCCGATCCATCAGCCCGGCTAAGGGCAGGGAAGCCGAGTACAAGAAACGAACGAGAACATTATGAAAATCGAACGTTTCGAGGACATCGAAGCCTGGCAGCTGGGGAGAGAACTCACGCGGCAGGTGTACGAGGCCACGAAACAAGGTGACTTCGCTCGAGACTTCGGCCTGATCGCCTATCTCCTCCGCTCCGACCGCAAGTAACGAGGAACAAAGAACAAAGAACATTCGGGTTGCCTTTGCGAGCCTTGCGCTCTTAGCGAGAGATGCCTCTTCTTGGCGGATGCACCCGGGCCTCGGCCAAAGCCCAAAGGTGGTTGCGGTCGTTCCGCCTCCAGAGCGCCACAAGGAACGCTGCGTCAACGAGAACCTTTGGAGTTCCCATACCCAGCGAGAGCGCGCCGCTCGACGGCGCACGAGTGCGTCGCGCTTTCCACTCGGCTGGTCGCGCGCTCTTCCGCCTCACATCAACCACCGCTCCAATCTCAGCAACGCCCGGGTTCAACGCGGAGTCCTCACGCGCCGGGTCACTCCGCATTCCAAAGCGCGGCCAAGCCGCGCACTAGAGTTCTGACATTTCTGGCCTGCAGGGGAGGCCGAAGACGCAGTGATCCCGAAGGGATCAGAGCTTGTAGCCGGTGGTGGCGCGCAGCGACACCACCGGAGAAGATCCATTCATCACCAGCACCCCGGCAGGGGTGCTAGACCGCCGCCCTCTCCCTTCGTGGGCTCAGTCAAAAGATAACGTGATAGAGCTGGGATGTGTAGGTGGAGGGCATAGCCGGCCGGTTTCTGGCGCCCCTGCCGGGGTGCGGAGGGAATTACGACTCACACCGGTGGTGTCGCTGCGCTTTACCACCGGCTACAAGCTGCGAAGCCTCCGGCTTCTCTCACGGCTTTGCACCCTCGTTCCACTGAAGTTTGGGGCAACGTTCACCCAGAAATGTAAAAACCCCAAAGCGCGGCGAAGCCGCGCACTCCAAAGACTTCGTCCTGACCCAACCCGGCGAACCCGGGCAGCTAACAACGCATCTTCAAGACATTGACCGCCCCATCCTGCTCGTGCTCGTAACCGATGGCCAAGACCCGCAGGACCAGTCAATCGAGCAAGTTGATCGGCGCAGAAGCGATAAAGAAATCCCTAAAGCTAACTGATAACAGTCAACAAACCGGGCCAAAGCCAACTTTGACGCTGACCAAGCCGCTGCACGCGCATCGGAAGCCCTGATTTGCTCCCGGCCGGCCCTTCTAGGGGTCCGCGCCCAAAGCCCCAGCCCATCTTAAACTTGCAGCCCCCCGGGAGCGCCAAGCAGCATTCGGCCGTCCCTCCACTCTTGCTCTCCTATTTCAGCTTTTCCTCCAAGAATTCCAGCTTCACAATGCTCGTTTTGTATACACAGTGTGTACATCTTCATGATCACCAAAGTATTTAAATCGGGTGATTCGTACGCCGTGCGGATCCCCAAGGAATTCAAGCCGACGGAGGGAGAGCTTTTGATCGAGGCCGTCGGCGAACGTTGGATCTTGACCCCGGTAAAGCCGGATGCTTGGCCGTCCGGATTCTTCGAGAGCATCCGGATCGATGATCCCGCGTTTGCGCGTCCGGAACAAGGGGAACACCGAACGTTCCGCCGATGATCTATCTCTTGGACACAGACATCTGTATCCACTTGATTCGCGGGAAACCCTCGGTTGTGGCCCGCACCACCAGCCACGCTCCGAACGACCTGGCCATTTCGACGATCACCCACTACGAGTTGCTGTTTGGCGCCTTGCGCTGCGCGCCAGTTCACCGCTCAAAGGAAATTGAAAAGGTGGACTGCCTCATACGGACAGTGCACTCCGTTCCCTTTGCGAACCCGACCGCAAGGCTCGCAGCCGAAATCAGGACTCGATTGGAGGCAGAGGGACGCGGGATAGGGCCCATGGATGTTCTCATCGCTGCCTGTGCGCTCGAGAATAACCTCACCCTCGTCACCGGAAATCTTTCCGAATTTGTTCGCATACCGGGACTGGCGTGTGAAACCTGGTAGCGATGCCCGAGAGGGCAGCAAGAAACACAAACAGACACAACACTGCCGGGTGCTGCTCGGCGATCCCAGGGGCGAGCATCCGCTGAGCGCCAAGCAGCACTCGGCCGCCTTCTCTCTCGCTCGATGCCTGACAGTTTCTCCCATTCCCAATTTCCCACCTCTATCCCTTCCCCCGTGGTTTCCTTCGCTTCCTTCTGTTCAAACCTCTTCCGCTCCCCAGCCCGCATTTCTTCACAGAGTGTTCCCGCCTCCAGGATCCTCAGCGCTCCCGCTACGGACTTCTGTTTTAACCACAGATTACGCAGAGAACGCAGAGGCGGCTGCGCCGCCGATGCGGGATCCACGATTCAGGATGCAAGATGATTTTCTACTAGCATGCATCCCGCATCCTGCATCCCGCATCCTGCATCCCGCATCCTGCATCCTGCATCCCGCATCCTTCCCCTTCGCGGTTTCCTCCTCTCCCATTCGTGTCTCTTCCTCCTCCGCCAGCCTCACTCATCCGCATCAATCTCCGGCAGCGGCGGGGCGCGATAGAGGTGCTGCGCTCCCAACCAATCGACCCCGATCAGGCGCTCGCCATCGGGTGCAAAGCAGATCCACCTCGGGCAAGTGTCGCCGCGATGCAGGACAGCCACTTCCCGGCGCGTGGGCAGATGCCAGAGCTTCAGGGCCCCACCCGGCCCGGCATAGGTGGTAGCCAGCGTCCGGCCATCCGCCGAGAAATCGACCCACGATATGGCGGCCCGCCGATCGGATAAGGTGTCCACAAGAGCACCGCTTGCGGAATCCCGGATCTCCACGACTCCCTCTCCTGTCGCCACCGCGAACAGCCGGCCGTCCGGCGAGAAGGCGAGACAATCCCGTCTGGAGCCGGCACCTTCGGCTGTAAAGCGTGACCGGCCAAACGGCAAGTCATACAGATTCAAGGCCCAAAGGCCGTCGCTGCGCAAATGGCACGCTGCCAAGATTCGCCCATTGTGAGAGAAAGTCAGGTAGTTCGCGGTCATCGCTGTTCCCGGCTCAAGTGTCTCGAGCCCGCCGCTCTCCGCCCGCCACAAGCGGACACGCCCATCCGCGCATCCGGCCGCGAAATGTGCGCCGTCGGGCGATCCAGCGAAATGATGGAACTCCGCGCCGCTTTCCTCCAGCGTCACGGCGGGATGGCGTTTGCCCGATTCCAGATCCCATTGCTGGAGGCGGCAGAGACCGTCGACTCCGCGCTCGACGAGCGTCAGGCTCCGCCCGCCGTTCGCGAAACACGCGGGACCGAGCTCGCCGGGCTCGCCCAGGACCCGCTCCTCGCCCGTCACCAGGTCGCGTACGACGCTCTGCTTGGCCGGATCCCCTGCATCCTTCCCTCGCAAAGCAGCCAAGAGATTACCGCAGGGCGAGAGCACAAACGGCGGGTAGAGCCGGGTCGTCTCTTTGGCCCGGGTGGGCCCCTTGACCGCCCACAAATGGACGCGCCCGTTCTCCGCTCCGCTAGCTAACAACTGACCGTCCGGCGAGAACCGCACTCCCCAGACCTCGCTCTCGTGTCCGAGAAGCCGCTGCGATTCCTGAGCGCCATCCACGTCCCACACACGCACAGTATGATCGGCCCCCGCGCTGGCCAGGAAGACCCCGTCCGCGGAGAAGGCAAGACCATTCACCCGGTCCCCGTGACCCAATAATGCGTGGATCTGCGGAACGTCGCTGCGGCCGGTCAACTGGATTTCTTTCCGGCTGAATCCCCCAGCCGCCACGCGCTCTCCATCTGGCGACAATACAAGAAAAAAGGCGCTCAGTGGAACGGACCGGCGCAGCGAGCCGCTCGCCGCGTCCCGAAGTTCCACCCAGTCCTTCGAGCCATCGCGACCCTCCGGAAAGTGCGCCGTCGTCGCGACGGTCCGCCCGTCGGCCGCGACTGCCTCGAGGTCTCCCGTCATCTCCCAGCCCCCCATCCATTGCGCGGCGGCCCAGTCGTAGAAGCGGACGAAATGCGGACGCCCGTCCAGCGTTTTCGCTTCGGCGGAAGGTTCTCCCCATTCGTGCACCGCTACGGTGGTTGTGCCAGGCACAAAGAAGATCCGGGCCAGGCGCGGGCAGACGAACTCCCAGACAAGGCGACCCTCGGCGAGCTGCCAAAGGCCGACGCGGCCTCCGCCTGCTGACAGGGCGAGGAGTCCGCCGTCCGGCGAGAAGCTCAGCCCCTCCAAGTGACCCAGGCCCGGCTGGATCTCGCCAAGGGCTGCCCCCGAAGGAACTTCCCAAAGGCGCACGGTCTGATCGTGGCTCCCTGTCGCCAGCACCTCACCACCTGGAGAAAAATCGAGGCAAGTAACGCGATAGGTGTGTCCTGTCAAGACGGCGACGGCGTGGCTCCGGGACTGTTCCCACAGGTAGCGCCACTCGAAGCCTCGCAAGTCCAGCTCAGACCCCCGAGGCCGGTGCGCCTCGAGCGCCATCCGGGCCAGACCCACGTTGCCGTCCTCCAGCGCACGCTGCGCCATGTAGACATCCGCTGCATAGAGGTTGCTTCTCGTATCTTCCCGCTGACTTCGCACGCGGGCATTCGCTGCCAGCAAAACCCCGATGATCACCGCCGGGGCGATTGCGGCGAGAAACCCGAAAGCAGCCCATGCCGGCCTCCGGCGCGCCCATTTGAGCCCCCGCTCCCAGAGGGGAACCGCGCGGGCGCGGATGGGCTCGCCCTTTCGCCAGCGCTCGAGATCTTCCGCCAGCCGCTCGGCCGATGCGTAACGGCGCGCAGGTTCCTTCTCCAGGCACTGCAGACAGATGGTTTCCAGATCCCGGTCGACGCGAGGATGGATTTTGCTAGGCCGCTGCGGCGGGTCATCCATGACCTGCCGCATGATTGCAAGGGCGGTCGCTGCCTGAAACGGCGCTTGTCCGGTCAACAGCTCGTAGAAGATGGCTCCCAAACTGTAGACGTCAGCCCCGACGGTGATTTCTCTCGACCGTCCGGCGGCCTGTTCGGGGGCCATGTAATTGGGACTGCCCAGGGCGGCTCCGCTGAGGGTCAACTCGTGTGGAGTATCGACCAGTTTCGCGAGCCCGAAGTCGGTCACATAGGGTTCGCCGGCTTCGTCGAGCAGGATGTTGCCCGGTTTCAAGTCCCGGTGCAGCACTCCCCGCTGGTGGGCGTAATGGATGGCCCGCGCCACCTTGATTAGAAGATCGACAGCCTCAGCCGCCGCCATCGGCCGGGGCAGCCCAACCTCCGGCTTCTCCCGCCTCGCCGCTTCCAGTCGGTCTGCCAGCGTCCCGCCCTCCAAGAGGCGCATGGTGAAAAAAGGTTGTCCCTCCACTTCGCCGACCTCGTGAATGGGCACGATGTGCGGGTGATCCAGACGGGCGGCGGCTTCCGTTTCCCCGTGAAAACGCTGGAGTTCCGCGTCTCCGGCGAGTTCTCCCAACCGGATCATCTTCAGCGCCACGATGCGTTGCGTGCTGCGTTGGCGAGCACGGTAGACCACCCCCATACCGCCGCGCGCCACCGCGCCGAGGAGTTCGTAACCGCCAAAGGACTGGCCGGCCTCGCAGGGAAGGAGGTCCGCATCGGGATCCTCGGGATCGAGGAAGGGTTCCAAGAGGCAGCGGGCGCACAGACCCAAGGGCGCACTGGCCGGCAGGGCACGGCCGCACTGGGGACAGGTCAAGGGATCCGGCATGTGGATTTCAGGCGGCTGCGTGCATTTCGCCGGTGGAGGTTTGCTGAGGAACGAACGCCAATATTCCTAAAGAAAATCCGCGCCAATGGTGCTGCACGACTTGGATCTATTCGCCAAGAGCGGCGAACAAGGCGCGGATTTCATCCCCAATGTCCTTTGGGCTGGCGACCGTATGGGCGATCTCCTCCAGAAAAATTTCCCGGTAGAGCGCGCGCAGCTTGTGAACCAGCGAGCGGAGCGCAGGCACGGAAAGGCCGAGCTGCCCGGCCACGTTTGTAAACGAAACTTCGCCGCGCCTGTCCGTCAGAAAGCCTTTGAGCAGGTCGAAGCGCTCCAGTTTGTCCCTCCGATTCCAATCCTCCCGTGTCCGCAGGAGGACACTTTCGAGCAGGGTTTCCGCCCAGCGACGTTCGAAAAGGGTTTCCGGCGTGGAATTCTCGTTGACCCCTTCCTGGATCCACCGCTCGGTTTCCGGGTCGTCGAGGGAAAACACGGGGGCTCCCCCGCCCCGCTTCTGTGCGTGAGTCCGGTCCCAATCGTTGGCAAGGAAATGCGTTGCCGATGCCAGGAGAAAAGACCGGAACCGGCCCTTGGCCGGATCGGCGGTGGCCAGGCCGCCTGAGGCGATCAGGCGGGAGAAGAACTCCTGGGTGAGGTCCTGGGCGTCCTCGGGCGAGTAACCCCGGCCGCGCACGAAGGCGTAGACGGGCCGCCAATAAGTGCGGCACAACTGCTCCAGAGCCGTCCTGGCGGTATCCGGATCGTCTCCGGAGGCCTCCAAGACCCGGGACCAATGCGTGGTGTCAAAAGCCGGGGGCATGGCGTCTCCCGCACCGGGCGTCCGGTCCCCCTCCCTTTGGCGGCTCTCGTGGTCCGGCGCGTGAAGGAAAGGATGCTACGGAAAGCCGCTTGCTCCTGGCAAGAGAAGAATATGGCCGCGACAAACCGGGGAGACGCGTCGCTCATCGAGAGTGAGCCAGGATCCACCGGCGGGCCTGCCGTTCGTGGTCAGCGCGCTCTACAAAAAGACCACCGCTACTCCGAGCAAGAGCAACAATAGTCCAAAATAGCCAAGAGGAAACATCCACCGGCAGCGGTTGTCCAAGCGGGTGCCGTTCTCGTAGTCCCCCTTCTTATCGAGCGCGCCCACCATCAAGTTGATGACGACCGTCGCACACATGGTCGCGAAACTGAGATTCAAGAAAGCGTTCATGAAGGTGACATAAGAAATGTGCGGCAGGATCTCGCTCATGACGATTTGGTAGGCGACGCCCGTGAGTATCCCGATGAACGACACGCTGATCCGATCGCCCAACGATGACCGGTCCATCCAAAACACCGAAAATGAGAGCGACACGATCACCACAAGCGGGAGCACCACCAGGCGGATGATGAATAGGGACTGTCGCCGCGCATCCACGCTCGCGACGAAGGAAGAGGCGATGCTCTCTTTCCCGGCATGAGCGGACGGGAGATCCCGGGTCGACATGACGATCTGCCCGAGTCTCCATTGAGGTATCTGCACTTCAACTCCCGGGGAACCGGCGATCTCCGGTTCCGCTTCGAAGCGAACCTCGTCTTGGTCGAACCCCAGCACTACGAATACGGCCTCCAGACGCTGCCGGTCGAAGGGGAATCGCATCAAATCAAAGTCCGCCTCCGCCACCGCGTTCAGGGCCTGAACCAAGGTCTGCGTGCCGTCCGGCTGCACGCGCAGCACCACTCCATGGGTTTCGTATAAACCGGATGCGTTGGCAAGAATCACCTGAGGAAACCAGCCAGGAGAGATTTCGTTAAACTGGTAGTCGCCCTGGTAGATCTTCTCGCCGGTTCCCGCGGCCACGGGATCGAAACTCTGCCGCGGATCATTCCACTGGAGAGTGAGGATCCCCGTGAACTCGAAAGTCTCCGCCTCATCGTTGATCTCGTTGACATCCTGGAACTGAAAAGCGGCCCGCACCACCACGGGTCCGTCCTTGACGGGAGGTCCAAGCAGAAAAGGTTGCGGCGGCTCGGCGCCCGGGGTTTGACCGGCGACCCCTGGGTCCGCTTGGCCGGAGGCGAATCCCACACTGCTCGCGATGCCTGCGGCCAGGGCTGCTCCAATCGACCTGAAACTGTTCATTCGCTTGTGTTGCTTTACTGGGATCGTCCAGGGACTAATGCCCCAAAAGCCTCTTTAGGGCTCCACACGCGTTTGACGAAGCCCTTTTTCGAAGCCCCTCATCCCGCAACCAGGCCGTCACGGAGTCCGGCCCTCCAGGTCAGCCTCTACCAGATCCCTCACGCTATCCTGGAGGGGCGGGCTCCCGCACGCCCTGCTCTCGATCCAGAAACCATCTTTGGCCTTGCTCACGCTTTTTCCCCGCTCAACTGTGCCGCCGCGTTCCCATTCCAGCAATGAAGCTCCGCTTACTTGGCCCAACCCTCCTTGCCTTCGCTTCCTGTGCCGATACCCAGGCCCAGGAATGGCTGCGGCGGGATGTCCGGACCGATGCCGCCCTCGCCGCGGTGCATTTCGCCGACGAGTGGAACGGCTACATCGGCGGTTTGAACATCGTCCTCAAAACCAGCGACGGAGGAACCACGTGGATACCCACCGCATCCCTCCCCACCAACGCCACGTTTCTCGCTGTCTACGCCAAGAGCCCCTCCGAGGTCTTCGTCAGCCGCACCGGACTCTATCGCTCCATCGACGGCGGAGAACACTGGGAAGAAATCGGCGACTTCTCCAACTTCGCCGGAAGCATCTTCGACATCCGTTTCACTTCGGCATCCACCGGATTCTTCATCAAGGAAGGAAACGTCTTCCAGACCACGGACGGAGGAACGGTCTGGGAACTGATCTACGCCCCAGGAGACCATTTTCTTTCCGAGATCGACGCGCCCGATGCCCAAACCATCTACAGTACGGGAGGCATCACCTACGGCGATTTCGGATTCATCAGCCGTGCGGATTTCGTACGTTCCTTCGACGGAGGCGAGACCTGGGAATCCGTGCCTTTGCCCCAACTTCACGAGATTCAAGCCGCAGCTTGGGTAGGTCCGCGGCACGGTTTTGTCTTCACCTTCACCGGTGAAGTGCATGAAACATTCAACGGCGGCGATTCCTGGGACCTGGTTCACGCCGGCCTGGGAGCCATCGCTCTCGACGCCGTCTTCGCGGATGCCCAGAAGGGCATCGTGGTCACCCTGGAGGGAAAGATTCTGGCCACTTCTAATGCAGGCCGGACCTGGGTCGAGGAAGCCTTCAGTGAAAACGCCCTAGAAGCGCTGGCTGGCGTGGGATCCCAATCTTTTGTCGCCGTCGGGGGCGGGGGAACCATCCTGCAGCGCCTCGGAAGCTTCGAGCCTGCCGCCAAAGCCGAGATCACCGGGATCGCCTACCTCCCCGAAGAAGGCCGCATCCGTCTCGACATCCATTCTCCCCCGGGCCGGTCCTACCGGGTGGACCACTCCCCGGATCTCCTGGACTGGGCGCCGCTCGGCGAGACCACGCCCAAGGATTCACAATGGGATTTCTTTTACCAAATCGAGGAATTCCCGGCCGGCTACTTCCGCGTCGCTGATCCCGGAGCCCGCTAACCCGCCTTTCCGCGTCCTTCCCTCATCTGCACCGGAGAAGCGGCCAGCCGGTCCTTCACCATCCGGCCCTCCGCGTCCAGTCTTCCAAAGCTCAGCACACCCGTGGGACACTGCTCGACGCAGGCGGAACAACGGACACACTGCGGGTCTTCCATGGGCTGCCCCTTGTTGGCGAAATTCATCACGTCAATGCCTTGGTGACATACCGTGGTGCAGACGTTGCAGGAGATGCACTTGGACTTGTCCGCGAAGATTCGGAATTTCCCGAAGCGCGCATAGATATGCATCAACGCGGCCAGGGGACAGGCAAACCGGCACCAAACCCGTCCGGAGAAATGAAAATAAAGACCAAAGCCAAGAATGCCGGCCCAGAGCAGATCGACGAAATACTGATAATTGAAAATAGGTATGTTGGATAGGATCCAGTAGTAAGGCCCCTCCAGAAATCCCAATCCCGGAATCCAGGAGGAGAGCCGAAACACCAGCAGAAGGAGAGCCAGCCCGAGAAAGACCTGCCCGATCATGTTCAAGCGGTTGGGAAGAGGCCCATGCGGCATCTTGTGACGATGCGTGTCGCCCAACGTCTCCGCCAACGCTCCGCAGGAGCAGATCCAACCGCAGTAAGCCCCTTTCCCCCACCGCATCACCATCCATGGAATGAGAACGAAAGTCTGAAGGAAACTAATCGCCAGCCAGCCCCATAAAGGCTCCCCAGTAAACACATTGTAGACGAATAGCGGCCAGGCCAGGATCAACCCGAAGGAATGCCAATAGGCGCGCTCGCCGCCGGCGTCCGCCGGAAACAACAGGTCCGCCATCCACTGCCCCGGACCCGCATCAAACCAGCCGTTGTTCCCCATCCAAGGCAACAACAGGTAGGGCAGGAGAAAAAGCGGGATCACTTGAATCGCCGTCAGCGTCAAGGTCTGTGCGGCGACGTAAGGAGTCCGGCGCCGCTGCATCCGCCTGATGCCGAAAATGATGACCAGCAGGCAATAGGCAAGCGCGTAGTAGAAATCAGGCTTCCCCAAAGCGGCCTCGCGCAACGCGCCCAAGAAATGGGCCGGATCAGTCCAGGCTCCTCCGAATCCGGCCAGCCATTCCGGAAGATTGAAGGGAAACCATTGATTCGCCGCGAACCACTTGCGCACCGGAATCACCGGCGCGTTTCCTTTCCAATGGTAGATGAAGATGAAGAGGGCCAACACCAAGATGAGGGAAAGCCACCACCACCGCGTGCGATCTCCGCGAATGTGCAGGCCGGATCTCCGTAGGAAGTCCAAGGGCGGCTCCCGCCCGGTCATGACGAAAACCGCATCGTTAGGCAGGCGCTGTGCTTCGCGCTCTCCGGAAAAGCGGAGCCGCACTGCTTCGGGATCGATGCCTTCGACTTCGGAACCAAACGCCACCCGCAAGGAGCCGGGCAGAGCCTCGCCTCGCATCCGGGAGTCTGCGGCGCTGCCAACCCTCTCAGAACTCGGAGATTCCACACAGACCACCGTCTCGGGATCGGCTTCCAACGCTCGAACGCGCTCGATATTCTCCGGCTTCGGACGCGAAAACTCCCGGCCCCTGTAACTCAGAGTGACCCGCGCCCCGCAACAAGCCAGGCCCGCGGCCGTTTCCAATGCCGAGTCTCCGCCCCCCACCACCAGCACGTCCTTGCCCTGGAAATCCCGGGGGTCGTGCAGGCGATTGGTCACTTTGTCCAAATCTTCGCCGGGCACACCTAACTTCCGGAAACTTCCGCTGCGACCGATGGCCACGATCACGCGCAAGGCGCGGACCGGCGGCCCGGGTTCGCTGCACCGGTGCACCAGGAACTCTCCCCTGCGCCGCTCGACCTTTTCCACTTTCCCTGACAGCACTTCAATCCCGCTCTCCTCCAGTTGCCTCCGCAATTCATCCAGGAGCGGTTCCTTGACGTTGGCGCGTTCCGGATACTGAATCCCCCCTGCCGGCGTCATGTCCGTCGGATAGGTGAAAATCGGTTTCCCCCGCGGAAAATTCACCACGGTGGAAAAGGGTTCGCTCGATTCGAAGAGCACATAACGCAACCCGCACCGGACCGCTTCCATGGCAGCGGACACTCCGGACACGCCGCCGCCGATGATGGCCAGATCGAACCGATCCGGGTCTTTCCCCTGCGCCGGCGCGAAACCGGGCTCACGCAACATCGCTCGCACAGCCCGGGCTCCGGTCTCCGAAGCAAACTTGAGCAAGGGCACGCCGCAGAGATCGCCCACGATTCGCAAGCCGGAAACGTGGGTCTCCCCATCCTCCCCAACCACGGGGAGCTTTTCCACCCGGCCCGCGGGCCAGCGCGTGTGCAGCCATTCCCGATAGCGGAGCCACCAACTCATCATCCTGTGCAGTCTACGCTCCCATAGCGTCTAACGCGAGTTTGCCCGCTTCCCGGTTTCGCCGTCCAAAATGAGATCAAGAAACCTCCCATGAGCTTCCACCCGCTCGAAGAGATCGTACTCCGAAGGAGTCTCAAAAGTGAGCGTGCGCTCTGCATGCCCGGAAAAGTGCAGAAAAACGGCCTCCGGCATTCCTGGAATCCGGCGCAGATCGAGGCGGCGGCGGTAGATGACTCCTTCCGCGGCTTTACGGCCGTCAATCTTCGCCCGCAGATCAATGGGCATGTGTGGGGATCCGCAGGCGGTCAACAAGGTCCGAGCGCTGTGCGGGTCGCCGTTCCGATTCAAGTCATACAGATAAATGCCGCGGCCGTCGAAATCCTCGTGCAAGCACACAGCCAGGGAAAAACTGCGCCCAGCCAGAAACCGGCGGAGCGCACCCACCGGATCGACGCTCTGATCGAAAATCCGGTTGAGATCCTCTCCGGCCGCGTTGCCGCGCTGATTGCAGATCAGCCCCCAAGGATTGAGACAGGGCAACATCACCAAGTTCTTGTCCGCCAATTCCTCGGCCCGCCGCTCGGCCCAAGACAGCAGGCCCCACGGCGCTGCGGGTTCGTCCCCATGGATGCCCGCTGAAACGTAAATGGAATCGCCGCTGGAACGTCGTCCGCGGAGCAGGTAAACGGGAAAACCATCCGCGCGGGTCAGAACCTCCATTCTGAGTCCAGCCCGCTTCACCACGAGCCGCCAACGGCGGACCAGCTCGTTGTAGTCGTGAGCCCGGTGCTCCGCCAGAAAGCGGTTCCGCTCCTTGTGCCGCTCTCTCCCCGTCTCGCCCATTCCCGTTTCAAAGCCGATTGAGCAACTTGCCATGGATGCCATCGAACCCGCCGTTGCTGAACACCACAATCGTGTCCCCGCTCTCCACCAAGGGCGCCAAGCGGCACACGATGGCGTCCGCCCCCGCCTCGACCCAAGCTTGCCGGCCCGCCGCGCTCAGGTCCGCGACAACCCGCGCCACATCGAGCCGTTCCTCCTCAGCAATGCGCTCCGGGCGATGCAACCCCGTCAACACCACTGCGTCGGCTTCCCGGAACGCCGCGGTAAACTGCTCCTGAAACACGCGACGCTGACTGGAATTCGAGCGCGGTTCGAACACGGCCCACAACTTACCTTGAGGATACCGCCGCCGCATCGCTACAAGCGTTTCCCGGATCGCCGTGGGATGATGCCCGAAATCGTCGATCACCCGCACCCCGCGCCGTTCCCCTCGCAGTTCTTGCCGTCTGGCAATTCCCAAAAAACCCGGGAACCCCGCACGGATCGCTTCCGGACTCAGCCCCACATGCCGCGCCGCGCAAATGCTCATCGCGGCGTTGCGCGCGTTGAACATTCCCCCCATCGGGACTTTGTAGTCCTCACCCCCGATCCGGAACCGCACTTCTTCCGCGTCGAGTTCGAGGCCCTCGATACGCGCTTCGCAGTCCGGGCTGAGGCCCACTCTCCTAACTGGAGCAGGCGCTCCCGCGGCCGCTTCCAAACAAACAGGATCGTCTCCGTTGACGAAAATCATGCCGTTGCGCGGCACGATGTTCAGCAGCCGCCGGAAACTCAAAGTGATCTCTTCGACGGATCCGAAAATGTCCGCGTGATCGTACTCGATGTTGTTCACGACGACCACTTCGGGCAGGTAGTGCAAAAACTTCGAGCGCTTGTCGAAAAAGGCGCAGTCATACTCGTCGCCTTCCAAGACGACCCACTCGCTGTCCTCGAAGCGCGCTCCACCGTGAAAATTGCGCGGGATTCCGCCGATGAGAAACCCGGGATTCCTGCCGCTGCACTCCAGCAGCCAAGCCAACAGGGAAGCCGTCGTGGTTTTTCCGTGAGTGCCGGTCACCACCAGGTTGCGCCGGCCGCGGAGAAACTCCTGTTTGAGAACTTCCGGCAACGACAAATAGAGCAGCTTTCGTTCAAGCACGGTCTCGGCTTCCTCGTTGCCCCGGCTGATGGCGTTGCCGACCACGACCACATCCGTCTCCGCCGGAATGTTTTCGGCCTGAAACCCTTCGGTCACCGCGATTCCTTCGGCCTCGAGAAAGGAGGACATGGGCGGGTAGACGTTGGCGTCGGAGCCGGAAACGCTGTCTCCCCGGCGCTGCAAGGCCGCGGCCACGGCGCCCATCGCGGTGCCGCAGATCCCGATGAAGTGAAAATGTCGTCTTCCCTTTCCCATGGGCAGGGCGGAACGCTAGCCCGCATTTCTCATACCGTTTCGTCGCGAGGCGCTGCGAACCCCTTACTGCCGAGGCCGCGCGCTGCCGAGGGCGCAGAGCTGGGTGAGTACACCCTGTTCAAGCTCAGAGCAAGCTCAAGGCAGTCCCCATGGGCCGCAGCGCGCCACAGCAGAAAGGGTATGAGAAATGTGGGTTAGCAACGGAAGCCGGTCTCGAAGGTTTTCTCCGAGACCCATCGGACCAGAGAACCGGCACGGTTCTTGGCGCCCGCCAAGGCCTTCGTGAAGCCAAAAAAAGCGGCCGGGAACCCCCGGCCGCTCTCAAGGATCGATTGGAACCGCTCCTTATTTGGAGGACGGAGCCACATAGGTGCCCGAGGTCGCCGGAGGAGGCGTGTCGTGTGACGCGCACGCGGCCAATGTCATTCCCGCGACGGCGAGGGCCAAGAGTTTGATAAGTTTCATGTGTGTCAGATACGGTTTGGGTTGCGTTCTCTTCCTGAGAAGATGCGTAAAAACACGTGAGAGCTCGAAAAAGCAAGCACGAAACGCAGTTTTTTCAGGACCCTTGATCGCCCCGGAGCCTCGGATGCTTACGCGAAAAGCGCCCTTTCCACGCCGATGCACACCCGGTCCCCCACCTCCACCCTGTCGTAAAGGTCGATCACATCCGCACTGCGCATCCGCACGCAGCCATGACTGGCCGGTTTCCCGATGCCCTCCTCATCTTGAGTCCCGTGAATGTAGATGCATCGGCTCTTGGTGTTGGCATTGGCCGGTTCCACGCCGTGGAGCCACAGAATCCGGGAAAGAACGAGGTCCTCGCCGGGGTCTCCCGGCCGCCAGAACCCGGCCGGTTCCCGGCCCCGAAACACGACGCCCGGGGGCTGGCCTTCCCCAATCTTCTCGCTGATGATAAAATTGCCCGTCGGCGTGCAAAAACTGCCCTCCTCAAACCCCAACCCAAAACGCGAGGTCGACACCGGATACCGCTTCAACACCGTTCCGCTTCCATCGGTCAAACACAATTCCTGCCGGTCTACCGAAACCGCCAACACCCGTTCTTCGATCACAAAAAAGAACTTTCCTTCGATCGATCCGGAGTCAATTTCTCGCCCTTTCCTCCACCCACCCAGAAACCAGCCGACCAGTCCATGAAGCACGGGAAACACGTCGCCGTCGTTGGAGCCACCGGGGCAGTCGGCCGGGAAATCCTCCTTTGTCTCGAGCGGCGCGGGTGGAAACCGTCCGAAGTCCGCCTTCTGGCCTCGGCCCGGTCGGCTGGACGGGAACTCCCCTTCGCTGGCGGCAGCCGGGCTGTCGAAGAACTCAAGCCTAACAGCTTTCGCGGCGTCGATGTGGCTCTCTTCAGCGCCGGATCCGCCATCTCCCGCGAGTTCGCTCCTTATGCGGCCCAGGCCGGAGCTGTGGTCATCGACAATTCCTCGGCCTTTC
The DNA here is from genome assembly GCA_041749135.1 of Verrucomicrobiales bacterium. Lineage (GTDB taxonomy): Bacteria > Verrucomicrobiota > Verrucomicrobiia > Verrucomicrobiales > DEV007 > DATKCT01. Next base: position 66,485 of record JBGTBW010000172.1, read on the forward strand.
GCATGGACGAAGATGTGCCCCTGGTCGTCCCGGAGATCAATCCACTGGATGTCCGTCAGGCGCCGCGGAGGATCATCGCCAATCCTAACTGCACAACCATCGTGACCCTAATGGCGCTGGCCCCGTTGCACCGCGCCTTTGGTTGCCGGCAGGTGATCGCCTCCAGTTACCAGGCGGTTTCCGGAAGCGGAGCGCAGGGCATCGCCGAGCTTGAACGGCAAGTCGAAGCCAGCGTCCGGGGAGAAGCCCTCATTCGCCAGGTTTACCCCCGCCAAATCGCCTTCAACGTCATCCCGCAAGTCGAAGCTTTCCTCGACAGCGGCTACACGCGGGAGGAAATGAAAATGCAGGACGAGAGCCGCAAAATCCTTCACGCCCCCGGCCTGCGCGTCTCCGCCACCTGCGTGCGGGTGCCCGTCTACCGCTCCCACTCGGTGTCCATCACCGCCGTCTTCGAGGAGGCTCCGGATCCCGGACACGCCCGGGAAGTCCTCGCCGCAGCTCCGGGAGTCCAAGTCATGGACGACCTTGCCGCCGGCATCTACCCCACTCCGCTCGACGCCGCGAACGGAGACGACTGCCTGGTCGGCCGGATCCGCACGGACTTGGCCCTGGACAACGCCATCGCTTTCTGGGTCGTCGGAGATCAGGTGCGCAAGGGAGCCGCGCTCAACGCCGTTCAAATCGCCGAAATCCTCTGACCCGCCCGCGCTTCGTCGCTTCGCCACGGCTCATGGATGACCTCGCCGCCTACCTAAAAACCCAGCGCCGAACTATCGATGCCGCGCTAAGACGCGCGCTGCCGCCCGAATCCGCCGCACCCCGCAGCCTTCATCGCGCCATGCGCTACAGCATGTTCGCCGGAGGCAAACGCCTGCGTCCCGTGATCTGTCTGGCCGCAGCGACCGCTTGCGGCGGCTCGGCCGGCGATGCGCTGCCGCTGGCCTGCGCCGTCGAATGTATCCACACCTATTCGCTCATCCACGACGATCTGCCCTGCATGGATGACGATGATCTGCGCCGGGGCCATCCCACCTGCCACCGCGCCTTCGGAGAATCCCTGGCTGTACTGGCCGGGGATGCCCTCCAGCCGCTGGCCTTCGAATTGGCCGCCGGAGCCCGGCCCACCCGCCGGTATCCCGCCTCGGCCATGGTCGCAGAACTGGCCCGGGCCGCCGGCAGCCGTCAACTCGTCGCCGGACAAGTCCTCGATCTGGATGGAGAAGGACGCTCTCTTACCCGTCGCGCTCTGGAAAACATCCACACGCGGAAAACCGGGGCCCTCCTCACCGCATCCCTGCGCCTCGGAGCCATGAGCGCCAACGCCGCGCCAGACCAGCTCGAAGCCCTCACTCGCTTCGGCCAGTCCATTGGTCTCGCTTTCCAAGTCGTCGATGACATCCTCGACTTGACCCAAACTACCGAGCAACTCGGAAAGAGCGCCGGAAAAGACCAAACCGCGGAGAAAGCGACCTACCCGTCTCTCTTGGGTCTTGACCGCTCCCGGAAAGAGGCGCAGCGCCTCACAACCAAGGCCATCGAAGCCCTTGCCCTCTTCGGAGCCCGCGCCCAACCCCTCCGGCTCATCGCCGGCCACATGCTCCATCGCGACCGCTGAACCCGGCTTAACCGATGGCTCGCCTTTTCAGGGAAGAATGTCGACGAGATCCCCGACTTGCATCGCCTGATAGAGTTTCCCCGCATTCCCCCCAGGGACTCGCACACAGCCATGCGACGCCGGGTATCCAGGAACATAACCCTGGTGCAAGCCGAAATCCCCGCAATTCAAGCGCATGAAGTAGGGCATGCTCGAGTGATACAAGGTCGACACCCAACTGCGGTACTTGTTGGTGATGACAAAAGTTCCCTTCGGCGTCGCGTAACCCTTCCTCCCCGTCGAGACCTTCGTCGTCAACGACGCTTCTCCGTCCCGGTAAAAGACCGCTTCCTGCCGGCCCAAACTGATCTCGATCCGGCGTTCCCGTTTGTTAGGATCGCTCCCCAAAACCAATCGGGTGATGTCGTGATGGCCCCCCTGAATCGCGAAATTCACCGCATAGAACTTCTGTTTCGACGTGTAGCGATTCGTGGAGGCTCCAAACTGCATCAACCGTTTCGCCGACGGCAAATCTCCCAAAATGGCCGCCAACATCAGGGGCCGGACCTCCTCGTCTTTCAGCATGAAAAAGCGCGCCCTCTTGGCGTTCTCGTTGCCCGAAAAAAGCGCCATAAACTCCTCGCTGACCGGCGTCTGCACCGGCGCTTCCGGGTCGGCCCCGAGATCCAGCAAATCCTCGACAATGACTCCCTGCTCCGCAGCCACCGCCGCCAGCAGCGGACGCTGGCCCGCCGGCAGGATCCCTTCCACTGGGGCCCCCAACTCGAGGAGGCGGCGGCAGATCGCCCGGTTTCCCCGCAGAATTCCCTCCTCCAACAGCCGGCTCCGTTCGTCCGGCCGGGGTGGAGCCCAAGTGAAAAGCAGTTCCGCAATCGAGTGATGACCGCAACGCAAGGCCTCGGTCAACAAGCCGTCAGATGGCGCTCCCACCGCCAAGAGCGGAATCATCACCGGATAATGACCACGAGCTAACGCCCCGCGCAGCAGTTTTTCGCCGGCCTTTGCTTCAGGCCGCCAACCCAATTCGATCAGATTCCTGACGGTGACGTCATCGCCGCTCTCTACGGCCCGGGCCAGCCATTCCGACCGGGTCTCCGCCGGAACCTCCACTCCCCACTGCAGCAACATCTTCAGCAGATCGGGCCTGCCCTGCTCAAAGGCCTGGAGCGCATGCAAGACATGGACAGCTCCGCTGCCCCGTTTGGCGTGGGCCAGCAAAAGCGTGAGCATCCCGGCATCGCCGCGATCCACGGCAATTCCGGCTGGCGTTTTCCCTGCAGCATCCTTCCGCCCCAGATCTGCTCCCGCTTCGAGCAGCAGCTCCGCCAATACCGGTTCTTCCATCTCCACAGCATGCATCAGCGCCGTCCGGCCTTGTCCGTCCACCGCGTCGCAGTCGATTCCCGCACTATCGAGGACGAGCCGCAAGAGCCCCGCCTCGCGCCGTTCGACCAGCCAAACAACCGCCGGTACGGTCTCACGGCTGGCCGTCGTCATTTCCAAGTCCGAAGGCGCGGCGTAACGCAAGAGCACAGCCGTTGCTCCGATATCCCCCTTCCGAAGCGCGGTCTGCAGCACACTCTCGCCGTCCGGTCCCCGCACATCAAAACGAACCGGGTGCTTCCACGTATCGAACAAGTTCAGTGCGTCCACATTCCCAGACTGCACCGCCGCCCAAACCGGACGGACGCCCCGGGAATCCGGCTCGTTCCAGGAGACGCCGGCCCGCCCCAACACTCGCAGCCGGTCCATGTTTCCCGAGACGACCGCCTCAATCACCGCACCGGGTCCGGGCTCGACGCCCTGTTTGTGCAGTTCCCGCAGGGCCAAATAGCGGTCGCCGTGTGCAAAGCTCCAAGCCGCGACGAGCACGGCGCCCAAGCCCACCACCCAACACAAGAGAAGCTGGACCCTCTTCGCTTCGGGCGATTCCATCCGGTCTCTCCTTTTCGCTCCCACGACGCCTACAATCTACTGGAAGAACGCCGCCGTTCAAGCGCCCGGTCCATTCCGCGCCAACTCTTCCCGCAAAGCCAACGTCGCCGCCGCATCCTGATGCTCAAAGACCGTCCGTAGATCCAGCCTCCACCAGTCTTGATCGATGTAGCCGATCACCGGGACGCTCCGATGGCGCAGGCGGCCCGCCAAGTCCTGGGCGGATCCGCGCTGCGGACGCAGGTCCACGGTCACCGATTCGACGCTCGACTTCGGCATCGTTCCGCCGCCCATTCGGGACAAAGCCGTGCCGATGCGCACCGTCCCGTGTGCGCCATCGAGCGCGTCCGCCATCCGTTCGGCCCGGAGCTGCAAGGTCGCGAGCGGCAGACCCAGCATCTTCATTAGCGGCAAGTCCGGCGCATCTCCCGCCTCCAACGCTTCCAGGTAGACCAATACCGTTTCCTGGAGCGCCGCCAGGATCAACTTGTCGCAACGCAATGCCCGGAAAAACGGATCCTTCTTCAGCGCCGCCACCCGGTCCGCCTTACCCGCAATGATGCCCGCCTGCGGTCCGCCCAACAATTTGTCCCCGCTGCAACAAACGAGATCGACCCCGCGGCGCAGCGCGTCCGGCACGGTAGGCTCGTGTTCGACCCCGGCGATGCCCTCCGTGCTCACCAAGGCCCCGCTGCCCTGATCTTCGATCATCGGAACCCCACGCTCCCGAGCCAAGGCCACGAGTTCTTCCATCGACGGACTCCGCACAAAGCCCTCCATGAAGAAGTTGCTGCGATGCACCTTCAACAACAATGCGGTGTCCGGCCCGATCGCCCCGGCGTAATCCTCGATCGTGGTCCGGTTGGTCGTGCCCACTTCCCGGAGATGGGCGCCGCTGGCTTCGAGAATCGCCGGCACGCGGAAACCGCCTCCAATCTCGACGAGTTCACCCCGCGAGATGACCACCTCCCGCCGGCCGCTGTTCCTAACAATATTCCCAAGGATGAGCACCAAGGCCGCAGCGCAGTTGTTCACCACCGTGGCGGCTTCCGCCGTGAGGAGTTCCGCCAGAGCCGTTTCCACAAATCCCCCCCGCCGCCCCCGCTCGCCGCTCTCCAGATCGAACTCCAGCGCGCTGTAGTTGCCGGCCACTTCGGCGACGGTCCGGGCCGCCCTCTCCGCCAACGGAGCGCGACCCAGATTCGTGTGGATCAAAACCCCGGTCCCGTTGATCACCGGGGCGATCCGGCTCCGGGAAAAACTGTCGATCCGCCCGCGCACCCGGTTGAGAAATCCTTCCCATCCGCCCCAGCCCTCCAGCGTGTCTCCGCTCTCCCGCAACTCATGCACCGCCTCACGAACGAGCCGCGCCGTCAAGGGCCGCGGCAAGGGGGACTTCTCCAGCGCGGTCAAAACCCGGTCCACCGATGGGATTCCCCGGGCGTTGCCGATGCTCATTCCGCCACCCTAATAAGACACCCTCCCGCGTCAACTGGTCCCAACTCCCCAATCACCGCCCGCGCCCGCGCGCCAACGGATTCCAAGAACGCCAAGACGGAATCCAGCCTCGCCTCTGGCACACACAACAACAGACCGCCGCTGGTCTGCGCATCGGCCAGCAGGACCCGCGCCGCGTCCTCCACCCCGCTCCCCCAACTCACCCGGGTGGCCCCTTCGAGATTCCGCCGGGTCCCTCCCGGCACGCAACCTTCCCGGATCAAATCCCACACCACCGCATCGATCACCGGAAGCTGCGATGGCCGGATCAGCGCCGTCACCCCGCTTTCCCGCGACAGGGAAGCCAAATGCCCGAGCAATCCGAAGCCGGTGATGTCGGTCGCCGCCCGCACCCAGCCTTTCTCAGCCAACTCGGCGCCTGGCGTGTTGAGCGTGCACATCACTTCCACCGCCGCCGCGGCCAGCTCAGCGGAACACAACTCCCTTTTGATCGCCGTCGAAATGATGCCCGTGCCCAACGGTTTGGTCAGCACCAGCAAATCCCCCGCCACGCCTCGCGCATTGGTCAGATAGCGATCGGGATGGACAAGTCCCGTGACCGACAAGCCGTAAACAGGTTCCGGATTCTCGATGGAATGTCCGCCCAACAGCACGCAACCGGCTTCCCGCACCTTTTCGGCTCCCCCGCGCAGGATCTCGGCGATCTGCTCCGGACTGATCCGCTCCGTCGGCATCCCCAGCACATTCATCGCCGTCAACGGCCGCCCACCCATGGCATAGACGTCAGAGAGCGCATTCGCCGCCGCTATTTGACCGAACAGATAGGGTTCATCGACGATCGGAGTGAAAAAATCCACCGTCTGCACCAAGGCCCGGGTGGAATCGAGCCGAAACACGCCCGCGTCGTCCGATGTAGCCGATCCCACCAACAAGTCGGGATGATCCATTCCGGGGAGACCGCGCAGAACCTGCGCCAAGAGGTCCTGGGACAGCTTCGACGCTCACCCAGCGCACGAAGCGAGTTCGGTCAACCGGAACACCTCCTCGCGTGACATCGGCGCAGACTACATGGGATTGCCGGACAAAAAAGCCCAAGTTTGACCTCCATCGCGAGCCCCAACGGAGGGCGGGTTTTCCAACCCGCCTTTCCCCTTCCATTAGCGACCACGAATCGAGCGCCCCAACGGAGGGCGGGTTTTCCAACCCGCCTCTTTTCCCCTTCGCCCAACGGAGGGCGGCTTTTCCAACCCGCCTTTCCCCTTCCATCGGCGACCACGAATCGAGCGCCCAACGGAGGGCGGGTTTTCCAACCCGCCTCCCTTGGATCCGCGAGACCAGCCGGGCCAGCCATCGGAATTCTTGCGAATTCCGCTCCAGGCGCCTCTCCCGAGTCTCCTCTTTCCGAAACACTTCCTCGACTCTCCGCGCCCGTCGTATATCAAAAGCGACGAGGGCCTTGCCGGAATCCCCTCCCGGCCGCCTTCAGAACCCCCGAACTTCCGAGCAGCAGACCGTCCCCCCGGTCAGCCGTCCCGAAACACACCCACCGCTATCCCCCTACCACCAAACGTGATTACGCGAACCGAACGCGACACCATGGGCGAAATGGAAGTGCCCGCCGACGCCCTCTACGGCGCTTCCACCCAGCGCGCCGTCCTCAACTTCCCCGTCAGCGGCACGGGCTTCTCCCGTCCCATGATCCGAGCCATGGGCCTAGTGAAATGGGCCGCCGCCCTCACCAATGCCGAACTCAAGCTGCTCGAATCCAGCAAGGCTGAAGCCATCGCCGCCGCCGCTCAAGAAGTGGCCGACGGCCTGCTCGACACCCATTTCGTCGTCGATGTCTACCAGACCGGCTCCGGCACCAGCACGAACATGAACGCCAATGAGGTGATCGCCAATCGGTGCAGCCAGCACGCGGGAAAACCCATCGGATCCCGTGATCCTGTGCACCCCAACGATCACGTCAATATGAGTCAGTCCAGCAACGACGTCATCCCCACCGCCATCCACATCGCCGTCGCCGAATCCCTCCGCAACGATCTCGCCCCCGCCCTCCTTTCCTTACATTCCAGCCTCGCCGTCAAAGCCGAAGCCTTCCACCCGGTCATCAAAATCGGCCGCACCCACCTCATGGACGCCACTCCGGTGCGCCTCGGTCAGGTCTTCGGCGGCTATGCCAGACAGATCGAGCTTTCCGCATCCCGGACGCACAAGGCCATCAACGCCCTCCTCGAACTGCCCCTCGGCGGAACCGCCGTCGGCACCGGCATCAATTGCCATCCGCGGTTCGCCCGCCTCGCCATCGAACACATCGCCGAGAAAACGAACATCTCCTTCCGTGAAGCCGTCGATCATTTCGAAGCCCAGGCCGCCAAAGACGCGCTCGTCGAAGCCAGCGGACAAATCAAAACCATCGCCGTCTCCCTTTTCAAAATAGCCAACGATATCCGTTGGCTCAGCAGCGGTCCCCGCTGCGGCATCGGCGAGATCCAACTGCCCGCAACCCAGCCGGGCAGCTCCATCATGCCCGGCAAAGTCAACCCCGTCATGGCCGAATCCGTCATGCAAGTCGCCGCCCGCGTCGTGGGAAATGACGCCGCCGTGGCCTGGGCCGGAGCCAACGGAAACTTCGAACTCAACGTCATGATGCCGGTCATGGCCCACAGTCTCCTCGAGAGCATCCGCCTCCTCTCGACTGCCGCTGCCCTCTTCCAAAACCGATGCGTCGAAGGCATCGAAGCCAACGTGGAACGCTGCGAAGGACTCATCGAACTCAGCATGTCGATGGTCACCAGCCTCGCCCCGCTCATCGGTTACGACCGCGCCGCCGCCATCGCCAAAGAATCGGTCGCCACCGGAAAAACCGTCCGCCAGATCTGTGTGGAACAACAGGTGCTTCCGCCCGATCGTCTCGCGGCCGCCCTCGACCCAGTCTCCATGACCGCTCCGGGAACCGGCCAGCCCTCATGAATGGCGACACGCGCAGCGAAGCCCTCTCGCTCCTTCGCCAATTCACCGAAGCCCCGGGTCCGCCGGGACACGAGGACTCCGTCCGCTCCCTCTTCCACCACCTCCTCGCCGGACGTCAGGATCACCGCTTCGAATGCGACCGGCTCGGATCCATGGTCTGCCGGCGCAGCGGCGATCCTGAAAACGGACCCAACGTCCTCGTCACGGCCCATCTCGACGAAGTAGGGTTCCTCGTTCAATCCGTCGCCGCTTCCGGACTCCTGCCCTTCGTCCCCCTCGGCGGTTGGTGGCCGCATACCCTGCTCTCGCAGCGCGTCGCCGTCCTCACCCGCTCCGGAAACCGCGTCCTCGGCGTCATCGGATCCACACCACCCCATTTTCTCCCCGAAGACGCCCGGCCCCGCCTGCTTCCCATCGACGCCATGTTCATCGACGTGGGAGCGCGCGATGCCGCCCAGGCCACCGGAGAATTCGGCATTCGCCCTGGCGACCCCGTCGTGCCCGTCGCCTCATTCGAGCAGCTCCAGGACCCCGACCTGCTTCTCGCCAAGGCCTTCGATAACCGCAGCGGGATCGCCCTTCTCACCCAATGCCTCTTGCGCCGTTCCGCCAAGGCCCTTCCCTATCAGCTCTTGGGAGCGGCAACAGTTCAGGAGGAAATCGGCCTCCGCGGAGCCCGCACCGCCGCACGCCTGGTCCAGCCCGATCTCGCCCTCGTCCTCGAAGGACCGCCCGCCGATGACACCGTGGGTCTCTCTCCAAGTCAGGTCCAAGGAGCCCTCGGCATGGGAGTGCAAATCCGCGTCAGCGATCCCTCCGCCCTCATGAACCGCCGCCTCGTCGATTTCTGCATCGAAACGGCCCAGGAAACCGGCGTTCCTCACCAGATCGCCGTGCGCCGCAGCGGCGGCACCGACGCCGGAGCGTTCCACATCCACGACGCCGGTGTTCCCTGCGTTGTCCTCGGCGTTCCCGCCCGCTATATTCATTCGCACAACTCCATCATCCATCTCGCCGACTACCTGGCGGCGCTGCAGCTCTTGGAAGCCATCCTGGACCGGCTCACCCCGGATCGCATCGCCTCCTTCACCCGGTTCCTCACCTGACAACACCCCACCGGCAACACCGCACTCGACTTCTTCCGCCCCATTTCTCCATCCCACAACCCTGTTCCCCCATGAAAAGGCCTCTGCTTCGCCCCCTGCTCTTCCTCGCCTCACCCGCATCGCTCCTTCTCTGCTCCGCGGTTGCCGCAGCCCCACGCGCCTTGCCCGAAGGAACACTCCCCGCCGACAACAGGCTCGGAGACCTGCGCACCCTCGACGATTATCATCCGTTCCATCCCGTCGATTCCATCGAGGTCTGGAACCGGCGCGCTGCGGACCTGCGCCGGCAAACCCTCGTGGCCAACGGACTGTGGCCCCTGCCTGAACGCAGCCCCCTCGACCCGGTCATCCACGGGAAGGTAGCCCGGGAAGGATACTCCGTGGAAAAAGTCTACTTCCAGTCGCTCCCCGGTCACTTTGTCACCGGCAGCCTCTATCGTCCTGATCCCGCTCCTTCTGAAGCCAGTCCACGCAGGCCCGCCGTGCTCAGTCCCCACGGCCATTGGGGCGGCGGAAGATTTCACGCCTTCAGCGACGAGGAACTTCGCCGCGAACTCGAATCCGGAGCCGAACTCTTCGAACACGGCGGCCGTCACCCCCTCCAAGCCCGCTGTGTCCAACTCGCCCGCATGGGCTGCGTCGTCTTTCACTACGATATGATCGGTTATGCCGACAGCGTCCAAATCGAACACCGCCCCGGCGTCCGGGAGGAAATGAACACCAGTGAGGACTGGGGCTATTTCTCCCCGGCCGCCGAACTCCATCTTCAAAACATGATGGGCTTGCAAACGTGGAACTCCATCCGGGCCCTCGATTTCCTCCTTTCCCTCCCCGATGTCGACCCGGACCGCATCGGCGTCACCGGAGCCAGCGGCGGCGGGACCCAAACCTTCATCCTCGGAGCCATCGATGAGCGCCCCGCCGCTCTTTTCCCCGCGGTCATGGTCTCCACCGCCATGCAGGGAGGATGCACCTGCGAGAACGCTCCCTACCTCCGCATCGGAGCCGGCAACATCGACCTCGCCGCCCTCGCCGCCCCGCGACCGCTCGGCCTAACTGGAGCCGACGATTGGACCAAGGAAATCGAATCCAAAGGAGCCCCCGATCTGCAGAATCTCTACGCCATGCTCGGGCATCCCCAGCGCTTTCGAGCCGCCCCGTTTCTCCAGTTCGGACATAACTACAACGCCGTCTCTCGCCAGGCCATGTACTCCTTCTTCAACCAACACCTCGGCCTCGGTCAGCCCGAACCGGTCCAGGAATCCGATTACGAGCCTCTCAGCATCGAAGAACTCTCCGTTTGGACCAACGATCACCCCCGGCCCTCCGGAGAACAGAGCGGAGCCAGCCACGAACGCTCCGTCCTGCGCTGGTTCACTGAGGATGCCCGCAATCAGATCCGCGCCGCCGTCACCCAGCCGGAGCAAGACGCCGGAGCCTTCCGCGAAATCACCGGGGCCGGATGGGAAGTCATCCTCGGACGTTCCGCCGGACACAGCGGCGATATTTCCTTCGACCTCGTCGAGAAACACCCCCGCGACGGACACATCCTCATGACCGGACTCATCTCAAATTCCCACGGCGAACAGCTTCCCGCTCTTTTCCTGTTCCCCGGCGAGCGATGGAACCGGCGCGTTGTGCTTTGGTTCGATCTCCGGGGAAAATCATCTATCCTAACGGAAAACGACGCGCCGGCCGACGGCGTCCGGCAGCTTCTCGAGCGCGGCGACGCCGTCATGTCCGTGGATCTCCTCTCCACAGGCGAGTTCCTCGCCGCAGGAGAGACGCTCGACCATACGAAGATCAAAGGATATGGGGCTGAAGATGAAGCCTGGCAGAAATTCGCCGGCTACACTTTCGGGTACAATCCGCCGCTTTTCAGCCGCAGGGTCCACGATGTTCTCACCGCCGTCGACTTCGTTCGCACTCATCCGGAATGGAAGGCCGATGCCATCGACCTCGCCGGCGTCCATGGAGCCGGTCCCATCGTTCTCGCCGCCCGGTCTCGCTGCGGCGACGCCGTGCAGCGCACCGCCATCGACACCGGCGGATTCCGGTTCGCCTCTCTCGACCGTTTTGATGACCCCTTTTTCACTCCCGGTTCGGTCAAATACCGTGATCTTCCGGGTTTAGCCGCCCTCTGCGCTCCAGCGGAATTGCTTCTGCTTGGCGAAGAACCTCGCGCCATGCGTCTGGCCCGGCGCATCTACCGCGCCTCCGGTCACGCCGAGGCCCTCGCAGTGGAAGATGCTCCTCCCGCCGGCGTCTCCAGCCGCATCGCCGCCTGGCTCTCCCGGCCATGACGCCAGCGGCCCGTTTTGCCGGGTTTGGATTGACGCTCTGGGCCGTCCTCGCCCCGCTGCACGGCCAGGACCCTGTCACGCCCCCCAACCCGGAGGCGGACCCGCCTTCCCCGGCGCCGGAACGCATCCCACTCAGCGTTCTGCCCCACCGCGACGAGTGGCCGCTCCTGCAAAAAGGCCTCGAAGAGGCCCTTGCCCTCCACACCGAACTCCTCGATGCGGCCGGGACATCCGCTCCCCCCGCGACGCTGCTCGCCCGCGCCTCTCGCGCCTTCCTCGCCGTCGCCCCCGCCGCTCTCTCCGATCGAGGCCGGAGCGCTCCCTCCGCCGCTTTCCTCCTCGCGGATGAAGACTTCCTCCGCCTGCTCGCTGCGACCCCACATCCGCCTGTCGCCGCATTCGCCGCGTTCTCTGGGAAGTGGTTCGGACTATGGGAAGGCCTTCCCGTCGATCACGACTGGTCGGAGACCGCTCCATTCGATCCGCCCCTCACACTTTCCCATCCCTCGCTTGACCTGCACGCCCTCCAATACGCCTGGATCGGCGACGGCTTCGGTTGGAACATTCTCGTGTCCCAGCCTGACGAACCCACCCGCAAGTTCATTCTCGGATCCGTCTACCATGTCCGGGATCGCGACCGGAAAAAAATCTACCTGCACCGGCCCCACGCCGGGATTGCGCCGGACCCTCGGACTCTGGTTTGGATCACGCGCAACGAGGTTTTCTTCGAGGAGGTCCCCGAAGTTCCCGCGAACCGGGAACGGTATTTCATCCACGGATTCTTCTACGCGCGAGACGGAGCAGCGCTCGGTTTTCCCCGCGGCGGATTCTCCGCCGCCTATGGCCGGGACCCAGACAACCGTCTTCCCTGGCTCCCCCTTCCCTTCGACCCCGGCGACCGATCCGGCAACCCCTGACCGTCCGAGGTTCGAAACCGCACGTCATTCCCGAATGAATCAACACGCCCTATATCCGTCTTGATCGGTGCTCACGACCCTGGCCTCGTTTCCCCGGCATCGGTACGTTGGAATGTTCCGCTACGGGCATCCCTCGAAAAAGCGCGGCACAGCCGCGCACTCCAAAGACTTCGTCAACCTCTTGCCTGGCAAAATTCTCCATTCCTTTGCGGGCTTGGCGGCCTTAGCGAGAAACCGGTGTGCCGAGCTTTGAATTTCTTCTCCGGCTTTCGCGCCTCTCCGCACGATTGGATCTCATGAACAGGAACTCGATCCAAAGCGGCTTTCCCGGCCGCAAGTGTGGTTCTCCTTTTGCGGCTTGTTTAGAGAAGCTCCTTGAATTGTTCTGGAGTCAGCCCTGCGTCTTTGGCGATACCGCAATTCGTGTTCCGTCCGTCATTACCGTGTGTTTTCCTTCCCGGACAACCGAAAAACCGGCCTTTCCCAGGGCGCGAATTGCGGCGGCCTAAGGGATACCCGGGATCTTCGGCACAACTAGACGGTGACTGTGCGCACATCCTCGTCACGCAAGGATTCCTCGAGCACCTCGAGGTATTCTTGGATGGCGACTCGGATATTCTCCAGCGCCTCGGCCTCTGTCTGGCCCTGTGACCAACACCCTGGGAGCGCTGGACAGCCTACCGCATAGCCTTCGCCGGATTTTTTCAATACCACGGAGTATCGAGCGCTCATTCCACGGAACCATCTTTCAACCTCGAGAGCCGTCAAGTCTGCAGACTGGCCCTCTCTCCGCTTCCGGGGTTTTCTCCTGTTCAAAGAATCCCGGTCTCCAGGGCCCCATGACGGGCGGGAGTGGCCGCCCCACGGGTAGAGTTTCTAAGCCCAAGTCCCTTTTACCTGGTCCTTCGTCAAAGTCGTGCCTGGCGAGATTCTCGACTCCTTTGCGGGCTTCGCGGCCTTAGCGAGAAACCGAAGGGTGTTCTATCGCTCATTCATTCTCTCCACCCCTCCTCCTCCCTCCCTTCTCCTCTGCTTCCCATCCGTGTTCATCCGTGGTTACCGAACCCGGCTCATCTCTGCGGCTCTCCGACGTTGGAACGTTCCGCTACAGGCATCCCTCAAAAAAAGCGCGGCACAGCCGCGCACTCCAAAGACTTCGTCAAACTTTTGCCTGGCGAGATTCTCAACTCCTTTGCGGGCTTCGCGGCCTTAGCGAGAAACCCCGCAGGATTCTCTCTTCTCCGTGATCTCCGTGATCTCCGTGGCTCCGTGTGAGACCCGTAGGTTCCTATGCTCTCGCAAAGAGCGCAAAGCGCGCCAAGGGGATGTTGTCTGTTGGGCCCTATTCCACGACCTGAGGCTGCGGAATGGCCCTCCAGCTCCTGTCGTGCCATGGGTCTCCATCCCGCATCCCGCATCCTGCATCCTGCATCCTGCATCCTGGAGGGGCGGGCTCCCGCAAGCCCTTTCGCGCGATGGGTCTCCATCCCAGGACCAGGCCGTCACGGAGGCCGGCCCTCCAGGTTACGCCCATTGGATTTCCCCTTCTTATCCGTGTCCATCGGTGTCTATCCGTGGTTAGCGAAGCTGGCTTAACGAGCCTCTTCGGCC
>JBGTBW010000173.1:0-8878 GCA_041749135.1 Verrucomicrobiales bacterium
TACAGGGGAATAAGAGTGAGCCAAAGCGAGACCGCCACTCCGTGAATGACACTCTACTTGTGGGGCGGACACTCTTGTCCGCCGAGTGAGCCTAGAAAGTTCGCGGGCAGGAGTGCCCGCGCCACATAGTTTTCCGGCTCAACCAATTTCCTCGAGATCAGGAGTTCTGAAGCTATTCTTCCTGAATACATGCCATTTCCTGGAAACTGCTTGGCACGACGCGGAGGGGCTGTTACACATGAGGCGGATGGTCACCACCCTCAGTGATCGAGGACAGACCGCCGTCCCGGCCCGAATCCGCAGGCGCTTCAAGCTCAAGGCTCATCAGCGGCTGGAGTGGGCGGACGATGGGAAGGTGATCTATGTCCTTCCAGTCGCCTAGGACCCCATCGCCGCGTTCCGCGGGTCAACTCCTAAGGGAGCGGCGAAGGCCCTGCTGGCCAGCAGACGGGAAGATGCCGCCCGCCGCTGAAGTCTTCGTTCTAAGACACTTCGGCGCTCCTGTGTCTCAAGGAGGACGAGCCGGGGCTTCCGAGGTCGAAGCCATCCTCCGGCAGCAAGGCAAGAAAGAGTCCGTCTTCATCAGCTTCATGTCAGTCATGGAGTTGGCCTATATCCTGGAGCAGGAACAGGGGCAGGCCGCCGTGCGCGAGGGAGTCCTGCCCGAACGCTTCGGCGTGCTCCTGCACGCCCATGTCGTGATGCGCAAAGGGAATGCGCGGGAACCACCCGGGTTGCGCTGTTTGGTCCGGGGTGTGGGCTGGCAACAGATTGTGCGGGCGGTCGAATCGATCAACTGCGAAGAGTGGGACAGTTTTTGGGATCGCCTGGTTGCACTCAATGAGTCCGGACTCTCAGGCCCAAAAAGTTTCTCGCCAAGCACGCCAAGCTCGCAAAGATTCTGAGAAATGGAAGAATTACAACTCGATCGAACACCTCCTGCATCCATCCATCCCGAGACCTCTTCCCCTTCATTCCTTGGCGAGCCCTGCGTGCTTTGCGAGAGACTCTTTTTCTCCTCCGTTTTCCGCTGCGTGCTCCTGAGTTCATAAAACGGGGTCAGGCACGGTGTTGCCGGTCACATCTCGACAATTGACAAACGCCTCGGCCTCGCTTTGTGGTTGAGTGGCGGGCATGGCGCGTCCATTGCGAATCCCGGTTCCGGGAGTCACGCTTTGGAGAGAGAGAGGATGCGGGTGAAACGGGAGCGTGGAGCGCGAGAAGCTCCCGGGGGCTTGCTGGGTCCGTGGGGGACGCTGGTGGATTTGCGGGGTGAAGGGGCTGATAGGATTGGATCGAAGGCCGGGCCTGAAACTGACCGGGATAGGGTTTGCCCTGCCAAGGGGGTTGCTGTGGGAGCCCGGTTATCTCGTTGGGTTTGTGAGTGAGATCCGGCTGCGCTGCTTGGGTGCCGAAGAGCGCACGGCCTGGGGGAAGCGGATCGCAGGAGCGTTATGGGCCGCCAGCGGTGGAGGTGTTATGAGCGCGAATGTGTGCTCGTGTGCAGGAAAGCGCCATGTGACGTGTGTGACGTTATAATATACATTGTCCCAATGCCTCTTCGAGTTGGGCATGGCGCTTGGCGAATCGAGTCCCTCCAGGCGGGCGCGGGCTCCTGGAGAGGCAGCTCTTTCGCGAAAACCTACCGCGCGAGGAATTGCTGCAGGGTGGCGGGCGTGACGACGGTTGTCTCGGCCTCGGGGTAGGCCTCCGTGAAAGTCCTGGGGACGCGGGCCTTGCGCGCCTGGAGCTTGATCTCGGCGGCGAGCAGCTTCCCGTCCCGCTCTTCGAGGTAGTCGATTTCTTGCTGTTGGTGTGTGCGCCAGAACCAGGCGCTAAAAGCGCTCCTTGTGTTTTCAAGGGCTTTGATCCGCTCGACGATCACGAAGTTCTCCCAGAGCGCTCCGCTGTCGGTCCGCAATTCGATCGGGTTCAGGTTGTTGATCACGGCATTTCGGATTCCTACATCCCAAAAGTAGACCTTGCGCAGCTTCTTCAATTCGTTGCGTAGATTGCGGCTGAAGGGCATCAGCCGAAAGACGACGAACGCCTGCTCGAGAACTTCGAGATAGTTCTCTACCGTCACCTTGTCGATACCGAGCATGGAACTCAACTCCGTGAACGAAACTTCGCTTCCGACCTGCAGGGCGAGGGCGCGCAGCAACTTGTCGAGCACCTCCGGACGCCGGATGTCACGCCAAGCCAGGACGTCTTTGTAGAGGTAGCTTTCGGTCAACTCCCGAAGAATCTCGGACGAACGCTCCTTTCCCGCCATGGCGACCGCCGGATACATGCCATACACCAGCCGGGTCTCGAGCAGGCGGCGCGTCTCGACCTCGGACTCGATGGCGCCCAGCTCCGCGAGCGAGAGCGGATGGAGGTGCATCTCGAACTTCCGTCCCGTCCAGGGCTCCGAAGTTCGGTTGGCCAGCTCGAACGACGAGGAACCCGTCGCTACGATTTGGGTGTCCGGCATCGTGTCGACCGCCAGCTTGAGCGTCAGGCCGATGTCCCGCACGCGCTGTGCCTCGTCGATCACGACGAGCCGCGCCTGTCCGACGAGGTGCTTCAGCTCCGTGGAGGTCCGGCCTTCCAACCCCTCTCTCACATCCGGCTCATCGCAGTTCAAGTAGGTGGATGGCCCGTCGAATCGCTGCATCAACTGCCGCACAAGGGTTGTCTTCCCCACCTGCCGGGCCCCGTAGATTACCAGGACGCGACCTTCGAAAAGACGCTCCTCCAGCACCGGAAGGAGCGATCGAGGAAGGATTTTCACTTAAATTTGTAAAATTAGGGGAATACATACTCGTGCTTTGATCATTTAACAAGGGGCTTATCCCCCAGGTCCGGATGAACCTTCAGTCACGTTCGGAGGACCTGAAGGCCCTTCGTCTCTTTCGTGCCGATTATCCCACTGCCAGCGCCTGCCTGATCCACACCGGGACTCTGCCCGCGGCCATCGCCCTTCCGCAGATGGGAGAGTTCCTTGGGGCGCGCCCGTGAGTTCTCCGCACGACCCCTTTTTCGAGGAGGAGAACGTCGAAGGGAGCGCACGAAGCGGTCGAACGAATGGCTACCCGCTGGCATGCCGGGCTGCTTACGCAGCCGTCGCGCCATGGCGGCGGCCTCGCGGGCCGCGGCACAGAGAAGGCGGCTCGTGGCGGCGGCAGCGCCGGTGTGCAGATGACGCTGAATCCTGGACAGCGGCACGCCCGTTCGCTGCCAGATAAAGCAGTCCGGGCGCCGCCTTTTGCCCGACACCCTTGGGCCGCCGCTCCGCCTCAGCTTCTCCCACCTCCCACTCAACCTGCGAAACATCCCTCTGCCCGCCCAGCAGGACTTTCGCCCGCTGGATCACCGCCTCGCGAAAGCCCTCCGTTCCACAAGGAGTCGTTCCGGGCCCGAAGCGTGCTTGTGCTTGTAGTCTCGCGAGCGCTCAGCAAATACGGCGCCGACTGGCACGCTATTTGCGAATCAAAGCCTCCGCCGGAAGGCGCCAATCGACGGTCCTGAGGAACCAGACTTTTTATGGTAACGCGAGAGTCACAGATGAACACGGATTGAGGGAGAGAGAATTGGCGAAGCCTGACATGGGGAGCCCGATGGAAGTATTGAAATACGCCCTGAACAGACCTGGTTAGCACGTACACTGCAGTGGGAAAGACCTGTGTCTTCAATCCCCATCCGTGTCCATCGGTGTCCATCCGTGGTTCGCTACCTCCTCCTCTCAGGCTTCCCGAGATCTCCTTCCTCCGCGATGGACTCCCTGCCGGAGCCGGTGTTCGTTTTCGTTGAACCCCCACCAACCCTCGCCTCTGGGCAGGCGGGACCGGCAGCCTTTGAAAAGCGAATTCTCGCTAGCAGTTGAAAGGCTGTCCACGCAGATCGCTGAGGGTGAATGGTCCGGGAGCGGGCTTGCCGGCGGGGTTGCAAATGATGCCGGATGGGACAATCAGCGGAATCCCCCGGCTGGCCGGGGAATTCCAGGCGGCCTTTGCGTGCCGCAATAGCCGATGGGATAGGGCACTGGGGTCACATCTCGACAATGGACAAATCTTTTGCTTTGTGGTTCAGTGGCGGGCGTAGCACGTCCGTTGCGCATCCCGATTCCGGGAGGACGGCATCACCTGAGGGCTCGCGGAAATAAGCATCCCGACATCTTTCGCGACGAGAGTGTGACCGCGAGCATTTCCTGGAGTTGCTCAGAGAGCTGCCCGAACGCTTCGGCGTGCTCCTGCACGCGTATGTCCTCATGCGCAATCATTTTCATCTCCTCCTGGAGACCCCGGAGGCGAACCTCAGCCGGACCGCTCAGTGGTTGACCGTGAGCTACAGCGTCTGGTTGTCCAATGCATTCTTTTAGGGTTCAACCGGCGCCACCAGCGCAGCGGCCATCTGTTTCACGTCGCCAAGTGCCGGACACAACACGCGCTCTTACCGGAATCGGCGCTGATGGGACATGGGGGAGACTTTCCGGCATAGGCGCCCATGCCGAACTGGAAATTGGTAGCCTGACCACTATCCGCCCCCGGGAAACTTGACTCGAGGTGATCGCCTTCGTCGATTCAAGGACTGCAGGTAGCGTCTGCCTGGCGGGGGTGCGTGTTGAACCGGTTGAAGACGGCGAAGTCGGCGGGATTGAGGGTGTAGATCTTGCGGATGCCGGCGATGTGCCAGGTGGCGGCGATGAGGGTGTCGAGGAGGCGCCTGCGTCCGAGTCGATGTTCGGCGAGCCACTCCAGCCACTGCCGGGTGACGTCCTGCTTTTGCGGGAGGTGGCGGACCTCGGTGGCATTGGCCCAGAAACGGGCGATCGCGCCGGCGGCCTCCATGTCGAGAGGTTTGGCGAAGCGACGAGCGTCGGTGACGACGTGGATGAACTCGGCGAGGATGCCGGGGGTGAGTCCGAAGGTTTCCCGATTGGTGGCTGCCCGTTCCGAAAGGCTGCGGCACTCGCGGTGGTCCGGGTGTTCGGGGATGGCCCAGGCGACCAGGAAGCTGGTGTCGATTCCGATCACGATGTGGAAGTCAGGATGCCTCGCGGTCGAGGAAGCCTACGAGCATGTCGGAGCGGCTTTCCCAGGGCTCCAGGAGGGCCCCAGCCGAGACGGGCGCCGGTGAATCGAGAAGCGACGTGGAACTGTCGCCAGCGCCGAGGAGGGTGCGCTCAAGACAGAGAATGGCTTCCTGGTTGAGGGAGCGCTTGTGCTCGCAGGCCTGCTCCTTGAGGAGCCGGTGCAGGCGCACGGGAACGTTCTTCAAGGTGAGGCTGACCGTGGCTTCCTTCATGGATTCTTTTCAGGCAGAGTCGCATGAGAGAACGGCAATTGCAACCGAAATGGTTGCGCCGGATTTCGCGGTTGATTGGAAGCAGTACCGAATGGAGCCTGGGGTCACATCTCGACAATTGACAAGCCCCTCGTTTTGTGGTTGACGGGCGGGCATGGCACGTCCATTGCGCATCCCGATTCCGGGAGGACGCTATCACCTGACGGCTCGCGGGAATGAGCGTCGCGACACCATTTTCATCTCCTCCTGGAGACCCCGGAGGCGAACCTCAGGGGGAGCACTCAGTGGTTGAACAAAAGGGAATGCGCGGGAACAACCCGGGTTGCGCTGTTTGGTCCGGGGTGTGGGCTGGCAACAGATTGTGCGGGCGGTCGAATCGATCAAGGGCGAAGAGTGGGAGTTCTGGGAAAGATCGCGCATTTGGGTGGCGACTACACGCGCACAAGAGCAACTCGCAAGAGATCCGAAAACCGCGTTGGTGCGGCAGACGGAAGCTCTGAAGCTCCCGCTACAGAGCACCCGTAGCGGAAGCGGCGACGCTTCCGGCGGCCTGATTCTCGCGGCCCGGCGCAGGGCCGTCGCGGATGCCTAGACTGTGGCCACTTTCCATCGGAAGCGAATTCTCTCCAGCCCCGGAGATCCATCAGCGTCCGCCACTCTCCCAACACTCCTCCGCGCGCCTCCCGCGCTCCACGTTTCCGTTTCACATTCAGCTTCCTGCTATGGCTGCCGGCCTGGCTTTGACGGGCGGGCAGGATGGGCATATAATGGGCGGCACGAGGCGCGGCGATGAAATGAGATGTAGGGGCTTTTGTGGCTCTGCGCCCGGAGTTGCCGAAGGGAAAGGGAATGTTTCATCCGAAGATTTTCGAGAACTCGCGACCGGACGGGATCGCCGTGCTGGAGGTCGCGCCGAACGCAGAGGGTGAGGCAGGCGGGCTACGTCAATTCGTTCCGCTGCGCCGCACAGAACTGTTCGGCATCGTCGCGGGGCCGCTGGCCGATTTGCGGGTGGTGCAGACCTTCGGCTATTCACGCGCTGCCTGTGATCGTGTGCTGGAGGCGCTCTATCGCTTCCCGCTGCCGGGCGATGCGGCGGTCCGCGGCGTGCGCGTCCGTTTCGGGGATGTCGAAATCGAGGCCGAATTGAAAGAACGCGCTCAGGCCCAGGCCGATTATGACGCGGCCAAAGCCGAAGGGCGACAGGCTGCGCTTGCCACACGCGAGAGCGCCGATGTCTTTACGCTGCGCGTAGCGGGGCTTAAACCCGGCCAGGATATTGTCATCGAGACGCGCTATGTGCAGTTGGCGCGGCCAGAGGGCAGCGGCTGGTCGCTGCGCGTGCCGCTGACCACCGCGCCGCGTTACGTGCGCAGTGACGAGCGTGACTCCGCCGCCGCGCAGGGACAGCCGCTGGCGATGCTGCGCGATCCCGGTCATCGCTTCCGCATGGAGATGAAGATCGAAGGCGCAATCGAGCTTCGCAGCCCGACCCATGCGCTCAAAACGACGGCGAGCGATGGCGGCGTCACCGTCGAGTTGAAAGAGGGCGAAGTGCTGCCCGACCGCGACTGCGTGCTGACCTGGCAAGCCGCCGAGAAATCGCCGGGCCCGGCCTTCAGCCTCTTTACGCACGGCGACGCGCAGGAGGATGCGCTCTATTTTCTGGCGCAGGTCGCGCCGCCGGCGCTGGCCTCCTCCTCGAGCGGAGCTGAGGGAGGTGTGGCGCGCGAAGTTACCCTGCTGGTCGATCATTCCGGCTCGATGGCCGGTGCGAAGTGGGAAGCGGCGGATTGGGCAGTTGAACGTTTTCTGGGCGACTTGAGCGAGCGCGATTCGTTTGCGCTGGCGGTCTTTCATTCGACGACCCGCTGGTTCCGCCAGAGCATCGTGAAGGCGTCGCAGAAAAATGTGGCGGATGCGGTGACGTGGCTCAAGAGCGCGCGCGATGGGGGCGGCACGGAACTGGGCGTCGCGCTGGAACAGGCGCTGCGCCTCAACAAGACCTCCGGCGAACGGGCGCGCCATCTGCTGATCGTCACCGACGCCGCAGTCTCCGATTCGGAGCGTATCCTGCGCCTGGCCGAAGCGGAATCGGCCTCACCGGAACGGCGGCGCATCAGCGTGATCTGCATCGACGCCGCGCCCAATTCCTATCTGGCGTTGGAGTTGGCGGAGCAGGGCGGCGGCGTTGCGCGCTTCCTGACGAGCGTGCCCGAAGAAGAGGATATTGTGACCGCGCTCGACGAAGTGTTGGCCGATTGGTCTGCGCCGGTGTTGGCGGGCTTGCAGCTTGGCGTGGATCGCGCCGATGTCGATGCCGCCGGGCGGCAGGTCACGGCTGCGCGCGGCGAGAGCCGGGTCGATCTGGGCGACTTGCCATCGGGACGGTCGATCTGGGTTGCGGGACGAGCGCCGTTGGCTGGCAAGCAGGGCGCGGACTTCACGCTGCGCCAGGCGAAAGGCCGCGAGATCGCCGAGGCAAAGGTCGTCGCCGGGGAGTTCCCGGCGTTGAAGGCGCTTTTCGGCGCGCGCAAGATCAATGCGCTGGAGCATCTGATCGGCGCAGGCTATCATGGCGAGGAACTGCTCAAGCGGCTCGAACGGCTCGGCTACAGTCAAGAATCGCTCGCCGCCGCGCAGACCGGAAGCGCGCCCCTCTATGCCGAGAATGTGCGCGTAGAGGCAAAGGCGCAGGCCGGAGCGCTGCTGGCGCGCGAATCGCTGCGCTATGGGCTGGCGTCGTCGGCGACCGGCTTTGTCGCCGTGCGTCGTGAGGCGGGCAAGAAAGTCGAAGGGACGGCGGTGGTGGCGAATGCGCTGCCCGCCGGGTGGTCGGACGAGTTCGTGGGCGGAGTCGGCGTTGGGGCGATGGCAATGCCGTCGTTTGCGGTGATGCAAAGCCTAATGCCCTCCGCGCCGCGTGGCCGGTCGATGGGGCGGATGCTCCATTCCGTTGCCGAGAGCGCAAGGGATTTGTTCTCCGCGCCCAAGATGCAGGCTGCGCTGTCCCCCGCGCTGCCGCCATTGGGGCAGGAGAAAGAATATGCCGGGCCGCGCGAATGCGAGGTCGTCGTCTTTACCGGCAAGGTGAATTTCCAGGGCGAACAGGCGATCCTTTTCGATTCGGCGGCCTCCCCCTCCGCGCTGGCCGAACGTGGACGAATCACCGGATTGGTGTTGTTGCGCGGCTTGAAGGCTGGCACGTCGCCAGGGCGCGGCGCGACCCTGCTGATCTACGTCGGCGACCTGGCACAGCCGCGAGCTCGTGTCCGCATTGCCGACCTGGTGCGGCAGGGCGAGCGCCCCTTGAACCTGGCGCGCAGCAGTGGCGACGTGGTACGCATCGTCCTCGACGCCCCTGCGGATGAGCAGGCCAATCTGGCGCTGCTGGAATTGCGCTTGAAATACGTCGCATAAACAACCTGCCTCCTGATCCGAACTATTCTCAGAACTCCTGACCTATCGAGGGAGATCATGGACAGGGAGGAAAATCGCTGAGCCGAACCGAGACCGCCTCTCGGCAGATGACGCCCTACTTGTGGGGCGGACACTCCTGTCCGCCGATGGAACCTGAAGAGTTCGCGGG
>JBGTBW010000174.1:0-3900 GCA_041749135.1 Verrucomicrobiales bacterium
CCCGCGAACTCTTCAGGTTCCATCGGCGGACAGGAGTGTCCGCCCCACAAGTAGGGCGTCATCTGCCGAGAGGCGGCCTCGCCTCGGCTCAGCGATTTTCCTCCCTGTCCATGATCTCCCTCGATAGGTCAGGAGTTCTGAAGCTCCGCCGGGTCCCTGTCGCGTCCACTGCACCGGGTGCGCCCGGGCGACTCGCAGAACTTTCCTGGACTGACGGCTCATCAGAATCCCCGAAGTCAGGAGTTCTGAGCATGAGAATTGCGGGCTGGCGATTACCCGGGAGGGGGCTGAAGCGGGCAGGTTTTACTCGCCGCCAGGAGAGGCCAGGAGGTGCAGCCGCTCGTGGATCTCCGTGAGGGCTCCGGATGCGGGTGCAGGCGGCGCATCGCCTTGCCGGCGCGCGGCGATGAAGCCGTCGATGAGATCCAGGACATCGCCGATGAGGACCTGTCTTTTTTCGCAGGCGGGAAGCAACTCCACTTCCAGGACCTTCTCCAACCAGAGGAGAAGTTCCATGTCGATGCGCCTGGGAGGGTTATTCTCCATGCGCCAAAGTTTGTTTTGGGCGGTGGGAAAACCCAGGTTCCAGAGTTCGTAGGCCAATTGTTCGAGCGTCCAGTTTTTGCGCTGGCGCGCTGCTTTAAGGCGTGAACTCAGTTCCTCAAGGTTGATCTGCAGTCGGTGTCTCGCCATGATCGAGGCGCCGGAGCAATTCCCGGCGGAGGGTTGGGTCGAGGGGTTGAGCTTGGTCCCAGAGGGTGTTGAAGGCGGCTTGAAAGCGCCGGACCTCGGGATGGTTGGGGCGATTGTGAATGACCAGCGAGGGGTCTTCGAAGCTGGATCGGATTCTTTGGTCCGAAGCTGCGGGCCTCGGGGTGATGACATCGAGGCGCCGGGAGGGATCGCTGTGATCGTAGAGGTGGGCGCTGTGACCCAGCGCGAACCAGGGAGGTTCGGTTTCAGGGAGGGGCGAATCGAGAAATCGGATCTCGAGGTTGGGACTGAACGCATCGGAAAGTTCAATCCCAGCGGCGGCGGCATGCCAGCATTTGGCGGCAAACTGGTAGGGTTCTTCGCCGACGCGGCGAGCCACGGCGGCGAAACGGGGGTGGAGCGGATGCGAGGAGGAACCGAGACGAGGGTCCAGGAGGATGATGCGGACGTGCCCTTGGTCACGGAGGATCACGTGGTTGAGTTCTTTTCGGAAAGCGGTGCCGCCGACGTGGAGGGCAGTGAGGGAGGTGACGTCGAGGCGGTTGAAGGGAATGTTTTCGAAGGCGAGCACGGCGTCGTAGACGCGGACGGAGCGGTTCACCTGATGGACGCCGCCGAAGAGGGCGACACGCCAACGGGAGAAGGACTCTTGGAAGTGGGACCAGCCGCGGAGCTGGCAGCCGTAGAAGACGAGGAAGGCGGCGAGACCGGCGCAGCAGAGCAGGATGGTGCGGGGGTGATCTTCGACGATGGCCAGCAGGCGAAGCCATTGACGGCGGGGCCAAGAGTGGGCGACGCGGCCGGTGCGATGGGACTGGGGCGGGGCCGGCATGAGCAGAGAGAAGAGTGGGAAACAGGACTAAACAAGATTTCCCAACAAAATAGAAGAAAAAATTTGTTGCAGATGCGACATTCTATTCTAATATAGATTTGAAACTCGAACTTTACTAGCCATGACTGCTGCTTTTGATCGAAATACGCTGGGTCATTACATGGAGGAGATCACCCGGATTCCCTTGCTGTCCCGCGACGAGGAACTTGAGCTGGGCCGCCGGATTCACACCGGGAACGACCCCGAAGCTTTGAATCGTCTCGTGGAATCCAACCTTCGTCTCGTGGTCAAAATTGCCCACGACTTCACCGATCGCGGGCTCTCCATCGACGATTTGGTTGCGGAAGGGAATATCGGGCTGACGAAAGCCGCGAAGCGCTTCGATCCTACGCGCGGAGCCAAATTCAGCACCTACGCCTCTTGGTGGATCCGGCAATCCATACAGCGCGCCCTGGCGGGGCAGGCGCGAACGATTCGCCTGCCGGTCCACGCCATTGAAAAGGTCACGCAGATCCACCGCGCCGAGACGGAGCTTCGCGGGGAAACCGGACGGGAACCCACCGACGGCGACATCGCTCGGCGCACAAAACTGAACCGGGCCAAAGTGGGCCACCTTCGCGCCGTATCCAACCCGCCGATGTCGCTGGACGAACCCATCACTGAGGACGGGCGGACCGCGACGGAAACGGTGGGCGATGATACGGCGGCGTCGCCCTACGAGGAATTGAGTTTCCGGGACATTGTCTCGCATCTCGATCGTCTTCTGGGCTCCCTGAGTGAGCGCGAGCGCCGGATCCTGAATGCGCGCTTCGGTTTGGCTGGCGCCACGCCGCGGACCTTGACTGAGGTGGGCGAAGAATTCGGGATCACCCGTGAGCGCATCCGTCAGCTCCAGAATTCGGCTTTGTCCAAGCTGCGCGCCGCGCTGCTGGCGATCGAGACGCCTCCATCACTTGCCGCCGCCTTACTCAACTGAGGGCGGCGGGCTGGATTCCCATAGCTTTGGGGTTGGGTTCTCCACCCCCAACAAGAAGGCTGCCTGCGGCTCCCCGGTCCTTTTCTCCCCTAGAAGGGGGGCCGCAGGCCAGCCGGATGGGAACGGCGGACGATGCCGCTCCCCTAACACAGTGGAGGTATGCCTGCAAGGTTTTTGGGGGGCTAAAGATCCGGCTCTGGCCAGTTGAGATGCCGGTGGAGAAAGCGGTAGGTCCCTTCTCCGTGGATGGTGTGGGGGCCGTCGAACCACTCGATCTCGCAGCGCTCCGGCAACTTCAGACGGGCGGCGTAGAGATGGCGCACCTTGGCAAACTCGTAGGCGACGGTCTCGTCGGGCGCGACTCCGTCGAAATGGCCGCGCTCCACCATGAACGGCCGCGGGGCAATGAGGGCGGCCATTTCGGCATAATTGAAAGTGCTGCCGAGATCGAACTCGAAGATCTCGTATTCGCCGGTCCAGACATAACTATAAGGGCTCGTGGTGGCGGCGTTCTTCCAGACCCACTCGTTGAAATCGGCCGAGCAGATGACGGCCTTGTACTCCGGGATGAGGGGGGGCGTGCGCATGGCGGTTTTTCCGCCGTAGCTGAGGCCGTAGAAAGCGATGCGTTCCGGATCGACGAAGGGGAGGCCCTGGAGCCAGTGGACGATCTGCCGGTGTTGTGGCACGATGATGGAAAAGAGGGTTTTGCCTAGGGGATTGGCCTTGCGTTGCAGGACGCGGAAGCGGTCCCCGAAGAGGTAGAGATTTTGAGGGGCGAAGGCGACGAACCCTCGTTCCGCCAATTTGGCGGAGAAGTCGTGGTAGGCGGGGTGATCGCCCTCGATGGTGTCGAGCGGGCGGCCTTCGAGGCCGTGTTGGCAGACCACGACGGGCCTGCGCTCGCCTTCTGCGATGCCTTGCGGAATGAGGAGGACGCCGTAGGCCATGACGCCAGGGAACAGATCGAGCGCCACTTCATGCGCTGTCCACAGGGGGTTGCTCCGGAGCAGACGTGAGCGGGGACGAGGCGGGAGCGGTTGCAGATCGAAGGTCCCGATGGTTTCCCGGGCGAAGTGTTCGCGATAGGGTTCGACGGAAGCGGCGAAGTCTTCCGGGGATTCCGTGTTGAGCTTTGACAGGAAATCGCGGCGGACCTCGGCGCTGCGGCGGAGCAGATCCTGATTGTGCCGGTCTAACTGATGGACCTGCCGGGCGTGACGGCCGGCCGGGTCGAAGCCGTCGCCGCGAAGGTCCTGCGGGAGGGTCTGCGGAGGAGGAGCCAAGGCCCCGGCGGGCGCGAGGGCCAGCAGGAACGGGCTTAGGGACTCGGGGGAGAAGGGCGGACCGTCGCCGTTCGCGCCGCTGCGGGTGAGCA
>JBGTBW010000175.1:0-33010 GCA_041749135.1 Verrucomicrobiales bacterium
GGCGGTCTCGCTTTGGCTCACTCTTATTCCCCTGTATCCATTATCTTCCTCGATAGATCAGGAGTTCTGATCTTGGGGGATCGAATTCCCCGCCTGGCCCGAAGCCCCACGCAACGGCGCGTTTTTTGTCGCAGGTGCGACACGGAAGGGGACACGGACCCGGCGGAGCCCTGGGAATGGAGTGCTCCGCCTGGCACGGCGCCCCACGCAACGGCGCGTTTTTTGTCGCAGGTGCGACACGAAACGGGACACGGACCCGGCGGAGCTTGGGGCCCCTCTCACTCGTCGACAGTGCGGCCCCATCAAACCCGCTTTGCGGCTCATCCTTTTTTCCCTGCCCGCATTTCTTCCCTCGGCAGATCAGGAGCTCTGAGCCTGGGCGATTGGGATTTCCGGGTTGCTCTGGGGGAAAACAGGGATATTGCACTCGGATAGAGACGATGGCTTCCCGCGTTCAGGATCTCCATGTGGTCGAAAACGTCCCGCTTCCGGCGCCGTCCACGCTCGTTGCCGAGATCGGTCCGACGCAGCGACAGGCGGATTTTGTGATCCACACCCGGGAGGCAATCGCTGAGATTCTATCGGGCAGAGATCATCGGTTTCTGGTGGTGGTGGGACCCTGTTCCATTCACGACGTGCAGGCCGGGCGGGAGTATGCAGAGCGGCTGGCGGGCTTGGCGGCGCGTGTGTCCGAGCAGATGTTGCTGGTCATGCGCGTGTATTTCGAGAAACCCAGAACCACGGTGGGATGGAAGGGGCTGATCATGGATCCGGCGCTGGATGGCTCCTGCGACATCGCCCGGGGATTGCATCTGGCCCGGCGTTTTTTGAGTACGGTTCTGGATCTCGGTGTGCCGACCGCCACCGAGCTGCTCGACCCCATCACTCCCCAATACATTGCCGACCTCATTTGCTGGTCGGCGATTGGAGCCCGCACCACGGAATCGCAGACTCACCGGCAGATGGCCTCGGGCCTGTCCATGCCTCTCGGCTTCAAGAACGCGACCAATGGGTCGGTGCTGACGGCGGTCAACGCCATCCACGCTGCGACACAACCGCAAACCTTTCTGGGAGTGAGCATGTCGGGAGTAGCCTCGGCTGTGAGCACCAGCGGAAATCCCTCCTGTCACCTTATCCTGCGGGGAGGCGATTCCGGGACGAACTTCGGGGAAGGCGATGTCCGGCAAGCGCTGACCTTGTTGGAACGGATGGGGTTGCCGCCCGTGGTGATGATCGACGCCAGCCACGCCAACTGCGCTAAAGATCACCAGAGGCAGCCAAGTGTCTTTCGGGATGTCATCCGGCAGCGGGCGGAGGGCAATGCCGCCATCATCGGGGCCATGCTGGAGAGCAATCTCGTAGGAGGCAGCCAGCGATTTCCCCGGCCCACGGCGGAACTGACCTACGGGCAATCCATCACCGATCCCTGTATCGATTGGGAGACTACGGAGACCTTGCTGGTGGAGGCCGCGGAGAATCTGAGGACGGCCTTGTGCGCAACGGCGGGCGGATAAGGCGCGGCGGGGAGGATCCCTCTATGAAACGCGCGACGCCCAGCCTCCGTGTGACGCCGCAAAGAAGGCGCGCCGGAGGCCGGACGCTGCTGCAGGGAGCTGCCGCGGCATTTTTGGCGCTGCTGTCCGGTCAGAAGGCCGGGGCCCGGGGTCCCGAAGCACGAGATGAGACCACGGGCAAACCGGCTCCAGAATGGGAGGCGTCGGACTGGATGCCGGGGCCTCCCCTGCGTCTCGCGGATCTGCGAGGGCGGGTGGTCTTGGTGCGGTGGTTCACTTCAGAGGAGTGTCCTTACTGTTCCGCGACGGCT
Source organism: Verrucomicrobiales bacterium (assembly GCA_041749135.1). Lineage (GTDB taxonomy): Bacteria > Verrucomicrobiota > Verrucomicrobiia > Verrucomicrobiales > DEV007 > DATKCT01. The sequence goes on from JBGTBW010000175.1 coordinate 1,826, forward strand.
CCGGCTCTCAACGCCTTGCACGATGCCTACGGTGAACGCGGCCTGCAGGTGCTGGGATTTTATCACCATAAGAAGGACGGCCCGCTACGGCTTGAGGACGTCCGCAGTACGGTCAAGCAATATGGCTTCACGTTTCCGGTAGCCGTCGATCGGGATTGGAAAACCCTGCGCCGGTGGTGGTTGGACGGCCAAGAGAGAGGCTGGACGAGCGTTTCGTTCCTCATCGACAGCCGGGGAATTGTTCGCTTTGTGCATCCCGGTGGGAAGTATGAAAAAGGGGACGCAGTCTACCGCGCCTTGGAAGACACCATTCGCGAGCTTCTCCGGGAACGCGGGGAGAACGGAGAGGAGGGAAGGCAATCGGAAGACGCCGGCCCTCCAAGTGTTGCCGCGCGATGAGTCTCCATCCCGGGACCAGGCCGTTAGGGACGCCGCCGCAAGAGCCCACCTGGGGATTGGTCTTGAAAACCACGGATGGACACAGATGAACACGGATGAAGAGGATGCAGCTCTCGCAAAGAGCGCAAAGCCCGCCAAGGGGGAGGATTGACGTGATTTTTCTCGGCATCCTGGAGGGGCGGGCTCCCGCACGCCCTGTCGCGCGAGGGGTCTCCATCCCGGGACCAGGGCGTCACGGAGGCCGGCCCTCCAGGTCCTCTCGTGCCATGGGTCTCCATCCCGGGACCAGGCCGCCGGGGACGACGGCCCTCCAGGTCCTATCGTGCGAGGGGTCTCCTGGCGAGATTCTCGATTCCTTTGCGGGCTTGGCGACCTTGGCGAGAGACCGAAGTTCGTCCCCCCATGGGGCGTAGCGCGCCGCTGCAGAAAAATTTTGAGAAGTGCGGCTGAAGATTCGCTGAGGGGGGGCCTGGGCTCCTTCGGCGTCTCGTTGGAGCGGAGAGTTGCCAATTCGTCGAAACGGTTATCTTTGGGCTGACCACCGTCTTGCACGACCTCTCCTTGCACCGTGTCTTGGCAATGGACCGCCATGAACATCATGCGCGGGAGGAAATTCGTCGGTTGGGACCTCTGCAAGCCTATCGGAGGTTGATCGAAGAGAACGAGTCGCTGATCCGGTCGCCGCTTTTGGATCAAGGGGATCGCATCGTGGCCGAACGCTCCGCCATTCACCACGCCTTGGTCGAGCACTGGGCGTCGCGAGTGCACCGCGAATTCGGTTACGACCGGCCCTTCGCCGTCGCGGCCTTGGGAGGAACGGGACGCTGCGAACTCACGCCCTGGTCCGATCTCGACTACGCATTTCTCTTCGACGACGTGATCGAGGGCAATGCCTTTCTGGAGGAATTGAGGCGCCAAGTTTTCGACACCAGAGAGTTTCAGGAGCAGTACGGATTTGATTGTCCGGCGATGCATTTCAACCTCGAGGATGTCCCGCATACGGAACCCCGTCAGAACAACTCCTTCCTGGACCTCCGGGCCGTCTACGACCCGGATGGCTTGACCGGGCGTTTCCGCGAACGGATGCAAGCCTTTGGCGATCCCTTCCAGCACTTCCTTCATGTGCGCGGTTTTTGGAAGGATCGGTGGGAGCGCTCAGCTATCGAGTTCGAGCGCTTGGACGCCTTCGACATCAAGAACGACGGCCTGCGAATCTTCTTGGCTGGGGTTTGGGCGCTGGCGGGTAAGTCGTATGTGCATAGCTTCGACATCTACAAGGACCTCGATCCCCGGGATTTGGAGGCTTACGATTTTCTGTTGCGAATCCGGGCTTTCGCGCATTTGCGGGGGACAGTCCGGCACGTTCCGTTAGGCGGCGGGAATCACTCCGAGGATATTCTCGGTTTCGCGGAGTTCGACTCGTTCGCGGAACTGCTGCCGGAAGGATCCGGAGACCGGGAATGCTTCGATTTCGCCAACGAAGTCCGGGCCCGCTTGTTGTCTGCCCGGCGGCGGACGGCCCATTTCGCCAAGGGAGTCATCGAGAGTGAGTTGTGGGCTGGCCGCAGCTTGGCGCCGGGGAGTCCGATTGTTCATGGCCCGGGCGGACTTTATTACAAGAACCCTCCGCCGGCGGGCGACGCCGTGGCCCGCAGCCGGGCCGCGCTCTCCTTGCTGCACGCCTCCCAACATTACGAGGTGGCGGTGGATCCAGCCGAATTGCAGAGCACCTTTCGCGATGCCGGAGATTGGCTCACCTTGGTTCCGGAATTGGCCGAGCTTTTTTATGAGCGTCAGGGCAATCTGGCCAGAGTCTTGACCTTTGTGTCGCAGTTGGATGGCGCGGAGGACCGCCTGTTTCCCGGTTACGGCCGCTTCGAAGTGTCCTTCGACGTTCGGGTCTTGCAGGAGCGACGCTCCCTCCGGGGCGCTTTGGTCCAAGAAAAGATCCGCTGGCTGGAGGAAGAACTGGTCCGCGTGGGCAGGGAGCGCCGGCAAGCCTGGACCGGAGGTCCGAGACCGGCCGCGCCGGGGATGGGCGGACGCTCGCCCGAGGAAGACAGACTGCGGGATGCGGATCGGGCCGCCCTCTTGTCGCCCGACGATTTGGCCGCGGTCAAGCTGGCTCTGAAAACCAAACGGCTGCCGCTCACCGGGTGGGATTTGGAGAAGCGGGAGAATCCTACTCTGCTCCTGCATGAACGGTATTCGTCCGGATTCTCCGGCATCCCGTTGGAGGTCTACTTCCGGGGTTACGTGGAGCGCGGTGGATTCCCGCAGGAGACTGTGGACATGTGCGTTTATCTGTTGGAGCGCCGGCGGCTGTTCAAGACGCTTTCGGAAGCCGCCATCAGCGACGCCGGTCAGGTGGAGCGTCTGTGGGAGGAATGCCCCGACGAGCGGCGCTTGCGAACGCTCTTTGTTTTTACCTGTGCGGACCGGGCTAACTGGGAATCGGAGACGGTGGACCCCGCCCTCTGGTTCAACATTCGAGAGCTGTATGCCAAGGCCATGCGGCGTTACCGGCGCGGCGGCGATCCGGACTACAGATTGGCGGCGGCTGGCTTTGCGGAAGAGGATCTCGAGGTGCTGCGGGGCTTTGGGCCGGCCTTGCTCGAAGGAAGTTATGGTCAGTATCTTGCGCGCTTGGGAGCGCATCTGCTGCGGCTGGGAGACCCAGCCGCCGGGGTGGGACCCAAAGTGAGTTTGATCCAGAACGGCGCCTCCAAGATTGCCGCCGTCGCCGCGCGAGATTTCCGGGGTTTGGCGGCTTCAATCAGCGGGGCCTTCTGGCGGCAAGGGGTCACGATCCGGCAAGCCCACCTTTTCTCCGCGGCGGAGCACGGCTTGGCCTTTGATTTTTTTCATTTCGATCCCGCGGCTCTCCAGGCCAGCGCCGAGTTGCAGACGGCGGTCGAGACGGCGATTCGCGAACGGCTGCATATCGCGGAGGTCGATGAAGGCGTGCTGCCCCTGTTCACGGGAGACGTGAGTTTGGTGGAATGGAGTCCTGGTCTCTACCGGCTCCGCTTTGAGACGGATCAAGAGGGAGGTGGTCTGATCTACTTTTTGACCTACAAGATCTTTCGTCATTTGGGCGGCAATATTTTCGGGTTGGTGGCGCGGACCAACCGGGGACGGGCCTCGGTTTCCATCTATCACGACTTGCCGGCGGGGATGCCGCTGGAAACGGCCCGGGGTCTGGCGGAGAGGTTTTAAGGGGCGGGAGCGGTTCCGTTTATCTGGCGATTCCCCGGTGCGACCACGAAGTCTACAACCAAGGGGAAATGATCCGAGCCCACATTCGGGCCTCTCCACCGCGCGACGATCTGGATTTCTGCCGCGTGCAGGCAATGATCGATAGGAATTCGCAACAGGGGGAGAAATGACGGCCAGGTCGGACAGAGGCCTCTGCCCCGGGAGCTGTCGATGAGATTTGAGTCCCGCAAGAGCCTGCCAAAATACGGACTCCAAGGAGTCACATTCAAATCTCCTAGCAAGAGCACCGGAGATTCCGCCTTCTGGACCCACTTTGGCAACTCGGCCAACTGGCCGTTTCGCCACTGGGAATAGGCCGCGCTCGTTGGAGGCAGCGGATGCGTGGCCAGCACGGTGAATTGAGAGGTTTCGTTTTGCGCCTCAACGAAGATTGACGGAACACCCGCTTCGCCAATCTCGACGGCCCCTTGCCCGTTCAGTGACAATTTACTAAAGAGGGCGATGCCGAAGTTGTCTTCGCGGGCTTCGTGAATGCTGTGGGGATACCTGGACAATACCGGCTGTAGATCCACGAGCCAGGTGCTTGTGACTTCCTCGAGGACGAGGATATCCGGATCAACGTTCCTTATGACCGCGGCCACGGAGTCCACATCGCCCAAGCGCGTATGGACGTTGAGAAGCAGAGCCCGTAACGAGGATCCGGCCGCCGCAGGCGCTGCAGGTTTGTTGAGATAGTAAGGTAGAATCACCGCGAGATTGACGGCGGCGAGCAGTCCAATCACGGCGGCCATACGGCGGTGGGCTGGAAAGAGGATCAAGAGCGCTGCTGCTCCGGTCAATGCAATGACATACTGGACGCGGAAGTGGGAACAGAGATCGGCCAGCCAGTGCAGGGATCCGAAGAAGCCCACCATGCTGGCGAATCCGGTCAGCAGGGCAGCGGCCGTCAGCAGCCCAACCGGCCGGATCCGGAGGCGAAAGAATCCGGCGCGATCGGAGTGGTTCTGAGCCATGGTGGGGGGAGAAGTCCCCGGCTGATGAGGAGCGGCCGGGGCTTTCCAGTCGAGTTTTTACGGCTCAAGTCAAATCCTACTGCAGTCCTTCTACGGTGCACCACGTGGCGACCAGCATCGACCACGGACACCTCAGAGTGGAGGATTGGGCGAGTTAGGCGTCGCCATTTGAGCTTGATTCATTACACTGGTCCCATGGAGAATCCCGTCGGTCCTCATTTGTGAACGTCTGAGCAACAGCCTTCTGAACCGAATGAGGACGCGCAACCTATGAAAACTAGCCCGGCCACCGTAACCCTCGGACTCAGCCTGGGACTTAGTCTCTTAGGTGGCGACATTTGCGCACAAGAGCGCACCCGCCGGTCCCAGCGGGTGACCATGGAACAAGTGCAGGTCGTCAGCCCGGACGGGCAGATCAAGCTCACCATCCTGCCTAATGCCGAGCGGCTGACCTTCACGGTGACGATGGGGGACACGACGGTGATCGAGCCTTCGGTCATCATCATGAACCTGGACGGCTACGATCTTTCCTCGGGAGTCGTCTTCCGCAAAGCGGAGCCCTACGAGGTCAACGAAACGTATCCATGGACCGGCAATTTCAGCACCGCAACCAATCGGTGCCGGGGCGTCCGAATCACCCTGGAGCACGATCTTTCGTTCGTTTCCTACGTCCTGGAAGTACGCGCGTTCGATGACGGGGCAGCTTATCGTCATGTCATCCCGGGCGGCGCAGCCCTGACGCGTGTGCCCGATGAGTACTCTACATTTCTCCTGCCGGGAGGTTCAGCGGTGTGGTACGCCGGTCTCGCGGCGGGACACTACGAAGACACCTACCGCCAGAAGGACATTGCCGAGGTTCGACCCGGCGAATGGGCCAGCCCGCCCCTGACCTTCCAGTTGCCCAACGGGGCTGGTTACGCCGCAATCACGGAGGCCAACCTCGTGGATTACAGCGGCATGGGTCTGGAGGCGGACGGTCGCGGCGGCTGGACCGTGGGACTAGGACACCGCCAACCGCTGAACTACCCGTTCGAACTTCGATACGGGCGCGAGGAAGCCAAACGGTTGGGTCAGGCCGCGGCCATCGCGGGAACGATCACCACGCCTTGGCGCGTTGTGATGACCGGCCGGGATCTGAACGTCCTGGTCAACAGCGCCATTCTGCCCAACCTGTGCCCACCGCCCGATCCACAACTCTTCCCCGAAGGCATCAAGACGGCTTGGGTCCAACCCGGCCGGGCGGTTTGGCGTTACGTGGACGGCGGTCCCGGCGGGGTGGACGGCATGAAGGAGTTTTCTCGCCTTGGGGGCCAACTCGGTTTCGAGCATCATGTGATTGAAGGATTCTGGAGCCGCTGGAGCCCGGAGGAGCGGAGGGATGTCGTGGAGTATTCGAAACAACAGGGCGTCGGGCTTTGGTTCTGGAAACACAGCAATCAACTGCGCACAATCGAAGCCCGCGAGGAGTTCTTCCGGATGCTGCAGGAGTTGGGCGTCGTGGGGGCCAAGATTGATTTCATGGATCACGAGCACAAGGAGGTCATTGACCTCTACGAAGCGCTGTTGCGCACAGCCGCCGAACACCGCATCATGCTCAACTTTCACGGGGCCAACAAACCCACCGGTCGCGAGCGCACGTTGCCCAATGACATGGTGCGGGAAGCCGTCAAGGGCATGGAATCCCGCAACCTGGCCGGTCGGGCCCGGCACCAAACGATCCTGCCTTTCACCCGTTATCTGGCTGGCGCGGCGGATTACACGACGATGATTTTCAGCGAACGGCGTGGCGACACCACGTGGGCGAACCAGATCGCCAGCCTCGTCATCTTCAACAGTCCGTTGCTGACGATCGCCGCCAATCCCCAAAGCATCCTGGACAATCCCGCCGTCGAAGTCATCAAGAGCATCCCCAGCGCCTGGGACGCGACGATCGTGCTGCCCGAGTCGGAGATCGGCGAACTGGCGGCCTATGCGCGGCGCACGGGCGACACCTGGTTCGTAGCGGCGATGTGCGGGCCTCAGCCGAAAACTCTCGAAGCGCCGCTTTCCTTCCTCGATGCCGGCTCCTATGAGGTCTCCATCGTCCACGACGACGAGACTGACGACTCCTTAACCATTGAAGGCGCCGCCAAGGCGCGGGGCGATTCACTGCGCCTGGAGCTTCGAGCCGGCGGCGGGTTCGTCGCGAGACTAGCGAAGAGGTAGAAGGATTCTGGATCTACCGGGGAAGGGCGTGGGACGGTGGTCCGGTGGCGTGGCTGCGCTCCCCACCGGTGATTTGCTGCGACGGACGCCTCCGGCGCGGGGACCGGGAGCTTTTACAAAACGAGGCGGCAGCGACGGCAATCGACTGCGGGTGGGAGAGGGAGATCTCGAGATCAGCGAGAACCCTCCGTTTGGCCTCCATGGCGAGGTCGCAACGGAGGACGGGTTCTCCAACCCGACTTCCTTGGAAATGTAAAAACTCCAGGGCACGGCGCTGCTTTTCAGCGGCGGCGGACGCCGCTGCCCTTGGACTGCGGCGATTCTTCGCCGCTTTCGCGCGGCATACAGACCCTCGCGCAGCTCCAGAGCCTTCGCCCGCCACGGCGCTCCGCGCCTTGAAAAAGAGCGGCGATGCTCGCCGCAGTCCAAGGGCCTCCGGCTTATCTCGGCGGCGCAACGGAGGGCGGGTTTTCCAACCCGCCTTCCTTGGAAATGCAAAAACTCCAGGGCACGGCGCTGCTTCTCAGCGGCGGCGGACGCCGCCCTTGGACTGCGGCGATTCTTCGCCGCTTTCGCGCGGCATACAGACCCTCGCGCAGCTCCAAAGCCTTCGCCCGCCACGGCGCTCCGCGCCTTGAAAAAGAGCGGCGCTGCTCGCCGCAGTCCAAGGGCCTCCGGCTTGTCTCGGCGGCGCCAACGGAGGGCGGGTTTTCCAACCCGCCTTCCTTGGAAATGCAAAAACTCCAGGGCACGGCGCTGCTTCTCAGCGGCGGCGGATGCCGCCGCCCTTGGACTGCGGCGATTCTTCGCCGCTTTCGCGCGGCATACAGACCCTCGCGCAGGTCCAGAGCCTTCGCCGGCCACGGCGCTCCGCGCCTTGAAAAAGAGCGGCGCTGCTCGCCGCAGTCCAAGGGCCTCCGGCTTGTCTCGGCGGCGCAACGGAGGGCGGGTTTTCCAACCCGCCTTCCCCTTCCATCGGCGATCAGGCATGTCCGCCCTCCGCTTGGCCTTGATGGCGGGCCGCAACGGAGGGCGGGTTTTCCAACCCGCCTTTCCGGGGTTCCGCCCTCGTTTTCCGGGGCGATACAAGATTGACATTTCCAAACCGGAGTGAGAGGATTGGGTCATGAAGCCCTTCTCCCTGATCACTCTTGTGCTGTTGGCTCTGAGCATATCACCGGTTACGGCCAATCTTCTTGTCAATACTGGTTTTGAGGATCCAATCACCGCTGATGGGCCGCCTTTCGTCGGATTCTGGGAAGGGTTTAGCGGCGGCGCAGGCAGTTCGTCCGGAAACAGTGCGCTCATGCCTCGCAGCGGCGCCCAAAGTCTCGGCCTCTCGATCGACAACACGGTCAACACCTTTGCCGGGGCATTTCAGGACGTTCCCAACCTCACTTCGGGTACGGAATACATTTTCAGCGGGTGGCATGCGACGTCTTCCAGCCCGCTTGACCTTGGAGTGGAAATTCGCATTGAGTGGCGCAATTCCACGACTGACGTCGAGGTTGCCCGCACGGCGAATCTGACTCCGGTCCCTGCGTTGGCCTATTCTCCATTCACCCTGAGCGCCGAAGTTCCAGCCGGGGCCGATACGGGCCGGGTCGTCTATGCCATTCAATCCTTCAGCACAGCCCCATTGGGCAACGGTTCTGTCTTCGTGGATGATGTTTCCTTCGCAGTGATTCCCGAACCCTCCGCGATGCTCTTCTTGGCTGTCGCCGGACTGGGGTTGCTTGGGAGGCGGCGGCAGCGCGCCTGAAGAAGGCCGGCGCTGCATTTTCGTCGCTTGCGTGATCGTCGAGGGTCGGCCTCCCCCAAGGCCTGGTCCTGGGATGCAGACCCAGGGCGTGGCCAAACCTGGAGGGCCGGCCTCCGTGACGGCCTGGTCCCGGGAAGGAGACCCATGGCATGACAGGGCGTGCGGGAGCCCGCCCCTCCAGGATAGCGTGACCAATCTATCGGACAAGACCTGGAGGGCCGGCCTCCGTGATGGCCTGGTCCCGGGATGGAGACCCATGGCATGACAGGGCGTGCGGGAGCCCGCCCCTCCAGGATAGCGTGACCAATCTGTCGGACAAGACCTGGAGGGCCGGCCTCCGTGACGGCCTGGTCCTGGAGCTTCCCAGTTTGCACATTCCGCGATCCGATTGAATCTTAGAGGTGGAATGGAGAAAGGATGATGAACTCGCACTCGCATGTTCCCTTTGATTCGCGCCGGGATTTCCTGAAGAAACTGGGTTCTGCTTCGGCGGCGGCGATGGCGGCGGGCGCTCCACGCTGGGCTTCGGCCAAGGAGGTGGTGCATCCGGCGGCCAAGGCGGACACTTGCATCCTTCTCTGGATGGCCGGAGGCATGGCCGCGCCGGACACCTTCGACCCCAAGCGCTATGTGCCATTCGGCGTGGGCGTGAAGGTGGAGGACATTTTGAGCACCTTTCCCGCCATCGACACGGCGCTGGATGGAGTGCAGTTCACAGAGGGTTTGGAGAACCTCGCCGCGATCATGGATCGCGGGACGATTGTGCGGTCCCATTTTCAGCCGGATCTCGGGCATATCCTGCACTCCCGGCATCAGTACCACTGGCATACGGGATACGTGCCTCCGCAGACGGTGGCGGCCCCGCATCTCGGGGCGTGGATGGCCAAGGTTTTGGGTCCGCGCAATCCGGCGATTCCGGCTTTCATCGATATCGGGCAGCGCTTGGAGGGCGTGGGCGAACAGGAAGAACTCAAGGCGTTTCACACCGGGGGCTTTTTCGGCAGCGAGTTCGGCCCATTTTTGCTGCCATTTCCCGAGGAAGCCATGGCGGCGGTTCGTCCTCCGGGAGACATGACGCCCGGCCGTTTCTCGAATCGCTACCGGCATTACCGGAAGCTGGTGGAAAGCAGCGCCTTGGGCGAGGGAGGCAGCGCTTACCAGCAGGAGTCGATGATGCGGGCCATGGACAACGCCTATCGGTTGCTGAGTTCACCGGAGGCGAAGGCCTTCGATCTCAGCCTGGAGCCCAAGGAATCCTTTGAGAAGTACAACACTGGGCGTTTCGGACAGGGTTGTCTGTTGGCCCGGCGCTTGACCGAGGCCGCAGCCCGCTTCATCGAGGTCACCACCGAGTACATCCCCTTCGTTCACTGGGACACTCACGAGAATGGCCACACCACGGCCAAAAGGATGAAGGAAGAAATCGATCGCCCGGCAGCGCAATTGATCATGGATTTGGAGGAGCGCGGATTGCTGGACCGGACCTTGGTCGTGTTGGCCAGCGAGTTCAGCCGCGACATGATCATCGAGGGCGTTCCAGGCTCCAACGCCCGGGACCAGTCGAGGGCGCAGACCGATGTCATCCGGGAAATGGTGCACTACGGTCAGCACCGGCATTTCACCGGAGGATCGAGCGTTCTTCTCTTTGGAGGAGGGATCAAAAAGGGCTTTTGTTATGGATCCACCGCGACGGAGCGTCCGTTGGTGGCCGTCGAGAATCCCGTCTCCATTCCAGATCTGCACGCGACCATGTTTCACGCGATGGGGTTGTCGGCGGAGACGGCTTTCGATATCGAGAAGAGGCCGTTTTACGCGACGGAAGACGGCAAGGGAAAACCGGTGCTGGAGTTGTTCGGTTAGGCTGAGGCCCGCGTGACCCGAGGAGCGCATGGGGAGTGATTCGGCCCAGGAGGAAGGGGAAAGAGATCCCGGAATCCGGGACGATTTCGAGGCGATGCGATCCGAGGGAGACCTCAATCTCGGACCGGAACGGGAGCAGTGGCTGGGGGATGCCGTGGATGAGGAGACGCGGGATCTTCTCGAGGAGGATGCGCGCTATTTTTTCCGGCAATCGCTTTCGACGCCCTGCCTCGACGCCTTGGCGTTGGCGCAGGGACCCGGTTTTACTGACTTGGCAGGGCGAAGGTTTCTCGATTTCCACGGGAACGGATTGCATCAGGTCGGCTACGGACATCCGCGGGTGCTGGAGGCAATCCGGCGGCAGTTGGAAACGCTGCCTTTCTGTCCCCGCAGGTTTACCAACCGGCCTGCCGTGGCCTTGGCCCGGCGCTTGGCGGAACTGGCTCCCGGCCGGTTGAGCAAGGTGCTCTTTGCCCCTGGCGGAACCACCGCCATCGGCATGGCTCTCAAGATTGCGCGAGCAGCCACCGGCCGGTTCAAGACGCTATCGCTTTGGGAATCCTTTCATGGGGCATCGCTGGATGCGATCTCGATTGGGGGAGAAGCCTTGTTCCGGCGAGGGGCCGGACCTTTGCTGCCCGGGACGGAGCATGCTCCGCCCCCGGATCCATGGCAGGGTCCTTGGCCGGACATGGCCCCAGAGGATTATGCGCTGCGCACCGCGGAATACATCGACTATGTGCTCGAGCGTGAGGGCGGCGACATCGGAGCGGTGATCGCCGAGACGGTGCGTTGGACGCCTTTTGTGCCGCCGCGGGCTTACTGGGACCGGATCCGCTCGGCCTGTGACAGGCATGGAGCGCTGCTCATTCTCGACGAGATCCCTACCTGTCTGGGACGCTCCGGTCGCATGTTCGTTTGTGAGCATTACGAACTGGAGCCGGACATCCTGGTGTTGGGGAAGGGGCTGGGGGTTGGGGTGTTTCCGCTGGCTGCAGTGGTGGCGCGGCCGGAACTCGACGCAGCTCCGGAGGGCGCGTTGGGACATTACACTCACGAAAAGAATCCGGTGGCCTGTGCGGCGGCCTTGGCGACGCTGGACGTGATCGAGGAGGAGGGATTGGCGCCGAGGGCCGCCGCGCTGGGCGAGCGGGCTCTGGTCCGCATGCGGGCGATGCAGGAACGGCATGCGCTCGTGGCGGACGTGCGAGGATTGGGGCTGCTGCTCGGGCTGGTGCTGCGACGTCCGGATGGCGCTCCGGCCGTGCTGGAAGCCGAGCGGCTGCTTTACCGTTGCCTGCGCCGGGGATTGAGTTTCAAGTTAACCATGGGATCGATTGTGACCCTGGCCCCGCCCTTGATTATTTCAGAGGAAGACCTGGAGCGGGCCTTCGATGTGATCGAGGAGGAGTTGGCGGAACTGGAGCGAGCGGGATCCTGACGAGACCACGCCGTCAAGACGCCGGATCTGGAGCGAGGCGCTCCAGGAAGCTGGCGGGTCCCGGGGCCGCGCGGGCGGCTGCTTCCAGGGCTTCCGACTGCAGCCGACACAAAGTGAGGATGCCGTCGCGGCTGAGCGCGAGCATGGCGTCCATCTCTTCCTGAGAGAAGGTGGCTTCCTCACCCGACCCCTGGACCTCGACGTATTCGAGGTCTTCCGTGAGGACGAAGTTGAAATCGACGGTGGCGTCCCGGTCTTCGCTGTAATCGAGGTCGAGACAAGGCGTGCCCTGGCAGACGCCGGCGCTGACAGCGGCAACTTTTTTTCGCAGCGGCGACGCGGTGAGCTTCTTTTGGCTCAACAGTTTTTGAAACGCGAGTTCGCAAGCGAGGCAGGCGCCGGTGATGGAGGCGGTGCGCGTGCCGCCGTCGGCCTGGAGAACGTCGCAGTCTACCCAAATGGTGAAGCCGTCCAGCTTGGCCAAATCGACCACGGCGCGGAGAGAGCGGCCGATGAGACGCTGGATCTCGGTGCTGCGGCCGTCAGGACGGCCGCGGGAGGAGTCCCGGGCTTTCCGTTGGGCAGTGGAATAGGGCAGCATGCTGTATTCGGCGGTGAGCCAGCCGCCGCTGACCTGCTGTTCTTTCATCCAGCGGGGAACGCCGGATTCGACCATCGCGGTGCAGATGACTTGGGTGTTTCCGAATCCGATCAGGACCGAACCCTGGGCGTTGGGGGCGACGTCCGGGACGATGCGGATAGGCCGGAGTTGTTGGGGTGTTCGTCCGCCGGATCGAGTCATGGGAGGAGTTGAAGGAGGTGAGAGGAAAGAGAGCGGTTAGAAAGGTTCGAGGACTTCCCTGCCGGATGCAGGGGGATCGGGTTCCGTGGGATCGGGTTCCGTGGGCTCGGGCTCCGTGGGATCGGGTTCCGTGGGATCGGGTTCCGTGGGATCGGGTTCCGTGGGATCGGGTTCCGTGGGATCGGGCTCCGTGGGATTGGGCTCCGTGGGATCGGGTTCCGTGGGTTCAGGTTCGATGGGTTCAGGTTCGATGGGCTCGGGTTCGATGGGTTCGGGTTCGATGGGTTCGGGCTCCGGAGAGTCTGGAGGGGCGCTTGCGGGCTCTGGCGAATCGCCGGGCTCGTACCATTCGCCGCGGAGCCAGTCCACGACGAGTTCGATATCTTTGGGATTCAGCACTTGGCTGGCTCCGAAGCGAGGCATCCGGTCGTTGCGGTTTCCGTAGAATCGCTCGTGTTCCGGATCGGAGATGAAATCGATGAGCCACTGCCGGGAGCCCCATCCGGTGAGATCGACGGCCGAGCCCGTCTGTTCATCGAGGAAGTTGTGACAGTCGATGCAGGCTCCGGCGTCCCCGATGCCCTCGAAGAAGAGGTCGATGCCGGATTCGATGACTTCGGCGTCGCGGGCATCGATAACCCGCTGGGATTTCAACTGCGCTTGGCCGGAGACGGCGGCGATGACCTTTTGGAGATCGGCTTTTCCGGCGTCGTCGATCTCGGCGAGATCCTCGGTCACGAAACCGACCATTTTGCTGGCCCGTTGTCCTTCCGCCGGATTCACAAAGTGAGTTCCACCCCAGTAGAGGGGCGATATCAGCTTTTCGGGATCGAGAAAACCGGTCAACCATTCGCGCGAGCCAAATCCGGCGAGGTCGGGTGCGGAAGAGGACTCGCGGCGCGGACGATCGAGTCCGTCGTGTCCGTTGTAGGCATGACAGGATGCGCATTGGGCGGCGAAGATCTTGGGTCCTTGAGTCAGCGGATCATTGCGGAGCAGCGTGACGGCTCCGGAAGCGGGGATGCCCGTGGGTGCGGCGGCCAGCACTTTGACCCGGCCGGCTTCCCAATGGGCGCGTTCGACAGCTTGGCGGTAGTCTTCGCTGCGGCGGTCATCGACAAAGGCCATGGTGGTGAGCACGGCGAAGGCGAAGAGGAGGAGCCAGAGGTAGGCGGCGCTGAACCAATGTCCGAAACGGAAACGTCCGATGCGAAGGCTTCCCAAAAACGGCAGGAGGAAGAGGATGCCGACGAGGATGGCGGGTATGTAGATGGCTCCCCAGACGAGGCGTTCTCCGGAGAAGGCCTTGAATTCGAGGAGGCGAAAGAGGAACATGAAGTACCAGTCTGGGCGGGCGGCGTCGTATTGATCGGCGGGATCGGCGGGGGCCATGAGTTCGGCCCCGCCGGTGACGAGCACGAGGACAAGGACAGCGGCGAGGACGGCCAGACAGGCGACACTGTCTTTGAGGACTTGATCGGGCCAGAAGGCGGCGTCGCGCCGGCGCATGGGTTTTTTGGGAGTCAACCCGTGGCGGCGGAAGAGGTAAATGTGAGCGACGATGAAGAGCACGAGAATTCCGGGGAGAATCCCGGCGTGCAGGGCGAAGAAGCGGGTGATGGTGTGATGGCCGTAATCGGCTCCGCCGACGATGAGGCGTTGCAGGTCGGGGCCGATCCAGGGGGTGATGCCGGCGAGGTTGGTGGCGACTTTGGTGGCCCAATAGCCTTTTTGATCCCAGGGAAGCAGGTAGCCCGTGAGGGAGATGCCCATGACCAGGAAGAGAAGACCGAGGCCGAACCAGAAATTGAGTTCACGTGGGGATTTGTAGGCTCCGTCGATGACGACCTGCATGAGGTGGAGGACCAGGAGCACCGTCATGACTTGGGCGGTGTAATGATGGATGCCGCGCAGGATCCAGCCGCCGCTCACTTCTTCCTGGATGTAATAGACGCTTTCCCAGGCGGTTTGAGTGCTTGGGCTGTAGAGCATCCAAAGGATCATCCCGGTTATGAACTGAACGAGGATGGCGAAGGTGAGTGTGCTGCCCCAGACGTAGCGCCAGCGGGAGCCGCCCGGCACGTTTTCGTAAAGGGCGTCGTGGAGGATCCGGCGGTAACCGGTGCGGTGGTCGAGCCAGTTGAAGAGAGCTTTCATGCCAGGGGAAGTTTTTCGCTGATCCCGGCCCGGAAGTTTTGGAAGCGGACCCAGATGGCTTCGTCCCGGATCTCGACATCGAGTTCGTCCAAACCCCGTGCCGCTGGGCTAGGCTGAACGACGGCTCCATCCACGGCGAAGTGGCTGCGGTGGCAGGGGCAGAAATAGGAGTTGTCGCCTTCGCGATAATCGACGGCGCAGCCCGCATGGGGACAACTGGCGTTGAAGGCGGCGACCTCGCTTTCGCCGGTGCGGCGAAGGTAGATGAATCCGATGGGGACGCTGGGAAAGCGGTTCCAAGCGTCCTGGCGGTCAGCGATGACCTGGAATTTTTTGGGCCTGCCGTCGGCGGGAACCGCCTCCAGAGCCGTGATCCGCGTCCAGCCGCCGGCAGCCGATGTGCGGCGCAGCGGATCGGTGAACACAATAATGCTGGCGGCGATGGGCGCGGCGATGATGCCTCCGCCGACGAATGAGCAAGCGGTCTTCTTGAGAAAATCGCGGCGGGGCGGTTCGGGGTCGATGTCCGGGGCGAGCGGCGGCGAGGTTTCGTCCGGAAGCGGCAGGGGAGGTTGGGGATCCTCCAGTTTCGCTAAGACCGGGTTGGTAGCGGGGACCGGCAAAGCGGGAGTCTGTGGGGTGGGGGGAGAAGCAACCGGCGGCACGAGAGGCTGCCGGGCCTTGGCCGGTGGTGGCGCGGCGAACGGGGATGGCGTAGGAGCGCTCGCTGGTGGTGGAATATCGACGGGCTGGACGAAGGGCGAACCCTTCGTCGATGGATCCGGCGGCGGCGGAAAGGCCGGCTGCGAGGACTCGCCGGCCTCGGGTTTTGGCGTGGGGTCGCGTTCGGCTGGGGGCGGATCGGTGGTCATATCCCGGCTGCTGGCTAAGATTCCGGAGAAAGAAGCCGCCGGTTTCGGGTCTGACAAGCCGGATATACTGCGGAGCGGCAGCGGGGAGAATGCCTCACCCTGGGCCGGGTGGGGAAAGTCGTGGCGGGATGGGTGAGGTCCGGGCATGGTAGGGCCATGAGCCGGTTGAGGAAATGGACTGCGGACGGCCCCGGCCTTTTGGTCATGCTGGTCTTGGCCGGGGCTGGGAGTTGGGCCAAGAAAGCAACGGCTGAGGAAGGCGCGGTGTTTCCGGCCGCGGAATTGAGCGAGCGGGCGCGCGGGTCCCTGGCGACAGTCGCCCACGCTTCAAGGAGTGGTGAGATGAGCGGCCAGGGGACGGGATTTGTCATCTCGGCAGATGGATTGGTGGCGACGAATCTGCATGTGATCGGGGAGGGCCGCCCGGTGGCGGTGACGCTCGCGGACGGAAGGGTTTTTCCGGTGCGGGAGATTCGAGCATGGGACCGCAAGATGGACCTGGCCATCCTCCGGATCGATGCGGAGGACCTGGTCCCCCTTCCTCTGGGCGACGGCGAGGAACTCCGCCAGGGCGAAACCGTGCTGGTCCTGGGCAATCCGCAGGGGCTGACCCACAGCGTGGTGCAGGGGGTCGTTTCGGCGCACCGTGAGATCGACGGCATTTCCATGTTGCAGTTGGCCATCCCCATCGAACCGGGAAACAGCGGCGGACCGGTGCTCAACGCGGCCGGAGAGGTGGTCGGCGTGGTGACGATGAAATCGGCGGTGACGGAGAATCTGGGATTCGCCATGCCGTCCGGGGGATTGCGCGTCTTGTTAGAAAAACCCAATCCGGTGCCCGCGGAACGCTGGATCACGTTGGGCCGGGTGGATCCCAACCGTTGGGAGGTGAGTGAAGACGGGGCCCGGTGGTTTCGGCGCGGTGGGATGCTTCAGGTAGAAGGACTGGCCTCGGGTTTCGGAGGCAGGACTCTGTGTTTGTCCAAGGGTGGGGAACCAGAAGGGTCGTTCGAGCTGGCTGTGCGGGTCCGGTTAGCGGACGAATCGGGAGCGGCCGGTTTGGCTTTCGCTGCGGACGGCGGAGACCAGCATTACGGCTTTTACGCCACCTCGGGCAAGCTGCGTCTAACGCATTTTGCTGGTCCGACTGTGTATTCCTGGAACATCCTGGAAGAGATCGAAACCCCGCACTATCTCCCTGGGGAGTGGAACCATCTTCGAGTCCGTTGGGACGGCGGCGTTTTGGCCTGTTACCTGAACGGGCTCCGGGTCGCGGAGCGCCCGCTGCCTGAGCTGGCTGCGGGCAGGGTAGGGCTTTGCCGGTTTCGGGAACCGGGGGCTCAGTTCAAGGGTTTCCGGATGGGAGCGGATTTGTCGGGAGACTTTGCCGAGCCGCCAGCGGAACTGATGGCGGAGGCGGAACAGACGCTGCGGCGCATGGAGCGCTTGCCGGACGCGGAAGTCGCCTTGCCAGGGATGTTGGCGGATCATCCGGACTTGGCCCGGGGCGTACTGGAGCGGGAAAAGCGCCGGTTGCGGGAGCGCTTGAGTTGGTTGGAGGCGCTCTCGAAGAGGGCGGACGAGACATCCGTGCTGCGGGAGATGCATCTATTGTTAGGGAAAGCGGGATTGGAAGGCGAAGTCGATTTGTTGCGCGGGGCGCTGATCGTCGCCCGGGCGGGCGAGCCGGACCTCGATAGCGGCGCTTATTTGGAGGAAATCGAGGGGATGATCGAGGAAGTGCGCGCCCGGCTTTCGGAGGAGCCGAAGCCGGAAGATATCGTGGCGGCGTTGCGGGAGTATCTTTTCGTGGAGAACGGTTTTCATGGAAGCCGTATGGACTATTACAACCGGGCCAACAGCCATTTGAATGCGGTGCTGGATGACCGGGAAGGGATTCCCATTTCGTTGTCGGTCCTGTTTATTGGGATGGCGCGAGGCTTGGGGCTGGAATCGCTCAAGGGCGTCGGCCTTCCCGGGCATTTCGTGGTGCAAAACCAGCCGCTGGACGGGGAAACGGGGCCGCTGATCGATGTGTTCGACGGCGCCAAGGAACTGAGCCGTGAACAGGCGGAGGAACTCGTGTGGGGCACAACCGGGTTGCAGTTGCGCGAGGAGCATTTGGAGCCGCTGTCCAACCGGCAAATCCTCGTGCGCATGCTCCGCAATCTCATCGGAATCGAGATGGCTTCGGAGGATGTCGGCAGAGCGCTGCCCTACCTGGACTTGTTGTTGGCGCTGTCTCCGGACGAGTCGGGCGAGCGCTTTCAGCGGACTCTGCTCCGATTCCAAGCCGGGCTGCTGACCGGAGCGCGGGAGGATTTGTCATGGTTGTTGGACAATCGACCTTCCGGTCTGGAGTATGAGCGTTTGGAGGAGTTGTTGGAGTTCATCGATGAACGGTTGAAGCAATAGGGATTCCTTTCGAAGCGTCTGTTCGCGTTCATTCGCGGTTCCCGCGGCTTACTTCCTCTGTTTTTCATCGGTGTCCATCGGTGGTTGAACAACCCGGGATCAACCAGCTTTACGGCTCAGTTCCGGCCGGGTTTCTGAACCACGGATGGACACGGATGAACACGGATAGGGGAGAAGGAATGAGTTCTACCT
This sequence comes from Verrucomicrobiales bacterium, assembly GCA_041749135.1. Classification (GTDB taxonomy): domain Bacteria; phylum Verrucomicrobiota; class Verrucomicrobiia; order Verrucomicrobiales; family DEV007; genus DATKCT01. The sequence goes on from JBGTBW010000175.1 coordinate 20,163, forward strand.
ATCCGTTCGCTTGGTTCCTCTTTGCGGCGATCACCCTCCTATCGATCTCATCGGTTCAACGGCGAGCAGGAGCGGCCTCTAATCCACGGCCTTCGATTACGAGCACGAGCACGAGCCCGGCCGATGATCCGGCGGAACAGCATCCGCTCGCCGCCGGGCAAGTCGACCGTCAGCTCCTCCGGTAAAGTTTCCCGTTGCTCAGGCATGCCCTTCCTCCGCTCACCCTCTCACGATGGGTTTAAAGGGCTGGGCCGGATGGAATACCATTTATTCAACACGCTCGTCCAGCGCTTCGGCTTCAAGGTGAATCCCGCTTTTCACACTTTGAGCGGCAGAGATGGCGGCAGGATACCGCGAATCCAAGCTCCGCCCTTCAGCAAGGAGCGCTGACGAAGTCTTTGGAGTGTGCGGCTCTGCGCTCTGGAATTTTCACATTTCAATAGCTGACTATTTCCATGGGCGCGGGGGAACAGCTCCTTGGCTATTTAAGTTCGTCGAAAGAGAATCGTCGTAGGCAAACCGCAGCCCTTTTCCTTTGATCCCCGGCTGCTCTGATCGCGAAAAGAAGGGGCGATGAGGAAGGATGCCGCGAAACACGCGAAACACGCGAAATAGGCGAATCTAGCAGTTGCTTGTCCGCCGCTTGCGTCGAGATGTGAACCATGAAGTCGTAGGCTATCAGCGCAATCGACTGCTGAATACATTATGAAGATCCATCTGAATCCGTGTCAAAAACCGCTTTCTAGCAAGACCTATCCTTCTGCCTCCTGCGCGGATTTTGCGGTTGGCTCAGCCTGCCAACCGGCCTACAACTTGCGCAGCCCATGGGCTCGTTTTGGGATGGAAACCATGGGTCCGGCGACACCGGCTCGCCCATCCTGGATCGGGAAGACGGTCATGGCTGCACTGCTGGCTCTGGTAGGCGCCTCGCTAGTGCCGGCGGCGGCGGCGGCGGCGAACACCGGTGAAGTCAAAGGTATGGCGCACCGCATGGAACGGCTGGAAACGCTCGTGGCGCAGCTTCAGGAGATGAATGCCGGCCAGGCCGCCCAGGTGACCCAGTTGACGGACGACCTCGCGGCTGCCGAGGCAAGAATCGCCGCTCTCGAGACCAAGACCCAAGATATGACGCGGCTCATTGATCCTTACACCCTCCAGCCAACCATCCGCCTCAGCGGAATCAACCTCCAGGTCGTGAACGGAAGCGGCGATACAGAGTCTGCGGTCAACGGTGTTGGAAATCTGATCGTCGGGTACAACGAATCGGACGGGTTTTCCGGGTTGTATCGGAGCGGTTCGCACAACTTGATTGTGGGTTCGCGCAACGATTTTGCCTCCTACGGCGGTATCGTAGCCGGACGCTACAACACCATTACCGGCCGTTATGCCACCGTTACCGCTGGGAGCTTTAACTTGGCCAGCGGATTCGGATCGGCCGTGTCCGGGGGCGACGGCAATCGAGCCACCAACACCTTTTCGGCGGTGAGCGGCGGGTTCCTGAACTTTGCCACGGGCGACCAGTCTTCCGTGAGCGGAGGCGTGGGCGTGGTTCAGGCCGGGACGTTTGGCTGGGCCGCGGGTTCAACGGGCGCGGCGGTCTCCGGCGCGTTCCGCTCGCCCTGATACACCCAGTTCACGTAAAAGGGCCGTCTGCATTCTTGCCAATGCAGCTACTGTCAAACCGCCTGCATTCAGGACGGCGCTCCGCACCCAGAAAGAGCGGCGATGCTCGCCGCAGTCCAAGAGCCTCGGCGGGTAGCACCGTCCGACGCCCCAGTAATGACGGAGTCTTTGGAGTGCGCGGCTGTGCGGCGCTTTCGCGGCGGGGGGAGTAGCGGAAGCCGCACTGACTTCCGAAAGGCCTGGGCCGACGCAAGTTCTGCCTTCTTGCGAATGCAGCTACGGGAGAAATGTAGGCTCGACCCGTGGGCTTCGGCTGGCCATATACTTCCGCATTCGATCCGCGTCCCTCGCCTCGCCAGCCTTGCGCCTCATGCCTCCTTCGACCCGAACCGTTGCGCCGCCGAACCGCTCCTTGGCTGGGTTCGGCGCCGGCTCGGGGCGCCACGCAGGCCCAATCGAGGACGGTCCACTGGAGAACCGGCCCGCTTGGCCCGTCGCCCACGCCATAGCGGAACATCATGGTTGAGGCTCCCGAACAGCGCGCCCGCCGGCAGATCGACTGGCAGCTCACCGCCTGCGGTTGGGCCGTTCAGGACTACCGGCAGTTCCACCCGGGTGCAGGCCGTGGGATCGCGCTGCGCGAGACTCCGATGAAGTCCGGCTCGTGCGATTATCTCCTGTTTCTGGATCGTCAGGCCGTCGGCGTCATCGAGGCCAAGAAGGAAGGCACGCTCCTCGCCGGGGTTGCCGAACAGTCCGGCCACTATGCCCAGAACCTCCCGGACGTCATTCAGTCCGCGGTTCCCGGCGCGCTCCCGTTCCTCTACGAATCCACCGGCGTGGAGACCTACTTCCGCGACGAACGAGATCCGGCTCCGCGTTCGCGCCGCGTCTTTTCCTTCCATCGTCCGGAAACGCTTGCGGCCTGGCTCGCTGAGCCGGCGACTCTACGCGCCCGCCTGGCAGCCATGCCGGCGGCTCACCCGCTCCCGGCGCGGAATCTCCGCGCGTGCCAGGTCGAGGGGATCACGCATCTGGAAGAATCCTTCGCCGCCGACCGGCCCCGGGCGCTCATTCAGATGGCCACGGGCGCGGGCAAGACCTACACCGCGTGCAGTTTCAGCTACCGGCTCATCAAGCACGCCGGGGCCAAGCGCGTCCTGTTTCTCGTGGACCGCGCCAACCTCGGCCGGCAGGCCATGGCGGAGTTCCAGCAGTTCGTCGCCCCGGACACCGGACGGAAGTTCACCGAGATCTACAACGTCCAACATCTTAACTCGAACCGGCTCGATTCCGTCGCCCGTGTCGCCATCTGCACGATCCAGCGCCTCTACTCGATGCTGCGGGGGGAGGAACTCGACGAGGATCTCGAAGAGAAATCCGGCTACGAACTAACCAGCGCGGACGACCGCCCCAAAGAGGTCGCCTACAACCCGGCCGTTCCCATCGAGGCCTTCGATTTCATCGTCACCGACGAGTGCCACCGCTCGATCTACGGTCTCTGGCGACAGGTCCTCGAATACTTCGACGCCTACATCATCGGGCTCACCGCGACGCCGTCGAAACAGACCGTCGGGTTTTTCAATCAGAACCTCGTGATGGAATACAACCACGAGCGCGCCGTCGCCGACGGCGTCAACGTCGGTTACGAGGTCTACCGCATCAAGACGCAGGTCACCGAGGAGGGCGGCAAGGTAGAAAAGGGTTTCTACGTGGACCGCCGCAGCAAGGAAACCCGCGCCGTCCGCTGGGAACGGCTTGATGAAGATCTCGCCTACGCCGCCAAAGACCTCGACCGCTCCGTCGTAGTCAAATCCCAGATCCGCACGGTGCTCCAGGCCTTCAAAGACGCCCTCTTTACGGAACTCTTCCCCGGCCGCATTCTGGTTCCCAAGACCCTCATCTTCTGCAAGGACGACTCCCACGCCGAAGACACCGTCCATCTCGTTCGCGAAGTCTTCGGCAAGGGCAACGACTTCGCCAAGAAGATCACTTACAAGACCTACAACCCCGAAACGAAGCGCTACGAGAAATCCGAGACGCTCATTCAGGAGTTCCGGACCTCGCCCCAGTTCCGGATCGCCGTCACGGTGGACATGATCGCCACTGGCACGGACATCAAGCCGCTGGAGTGCCTTCTCTTCCTGCGCGACACGCGGAGCCGGACCTATTTCGAGCAGATGAAAGGCCGCGGCACGCGGGTCCTCACGCCGACCGATCTTCAAGCGGTCAGCGGAGCGGACGCCCGGGCCAAGACCCATTTCGTGATCGTGGACGCCGTGGGCGTGTGCGAGAGCGACAAGACCGACTCCCGCCCGCTCGAACGCAAGCGGACGGTCCCATTCGACAAGCTGTTGCTCGGGGTGGCCCTGGGCAAACGCGACGAAGACACCCTCACCACGCTCGCCGGCCGCTTGGCCCGGCTCGACCGCCAAGTCTCCCGCGACGAAGCCAGGAAACTGGCTGCCCTCGCAGGCGGCAAATCGTTGTCCGAGCTTTCCGGGACGCTGCTCCGCGCCGTTGATCCCGATGCCATCGCGGAAAGGGCCGCCGGAAAACCTGGCGCTTCGCCGGATGAGGTCGTGCCTGCGGCATTCGAGGCCGCGAAAAAGGTGCTTTCCAACGAAGCCTGCGCCCCGTTCGATGTCCCTGCCCTGCGGGAGGCCTTGGCCAAGGCCAAACAGGATACCGAGCAGACCATCGACAACGTCACCGTGGACACCGTGCAGGAGCAGGGCTTTGACCCCGCCGCCAAGGCCAAGGCAGCCAGCCTCGTCCAAGCTTTCCAAGACTACCTCGCGCAGCACCTGGCGGAGATCGACGCCCTGCAGATCCTCTACAGCCGGCCCTATCGCCAGCGCTTAACCGAACCGATGCTTAAGGAGCTTGAGCAGAAACTCCGCGACAACCATGCCGCGTGGACCGAGGACCGCCTCTGGGACGCCTACGCCTTGAGCCGGCCCGGCAAAGTCAGGGGGCTCTCCCGGGAAGGACGCTTCGCCGATCTCGTGGCGCTGGTTCGCTTCGCTCTGGAGCAGCAACCCGTGCTTGAACCCTTTGCTGACTCCGTGTCCGAACGGTTCAATGAATGGCTCGTGGACAAGGCCAGGGCCGGCGTGGGCTTTAACAACGAACAGCTCGCATGGCTGAATCTGATTCGCGATCACATCGCCACAGCCATCAGCATTGAGCCGGAGGATTTGGAACTTTCACCGTTCAACCAACGCGGCGGGCTCGGGAAGGCGCATCAACTCTTCGGGGAGGATCTTCCCAAGCTCCTCGATGAACTTAGCGAGGTGCTGGCGGCATGATAGGAAGGTCTAGCACTGGCAGGGGGGAATGGACGGGCGCAACGCTGGATCAGTTCGTGGCGGAACGTGGGAAGAGCATCAATCCGGCAAAGACTCCAGATGCGCAGTTTGAACTCTACAGCGTTCCTAGTTTTCCCAACAAAAAGCCAGAGGTGGTCTGCGGGAAAGAAATTGGCTCTAACAAACAGGTCGTCCAACCGCGTTCTGTTCTGCTCTGCAAGATCAACCCGCGCATAAACCGCACCTGGGTGGTCGGCGACTTCACGCCCCACCCCAAGATTGCCTCTACCGAATGGATCGTTTTCTCCTGTGCCGACGACATCGTGCCCGAATTCCTCTGCTATTGCCTACAGCAAAATGCCCTCAGAGATTTTCTCGCGCACAACGCATCTGGGGTAGGCGGCTCACTCATGCGCGTAAAGGCTTCGACTCTTCGCGGTTTTCCATTCTCCTATCCTGAACCTCAAGAACAGCTGCGGATCGTCGCCGAGATCGAGAAGCAATTCACTCGGCTGGAGGCGGGGGTGGCGGCGTTGCGGCGGGTGCAGGCCAACCTCAAACGCTACCGCGCCGCCGTCCTCAAGGCCGCCTGCGAAGGCAAACTCGTTCCCACGGAGGCTGAGTTAGCCCGGCAAGAAGGCCGCACCTTCGAAACCGGCGAAACCCTCCTCGCCCGCATCCTCGCCGAGCGGCGGGAGAACTGGCAGGGAAGGGGTAGATACAAGGAGTCGACCAATCCCGATAGCGCCCAGCTGCCATTGCTACCCGAAGGTTGGAGTTGGGCGACCCCCGACCAACTTTCTGCCATCAACGAGACTGCAATTTGCGCTGGACCTTTCGGAACCATCTTCAAGGCCCACGACTTTCGGACTGAAGGCATCCCGATAATCTTCCTAAGGCACGTGTCTCCAGGCCGCTATCTGACGCGCAAGCCGGGGTTTATGGACGAAGTGAAATGGGAAGAGTTGTTCAAACCGTACTCAGTCTTCGGTGGGGAGTTGCTCATAACGAAACTCGGCGAACCGCCGGGAGTCTGTGCGATCTATCCTGAAGGCATCGGTCCGGCGATGGTGACGCCCGATGTGATGAAGATGACGCCGAATCCCGCTGCTGCGCTTCCGACCTACTTAATGCACTATTTTAACAGCCGGACTGCGCGAGACTTCATGACGGGAGTTGCGTTCGGAACTACGCGCTTACGGCTTACTCTCCCCATCTTTCGAGAGATGCCCATCCCACTCCCACCCCTCCCCGAGCAAACCCGCATCGTGGCGGAAGTGGAGCGGCGCTTGAGCGTCGTCGAGGAGTTGGAAGCCGTGGTGTCCGCCAACCTCCAGCGCGCCACGCGCCTCCGGCAAGCCATTCTCCAGAAGGCCTTCTCGGGAGAACTGGTCGCTGCTGGCGTGGCTGAAGGAAGCGCGTAGCGTCGCGGAGACTCCAATGCCCGCTTCGCTTCCAGTGCCTGTCAACGCAGAGGTCCTTTCCTGGATCCGAGCGGAGAGCGGTTACCCCTTGGAGGCCGTGGCGAAGCGCCTCCGGGTGACGCCCGAGCGCGTGGCCGCCTGGGAACGTGGAGAGCGCCCCCCCACCCTCCGGCAAGTGCAGACGCTGGCGGGATTCTTTCACCGGCCGCTCAACCTCTTCTTCGCCCCTGCGCCCCCGCGGTTGCCGCCCCTGGCCGCCGAATATCGCCGGCTCCCCGGCGTGGAGCCCGGGAAGGAATCCCCGGAATTGCGAATCGTCATTCGTCAGATGATTCAGCGCCGCGCGAGGGCTATCGAACTCATGGACGAGTTAGGCGAGCCGGTCCCGGGCTTCGAGCTCCAAGCTCATCTGACCGAGGAACCGGCAAGCTTAGGCGCGAGGGTGAGAAAGGCTCTCGCCATCCCGGATAGCACCCAACGGGCGTGGCGGGATCAATGGGAGGCGTGGAGAGCATGGCGGGCGGCAGTGGAAGCGCAAGGGATCCTGGTTGTTCAGTTTTCGAAGGTGGAACTGAGCGAGTCGCGCGGCCTATCGATCCTGCATTTTCCGCTCCCCGTTGCCGGTGTGAACAGCCGAGAGCAACCGGCATCGAGAATCTACACCCTGATGCATGAGGTCATCCATCTCATGCTTGTTTCCGGTCAGGAGGAGTCGCCGGCCCTGCGGGAGCGGAGAGACGCCTCGGAATGGAAAGCCGTCGAGAGGTTCGCAGAGGCCGCCGCCAGCCATGCCCTCGTGCCGGAGTCCGTGCTGCGGAGCTTGGTGGAGACCAGCCGAAGCGCGTGGACCCTGGAATCGGTCAAGGATCTGGCGCGGAAGTTTCGCATCACGCCTCTGGCCATGGCGACACGGTTGCGAGTTTCCGGTCACCTGACTGAGGCGGCTTTCCGTAGCTGGAAGCGGGAGTGGACGCGCTACGTCGACCAGATGGCTCCGCGGCCGCCTGGATTCGCGCATCCGGTCGACACCGCAATAGGTAGGAACGGCAGGCCCTTCGTTCAACTCGTGCTGGAAGCGCTCGCGGTCAACCGAATCACTGCGGTCGACGCCTCACGTTACCTCGGGCTCAAGTTCAGTCATTTCGACAAGCTGAAAGAGAGCCTTCAAGGAGGGCCTCTGGGCGGAGGGAGCCGATGAGTGGCGGATTGGGCTGCGCGATTTACGCAGTGGACACGAGCGTTCTCATGGACTGGCAGGCGCGGTATTTGCCAACGGACGTGTTCCCTTCGCTGGTCGGGAAGGTTGACGAATTGATCCTGCAGGAACGGTTCCTTGCGCCCACGTTGGTGGAGGAGGAACTTGGAGCGGTGGGAACCGCAGAACTGACTTCTTGGGCCAAGCGGCGCCCTCGAATGTTCGTTGCCCTCGAGCTAGTCATGGAGGAGGCCCTGGCCATACAGGCGCGTTTTCCTGGGTTGAAAGATCCGAGGGCCGAGTTCGAGGAAGCGGACGCCTATGTCATTGCCGTCGCCAAGTTGCGCGATGGGGTAGTCGTAACTCAGGAGACCTCGGCGTCTGAAAAGCGAAACCCGAAGCGCACACACTTCATTCCTGACGTGTGCAGAGAACTCGGCTTGCCGTGCATCAGCCTTCTGGGCTTGATGCGCCGTGAGGGTTGGACTTTCTAGCGATGAGCACACCCACCGCCCTCGTCCAAAAGCTCTGGAACTATTGCAGCATCCTCCGAGATGACGGCCTGTCCTACGGCGATTACGTCGAGCAGTTGACCTTTCTGCTGTTCCTCAAAATGACGGATGAGCGGACGAAATCTGCGTATTTGAGTGAAGAAAAGCGGCGGGACGCCGCTTCTACCAGCCCCAAGGGCAAGGACTGGCCGGCGTTGCTGGCCCAATCCGCCCGGCGGTTGATCGTAGTGGAGGAGTTGGAGTCGGTGGTGTCGGCCGACCTCCAGCGCGCCACACGCCTACGCGAGTCCATCCTCCAAGAGGCATTCACCGGAGAACTGGCATGAGCGATCAGAACCAATTCCTTCTCTACACCGCGCCGGACGGGGCGGTGAAGGTGGACGTGTTTTTCAAGGAAGAGACGGTCTGGCTGACGCAGAAGGCGCTGGCGGCGTTGTTCGCGGTGAATGTGCCTGCCGTGAACAAACATCTGAAGAACATCTTCGACTCCGGCGAACTGACCCGGGAAGCAACTGTTTCCAAAATGGAAATGGTTCGCGCTGAGGGTGGGCGCGAGGTGGCTCGCAAGGTGGAATTCTACAACCTCGATGCCATCATCGCCGTGGGCTACCGGGTGAACAGTTACCAGGCCACGCAGTTCCGCATCTGGGCCACGAAGACGCTGCGAGAGTTCATCATCAAGGGGTTTGTGCTCGATGATGAGCGGCTCAAGGAGGGGAAGAAGGTCTTCGGCAAGGATTACTTCGATGAACTGCTGGAGCGCATCCGGGAAATCCGGGCCAGCGAGCGGCGGTTTTACCAGAAGATCAAGCTCAAAGCGGAAGAGGAATTCGAGGTTTACCGCCAGCGGCAGGACGTGGATTACATCTCGGATTTCGATCGCGAGATCGAGCGGCTCAAAGGAACTCACCCGGAGGCGCGGACCAAACGGAGAAAGAAATCAATATGAGACAGGAAGAATCTCCATCAGCATGAGCACCCCCACCGCCCTCGTCCAGAAACTCTGGAACTATTGCAATATCCTGCGAGACGATGGTCTCTCGTATGGCGACTACGTGGAACAACTCACGTTTCTGTTGTTCCTCAAGATGGCGGACGAGCAGTCCCGGCCGCCGTTCGACAAGCCGTCGCCCATCCCCAAGGGCTTCGACTGGCCGGCTTTGCTGGCCAAGGATGGAGATGCTCTGGAGGTCCATTACCGGCACACGCTGGAGGAGTTAGGCAAGCGGCCAGGGATGCTCGGTGTGATCTTCCGGAAGGCGCAGAACAAGATCCAGGATCCAGCCAAACTCCGGCGCTTGATCGTCGACTTGATCGATAAAGAGGAGTGGTCGAGTCTGTCCGCGGACGTAAAAGGCGACGCCTACGAGGGGCTCTTGCAAAAGAACGCCGAGGACGTGAAAGGCGGCGCGGGCCAATACTTCACGCCGCGGCCGCTCATCGCCGCTATCGTAGACGCGGTGGCTCCGCGTCCAGGCGAATCGATCTGCGATCCGGCTTGCGGGACGGGCGGGTTTCTGCTGGCGGCCCACGATTACGTCGCCAAACACTACCGGCTGGATCGCGCCCAGAAGAAGCGGCTCAAGAGCGGCACGTTCTTCGGCATCGAACTCGTGGACAGCGTTACGCGCCTTTGCGCCATGAACCTGCTTCTGCACGGCATCGGCGGGGAGTCCGAGGACACATTGCCCGTCGTCACCCGGGATGCCCTGGCGGGGAAGCACGGGGAATACGAAGTCGTCCTGGCGAATCCGCCTTTCGGCAAGAAAAGCAGCGTCACCATCGTCAACGAGGCAGGGGAGTCGTCCAAGGAATCTCTCATCATCAACCGCGACGATTTCTGGGCGACCACCAGCAACAAACAGCTCAATTTTCTTCAGCACATCTTCACCATCCTGAAGCAGCACGGTCGCGCGGGGGTGGTCCTGCCGGACAACGTCCTCTTCGAGGGCGGCGCCGGGGAGACGATCCGGCGCCAACTGCTGAAGCAGGCGGACGTGCACACCCTTCTGCGGCTGCCGACAGGGATCTTCTACGCCCAGGGCGTGAAGGCGAACGTCCTCTTCTTCGACCGCAAACCCGCCCAGGAAGAACCGTGGACAAGGAAACTCTGGATCTACGACCTGCGGACCAATCTGCACTTCACGCTCAAGGAGAACACCCTCAAACGCAGCGACCTCGACGATTTCGTCGCCTGCTACAACCCGGCCAACCGCACGGATCGCAAGGAGGGCGAGCGTTTCAAGGCGTTCTCCTACGAGGAGCTGATGAAGCGCGACAAGGTAAACCTCGACATCTTCTGGCTGAAAGACGAGGCGCTCGAAGAATCTGCCAATCTCCCCGCGCCCGGAATCATCGCCCAAGAGATCTTGGACGACCTGGAAGCGGCGGTCGAGCAGTTCGCCACTATCGCGGAGGATCTGAAGTGATGCGCCGGCACTGTCTGGCGGGCCGGCAAGCGCGCACTCGAAACGGCGCAGGATGATTCGAAGAGGAATTCCTTTCTCCAGGCCCTCTTAGATCTGCTGCCGGAAGGGCCCACAATCGTTGCGGCGCGCCGTGTGTCCCTGGCTTTTCCCGGCGGTCGAAATGGCGGGTTTTGAGGACGCAACCCGGGCGTATTTGGCCACCGTGCCCCGGTAACAGTCTAGTTCCCGGGCGACGTTGCGTCGGGACCAGTGATGTTGGCTCCGGCCGGGAGCAGGAATGGCCTGACTCCCAGCCGGAGACTGTTTACTCCTTCTCTTGCAAGGAGAAACGGTGCAAGATCCAGTCCATGAAACGCCTTGCCCCCGCCACCAGTGCTCACCTCTACGGCTCCCGCTCGCGGGAGCGCTCAGTCCCCTCGATCAGCGGGCACACACACAACGCCGCTTCCATCGGATATCACCGCTTTTCCGGTAATGTCCAGGTCTGTATAATTACTGGTTGATCGAGAATCGGTGCAGCACGAAGGCCTGAATCTGCAGAACGCGCTCTGCGATCAGCTGGCCCGTTACCCCGGCCTGTTCGCCCAGCCTGTGTTCTATGCCGATCCCGCGGTATCGGGACAGGCAGTCTTCAAGAATGGATCTGGGTTCTTCGTCAAACTGCCAGAGCGCACTTTGGGGGTGACCTGCCATCACGTCCTCGCGGACTACAGGAAGAGGCGAGGGCCCACGATCTCCTCAAGCTTCCAGTTCGGACGCGTACGGTTCGAGCCCGAAGCCCGACTACTGTCGGAGGACCCACAACTCGACCTAGCGATCTTTGACGTCACGTCGCTGGTTGATGTCCCCGACGGGATTGAGGCTGGGTCATGCATCGCCCCACCTGCATGGCCGCCTGGGGATATCTCCTCCGATGACATTTTGGCGCTGGCCGGGTTCCCTGGGATCGGACGACAGTACTTCCCTCCGGACTACTTCAGGTTTCACCTTCTCTCTGCCGGCACCACGGAGGTCGCTTCCTTGGGACCGAGCCATCTAGTGACCAGGCTTGAACTGGGCAAGTGCGTCTCGTCTGGTGTCCTCCCATTGGTGACCGAGGACGTAGGCGGCATGAGCGGCGGACCAGTGTTCGTATGGAGAAAGGGCTTGGTGGTTACTGCCGAACTCATCGGTGCTATCTACGAGTACCAGTCGTCGCTGGATCTCATGCGGGTTCGGCGTCTCAGCTGCCTTCGAGCTGACGGAACCCTAGAAGGAGAAGGCTAGTGCGGGGAGCGCCGCCGAACGAGGGCTTGCAAAAGACGAGAGGGCGATTACCTCGACGGTGCCCCTTCGCAGCTGAAGCCCGGTGTTAGCGCCAGCAAAGACCATGAACGAACCATCGGAACAAAACCCTGATCCGCTACTTGGAGTTCTTGTCCGCATCTGTCGGAGTATCGCCGATAGTTCGGACGGGCGTCTTGAACAAGGTGTCACCTTGCAGATGGGCGGTCTCTTGGTTTCAGGACTCGTCGTGAGTCTAAAGGAGTATCTCCTCTCGCATGCGATCCTCGACATGGTTGATGAGGTTCGAGAGGTTGTTATGAAGGAGGTCGTTGATGAGGCCGACGTGTTCGAGGATCCTGAGCGGTTCATCCATCTGAAAAACGCACAATTCCATTCCCCTGGCCAACTGCCGATTCCTAGTTTGGGTGAAGGAACATTCTGGCGAGGCCGGATTGATCGAGTCGATGGATTTGTCGTCGGCCACCTGAATACGAGCCTAGAAGTAAAGGGCTAACTAAGCGCTACAAACAACCCGGATGACGCGCAGTGGATTCCGGAAGACCTTCGCACTCGGACGTCCCCAGCGGGGTGTCTGAGCTTCATCGTTAGCGCGCGCTACCACGTCTACTTAAAATTCAACACCTAAGAACCTATGACCGAAATGGAAAAGGCGATTATCGCAACTGTGACAGTCGACACATGGAAGTCTTAATAATCTTTATGGTGTTTGCTCGTAAGCGTCCGAGGATCCACCGTTGGAATCGGCTGGGTCTGACGGCCGGGGCGGCTAGCCTCGGGTCATGGCACGAAGACGCTACACGGAGCAGGAGAAGGCCCGGCTGGTGCGGGAATGCGAGCATAGAGGCATCGCCGCCTCGGCATTTTGCCGGCAGCGGGGAATCCCTTATCAGAGCTTCCTGAAGTGGCGCGCTCACCGGCGGGCGCGGAGATTGCCCAGGAAGTCTGCTGGGGAGTTCCTCGAGTTCGAAGTGGCCGCTCCCACGCAGTGCGTTGTCGCGAGGACGGCCACCGTGGTCGAGTTGAACCTGGGTCCTCAAACGGTGCTGCGCATCTTTACCGGAGGGGCT
>JBGTBW010000176.1:0-51191 GCA_041749135.1 Verrucomicrobiales bacterium
CCCGCGAACTCTTCAGGTTCCATCGGCGGACAGGAGTGTCCGCCCCACAAGCAGGGCGTCATCTGCCGAGAGGCGGTCTCGCTTCGGCTCAGCGATTTTCCTCCCTGTCCATGATCTCCCTCGATAGGTCAGGAGTTCTGATTCTGGCGAATGCAGCTGCGGGGACGGCGCTCCGCGCCGGGAGAGAGCGGCGATGCTCGCCGCAGTCCAAGGGCCTCCGGCGATCCTTGGCGTCAGAACTGTAGCGGAACTCGTGAGAGTTCCGAAGTCCTGGCGGACAATCTGCATTCTTGGGAATGCAGCTACGCGGACGGCGCTCCGCGCCGGGAGAGAGCGGCGATGCTCGCCGCAGTCCAAGGGCCTCCGGCGATCTTTGGCGTCAGAACTGTAGCGGAACTCGTGAGAGTTCCGAAGTCCTGGCGGGCAGTCTGCATTCTTGCGAATGCAGTTGCGGGGACGGCGCTCCGCCGGGAGAGAGCGAAGATGCTCGCCGCAGTCCAAGAGCCTCCGGCTCATCCTTTTTCCTCGGCCTCCATCTATCGAGGAAGATTAATGGATACAGGGGGAAAAAGTGAGCCATAGCCTGGGCAAACCAATGCCCCGTCCTTACCCCTATCCCAGCTAGCTTTCCGGCCCATCCAATTCCTTGAGATCAGGAGTTCTGAATCTAAGAGTCGAAATCGACGCAATCGGCTCTATTTCATCGCACGCTCAGCGCAGTATGTTACGAAAACGTAACCGAAGAGACGCTCGAACGAAACAGGAATTCCCGTAAGAGGCTTATCGGCCCCCGACTATGCGCACCCACTACGAAGAGACCCTGCACCGGGATATCGAGCGAATCCGGGGCAATCTAGCGCACATGGCTGAACTGGCGGCCAGCGCCCTGGAGGCCTGTCTGCGGGGGCTGATCGAGCGCAACCGGCAGATCGCTTACTCAATCATCCTCCGCGACCAGCGCATCGACGCACTGGAGAAGGAGATCGACCGGCTCTGCCTGGAGTTCATGGTCCGGCAACAACCCGCGGGCAAGCACCTGCGCTTTGCCTACGTCACGATCAAGATCAATCAGGAGATCGAAAGGATTGGGGATTACGCGGAGAGCATCGCCCGCCAGATCCTGAAGTTGGCCAGCATCAATTGTCCAGTGCCGTTGGATCGCTACCGCGAGATTGCGGGCCTGACCATCCCGATGTTCAAGGACGCGGTGCAAGCCTATCTTGCGGAGGATGCCGGCCTGGCCCGGCGCATCCAGAGCGTGGAGGAGGAAGTGGATGGCCTCAAGAGCGTGATCAACGCCGAGCTGGTGCAACTGGAGAAGCGCGGCGAGATCCCCTTAGAAGCCCTGACGCCCCTCATGACCATCGCCCGGCGGTTCGAGCGTGTGACCGACCAGGCGAAGAACATTTGCGAAGAGACTCTCTACATGGTCACTGGCGAATACCAGAAACACGCCGACGGAGGAGTGTGGCGCGTGTTGTTCATCGACCAGCACCATTCCTGTCGCAGCCAGATGGCGGAAGGGATCGCCGCCTCTTTGAACCAGCCCGGGTTTCTCTTTGCGAGTGCGGGGATCGAGCCGCGCCCCGTCGATCCGGGCGCGATATCCTTTTTGAACGAGAAGAACATCGACATTTCCCGCGCCGCAACGCGGTCCATCGAGAGCGTTCCAAACTTGGAGCATTATCAGATCGTCATCGCTCTGGCTCCCGAGGCCAAGCGGGTGTTTCCGGCGAGGCCGCGTTCGGTGTGTCTGGACTGGAGCATCGCCGATCCGTCGAGGACGCAAGGATCTCCGGAAGAGGTGAAGAAGTCTTATGAAGAAGCGTACCAACAATTGCACATGCAGATTCAAGACCTCGTGGAAGGAATCCTCGGGGATAAGATCGAATAACCGGGAAAAGGTGAAAGCAACCATGACAACGACAATCAAACGTATGACGTCGCCTGGCGTGAGCCTAGGCCTCATCGCGGCGCTAGGCCTGGGCCTGAGCGGCTGCAAACGCAACACTTCCGATCAGCTCACGATTCAGAACATCGGCTCCGACACGATGGTAAACCTCGCCCAGGCCTGGGCGGAGGCTTATCAAGCCGTCGAGCCCGCCGTGTCCGTGGAGGTTTCGGGCGGCGGATCGGGCATTGGCGTGGCGGCCTTGCTCAACGGCACCTGTGAGATCGCCAACAGCTCCCGGCACCTTGAAGCCGAGGAAATGGAAAAGGCGAAAACGCGCTATGGCGCGGAAGCGAAAGAGCTGTTGGTCGGCTACGACGCTTTGGCAATCTACGTGCATGCGAGCAACCCGCTCGAACATATCTCCGTGGAGGAGTTAAGCGAAATCTATAGGGAAGGCGGGAGCGTCAACAAGTGGAGCGACATCGGCGTGCAGATTCCGGGCGTGCCGGACGAGATCGTCCGGGTCAGCCGTCAGAACAACTCCGGCACCTACCACTATTTCCGCGAGGCGGTGGTGGGCAAACAAGCCGACTTCAAGCCGGGTTCGCGGGACATGAACGGATCGAAGGACGTCGTCAGCCTCGTGGAGAGCACTCCCGGAGCCATCGGCTACAGCGGCATCGGCTATCGCACGGACAAGGTGAAGGTTTTGAATGTTTCCAAGACGAAAAGCGACCCGGCCATCGTGCCGACGATCGAAACCACGTTGGACAAGACGTATCCGATCGCCCGGCCGATGTATTTTTATACGCCGCCGGACGTGGCGAGTCACGTGACCAAGTACATGGAATGGGTGGTGAGCCCGGAGGGCCAGAAGATCGTTGCGGAGAAGGGCTACGTTCCGCTGGAACTGAGGTAGTTCAGAACGCTTGCCAAGCGGTTGGACGCTGAGAATGGAGTGGCGGGTTCGCCTCCGGACCGGCAGAATGTTGCCCAAAGACGAGAAGATGCGCGCAAAACGATCGATCTGGAAGGTCGCCGTCGAGAAAGGGATCGAAGTGGTGATTCACCTCTGTGGGATCAGCGCCATCGTTTTCGTATTCGGAATTCTCTTTTTCCTTGCGCGTGAAGGGTTGCCCCTTCTGTGGAAGGAGGACACGACATTCAGCATCAGCAAGTTTTTCGGGAGCACGGAGTGGTATCCCACTTCGATGGCCAACAAGCGCTACGGCATTTTTGCGCTCATCGTCGGGTCGGCTTCTGTGGTGACGCTGGCGATGGTTATCGCAGTTCCCTTCGCCATTGGGGCGGCGGTATTCGTCTCCGAGTTTTGCGGGCCGAAGATTAAGGAGACTTTGAAGGTGATCATCGAGCTGTTGGCGGCGATTCCGAGCATCGTCTGGGGCTTTATCGGCCTTACGGTGATCAGTCCCCTGGTCATCAAGGTGTTTCACGTTCCGGTGGGGCTGAACGTGTTCAATGCCGCGTTTATTTTGGCGCTTATGGCCATGCCGATCATGGTCAGCATTGGTGAGGACGCCCTCAAGGCCGTGCCGGACGGCTTCCGGGAAGCCGCCGTGGCTCTAGGGGCCACCCGCTGGCAGATGATCCATCGCGTGCTCCTTCCAGCGGCGAAGAACGGTTTGCTTGCCGCCGTTTTGCTGGGAGTGGGCCGCGCAGTCGGGGAAACGATGGCCGTGCTGATGGCGACCGGCCACGCCATCAACATTCCTTTTGTCACATCCGACGGCGAGTTCAACTGGCTGTGGATGTTTGAGAGCGTCCGCACGCTGACGGCCACCATCGCGGCGGAGCTGGGAGAAACGGGCCAGGGCAGCGACCACTATCGCGTGCTGTTCCTGCTGGGCATTCTCCTGTTGAGCATCACCTTCATCATCAATTTCACCGCCGACGTGATCGTCAAAGGCATACGCAAGCAGATATGAACGCGCCTGGCAGGCCGGCTGTTGGCCCGGGCGCCGGCGCCGGCGTCACGACTTCTCCCTTTGTCGTCAACGACAGGGTTCGCCGCAAAATGCGCCAGGAGAAGACGGCGCAGGTCGTTTTCGGCCTGATGGTCGTGCTGATGCTTCTGCCGCTGTTCGCCATACTGAGCTTTCTCGTCATCAAGGGCGCTCCGATGATTTCCTGGGAGTTTCTGGTCACGAATCCGAAGAGCGGGATGAGGGAAGGCGGCATTTGGAGCGCGTTGCTCGGCACCATCTGGCTTGTGGTGGTTTCGCTGGCGGTCTCCGCTCCCATCGGCGTGCTGGCGGCGGTCTATCTCAACGAGTATGCGCGCGACAACTGGTTCACGCGCATGGTGAATCTCGCGGTGCTGAACCTCGCGGGGGTCCCCAGCATCGTCCACGCGCTGTTCGGGCTGGGAGCGTTTGTGTTGTTTTTCAACATGGGCCGCTGCGTGCTCGCCGCCGCCTTGACGCTGGCGGTGATGACGATGCCGGTGGTGATTACCTCGACGCGCGAGGCGCTCGGCGCGGTGCCGATGAGCTTTCGAGAAGCCTGCTGGAACGTCGGAGCCACCCGGTGGCAAACCATCCGCCGGATCGTTCTGCCCAACTCGATCAGCGGCATCCTTACCGGGGTGATCTTGGAGATCAGCCGCAAGGCGGGCGAGACAGTGCCGATTATGTTCACGGGCGCGGTGTTTTACCGGAACATCGCCGAGGGAGATGTGTTTGCCTACAGCCTTAGGGAGCAGGTGATGGCGCTTTCCATGCATTTGTACACCGTCGCCACCCAGGTCACCGGAGTGCCGGAGGCGCTGCCTTTTGCTGTTGCGACGGTTCTGATCGCCGCGATTATCGGGATCAACTCGACGGCAATCGTCTTCCGCATCTGGCTGCGCAACCGCAAGAAGTGGTGAGATGACCTCGGCCAAGAAAATCGAAATCGAGGACCTTCGACTCTCCTACGGAGGCAAGGAAGTCATCCACGGGATTACTTTCGACGTTCAGCAGAACGAGATCTTCGGCATCATCGGCCCGGCGCAATCGGGTAAGACCTCGCTGCTGCGGTGCATCAACCGGACCATCGAGTTTTCCGCCGATGCGCGGACCGGCGGCACTGTTAAGGTGGACGGCATCGACGTGCGGCGGCAGAACGTCTTCGGACTTCGGCGCAAGATCGGCATGGTGGCTCCGCTGCCGGTGGGGTTGCCGCTGACGATCTACGACAATGTGGCTTTTGCGCCGCGCTGTTCGGGGTTAAACAAGAAAGGCGAACTCGACGTCATCGTCGAGCGTTGCCTGCGCCAGGCGGCGCTTTGGGATGAGGTGAAGGACCGGCTTGAAACCCTCGGGTCCAAGCTTTCCGGGGGCCAACAACAGCGGCTGACCATCGCCCGGGCCTTGTCCCATGATCCCGAGATTCTTTGCCTCGACGAGTTCTCGATCGCCATCGACCCCGTCACCACGATGCGCATCGAAGACGTGCTCAAGGAACTGAGGAGGAACATGACCATTGTCCTTGTGACGAACTTGACCCAGCAGGCTCGCCGCTTGGCCGACCGGACGATGTTTCTCTGGAACGGCGAGATTGTCGAGTTGGACGGCAACGCGGTCATCTTCAGCGAGCATCCCAAGGACAGGCGGACCTACGAATACGTAAACGGGATTTTCGGATGATGCTAATATGAGACGGCGCGGGAAAAACGGAGAACGTGCCGATCGGGTCGCCGGCGTTTCTTGCTCCGGGGATCTTGTGCTCCCGCTTTCTCTTGCCCGCGGTCTTTCTCCTGAACAGTCACTATGAGCGATCCGGTTTCCTACGCCATCACAACGCGGGATGTATGCCTTTGGTACGCCAAATTCCAGGCGCTCATCAACGTCACTCTCGACATCAAGGGTGGCATCATCACCTCGTTGATCGGTCCGAGCGGTTGCGGAAAGACGACGCTGTTGCGCTGTTTCAACCGGGTCAATGAGCGTTACGGCTACGTCACGACCACCGGCGAGATCAAGATTCTCGACAAGAACATTTACGATCGGGACGTCTCTCTGATCGAGTTGCGCAAGTCTGTCGGCATGGTCTTTCAGCGCCCGAATCCGCTGCCCATATCCGTTTACAAGAACGTGGTGTTCGGTCTTCATATCCACAACGACCGGAAACCGGCGAGGTCCGAGTTGGATGAGGCGGTGGAGAAAGCTTTGACCGAGACGGGTCTATGGAACGATCTGAAGGACCGGCTGCACACGAAGGCCACGGGACTCCAATTAGAGCAGCAACAGAAGCTGTGCATCGCCCGCCTGCTGCCGTTGAAGCCGCAGGTCATCCTCATGGATGAGCCGTGCAGCGCCCTGGACGTGGAGGGAGCCCGCCACATCGAGGAACTCATGTTTGCGCTCAAGGGCCGCTACACCATCGTGATCGTCACCCATAACATGGCCCAGGCGCGGCGCGCATCCGACGAATGTATCTTCATGCTCCTGGGCGAGGTGGTCGAGCATACCCGCACCGAGGAGCTTTTCCTGACTCCGAAGAACCCCAAGACGGCGGAATACATCGAGGGCCGGTACGGTTAGGAAACGTGTAGGATGAGAAACGCTGGTTACTGACCAGACCGTAGGATAGAACACACTCTGTTGCGGCAAGTTTGGCTTCTGGCAAGGCGCGAGGAAGGAGCATATCCCAAGGGGATCTGCGACTGACGAGCAACGCAGCCAGAAGCCAAAATCGCCGCAACCCTTCGGGCAAAGGGTCTTTTGGCCTGGGTCGTCGTTGCTCCTTCGTTACAGATCCCTACGGATATGCGCCTCACTCGCGCCTCGCCCCAGGCCAAAATCCCTCTTTGTAGAGTGTATTCTATCCTACGGTCTGGTCAGTAAGGCCCCGATCCCATTCCCAGCCGTTCCAGGATGCGTTCGGCGTCGAAGACACATCCGCCCCAGCTTCCCCCGCTAAGGTGTTGCAGGGCGGCCCACAAGCGGGTGTCGTCCGGCAGACCGGCAGGCTGGCGCAATTCGGGATGCACCGGGCGCGTCTCGAACTCGCTTGCATCGCCCAAAAAATCCACGCTCCCTTCCATGTTCCGGCAATCGATGCGGATGCGGATGCGATCCCCATCGCGCAACCGGCCAATGGGACCACCGGCGAAGGCTTCCGGACTGACATGCCCCAGGCATGCGCCAGTGGAGACTCCCGAAAAACGTCCGTCCGTGACTAACGCGACTTTTCCGCCATAGGGCAGGTATCGCAGGGCCGCTGTGACTTGATAGGTTTCCGGCATCCCGCAACCGAGCGGCCCCAATCCGATGAGGACCACGACATCGCCTTCCCGGACGCGGTCGTCGCCCCTGGATTTGATGGCGGCGATAGCCTCCGCTTCGCTGGTGAAAACGCGGGCCGGACCTTCGTGCAGGTAGATCCCTTCCGCGTCGAGCAGGGCCGGATCGATGGCCGTGCTCTTTATCAAAGCGCCCTCGGGAGCCAAGTTTCCGCTGGGAAACACGACGGTGCTCGTGATCCCTCTTTCCTGCGCCCGCTCCGGAGAGAGGATGACGTCGTCCGGATCAATCCCGTCGAGTTCGCGCAGCTTCTCGCGGAAGCGGACTCGCCGCTCGCTGTTGCGCCACCAGTCCAAGTTTTCGCCCAAAGTCCGGCCGGTGACCGTGCGGGCCTCCAGCTTCAGCAAGCCCAGATCGCGCAGGTGGAGCATGACTTCGGGTGCGCCGCCGGCGAGAAAGACCTGAATCGTGGCAAAGCCGCGGGGTCCGTTAGGCATAGCGTCGACCAAACGGGGCACACTCGCGTTCACGCGTCGCCAGTCTTCCACCGTGGGCCGGGCAAGGCCCGCAGCATGTGCGATCGCCGGAAGATGAAGGACGAGATTGGTCGAACCGCCGAATGCGGCATGGGTAACCAAGGCGTTTTCCACCGAGTCTTCCGTGAGGATATCGCGCAGGACGGTTCCGGAGGCATGAAGAGCCATGAGGGCGGCGGCGGACCGGCGCGCCGCATCGGTCCACACGGCGGCTCCCGAGGGCGCCAGGGCGGCATGCGTGAGCGTTAGGCCCAATGCTTCAGCGACGGCCTGGCTCGTGGCGGCGGTGCCGAGGAACTGACAGCCTCCGCCCGGCGAGGCGCACGTGCGGCAGGCGGTGCGGGCGGCTTCCTCGAGCCCAAGTTCACCATGAGCGTAGCGCGCGCCGATGGTCTGCACTTTCCCATGATCTTCCGTATCCTCGCTGATCAAGGAAACTCCTCCCGGAACCAGCACGGCGGGGAGATGCCCCGAGCCTGCCAAAGCCATCAGGGTGGCGGGCAGCCCCTTGTCACACGTGGCGACGCCGAGGACGCCCGCGCAGGTAGGCAAGGACCGGATGAGTCTCCGGAACACAATCGCGGCGTCATTGCGATAAGGGAGAGAATCCCACATCCCCGGCGTCCCGTTGGAACGTCCGTCGCATGGATCGCTGCAAAATGCGGCAAAGGGGATGGCTCCCCGGGAGGAGAAAGCGCGGGCGGCTTCTTCCATCAGCAGACCGATCTCCCAGTGCCCGGTGTGGTAACCCAACGCGATCGCCGTTCCGTCTTCGGCACGCAGGCCGCCCCTCGTGCCGATGATGAGGAATTCGGGAGAACCCATCCGATCGGGGGCCCAGCCCATGCCCACGTTCTGGCTCCACCCAAAAAGCGTGCCGCTTGGCGCACTGGCGAGGAATCCCGGCTCGAAGGGGAGCGCGCCGTCCAGGCCTTTTGCGGTCGTGCGCAGCGAGTAGATGGCTTCGTCGCCGGATTCGAAGAGAGCGTCGTCTGGCATAACTACTCCACAGTGTTGCGCAGGGTCCCGATCCCGTCGATGGAAATGGCGACTTCATCCCCAGAGCGAAGACTGAAGCCGGAGGAGGGCACGACACCCGTTCCGGTCATCAGAAGGGCTCCGTCGGGGAATTCGTTCTCCCGGAAAAGGAAAGACGCCAGCTCTTCGAGGGGACGCTTGAGCTGATCCAGGTGGGTGGAACCCTCGAAAGCGACGGTCCCATCGCGCCGGATGATCAGGTGGATGCCTGTTTCGACGGGAAGCGAGGCAGCGACGCTCAAACAGGGGCCCAGGGCGCAGGAACCCCGGTAGACCTTGGCCTGCGGCAAATACAGCGGGTTTTCCCCTTCGATGCTCCTGGAACTGACGTCGTTTCCCACGGTGAACCCAAAGATGCGGCCCTCTGGATTGAGAGCCAAGGTGAGTTCCGGTTCGGGAACGTCCCAGGTGGAATCCGAGCGCACGCGAATGGCTTCGAGATGACCCCGGACCCGCCGGGCCGTGGCCTTGAAAAAAAGTTCGGGCCGTTCTGCGTCGTAAACGAGATCGTAGAATACGTCGCCGCCGGTGGATTCGCTTTCTTCCATCCGTGCTTCGCGGCTGCGAAGATAGGTCACTCCCGCGGCCCACACTTCCTGCGTTTCCAAGGGCGGCGAAAAGCCGTCTCGCTCGGGATCGGGCGAGTCGCAGGGTTCGCCCTTCTTCCAAGCCTCATCCGCGGCGGCGACCGGATCGGATTGCCGAAATAATTTGTCGAAAGAAAAGGCCGGCAACCGCCGGGCCTCGCCGTTCCGCTCGGCTATGCAGCCGTTCCCCGTCCGATAGAGCTTGACCATGACGCGGGATTCTAGGTAAGCCGCTCGACCGAGGCAAGCTGCACCGGCTAATCCTCGATCGACTGTATGTCTCTCCGAACCGCCCCCTCCTGGGCCGGCGTTGGCATCGTCCTGGCCTCCGTCGCGCTCTTTCTCGCTCTGCGCCTCCTCCTTCCCGGCCCCGAGCCGGTTGACGGCAACGCCCTTCTCAGCGCAGCGCCGCCGGCGGATAAGGGCTATATCGTGGAACCGGTCGCGCGGGAACCGGGTTACGCGGAACTGACCATTCGTCAGAAAGCGAATCCGGAAAAGGAAGCCACTCTCTTGATCGAGGACGGGGTTCACGACCCAAAATGGTTTGAGCTTTTTGTGGGCAAGAACACCGAGATCGCCGATTATCCCGCGGATCCCGCGGCTCCGGAGAACGGCGAAGCCGCGGTCTTGGTCCGCAAGCGCTTCGTCGTGACCCTGAGCAGCGACGCGCTTTCCGCGGAAGAACGCACCCAGTGGCTCGCCGACTGCGAATTGGAGCGTCTCGGCCGATTGGGCGGTCCGCCGGTTCTTTATCTCGTGACTGTCCTCATCGCCGGGGTCGCTCTCCTGCTCGTATTCATCTTGAATCTGCGGATTCAGCCCTTCGTTGCTCTTCTGTTGGTGAGCATCCTGGTGGGCATCGCTGCGGGGATGCCCGTGCTCGAACTCTCCGAGAGCATCATCAAAGGGATGGGAGGAGGTTTGGGCTTTCTGGCCACGGTCATCGGCTTGGGGGCTATTTTCGGTCAACTCATCGAAGCGTCCGGCGGAGCCCACACCCTCGCCCATTCGCTTCTCCGCATATTCGGAGAGAAACGGGCGCCCTGGGCCATGATGCTCGTGGGGTTCCTCATATCGATTCCGGTGTTTCTCGACGTCGGATTGGTCATCCTTGCCCCGATCCTTTACGCACTTACGCGCGACTCCAAGAAGTCGCTGCTGGTTTTCGGCCTGCCTTTGTTGGCGGGAATGGCCGTGACGCACTCCTTTATCCCTCCGACGCCGGGGCCGATCCTGGTGGCGCAAAACCTCGGCGCCGACCTCGGCGCCGTCATCGTGGCGGGCACGATCATCGGCCTGCCCACCGCCCTGGTCGCGGCCTGGGTGGCCAGCCGCCTGGCGGCCCGTTTCTACGTCGCGGTTCCCGAGCACATGGAAACGCGATTGCGGGAACGTCCCGGCGCTCAGCCCCGTTCGCGTCCCACTCTTGGGCTTGTCGTAGCCATCATGCTCGTCCCGATCCTGCTCATCCTCATGGGCACGGTGCTCAAGGTGTTGGTGGACCTCGACAGGCTTGAGAACTGGGGTTTCGTGCAAGCCTTTCGCTTTCTCGGCGAACCGGTGGTGGCTCTCCTCGTCGCCACTCTCTTGTCTCTGTATCTGTTAGGCACGCGCCATGGTTTCCAGCGTGAAGAGCTTTCCGAACTGAGCACCCGCGCCCTCGGCCCCGCCGGGATCATCATTCTTGTCACCGGAGCCGGCGCGGTGTTCAAGCAAATCCTGGTCGACAGCGGAGTGGGAGTGGCCATCGCCGAGACCCTTGGGAGCACGAGCATCCCCACGATGGTGTTGGCCTATCTCTTCGCGGTCATTGTCCGGGTCAGCCAGGGCTCCGCGACCGTGGCCATGATCATGGCCTCCACCTTGATGGTTCCGCTGCTCGCTTCCGATCTGGGAATGGCTCAAAAGGCGCTGCACGTTATCGCCATCGCTGCGGGAGCGACCACGGCCTCCCACGTCAACGACAGCGGTTTTTGGATGGTCAGCCGGTACTTCGGCATGTCCGAGAAGCTGACCCTGCGGACGTGGACGGTGGTGACCATCGTCATATCCCTAACGGGGTTCGCTCTGGCTATGGGCGCTTCTCTCATCATACCGGGCCGGGTTTGATTGGACAACGAACCCACTACAAACCGCCGGAAAGGCGGAAGGCTCCCCTATGCGGTCATCCGGCAGCGGATATCCCACTGCCTCCCGCCGGCCCGTTCACGCTCTCACTCGTCCGCCTTTTTCTTTTCGACCAGCCGGATTCCGGAAATTTCCATGGTGGAGTCGATGGCCTTACACATGTCGTAAATGGTCAGGGCAGCGACGCTTACCGCCGTCAAGGCCTCCATTTCCACTCCGGTGGGGGCCCGCGTCCGGACCCGCGCCGTGATGTCCAATCCGTCTTCGCACTCGGAAAACTCGAGATCGACGTGCGTCAATGGCAGAGTGTGACAAAGCGGGATCAGCCGCGCCGTCTCTTTGGCCGCCTGAATCCCGGCGATGCGGGCGGTCGCCAGTACATTTCCTTTGGCCATCCCTTGCCGGGCGGCCTGTTCGCGTGTCTCTGACTGCAACCGGATGTGTCCTCGGGCCGTGGCTTCGCGCCTCACCTCGGGTTTTCCGGAAACATCGACCATCCGAACCGCGCCCGCGGCATCGACATGACTCAACATCTTCTCCCCGCCGGCTTTCATAGCTGTCTCTCCGCAGCCTAACCACCGATCGCGGTCATGTGCCGCTGGGGTTCGTAGGCTCCGCGGAAGTCGTGTTCTTTCGGTTTGCGATGAACGACCTCCCGGAAGAACGCAGCGACTGCGGCATCCGTCGTGTCCGGGCTCCGCAACACTTCCTTGAGATCGAATTCCAGCCAACTGCCCAAACATGGTCTCAGTTTTCCGTCGCAGGTCAGCCGGAGCTTGTTGCAACTCTCGCAAAAATGCAGATTGGTCATCGCGCCGATGAAACCGACCTTTTGCCCATTGGGCAGGCGATAATACACTGCCGGACCGTTTCCCCGCAGCTCCGGCGCGGGCTCCAGGTCTCCGCATTCGGCGGCGATACGGCGCATGGCTTCACGCACGGACAGGAAACTGCGCTCGTGCAGGACATCCCGCGTCGTCACCGGCATGAGTTCGATAAAGCGAATCGTCGCTTCCTGTTCTCCGGCAAAACGGACCAGCGCGGGAAGCTCTTCCTCGTTTCCATCGCGCATGAGAACACAATTCAACTTCAGCGCTGCGAACCGGCAAGCGCGGACGGCGGCGATGCCTTCCAACACCTTCTCCAAATAGTCGCGGCCAGTGGACCCGAGGTAGGTTTCCCGGTTCAGGGAATCGAGGGATATATTGACGCTGCGGACCCGGCAATCCCGGAGGATCTCCGCGGCGGTCCGGCTTTCTCCCGGAGCGCGGCTGGCCAGGAGCGTTCCGTTTGTCGATACTCCGATGTCTCGAATCGCATCGATCTCCGCGAGCTTCCGGAAAAAATCGTAGACTCCGCGCCGGACGAGAGGTTCGCCGCCGGTGACCCGGACTCGATCGATGCCCAGGCCTGCGCCGACCCGCAGCACGCGAAGGATTTCCTCGTAGCTCAGCACCTCCTCACGCGGAAGCCACTCCTGGAACTCGGCCGGCATACAATACGTACAGCGCTCGTTGCACCGGTCGGTGATCGACACCCGGAGATAGGAGATCCGATGACCGTGCTGATCGTCCATGCCTGAACCACCCTACGCGACGCCAGCATCCAGACAAGGGCGGTCTCGCCTCCCCCCGCCGGGGCCCCAGAGGGTGCAGCATCGACTTTGGCCCGATTTTCCTTCCAGCGCTTTCATCCCTTCGAGGCCCGTGATAGATTTGATAATGCGCAAACTCCTGTTCCTGGCCGCTGGGATCCTCATCGGGCTTCCAGCTTGCTCCACCCTCACCACCCCGTCCGCCCGGATCGAGAGGTATCCTGAAAAGTATCAGGCTCTGCCTGCTGACCATCAGCAACTCGTCTCCCAAGGCCGGATCGCCGAAGGCATGAACCAAGATGCGGTGTTTTTGGCCTGGGGAACCCCGAATCACGTCATGAGCGGGAGCGACCGGGGAAGCCCCTACGAGACCTGGAGCTACACCAGGTTGAGGTCCGCGAGCTACCCATCGCTTTGGTTTGACTACGGGTATTACGGCGGGCATTACCATCACATCCATCCCTATTGGAACACCTATTGGTACCCCGTGCCGGTCGGCCGGGTCGAATTCACCGATGGCTTCGTCAACTCCTGGCAAGGGCGCTACTGACCCCGGTCAGGCGACGGGAAACCTTCTCTCACTGCGGGCCGCGGCTCCATCGCTTCCGGCGAGGAACGGAGGTGGCCCCGGTGGTCGTTCAAGGGGACTCGCTGACCGCCTCAGGCTGCGTCTGTTTCTGGTGCGCGATGCTGGGTTTGAACCAGCGACCCCTTGCGTGTGAAGCAAGTGCTCTACCGCTGAGCTAATCGCGCGTCGCCCTCGGGCAAGACGGCAGCCTAGCTTGCGTTTGGCGGCCTCGCAAAGAAAAACAGCGCACGGCTTCGCGCGCCTCACCCAAAGCTTTCATCCGGGGTAAGCGCCGTGAGCTTTTTGGGGGAAAGGAATGGATTGGTTTCAACCCCGTTCGGAGTGCTGGGTTGCGAATGCAGCTACGGGGGACTCCGGCGATCCTTCAACGCTTTCGCGCCGGATTGAGAGCCTCCGGGTCATTCCCGAGTAAATCGACACGCCCTGATAGCGGAACGGTCTTGGAGCCGGCCCGCCTCGCTTGGCTCCTTTTTTCTCGCGGGGCCGGGTCGCCTCTGCTTGGTTTCTCCTGGCATGCAGGAGGAGCCCCAATTCGTGCCCAATGTGCTCGCAGAGCGCTACGCCAGTCCGGCGCTGCGAAGCTTGTGGTCCCCGCGTGGGAGGGTCGTCCTCGAACGCCGGCTTTGGATCGCTGTGTTGAAAGCCCAAAGCGATCTCGGTTTGGCCGTTCCCAAAGAGGCCATCGATGCTTACGAACGGAGCGCCGAGCAGGTCGATCTCGATTCGATCGCGCGGCGGGAGCGAATCACCCGCCATGACGTCAAAGCCCGGATCGAGGAGTTCTGCGCGCTGGCAGGCTGCGAACACATCCACAAGGGCATGACCAGCCGGGACCTGACCGAGAACGTCGAGCAGCTCCAGATCCACCGTTCGCTGCTCCACGTGCGCGACCGTTCCGTCGCCGCGCTGGCCGTTCTTTCCCGCCGGGCCAAGGAATTGCGCGATCAGGTCATCACCGCCCGCACGCACAACGTCGCCGCCCAGGTCACCACCATGGGCAAACGCCTGGCCATGTTCGGCGAGGAACTACTGCGAGGATTCGAGACCATCGACCGGCTTGCGGCCCACTATCCCGTGCGAGGGCTTCAAGGCGCGGTGGGAACCCAACTCGACCAGCTCAGCCTTTTCGACGATGACCCCGCCCGGGTCCGGGACTTGGAGGATCGCGTTCTCCACCACCTGGGCATTGCCCACCATTGGGTCAACACCGGCCAAGTCTACCCGCGCAGTCTGGATTTTGAGGTGGTCGCCGCTCTTGTGCAGTTAGCCAGCGGCCCGGCGAGCTTCGCAAAGACCCTCCGGCTGATGGCCGGTCATGAGCTGGCCAGCGAGGGCTTTGCCCCCGGCCAGACCGGGTCGTCCGCCATGCCCCACAAAATGAACAGCCGCTCCTGCGAACGGATCCAGGGTTTTCATACGCTCCTCAAGGGGTACTTGACCATGGCCGCGGGACTGGCGGGCGACCAATGGAACGAAGGCGACGTCTCCTGCTCCGTCGTGCGCCGCGTCATGCTTCCGGACAGCTTCTTCGCCATTGACGGGCTCTGCGAAACCTTTCTCACGGTTCTTGAGCAATTTGAGGTCTTCCCCGCCGTGATCGACGCCGAGATCGAACGCTGCCTGCCCTTTCTCCTTTCCACCTCCTTTCTCATGGAAGCGGTCAAAGGCGGAGCGGGCCGCGAATCGGCTCATGAGATCGTCAAAGGACACGCCTTGGCGGCTGCTGCGGACCTGCGTGAAGGAAGAGCGGGAAGCCCAACCTTGCTGGACCGGCTCGGGGCCGATCCACACCTGGGGCTCGATGTCGAGACGTTGCGGAGCCTTATGGAAGAAGGACGCCGGAACACCGGCAATGCGGGGCCGCAGGTGGATGCGTTTTGTGAGGCGGTGGCGGCCATCATCGCGGCGCACCCGGAAGCCGCCCGGTATCGCGCGGAACCGATTCTTTAGCCCGGCAGGGCGTGCGGGAGGTCGCCATCCCATGGTATCCTGACAGAGCGCCCAAGGCCCCTCGCGCGTCAACGGAGGGCGGGTTTTCCAACCCGCCGCAATCCTTTTACGAAGGCGGAGGCGGGTTGGAAAACTCACCCTCCGTTAGCTTCCAAGTGAGAGTATTCCGCGATCTGGCGCTGCCGGCGACCGATCCGCCACGCAGATGGATGCGTTCCGGATCCCCTTATTCCGGCCAATAGCGGGCGATGGCGGCGCGGAGAAAATCCGCGCTGCGGGCGAGCTGATCCATGCCGTCGATGCCGTCTTCAATGCTGATCCAACCGTGGAAACCGGCGCTGCGAAGGCGGTCGAAGATGGCGTCGTAGTTGTTGAGGCCTTGTCCGATTTCGCCGTGACGCAGGCGGCGGGCATAGCCTTCAACGCCGCATTCCTCGCGGCGGAGGTCTTCGATCGTGCCTTCAGCGAGGTAACGATCACTGGCGTGCATTGTCACAACCCGTCCGGCGACCCGGTCGAGAAGGGCCAGCGGATCGTCTCCGGCGAGGATAGCGTTGCTGGGATCGTAGTTCACGCCGAAGTGGGAATCGTGGATCCGGTCCACCAGCGCGCAGAAGGATTCCATGTCTTGGACGAACTCTGGAAACTGCCAGAAATCATCCTTGTAATGGTTCTCCAGAATCAGGGTGACGCCGCGGGCACGGGCGTGCGGGAGGCAGGCTGTGATGCATTCAGCGGCTAGGCGGATGCCTTCTTCACGTTCCAGTTCCGGGCGCCGTTGTCCAGAAAGAACCCGGCAAAAGCCCGCGCCGAGTTCCGCGGCCATGTCGATCCAGCCTTTCTCCCTAACGATTTGCTCTTCGCGAAAGGCGGGATCGGGATGGGTGAAATCCGGTGAACAACAGAGCATGGGAATGCACATTCCGTGCTCTTCGACGGCTTTGCGCAAGGGGGTCCACTGGGAGCGATCCTGCATTTCGATGAAACCGCAGTACCATTCCAATCCATCCAAATCGAGTTGGGCGGCCATGCCGATCCACTCGCGGAGGGAAAGGGAGCCGTCGCGGCAAAGCTGAGGCATGTAGGCTTTGGGAAAGGCGGAGAGGCGCGGTACGCTCATCGGATAGAAGGGATCAACGGAACAGGACGGTTCTTCACGGCTGGCGACGACCTGCTTTCGGCGCCGTGCTAGCCTACATTTCTCATACCCTTACTGTTGTGGCGCGCTGCACCCCATTCTGCCTGCGTTCCCCTTGTCTCAGGCTTGAACAGGGTCTGCTGACCCAGCTCTGCGCCCTCGGCGGCGCGCGGCCTTGGCAGTAAGGGGTTCGCAGCGCCTCACGACGAAACGGTATGAGAAATGCATGCTAGGGAGTTTTGGCAGGGTGCGGAGGATCCTTCAGTCCGGGATTTGATGCCGGAGTTTACTGTCTCACCCGTGCACGATAATGACCTTCCGGATTGGCCAGCCGTCCTGCATCGGAGTCGGTGAAGGTGGAGACTCCGTCCGCGCCATCGACGCTGCCGATGACGCTCCAGTCATTGGCCTGGAGAGACGTCGAGTAATCGATGTCGTAGGTCTTGCCGGCTTTACTCTGCCAGGAGAACTCGAATCCGCCTGCCGTGCGGGTGGCCGCCTCGACGCGGAGGTAGTCGGAGGGATCGTTGGGATCGGTGCCGGCAACGGCTTCCGCGGCGTCGGAGACTCCGTCGCCGTCGGTGTCGACGCCCACGGGAGGCTGGCCCCCGGGAAGCTCTCCTGCGGGATTCTCGAACAGGTAAGTCACATCCTCAGCGCTGAGAGCCATGCTATAGAGCTGGAAATCGTCGACGATTCCGGTAAAGCCGAAGGCTCCGTTGATCGCACCGATCTGGAGGGGCGTTGATCCGCTGTCGTCCACCGGCGCCACTCCTGGTTGATTCGCGACCTCGACGCCGTCGATGTAAATCGTCACCGTGCCCGACGCTCCTCCGTCCTCATATACCGCCACGACGTGTTGGGCGGTTCCCGGGGTGATGGCTCCTTCGAGCTGGAGGCCCTGCGTTCCTCCGGAGAACCAGATGAGGCTGCCGGCGGTGGTGACCAAGGCGAAGGGATCTCCGGCCGTGCGGCCTTTGGCGAAAAGGGCGGATACTCCTGGGTCTCCGGCATCCTGATTGATCCAGAGGGCGGCGGAGAAATTGGTGAGTTCCGGCAGACTCGCGGAGGGCACATCGCCGTACCCGGCGGAAGAATCGTCGCCGGACCCGCCGTCGTCGAGGGCGACGGCGAAGCCATCGGCGAGAGCGCTTTGTCCCAGGGTGAAGGAGCCGCCATTATTGGTCCGGTAACGGCCGTGGCGGGCGTTGCCGGAGGAATCGAGCATCATCTCTCCTTCGGTTTCATCGAGGCGATGGTGGGCGATGAGTCCGTTTCCGGTTTCGATCCGGGCGGACAAGTCCAAGATCTGCAGGGGATCGCTGACGTCATTGCTTTCGATCTCGAGAAAGGCCACGAAGCCTCCAGTCCGGTTGCCGGGACTCAGGCGGATCTCGATGACTCCGGTGGAACTGGCCGGAATGGTTGGGGGGAATGAAACGACCGAATAAGCGCCGGCGTCGGGTCCGGTGACTCCGACGCGGGTGATGGCGAGGGCTTGAGCAGGTCCGGTGTTGCTCGCGACGATGTCGCGGGAGGTGTTGCCCGGATTGGGGCCGAGGTTTCCGAAGACGAGGCCTCGTGGGAGGCGAAGGTTAGGATCGTCGGACGGCGGGAGACCGCCGAAGTCGCGCATTTCAGTGAGGTCCTCTTCGCTGAGCAGCGTTTCAAAGAAGAAAACGTTGTCGATGAATCCGATCCAGCCTTCGTTGGCGTTGTCGGGGCGAAGACTGCCGATGGCGGTGGTGGTCTGGCCGCGTCCCATGGCCGTGGGTGTGACCACTGTCAGGAGAGCGTCGTCGGTTGTGGAGACATCGAGGTCGACGTAGAGAGTGACGGTTTGACCGGGGTCATCATAGACGGCGGCTAGGAAGGTCCAGTCATCGATGCTGACGGGCTCGGGAGCGGGGTCGCCCTGGGTAGGTCCGTTCCCATTGTCTCCGGGAAACACAGCGTAGCGCAATGTTCCGTCGGGCAAAGCTCCCCCGGCCGCCAGGGAGCGGTTGTCGAGACCAATGACACGGTCCCAAGCTCCATTGTCGTGACCGATGACCTTGCGCAACCCCGAATCCAGAGAGGAAGTCTTGACCCAGGCTCCAAACGTGAGGGCCGGATACACATCCGTATTGATGTCGATGGGTGTGATCAGACGGGTTCCACCAGTGAACTCGAAGGCGCCTCCTTCGAGACCGCCGTCCGCCACATAGACGGGCTCGGCTCCGTCGGGTGCGGTGAGGACGGCGCCATTCTCGCTGTCGTCTTGGAGCGGGTCGTCCGGATTGTCGAAGGTGTAATAGCCGATGAGAACGTCGGCAAGGTTGGAAGGCTGGACATTCGCGGCCAGACTCACATTGCGCCTGCGGCCTGCGCTGTCATTGCTGATGATCTCGGCTGCGGCGAAAAACGAGCCGCTGTCGCCGAGGGAGTCAAAGGCGACTTCGATCGATCCGGCAGCTCCCGGCGCCAACGAGGTGGGAAAAGCGCCGACGGTATAGAGAGCGGCATCGGGACCGGTCAAGGACACTCGAGTGATTTCGAGGGTTTGCGCAGCTCCGCTGTTGGCGATGGGGATCATCCGGGTTACAGATCCCGGGGCGGGTCCGAGATTCCCGAAAGGGGACTCGGACGGAGCCGTGAGTACGGGATCTGCGGCGAGGCTCTGGAGGGCGGTGAGACCGCCGTCGCGCAGGGCGCGCATGGAAGTAAAGTCCAATGCTCCACGGATGAGGAAGGCGTTGTCGATATTTCCTACCCACCCCTCGCTGTTGTTGTCCGGCCGGAGACTGCCGATGGAGAAATGGGTTAGGCCTGCTCCCATACCCGTGGCGGAGGTCACAGCCAGCGGGTCGTCTGCGGTCGTCGATGCATCGAGATCGACGTAGACGGTCACGGTGTTGGCCGGGTTGTCGTAGACGGCGGCGAGAAACGTCCAGTCCGTGGTGTTGGCGGGGCCTGGGGTTCCGGCGAGGGGCGGACCGTTTCCGATGAAGGCGGTATAACGGAAGTCTCCGTCGGGTTGCCGGTTGTCGAGACCAATGGTCCTGTCCCAGCCGCCGTCGTCGTGACCCATGACTTTGCGCAATCCGGTGTTGATGCTGCCGGTCCGGACCCAAGCTCCCAAGGTGAGTTGCGGCATCACGTTGGGATTGACGTCGATGGGGGCGACGAGGCGTTGCAGTCCGTCGAAGGCGAAGCTGCCGCCTTCAAAGCCGTCCCCGGGTTCGTGAACCGGATCAGCGGCTCCGCCGTCCTGTCCGTCCAGCAGGTGATTGCCCAAGCCGCTGAAGTCGTTGAGCGGCGTAGCTTCGTCGAAGGGATAGAGGCCGGCGAGGGAAGCGCTGGTCAGGACGTTGGCGTTGAGGCCGAGCGTTGTTGCGGGCTCGGAGGGATCGTTGCTTTCGATGAGCAGTTGAGCGCGGAAGACGCCGGACTGGCCGCGCGGATCGAAACGCAAGTCGATTTGCCCATTGGCGGCGGGCGCAAGATTCAGCGTAGGCGTCAGGACTTCAAAGAATGCCGCATCTTCTCCGATGACGCTGACGGAAGCGACGGCGAGGGTTTGCGAGTTCCCATCGTTGCGGATCGCGACGCTGAGATCATGGACCGGGGGAAGGGTCCCCAGGGCGCTCAAGTCCGGTACAGCGGTGACGCGAAGATCCGGGTCGTCGCCTTCGGAAGGGAACGGCGTGCCGGAGTTTCGGATGAGAGTGAGTTCTTCGAGGGTCAGCGCCGTGTCGAAGAAGAAAGCATTGTCGATAAGTCCTTCCCAACCTTCGTTGGCATTGTCCGGCCGGAGGCTGCCGATGGCCACCGAAGTCAGACCAGATCCCATCATGGTGGGTTCGGTCACGCTGACCAAGCTGTCTCCCAGCGTGGTGGCGTCGAGGTCGAGGTAGAGTGTGACTTCGTTAGCCGGATTATCGTAGACGGCGGCAATGAAGGTCCAGTCTTCCGTGCTGGTGGGCCCGGGTGTTCCTATCAGCGGATGGGTTCCTGTGAAAGCGGAGTAGCGGAAAGTGGTTTCACGGTTGTCGAGGCCGATGGTCCGGTCCCAACCGCCGTCGTCGTGGCCCATGATCTTGCGGAGACCGGAGGTCAAGGAAGAGGGTTTGACCCAGGCGCCCATGGTGAGTTCCGGGATGACATCGGGATTGATATCGACAGGCATTTCCAAACGCTGGCTTCCATTGAAGGAGAAGGCTCCGCCCCGGAATCCGCTGTCCCCATTCCAGACCGGATTGGCGGCTCCGCCGTCCAACCCGTCCAGCAGATCGTTTCCGGCCGCGGACGCATCGGCGAGGGGATTGGCATCGTCATCGAACGGGTAAAAGCCAATGAGACGCTCGGTGGGGATCCGGTCGGGCAGCAGAATCCCGTCCCGGCCCAAGGTCCGTATGTCGCTGAGTTCCTGGGCGGAGAGAATACGGCTGACGAAGAAGACGTTGTCGATTTCGCCTTGCCACCCTTCGTTGGCGTTGACGGGGCTGATGCCGCCGATGGCGACGGCAGTGTTTCCATTGCCCATGGCCGTGGGAACGGCGACGCCGGTCAGGAGTTCGGCGGAGACGAGTTCATTATCGACATAGATGGAGACTTCGTTGTTAGGCTGGTCGTAGGCGACGGCGAGGAAGGTCCAATCCTCGGTGCTGACCGGGCCCGGCGGACCTTGAGCCGGAGGCCCGTTTCCGATGAAAGCGGTGTAGCGGAAGACTCCGTTGTCGCGGTCGTCGAGGCCAATGGTCCGGTCCCAGCCGCCGTCGTCGTGGCCAATGACCTTGCGCAGGCCCGGATCGAGCGTGGATGTGCGCACCCAGGCTCCGAGAGTCAACTCCGGCACGACGCCGGGATTGATGTTGATCGGGGCGACCAGCCGCTGTGTGCCGTTGAACGCATAAGCGCCGCCCTCGATTCCTCCGCTGGCGTTGTAGACAGGATCAGCTCCGGCGCTTTGCAGCGAGTTTCCGCTGAGGCTGTCGTCGCGGAACGGGTCGGCCGGATTGTCGAAAGAGTAGAACGCAAACAATCCGTCTATGCCGCGCGGAACATTGGCGCTCAGATCGACGACAATAAGAGGATCATTGGGATCAGTGCTTCGCAGTGTCAGCGTAGCGACGAAAGCCCCGGTCGTATCCTCCGGATCGAAGACACCTTCAATATTCCCTGTCGCTCCCGGGGTGAGTTGGGCGGGAAATGAGGTAATGCTGTAGTGAGCGGCGTCTGGGCCGCCGAGGACGGGGTTGCTGAGGACGAGAGTTTCCGTGGCGCCGCCGTTGGCGACGGGGATGTTGAAGGCGGTCGATCCAGGGTTTTGTCCCAGCAGGCCGAGCGGAGTGGCTGTGTTCACTTCCAAGTTGGGATCATCCACAGCGAGGATGGCTGCGGCTCCTCCGTCTCTGATGGCGGCGATTTGGCCAGGCGAAAGAAGCGTGTTGTAGAGAAAGACGTTGTCGATGGAGCCTTGCCAGCCTTCGGAGTTGTTGTCGGGCCGGAGATTCCCAATCGTCAAGGTGTCAAAGCCGGCTCCGTATCCCGTGGCCGCGGAAGTGATGAAGAAAGAATCGCCCGTGCTTGAGGCGTCGAGATCGATGTATAGGGTGACGGTGTTGTTCGGTTGATCGTAGGCTGCGGCGATGAAGGTCCAGTCCGTGGTGTTCACCGGGCCGGGCGTTCCGGGCAAAGGCGGACCGTTGCCCACGAAGGTCGTGTAGCGGAACACGTTCGTATCCCGGTTATCGAGGCCGATGGTCCGGTCCCAGCCGCCGTCGTCGTGGCCGAGGATTTTTCGAAGTCCCGGCTCGATGGTGGAAGGACGGACCCAAGCGCCGACCGTGAGCTGGGGCAGGATTCCAGGAGAAATGTCGATGGGCGAAACCAACCGTTGTTGTCCATCGAAAGTGTAACCACCGCCTTGGAAGCCGCCGGCGGCCTCGTAGGCCGGATCCGCTCCGGCGCTGGTGAGATGGCTGCCGGATGGGCTGGCGTCAGCGAAGGGATCGCCTCCATCGTCGAACGAATAGAAACCAATCAACGCTTCGGACGGCGGACTTTGCGGGAACGGAGTGAGCAGCCGTGATTTTCCTCCGTCCCGGATGGCGGCGATCTGCGCGGCGGAAAGGACTTCGTCGAACACAAAGACGTTGTCGATCAAACCGGTCCAACCTTCTGCGGCGCTGTCCGGCCGAAGACTTCCAATGGAGAAAGTGGCGAACCCGGCGTTGTGATCGGCGAAGGCCGAGGTTGCCACGGGAGCATCGCCCGTCGTGGACGCGTCGAGATCGACATAGACAATGACCTCGTTCCCGGGCTGGTCGAAGGTCGCGGCGATGAAAGTCCAGTCATCCGTGCTTTGAGGTTCCGGTGTGCCGGCGACAGGCGGCCCATTTCCGACGAAAGCGGTGTAGCGGAAAACTCCGTCCTCGCGGTTGTCGAGCCCGATGGTGCGGTCCCAGCCGCCGTTGTCGTGGCCCATGATTTTGCGCAGGCCAGGATCGAGGGTGGACGTTTTTACCCAGGCCCCGAGAGTTGCCTGCGGAAGGACCGAGGCGTTGATGTCAATGGGAGCGATCAATCGCTGGGCCCCATCGAAATCGTAGGCTCCCCCCTCGAAGCCGCCTGCGGGCATGAGCGTGGGGTCGGCTCCGGCGCTGGTTAGTGTGTTTCCCCCTCCGCTGTCGTCCGTCAAAGGGCTGGCTTCGTTGTCGAAGGAATACAGGCCGATCAAATCCGCCTGCGCGGGCGCAGGCAGGGCGAGGAGAATCCAGGGAAGGACCGCGGCCAAAGGGCGGCAGCATCGGTTGGAGAGGAAAGAATGGCTCATGGCTGGAATAACCCAGAGGAGGGACGATGAAAAGAGACCGGAGAATTTTACTAGTTCGGCGGGTCCGCGGCCAGGAGAATCCGAAAGCGCCAGTAAAAAGAGCCATGCGCGGCGTCCGCAGGGATCGAACCGCGGAAGGTGAGGAGCGCCGAACCGTCTCCCGGGGAGGCCGTCTGAACCAGATCGTGAGATGCGGGGGACCATGACCCCAGATCGGTCGAGTGCTCGGGTTGGAAGAGGAGGTCGTCCGCAGTCAGGCGAGTCCGAAGCCGCAGTTCGAACATTCCGTCGGCAGCGGGCCGGGTTGCGATGGCTATTGGAGATTCTCGGGTTCCAGGCTTCTCCCCCGTAAGGTCAGCGCCCGTGGCATAGATGAAGAAGTGGGAAAGCCCGTCGCCATCGGGATCAGCCAAGGGATCAGCGA
Organism: Verrucomicrobiales bacterium; assembly: GCA_041749135.1. GTDB lineage: Bacteria > Verrucomicrobiota > Verrucomicrobiia > Verrucomicrobiales > DEV007 > DATKCT01. The sequence continues at coordinate 23,944 of JBGTBW010000176.1, forward strand.
TGCCGCGGGCGTCCATCCATTCCGCTAAGGTCTCGCCGTCCGTGGTTCCAGGGCTGCCTCCGCGGTCACGGCTTGGCCGCCACTGTTCGGCCTGGGCCGGATCGGAGGTGGAGCCCGGCTGGTAGCGCAGACTGAGCGACGGTCCGTCGCCATCGGCCTGTTCGGGCCAGGGAAAATCGTCGCCGTACTCGATCGAAAAAATGGGTTGTCCATTCCGGTCATCCAAAGCCAGCCGCTCTCCTGAATCGTCGAGGCGGCCGGACTCGAACTCGCCGAACACGGGAATGCCGCTGCCGTAGCGGAGTGAAAAGGCGGCCTCATTTTGCACGAGGACGAGCCGTTGACCGGCCGGCAGACGAGCGTCCACGGGAAAGGCGAAGGCGATGCCGTCGGAGAAACGGACTCCGGAGAGGTCCACATTGAACAAGCTCGGATTGTAGAGTTCCAGAAACTCAAAGGCGCTGCTCTGCTCATGTCCCGCGGCCCGTTCCGAAGGGCTCGGGGCTGCGGGATGATAATGAATCTCTGTCAGGACGAGATTCTCCCTTGAAGCGGGAACTCCACCGGCGATAAAGCGCGCTTCTGTGAGAGCGGACCAGGTCCCCTGGTTGAAGAGGCTGGGGACGAGCAGGCGCGCTCGCACTGTAGCCGACGATTCCAGGCGCAGCGGAGCGGTGTATCTGCGCGCCGAGGCTTCGTTGAGAAGATTGCCGGGCAGCCGCGGATCGCTGCCGTCAAGGGTATAGTAAATGTCGCCGCCCTCGGGTTTGAGGACGCTCCGGGCGTCGCGAGAGCGCATTGTTAGTGAAAACCCGGCTTCCACGGCCCCGCCGTGCTGGCCAAAGACCGGAGCCTCGACCGCGGGGTAGAGCCCAGCGGCTCGAAGCTGACCGAGCACGATTTCGTGCCGTTGGGGAAGGAAGGTTTCCAGGATGCCGTCCCGGGCGTTGACCCAGTTGGAAAAAGTGTAATTGGTCGGGCCCTGCCGCGTGACGCCATTGTCTCCCCACCGGGCGGCTTCCGCCGGGATGGCGGGCTCGAGGCGATCGGCCAAGGCGCGGTACCGGGCGATGTTCAAGTCCGGCTGAACCGCTCCGTCGTTGAAAAGGCTGCGGTGGGTCCGGTCGGCGAAACGCATGCGAAACTCGGGAAGCTGTCGCGCCCGCGAGTAGAGATAGGCTGGCGTATTGGAGTTGGCGGCGCCGGTCAGATTCGCTCCGGTGTCGTGCCAGGCGTATTCGCCGTCCCAACAATAGAAGCGAAATCCGGCTCCGGGCACGCGGAGCCGGTTGGCATACCAGTTTTTGTGTGGCCAGTCGACATTGGCCGAGTAGAAATTGACTAACATGTAGTCGATGAGGTTGTCGATATCGACGAGGGCGGAGAAGCGGCCATAGGCATCGGGAGACACGAGACCGTCTCGCGCCAGGGCGAGGGCCTCGCGCCAAGCGGAGCCGTCTCCGTCGATCACTTCGAACTGGTCGTTGATGGCGACGCCAGGACGCGCCAGGCCCGCATGTTTGATCGCGTCGTAGTCCTCCTTGTCTCCTCCGAAGTGGCTTGCGGCGAAGGAGGCGTCGGGTCTCTCCGAGGGATTGTAGATCCCCCAGTAGAGGCCATTGAGATACACATGTGCCCAGGTCCCTCGGCTCGAGGGTTGGCCCATGGCCAGCATCGTGTCGCGCAGGAACTGATCGCGCAGGTAGTCCGGCGGCCGGGCCGCGTCGGGCCAAGCATTGCTGAAGATGCCCTTGAGGATGATCCGGTCGAAGGATTGCACGGGGGAACCCGGGAAAAGCGGGAACTGCAGCCGGCGCGGCCCGAACTCGCTGCGGAACAAGAGAGTAAACGACTTCTTTGGAGTGGCGATGTAATGACGGCTCCAGCCGCCGTTGATCCGGATGCCGCAGTCGGTCTGAATTTCCGGGCCGTCCTGCGGATCAATCCATTCGATGGACACGGGCCGGTCCTGCACGAAGGGGTTCATGTTATGCACGCCGCTGCCGTCGACTGGTCCGAAGGGATTTTGCAGAATGCCGTTGACGCCGAAAAGATCCTCGGGATCGCCGGCGATGGAGAGGGTAGGCAGTGAACGGAGCGAATCCATCATGCCTTGGGGATCCGCGTTCACCAGGGCCGGCTTCACCTCGTAGTCCGCAGGGACAGGACGGCCGGCGACGCCGCCGTTCACGCCGGTGAAGACGCCCCAAGTCGTGGGGAATCCTTCCGGAGCCGCGGGTTGCCGGATGATGGAGCCGGGAAACAGGTAGGTTTGCGTATCCGTGTTTGTGGGTAGGAATCCGGGCCGGGTCGCGCGGGCGCGGAGGATGCCCGTCGTTTCGATCCGGATCGGCCCGGTGTAGCGGTGAGCAGGGCGAAACACATTGGCTTTGGAGGGATCGGAGCCATCCAGGGTGTAGTCGATGACGGCTCCGGGGGTTGCCGATGTGATCTCGACTTCGAAGGGAGCGTCGAAGAACCCGCGATCCACGGAGAAACGCGTGTCGGCCGTCAAGCCCTGATAGCCGGTGCTGTTGGCCGCGCCAGGACTGGGAGGGGAGAGATAAGCCGCAGCGGCATCATCGCCCATAGGTTTCCCAAAGGCGACATCCGGATACTGAGGCGGGGGGTTCTCGAAGGCGGATAGCAGCGAACCGTCCGGGGCCAGAAGGCGGAGGTCTTCTCCTTCCGAGGCCAGTCGAAACGTCGCGTGGAGGGCGCCGGCTGGGTCGCGGCTCTCTGGGTAGGCTACTCCCGATGCGAAGACGATGAGAAACGCGCCCGGGGCAAGTTGTTGCGAGGGGAACGCCCAGCTTGCAGAGCCAGCTTGGAGCAGGTAACCCGCCAGATCCAGCATCTCACCTCCGGCGAGATGGATCTCGATCCAGTCGGGCCGGTCGCCGTCTGCGGTCTGGAGGCCGGATTCATTGATCGCCAGAAACTCGCTGAGAACGGGTTGGGCCGGATCCTCCGCGGCGAGGGCCGCGATCGGCGCCGCGGCGATGCCGGCAAACAAGAGGAGGCGCCTGCAACCTGCGCGGAACCGTGAAAGCGGGAGCGGCATGGTGATCGTGTGAGAGGGGGAATCGTCCTGTTCGATGGGGCGCGGTCCGCCGTGCCCGGAGGGATCATGTTGGAAGGGAGTGAATTGCCCAAGGCGCAGTCACAGTTAAGCCGAGCTGCGCTCCTTGCCAAGGTGGATCTGAGTTGCTGCGCTGTCTCCGGCGCGTGCGCGCTACTGGCCGCTGCGCAGGCCTTCACTTTTCTCATAGCGCTGTCGCGCCTGACGAATCTGGGAGGCGAGTTGCAATCCCTCGGTCTTGCCTTCCAAGAGCGTCAGGGCGCGGTCAGCCGTTTCGACGGCCTCCGCGAACTCGCCGGTCTCGGCCAGCGCCGCGGCCAGAAGATGGAGGGCCGCAGGATCTCGGAATGAGGTGCTGCGGCAGGCTTCGCGGGCCAGGTTTAGGGCTTCGGACCCGTTGCGGAGACTCGCGTCGGGATCGGTAGCGAGAATCCATGCCAGTTGGCGGGCCGCGTAGGGCCAGCCGGGTTCGATGCGAAGAGCCTGACGAAACGCGGCGATGGCTGCGGCGCATTCCCCCGTTGCGTAGAGGGCATTCGCAAGCTGGTAGATACAGGGAAGGTCGTCCGGTTCGAGAGCGAGTGAGGCGTGGAACTGATCGATGGCTTGCGCCGCTTTGCCCGCGCCCAAGGCGGCCAGGCCGAGATTGAAACGCAGCGCCGCATCGCCTCCCTCCGTGGTCATGGAAGCGGCGCGTTCGAGGTGGGGAAGGGCTTCGCGCGCGAGATTCTGTTGCAGGAGGCGTTCCCCAGCGAGGCGATGCGTCTGGGAGCCCACCGCCGGGGATTCCAGGAGCCGAGCCCACGCGCGCGCCGCGTCCTGGGGACGGCCAAGATCGATGAGAAGGTAGCCGGCTAGATCTGAGCATTCCGCCAGGATTGCTTCCCCGCCATCTGCTGCACGTTGGCCTTCGAGCCACCGGGAGGGGTTCGAAAGGAACTCCTCCAGGTAGGCGGCGGCCTTAGCGTTCTGGCCCGCGGACAGGTAACCCGATGCAATTCGTGCGGGATCCGGTGGAAACGGCAGCGACGCCATTCGTCCTGGAAAGGGAAGAGCAGAAGCGCGCTGCACTTCCTCCGGAGCCTGCAAGAGCCGTGCGTCGGCGACGAGCTGTTCGACCGAAACGGGACCCTTGTAGATGGCGGCGCTGCGCCCGCGACGGTCCAAGAGAAAGGTCGCCGGAATCGGGAGAGGCTGTTGCAGCTCCAGGTAGGCGCGGTGGACGATCTCCATGGCCTCGACGAGTTCCGCGGAAGCCATGCCCTGGGAAAAGGGAGGCGCCAGTTCCTGAATAAACTTTTGCGCCAACTGGCGCCGGGAATTTTCGGGTTGAATGCCGTCGACGGAAAGCGCCAAGACCCGCAAGCCAGCGGCTTCAAGTTCCGCGTGACGCCTTGCCCATTCTTCGAGTTCGTTGAGACAAGGCCGGCAGCCGATCGACCACAGATTGACCAGGAGCGGAGCGTCCGCGGAGTCTGGGATCGAGTGCGGCTTGCCAGCCCAGTCTAACCATTCTGCGGAGGGGAAGGGCGTCCTTCCGGTAAGCCAGGTGCGCCGCGTGGGAGATTCGACCTGAGGCGGCTTCGCCTGCGCATCCGGTGTCAGCCGCCCTGGGGCGGCGGTGGGCGGCTGCCAGGCCGTGAGCCCGGGGCGACCTTCTACGACTACGTAGAATGCGTCTGGAGCCGGGATTTCAAAGGACTCGGCGGAACCTCCCGGCCAGCGAACGTCGATCCTTTCAGGATCGGAGCGGTCGCCGAGTCCGAAATGAATCCACCGGCTGGATTGCGCCAGGAAGCCGTCGCCCGCTCGCACAGTGCGCACCAGCGGGGGTTGGGCGTCCCGAAAATGAAGCGTCGCCCGGGCCCCGATGGCATCGCGGTTTCCGCGGGTTCCCTGCAATCGGAACGCGGCGAAGTGGGGCCGTTGCGTTTCCTCGCTGTAAGAGGCGTTGCGGAGCAGGCGAACGCGGGGCGCAGTGCGATTGGTTAGCCAGAAATCGAGCCGGCCGTCAAAATCCCAGTCGCACACGGCGACCGCGCGCCCGTCGTCGATGAGGTCGAGTCCGCTGCAGGCCGAAACGTCGGCGAAGCGTGCGCCACGGGTATTGAGAAAGGCGCAGTTGCGCTCATAACCACTGAACGAATGTCCTTCGCCGATAAGTTGACTCAAAGCGGACCAGCCGCGCCGGTAGGCGGAGAGATCCGCTGGGGCTGGCGCGGCGGTTTCGGGAGACTGCGACACGACCTGTCGCCAGTAGAAGCTTCACAAGTCACCCGTGTCCTCCGTGGTGATGAAGCCGTTGGCGACGTAGAGATCCTCCCAGCCGTCGTTGTTGAGATCGACGAAGAGAGAACCCCAGGCCCAGCGGCCCATAGTCACCCCTGCTTCCACACTGAGGTCTTCAAACTGGCCGGCGCCGTCGTTGCGAAACAGACTGTTGCCCCGCGCGTGCCGGCGGAAGGCGTCCAACGAACCGGAGTCCCCGCTCCGGAAGCGGCGTTGGTAGGCGATGCGATTCCCGGCCGACGAGAACATATTGCTGACGTAGAGATCGGAAAAGCCGTCGCGGTCGTAATCTCCCCAGGCGACCGACATGCCCGCGGAGATGTCCTCGACGCCCGCCTCGGCGGCGACATCGCGAAAGCGGCCGTCGATTTCGAAATCATTGCGGTAGAGATTGTTCCGGCCGAAATCGTTGGCTACGTAAAGGTCAGGGTCGCCGTCGTTGTCGAAGTCTTCCCAGGTCGCGGCATAACTATAACGCCGGTTGTTGACGTCAAGCCCGGTGATCGCGGTAGCGTCGGTGAACCGCCAGTCGCCGTCGTTGCGCAGGAGAAGATTGGGCCCCCCGTTGTTGGCGTCATGATAAGGTATTGGAGTGCCCAAAATCCCTTCCGGCTGATCCTGTTCCCGCCGGGGGTTCCGCCCGCAGAAGTAGAGGTCAAGATCGCCGTCGCCGTCGTAGTCCGCCGCGGCGAGGGAATGGAGCTGGCCTTCGGCAGCTTGCTCGTGGCGTTTGGTGTAGCGGCCGGAGCCGTCGTTTTCCATCAGCATCCAATACCAGCCTTGGGCCAGCGCGAGATCCTGATCCCGGTCGTTGTCCAAGTCGACGAAGAGCGCGGCCCGGGTCAACTCGATCCAATCGACGCCGGCCTCTTTCGAGAAGTCTCGCAAGCTGCCGTCAGGCTGGCGCAGGTAAAGGCGGTTGGGTAGACCTCCCTGCTGGGAAATATAGATGTCCTCCAGTCCGTCGCCGTTCGCATCGCCCAGGGCGATGCCCTGGAGACCGTTCACATCGATCCCAAAATCTCCTTGAATGCGGTCGCGCCAGTAATCGACTCCCCGGCTGAATTGACTTCGGAATGCGGGGTCGTCGCCGAAGACGGCGGGCGCAACATCGGTGAAACGCAGCCCTCCCGCCGGTGTGGAGTGGATCTCTTCATAATCCGTCGCCAGGAGTTGCAGCAAGCGCGGCTCCTTGGCTTTGCGTTCCCAGAAACAGCTCCAGGTCGTGTTGACTTGGGAGTCGCCGGATTCAGCCGGACCGTCCAGCAGCAGGTAGGCGTCCGTCCGCACCACGTCCTGAGCGGGTTCGACGCGGAAGATCTTGAACTTGGCGTGGACCTCTCCGGAGGGAGTAAAGACGGCGCGGAGCCCGCGCAAGGCGTTCGCGAGAGCGGGGGCTCCCGTTTCGTTCAGCATCGCGGTGGAAAGGGACCCTGCCGGGCGATAGACGACAAGCATGGGGTCGCGAAAGGCTTCCACGAGATCGGTGGGCCGGATCACATTGCAGCGGAATGAGGGCTCCGCGAGTTCGGCCACGGCTGCTTCATCGCTGGGCAGGTTTGCCAGCACTTCTCCCAACCGCTGCAGGCGGTGTTTCACTTCCTCGTGGAAGACCTCCGTATCCCAGCCCTCGTCGGCCGCCGCATCGACCTTATCCATGACCGGGCTCAGCTCGCGGCGAAAGTCGCTCGCAGCGATCCCGGGAACGGCTTGCAGGAGGCCTTCCTCCGTGGGAAGCGCGTCGAGCGCCATGGCCGGCTCGTCCGCCGGTCTATTCCCGTCCGTGCCTTCGGTTAGACTGCTTTTCCCTCCGGAGGACTCGTCGCGAGAGCACGTAGAGTTGAGAAAGAGCCCCAAAACTCCCGTAAGAATGAGAACCAACTGGCGCAGCCGGGTGATCATCGGAGCAATAGGGTCAACAAAAGCGGCGTCCCGCGATGTCGAGGCTAACGAATCGTGTCGCCGGCCAGGTCCGGAAGAAGAGAGTTGGGCACGGAATTGCCGAACCGGGCGAACTCATCAAAAGTCCACACCGCTTTTTTCGTCTTGGGATCGACCTCGATGAGCAAGGGGTTGCCGGGTCCGGCGTGGCAATTGCCAATCATGTAGTTTCCGTTCGGCAAAACTTCGAGGGTGGTGACCCAGGCCAAGCGGATTCCCGGCAGGTCGTCCTGATGCAGTTGCCAGACGAGTCCGCCTTCTCGATCGACCTCGAGAACGCTATGCCCGTTGCCCGTGGACAGAAGGGTGTTGCCATTGGGCAAACGGATCGCGGCGAAACAACGGTTCCCGAAGGCCTCCAGACCGTGCCCCGGTTTGGGCTCCTTGCCAAAAAGCGGTATGGAGTATTCCCACACGACCTTTCCCGTTGCGTCGTATTCCCGCACCGCGCCGTCATTCTCATGGCACACCAGGTAATGGCCGTTCTCCAGTTTTCGGACGAGCCGCGTGTCGCTGTGCGGGTGCGGTTTGTTCACTTTGAGGGCGATCTGGTGAACAATCTTTCCTTCACGATCGACTTCGATGATCCGGGCCGGTCCGCTCTCGGCGATCATGACGCGCCCGTTGTCAAGCGGCTGAAAAGCGTGCACCTCCACGGGTTTCCCCGCGTTTTCCGGTGAGGCGGCGCTGTCGTAGCTCCAGACTGTTTCGCGGGTCGCCGGGTTGATCTCGACGACTTTGCGCATCTGCTCTTGGACCAGGATGTGGCCGTTCGGAAGGCGGTGGATATCGTGGATGTCGCCCCAGGGCATTTCCCACTCGATCTCGCCGGAAGGCGCGACTTGGGCCAGTTTGCCATTTCCCTGGAGGAGAACCCGGTGGCCGGGATGATCTTCGGCAGAGAACGCTGCGGAGCTGAGAACAAGGGCGCTGCAGAGGGGCGCCAGCAGGGGGATGCGGAGTTTCATAAGCGGCATGGGGAGAAGTTGCCACCCTAGGCTGGGTCGTTGTGGGCGGTCAATGGCAAGTCCGGAGAACCTAAACAAGACTGAGTCTCGCCCGGATTGCCGTGGTCTTGGACAGGGTGGCGTAGAGGGGCGAACGCTGGAGGGTGCAGGCCCAGGCGTCGCGGATGGCTTTCGGGTCGCTGAAACTGGAGGCGAAACACGTCAGTTCGACTGAAGCCAATGATGGGTCGCCGTCTTCGAGTCCCAGGTGGGCGAGGATGTTGTGCAAAGTTGCCGTTGCGGATAGTTCCAACTCATCGATCACGAGTCCCGCCTGGGCAGCGACAGCGGCGAAACCGCAGGTAAGGTCGGCGGCGAGGGCGGCAAGGAGGTATTCGATGGCGGAAGGATTCCGGTCTTTTTCCTCGAAACTGGCGGGCTGGCCCGCTCGAAAAGTGAAGTTTCGGCAGTAGACAGTGGTCTCGAGAGGAGCGGTGAGGCGGGCGCGGAGTCGCCAGGCATAGTTTCGGGCCTTTTGTGTGTCCGCCTCGAAGGCGCGGGATTCATCGGCCGTGGAGGAGCCTCGCTGGAGGAAGTAGCGGGTTTCTCCGGAATGGGCGCCGGGCAGGTGTCCCAGAAGGGTGTGCCCGGCCATGCGGCACCAAGGCGGGAGTTCATCGCGGACGGTAGGTTCCCGGGTGCGCATTTCGAGGATGCCCTGCTCGGGGACCTCGAGCATGTTGCGGCGGATGAGCAGGATGAGGCCGGAGCCGCAATCCAGGGTTCCCCCATCGAAAACCCGGTTCGGCCGGAGCTGGTCGAGATCCGGTTCAGGCGGCGGCATGCCGGCGGGGCTTGGTTAGTAAGAAACGCAGGGAGAGCCGTTGGAGAGCCATTCGACGAGCACGGCTCCTCCGGCGATCTCCACGCCTTCGATGATGGAAGTCTCGGCGATGTCGCGCTTCTTGCAGCAGGGAGCGCAGGCGATGATCCGGCCTCCGGCGGCGAGGAAGTTATCGATGAGTTCCTTGAGGGGTTTGAAAGGGCCGCCCTCATTGATTTTTTCGGCTTCCCCGCCGACGGCAGCCCAAACGCCGTCCGTGGTGAGAAAGACTAGGGTATCCTTGCCGCTGCCGAGGGCAGCGGTGGCGATGACGAAGGCGACAGTGGCCTTGTCGCCATCGGCCCGGCAGTGATTGAGAGCGACGCAGAAGGTGTTGGACATGATGGGAGACGAGGGGTGAGGATTCGGCATTAGGATGGGCCGCGGGCGGTATGAAGCAAGTAGTGAGGGTGATCCGCGGCGGCAAGACGGTGGCCGGTGAGCCGGCACCAGGCTGGGATTTCGAGGGGAGCCCCGGGATCCAGGGCCCGGAGGCGGAGGCGGAACCCATCAGGAAGATTCTGACAATGGAGTCGAAGGTCGAGCAACAGCTCTCCGCAACCGGCGGCTCCGCCGTCGAAAACGCCGTCGCATTCCCAATCGGGAGGAGCGTTCTCGTTCGCGGTGGGGTCCATACCGGCGCCCTGGAATTCTGCTCGCTGGCTTGTCAGGACTTGACCTCCGTGTAGGTGAGGGTGCGGGTCCAGTTCTCAGCGGCGTTCCAGGGTTGTCCATCCACCTCGACGTAGGCTTTGGGCATGGCGTTGATGGGTCCGCCGGCTTGAGGAGGATTGAGCATGTTCAAGTCGCGACCGCGATTCCAGACGACGCGGCGTTCATCGAGATTGCCGAAGTAGTATTCGACCATCTTCTCGTCGGGCCCTTGGTATCCGAAGGCGGTAGTCAGTTCGACCTTTGAAGAGTTCGCGTCATCGAGCGGGTATTCGCCGTGGTAGATATCCGCGACGGCGACGTCATGGGCGATCCACCCGATCTGCGGGGCATGGAATTCAGGCCAGCAATGGTAGCTTTGGTCCTGGGCGGTTCCGTCGAGGCTGGGTTTGGCCAGCGAGCCGTAGACGATGCGCGTGGGGATTCCCGAGGCCCGGGCCAGGGAAGCCCAGAGTGAATGGAAATCGGTGCAGTTTCCTGTTCTGGTGGTGAGACAGTGTTCGGTGCTTCCCATTGGGGATGCGGCGAGATTGGCCGGGTCTTTGACCCAGTATTCAATGTTGTCGAGCATCCAGTCGTAGATGAGGCGGGCGGCGCGGACCGGATTCTTTTCGTCGCCGGTGATCTCGGCGGCGAGGTTCCGGATGCGTTCGTCGATGATGACGTAGGTGTTGGGGGCGAGGTCGGCGGCGAACTGCTCGCGTTCTGCTTCAGTGAGGGGCCGGGTTTTTTCCGGATCGGCCTCGGAGCAGACTTCCGTCCGGGTGATCGTGAATGTTTCCGTTAGGGGGATTTCCGCGGCTGAGGGCGCGAGGATCTCGACATAGACAAACTCGTTGCCTTGGTCATCGCGGACGATTTTGTGGGGGAAAGAGCTTTCGACTTTGAAATCGGCGATGCTCTGGGCGGGGTCATCCCGCTGGGGCATGGCCAACCAGGCCCGGATCTCTTTGGCTCCTTCCGGGACCTTGATGGTGAAGGCGTGAGTCATTTTGAAGACAGCCGATTTTGGCGCCCTGGGCTGAGTGGAGGCGTTTTCGGACGGGGATTCTTGGCGCGAGCAGCCGGAAAGCAGCCCGCCGCAGACCGCGGCGAAGCCCGAGAGCAGGAAGAGACGCGTGTGCACGATTTGGGACGTGGTCAATGGGACTATAGCGAAGAAAGCAATGAGGGCAGGGCGATCCGGCCGGCATCAGAAGTTGTACTGCACAAAAGCTTGGATACGGTCGAGTTCGCCGTCGCGAGCCCCTTCGAACTCGGTATCGACGTGGATATAGTCTACACCGAAGAGCACGGGATCGAAATTGAATTGGATGGAACCGTACCAGGTTTGGTTGCGGGCCCGCGATCCGCCTTCGTAGCCTTGCACGAGTTGATCGTCATCGGGGTCATCGATCATGTAGCCGCCATGCAGGGAAACATGGGAGTTGATCTTCCAGACAAGTTCACCCCAAAGGCCTTCGGAGTCGAGTTCTTCTCCGGCGACGACGCCTTGAAGGATTCCGCCGCGCAGGTCGTCCGTGTTCTTACCAGACCAGACCTCGCCTTTGAAGGTGAGAATGTCTTTGTAAAGGGGGAGGATCAAATCCGCCCCGATGACGTCGCTGTCGTAGCTGCCTTCCTCGGCGTAATGTCCCCAAATTCCGGCTTGGAAGGCGCCTCCCCAGAGGGGGCGTTGGTAGGAGATACGGACTTGGTAACTGGCTTTATCGTCGCCTTCAGAAGACGAATTGGCTCCGGATTGGCCCACGGCTCCAGCGAACCCGAGCGTGCCGCCGGCGAATTTCGGAGTGTATCCCGCGATGAACTGGGGCCGCCGGTCGCCCAGGTTGCCGAGCGCCCAGGCTCCGAAGTCCGGGTTTATGATGGGATAGAGCGGCGAGATGGTGTCGAAGGTCTGACCTGCGAGGAGGTAGAATTGTTCCCAGGCCAGCTTGAGATAGGCGTGGCGCATCCGGAATTCATCGCGCGATTCGGATTCCCGGAACTGGCGGTAGAAATCGATCTCGATCTTTCCGTCGACCTTAGCTCCACCCAGAGAGTCGAGGGTGGGACCGTTGAAATCGGCCCCGATGCGGGTCAGCTTGGGGTGCAGATAAAAGTCGTCGTTGTCGAAGGCCGGGTCATCGGGGGAAACGGCGTAACCGAGCAACTCATCGAGTCCGGCTTGGTGAGAGTCGTAGATGCCGTCGAGGCGGAGGAAACCGTAGAGTTCGAGCAGCGATGAGCCTTCGCCCTTGCGTTTGAGTCCGATGAGATTTTGGAGGATGGGCGGGGCTGGTTCGATATAGGCAGCCTTGGCGTCGTAGGCGGACTTGGGTTGACCGGCCGGGGTGGGCGGCAGTGGAGCGGTCGCAGGCGGAGGCGCTGTAGCGAGCCGTTCGAGGCGCTGTTCCAGGGCTTCGGTGCGCTGCTGTTGGGCCTCCAGCAGGGAGCGCAACTCCTGATTGGATTGCCTCAGTTCGTGCAATTCCGCCCGGATCGCCGCTTCATCAGCGGGCGCTGCAAGGGGGAAGAGGCCGGGCAGACAGCACAGGAAGAGACGGAACCGGCCAGACCTGACCAGACCCTGTCTGCGACGGGATTTCCCCAGCATGACTTTGTTTTGGAGCGCAACACTCTGGATGCACTTAGGACATGAAGCCCCGGGTGCTGGCAAGGAAATTCTAGCCGGCATTTCTCATGCTGTTTCGTCGCGAGTGGCCGGCGAGCCCCGTGCGGACCAGGCGCGCGCAGCCGAAGGCGCAGGGCGGGGGTGAGCTGTCCTATCATTGGGACCTGCTGCCGAGCGCGCTCCGCGGGGCGGAGATCATTGGGGAAAAGAAACGGCCCCTCCACTTGCGCGGAGAGGCCGTTTACCCCCATAGCTTTGCTGGATGACGAGAGTTTCGATTCAGATATGTGGAATCGAAACACAAGCCTCGAAATCCGGGCGAAGCGTGGGGCATCAGGGGGGAAAGCTCAAAGCGGGAATTGTTCCAGTTCCGTTGCGGGCTAGGTGTTGATGTTGATCGAGCTGGGCTGCGGCGGATTCGCATTTTGTTACAGAATCTTTGCAGGATGCGGTTCGAGGATAGCAGGGGGCTGCTCTAGGTCTCCCGGCGTCTTTCTATTTGAAAACGGATCGATTGTATTGCCGGTGCGAGGCCGCTGCGGAAACGTGGAGGGTATGCTTTCGCCATGGATGCCAAGTTCCCGCGTGGCGAGGGCGCTCGACAGGATTATTTTCATGGGGCGCCGGACTGTGGCTCGTCTGCGCGGTTGTCTTTGCCGTGCATCATTGCATGCCGTTGGGGCCGGGGAGCCTTTGGGCACAGGAGGCCGGCGAGAGCGCCGTGGAGGCGGAAGTAGAGGAATCATCGCGCGCGGTTGAGGAAAATGCAGCACTGGAGCCGCCGGCAGAGGATGCGGCTGGCGATTTTGCAGAAGAGGCTGGACAGGAAGAGAGGGAAGCGGCGGCAGCCGACCTTGAGGCTGAGGATTTGCCGGTTGACTTGCCGGCGACTGTGGACCCGGAAACGGGAGAGCCCGAGGAGGCTCCGGCCGAAGGGAACGATGAGGAGGATGTGGAACCGGAGCCGACAGGATCCGAGCCTGAACCGGAGATATGGCCGGGGGATCTGCTGGGCCGGGGAGTGCTCCGGGTGGAAGTTTACGACGGGGACTCCGGGACGCCATTGCAGGGGGTCAGCGTTTTGGTGACGGAAACGGGGATGGGGGGTCTGACCAATGCACAGGGAGTGGTCGAGGTCGATATCGTGGAGGGCAGCTACACGGTGCTGATCACGGAGACGGGGTATCGCATTGAAACGGTGGAGGGGGTGGAAGTGCTTCCGGTGGCGACCAAGACGATCCGGCGCGGCTTGGAGCGCCGGGCTGCCGAGGAGGAGGATAGCATTTGGGAGATGGAGCGGTTCGTGGTGGTGGCCGATTTGGTGGAAGGAGGCACGGAGGTGCTGCTGCTCGACCGCCGCGAATTGGCCAGCCTGGTCAACCTCATAGGTTCGGCGGACTTCAGCAGGCTGGACCTTGGCGACGTTGGGGCCGCGGTCAGACAACTGCCTGGGGTGAACATCGTCGATGGGCGCTATGCGGTGATTCGGGGTCTGGGCGACCGCTATTCCGCAACGACTTTGAACGGTGCGCTCATTCCCAGCGCCGACCCTTCGAAAAAGGCGGTGCAGCTCGATCTCATTCCCACCCACTTGGTGGAAAGCATCGCGGCGGAGAAGACCTTTGTGCCCTATCTCTCGGCTGAATTCGCCGGGGGAAACGTCGACATCCGGACGCTGCAATTCCCCGAGGAACGCATCGTCAAAGTGGGGGCGGGAGTGAGCTACGGCGATCTGGTTACCGGGGAGAAGGTCTACCGGAATCCGGACCGGAGCATGAATGTGTGGGGGCGTGTGGACGACTCCATGCCGCCGGTGGGGAGTCCGGTGGACTTTCCGCGGGGCGTGGCCCGATCCACGGAACCGCCCAGCGAGGATCAACTGGAGGCGGACGAAGTGTGGTCCCGATTGCACACGAACGGGTCGATGCGGCCGCGGCAGAGCACGGCGGATCCCAACCAAGGGTTCGAGCTGACGTTAGGCGACAGTTTCGAATCGCGGGTTGGAAAACTGGGAGTGGTGTTGGCCCTGACGCAGGACCGCAAATTCCAGTTCCGGGAAAGCGTGGAGGTCAACCGGGGATCGAATAACCTTGGGTCATTCCAGGTGCGGCAAGGGCAGACCGAGGTTCGCTCCGAAGAGGAAGTGACTTGGGGAGGATTGATCAACACGGCGGTCGAGTTTGCCGAGGGACATCAGGTGGGGTTCACCCTCATGTCCAACAATGCGTCCGCGGATTCGATTACTTTGGGCCGGCGCGTGGTCAACGACGAGGACAACTCCGTGGTGAACCCGGTGGACGGGGGTCGGGGTCTGGTGCGCAGATACAATGGGGCAAGCGCGCGAGTATTCCGTTCATTTGACGAGATCGAGTATCTCGACCGTTCACTGGAAGTGCGTCAGTTGCAGGGCACGCACCTGTTCGAAGAGTGGGACGGCTTTCAGTTCGATTGGTTGGTTAGCGGTGCGGAAGCGGAGGAGGACCGGCCGGACAGCCGCTTCCTCAGGAGTTTCGAGTTGGACTACGCCGATCCCAGCTTGGACACGTTTCCCGGGCTCAATCCGGCGGATTTGGATCCGGATCGCGGAACGCAGTTCACTCAAGGGAATCCCTTGGGAGGAAATCCAACCAACTCCTTCCGGGAGTTCCTCAACACCTTCGAGGAAGGGTTGAATCTGAAGTCCGATTTGACGATTCCGCTTTGGGGTTACGGCGAGGAGAAGAGGAACAGCAGCATGAAGCTGGGCTTTTCCTATAATGACAAGGAGCGCTTTGTAAGGGGACGGCTCTTCAAGTATGACCTGGGCAGCCAACTGCGGACGAATCTGGTCCGCGACCATCAACTCGGGATCGATCTTCAGCGGGATTGGGACAATCCCGGCCGGATCGATGGCAGCGCCAGGAACGGAGACGCGATTTACTTTACGGATCTCACGCGGGCTGGGAACACGATCCGCAACCTCGACGCCCAATCGGAGATCTCGGCCGGCTATTGGATGGCTGAGGCCAACTATGACGCCTGGCGGATCCGGGGCGGCGTCCGCTTCGAGGCGGAGGAGCGCGGTTTTGAGGTCATACCCGAGCTGAACAGCAGCGTTCAGGCCGACGCGCTCAATGCCAAAGCAGGCGGTCCGGGCAACCCGATCCGCAACGAGTATGCTCTGCCTTCCATCGGATTGGACTACACCTTTGGGGAGGACGACCAGCACCTCATCCGGCTGGCCTACGGCCGCACCGTGGCCCGGCCCACTTTCTATGAGTTCGCCCCGATTCGCACCGTGGATCAGACGGACGGCTTGGAAGTGCGGGGCAACGAGGAACTCGTCGATACGGAGATCGACAACTTTGATCTCCGCTGGGAATGGTATCCCAAGAGCGATGAGATAGTTTCCCTGAGCTTCTTCCTGAAGGAGATGGAGCAGCCGATCGTCACTACGGTTGGCACGACCGCCAGCAGCGGCTTTTTCCGGTCCTGGCAGAACAGTCCGGCCGGCACATTGCGCGGAGTGGAGCTTGAGTTCCGAAAGTATTTTTTCGAGAATTGGTTGATCTCGTCGAATTTGACCTACATCGACTCGGAGATTGACCCTATTGCGCAACAGGGAGGAGGCACAGGATCGGCGACGGTCTTCGAGGGGCAGCCGGAGTGGATCTTCAATCTGATTTTCGGCTACGAGAACCCCGACTGGGGATTCGACGCGAACTTGATCTACAACTACACCGGCGACATTTTGACGGATGTCAGTGCAGACCCGAACGTGCCCAACATCCTCCGGGAGTCGGTGCATACGCTCGATTTTGTCATGTCCAAGGAATTCAAGAACGGTCTCAAGCTCAAGTTTACGGCGCGAAACTTGCTTGATTCGGATTACCGGAAATTCTACGAGGGGCAAGAGCTGAGTTACGAGGAATACTCGATCGGCCGCACTTTCGGGATCAGTGCGAGTTGGGACTTTTGACAGTCGTAGAGAGCGCGAGTGGGTTTCCCGGGGCCATCATGGCGGAATGAGGCTAAACTGTAACAGAAAGCTTCCTGCTCTGTGGCGGAAGCGCTTCTAGGTTGCGAGGTAAGCAGTGCGGCAACATCCAGAAAGCAATCTCCAGGTGTATCTCGCAGGCCCATACCAGCCCTTACCGGCCCTTATGCTGCATGTCACGAATCCTTAACACGAAATCCTTTTCGATTCACGGAGCGCCGCGGTAGGAACCGGGGCAATGCGACATCCCAACCCCAGAAAAGCTCAACCAGCGCAAACAACGGCAACATTTTTCAATCCCTCGATCATGATGAACAAGAAATACATAGGCGGATTCGCCGGAGTGGTCGCACTCAGCATTTTGACCTTTCTTCCCATGCCTGAGGCCGGGGCGGCGGATGTTGAAGTTACGGCAGACATTTCTACGGACACGACCTGGACGGCGGACAACGCTTATTTGCTGGGCAAGCCGATTTTTGTGGTGAATGGAGCCACGCTGACGATCGACCCGGGGACAACGATCTACGGGTATGAGGATGTGGCTGCTGGGACTTTCGGGTCGCTGGTGATCACGCGGGGATCGAAGATCATGGCGGTGGGGACGCCGGAGGATCCTATTGTTTTCACGGCGCGGGAGGCACGGGAGCGAGAACTGACCTTGGAAGACAGTTCGCTGTGGGGCGGAATCTTGGTTTTGGGCCGGGCCATCCTGAACGATGCGAACAATCCCTACTTGAATCCGGATAATCCGATGGAGAACACGCGCGAGGTGGAGGGATTCCCGGCCGGGGGCGACGAAGCGAACATCACCTATGGAGGATTGGACGACGAGGACGACAGCGGGAAGATCATCTATGTTTCAATTCGCTATGGAGGTTTCGAGTTTGAGCAAGACAACGAGATCAATGGGTTGACCTTGGGAGCGGTGGGAAGCGGGACGGAGATTCACCATGTGGAAGTGTTCAGCAACTCGGACGACGGAGTGGAGTTTTTCGGTGGGACTGTAAACACCCATCACATGGTGATGGCCTTCAACGAGGACGACGCCTTCGACATCGACCAGGGTTACCGCGGAAAGAATCAGTTTTGGCTCGCCATTCAGAAGAATGTGGGCAACGGCTCCAATCACGGGAGCGAGGCCGACGGAGGCGACAGTCCGGACAAGACCTTGGAGCCTTTGGCCCGGACGCGGATTTACAATGCGACCTA
Organism: Verrucomicrobiales bacterium; assembly: GCA_041749135.1. Classification (GTDB taxonomy): domain Bacteria; phylum Verrucomicrobiota; class Verrucomicrobiia; order Verrucomicrobiales; family DEV007; genus DATKCT01. Next base: position 41,557 of record JBGTBW010000176.1, read on the forward strand.
CGTGGGATCAGGCGTCGGCGAGGGAAACGCGCAGGACAACACGGCTTTCCGCTTGAAAGACAACTGGGCGGGACAGTATCACAATTCGATCTTCATGGACTTCGATGGCGCCGCGATGCGGATTGATGATCAACCTACGCGGGATCGCGCGAACACTGAGGGGGATTTGTTGTTCGCCAACAACCTCTGGTACGACATCGGAAGCTACGACGGCACGGTGGAGTCGCTGACGCAGAACGGGACGGCTGAGGAGATCGCGCAAGTCAGCGCGAACGGAAACACCTATGCCAATCCCTACCTGGGAGGCACGAGCCGGCGGCCTTATGGAGGACTCGATCCACGGCCTTTGGCCGGTGGACCGGCCTACACGACGCCGAAGAGCGCCATGCCTTCGGATCCGTTTTACGTGGAGGTGGATTACAAAGGGGCCTTCAGCGCGGAGGAGAACTGGGCGGATGGCTGGACGCATCTGGCGGAGCTTGGATACTTCAAAGCTCCAGCAGCGGAGCCCGTGGATGTAGAGGTGACGGAGAACATCACGGAAGATACGGTGTGGACCAGCGACAAGAGTTACGTGCTGGGCGAGCCGGTGTTTGTGACGAACGGGGCGACTCTGACCATCGAAGCGGGAACGACGATCTATGGGTATGAGGACGTGGACGCGGGGACCTTCGGGTCGTTGGTGATCACGCGCGGGTCGAGACTCTATGCGGAGGGCACGCGCGAGAACCCCATCGTGTTCACGGCCCGGGACGCACGGGAACGAGAACTGACTTTGGAAGACAGTTCGCTCTGGGGCGGGCTGATCGTGCTGGGCCGGGGTGTGCTCAACGATGCGAACAATCCGATTCTGAATCCGGACAATCCGGTGGAGAACACGCGGGAAGTGGAAGGATTTCCGACTGGGGGCGCTGACGAAAACATCACCTATGGGGGATTGGACGACGCGGACAACAGCGGCAAGATAAGATTCTGCTCGATTCTCTATGGTGGATTCGAGTTCCAGCAAGACAGCGAGATCAACGGGCTGACCTTGGGAGCAGTGGGGAGCGGAACGGAGATCGAGTATGTCGAGGTGTACAACAACTCGGACGACGGGATCGAGTTCTTCGGTGGGACGGTGGATACACGCTACATGATGATGGCCTTCAACGAGGATGATGCGTTCGATATCGATCAAGGCTACCGGGGCCGTGGGCAGTTCTGGTTTGCCATTCAGAAGGATGCTGGGAATGGGTCGAACGCAGGAGCGGAACACGACGGGGGAGACAGTCCGGACAAAACGCTCGAGCCCTATGCGCGGACGAAGGTCTACAATGCGACATACCTCGGATCGGGAGCGGAAGGCGTGAATCCTCAGGAGAACGGGACCTTCCGGTTGAAAGACAACTGGGCGGGACAATATCACAACAGCGTATTCGACGATTTCGGGGATTTCTTTGTGCGAGTGGACGACGAGATTACCCAGGCGCGTATTGACGAAGGGGAGTTGCAGGTGGCGAATTCCACAGTGGGCACTGCGTTCGGGACATACGACGGAACATTGGCTTCGTTGACCTTGAACGGGACGCCGCAGGAGTTGATGCTGCTGAGTGCGGAGCGTGGAGTGGAAGTGGTGGAGACGCGCTTGCGCGGGATCAGCCGGGAAGCGGATGCGGGGCTCGATCCGCGTCCGCGGGAAGACAGTTCACTGTTGGGAGGGGATTTGAGCGATTTCCCCGCGGGCCAGAGCGGGTTTTTCATGCCTGTGGCTTATCGTGGGGCCTTTGGCGACGTGAACTGGGCGCGGGGCTGGACGCATGTGGACACCCTGGGTTATTTTGGAGATTTGCCGGCGGGTGTTGGGGGCGACGTGGAAGTGACGGAGAACATCACGGAGGACACGACGTGGACGGCGAACAACGCCTATCTCTTGGGCAAGCCGGTTATCGTGACCAATGGGGCCACGCTGACGATCGAGCCGGGGACGCAGATCTACGGATACGAGGACACGGTTGCGGGGACCTTTGGGTCGTTGGTAATCACCCGGGGCTCGAAGATCATGGCGGTAGGGACTGCGGAAGACCCCATCGTGTTCACGGCGCGAGAGGCACGGGAGAGAGAATTGACCTTGGAAGACAGTTCGCTGTGGGGCGGGGTGATCGTGCTGGGCCGGGCCATCCTGAACGATGCGGACAATCCCTTTATCAATCCTGACAACCCGGTGGTGAACACGCGAGAGGTGGAAGGATTCCCGGCTGGAGGCGACGAAGCGAACATCACCTATGGAGGATTGGACGACGAGGACGACAGCGGGAAGATCATCTATGTTTCAATTCGCTATGGAGGTTTCGAGTTTGAGCAAGACAACGAGATCAATGGATTGACGCTGGGGGCTGTTGGGAGGGGGACGGAGATTCATCACGTGGAGGTGTTTAACAACTCCGATGATGGCATCGAGTTTTTCGGAGGCACGGTGAACACCCATCACATGGTGATGGCCTTTAACGAGGACGATGCGTTCGACATCGACCAGGGTTACCGGGGGTTGAATCAGTTTTGGTTTGCGATTCAGAAGGACGTGGGCAACGGATCGAACGCTGGAGCCGAGCACGACGGGGGGGACAGTCCGGATAAGTCGCTAGAGCCCTATGCCCGAACGAAGATATACAATGCGACCTATCTCGGATCGGGGGCTGAAGGAGTGAATGCGCAAGAGAATGGGACGTTCAGGTTGAAAGACAATTGGGCGGGACAGTATCACAACAGCGTCTTCGATGACTTCGGGGATTTCTTTGTGCGGGTGGACGACGAGATAACGCAGGCGCGCATTGACGAAGGGGAGTTGCAGGTGGCGAATTCCATAGTAGGCACTGCGTTCGGGACATACGACGGAACATTGGCTTCGCTGACCTTGAACGGGACGCCCCAGGAACTGATGTTGCTCAGCGCGGAACGCGGGGTGCAAGTGGTGGAGACGCGCTTGCGCGGAATTAGCCGGGAGACCGATGGGGGGTTGGATCCGCGGCCGCGCAACGACAGTCCATTGAAGGGGGCGACCCTGAGCGACTTCCCTGAAGACGACGGGGATTTTTTCACGGCGGTGGATTATCGTGGGGCCTTTGGGGAGGTGAACTGGGCGCGGGGCTGGACGCATATGGACGCTCTGGGATACTTTGGGGATCTGGATCCAGGCTCCGGTGATCAAGATTCCGATGGCGATGGTCAGACGGATGCCCAGGAGAACTTGGCGGGCACTGATCCCAATGATGCGGCGGACTATCTGCGAGTCATGGAATCCCGGAGAACCGGGGGAGGTGTGGAGATCACTTGGTCGAGCATCGAGGGAAAAGCCTACGCCGTCGAGTATTCCGAGACGATGGAGGTGAATCCCAATACCTGGCAGGTGATCGCCACGGTGAACGCCACGGCCGGAGCAGCCACGACATCTTACACGGACAACGATCCGGCGCGGTTGGCTAACGAGGATGGCTACTACCGGGCTCGGGTGCAGTCTCCAGAGTAGGGATGGGGAGCACGGAAGACTGGATCACATTGGGGCGCGCAGCCGGTGCGCGAGGCGTGAGATTCGTCCGGATTCAGCAGGGTGTGCGGGTTCTGGTTACGGAAATGTTGCAAAACCCTCTTAGACCAGCGTGCTGCCGCCCCTTAGAGACCAAGTGCGTATGTGTCTGAAGTGTTTCTCAACAATGTTCCGGCGGATTGCCGCGTCTGCTTGGGTTGCCGGAGCTGTCATTGCGCCTGGAGTGGTTGCGGCACAGGAGACAGGCTCCGATCAGGTTACTGCGGTGCGGGCGAACATTGAGGAGTGGGTCAAAACCACCCAATTGACGGCGAAGCTGAAGGCGGATTGGGATTTCGAGAAGCACTTGCTGCAGGGGCAGAAAGAGGCGCTGGCAGCCGACGCCCGTCAGATCGCGGAATCAATCCTTTCCTTGGAAGCGACCGAGAAGGCTGGCGATGTGGACACTGAGGAGGTCGCTGAGCGGGTGGCCAAGTATGAAGCAGCCACGGCTGAGCTGCCCGAGGAACTGCGACAGATCGAGGACCGCGTGCTCCGGGCTGTGACGTCGTTTCCTGACCCCTTGCGCGATGAGATCGGACCAGAGCTTCAGATTCTCAACAATCCGGAGAGGCGTGATTCCATTGGTCTTCCAGCGCGCATGCAGAATCTGGTGGGTTTGCTGACGAAGGCGGAACGGTTCAACAACAGCGTGGTCTTGGAGACGACGGGAACACGGAAAGGGACGGACGGAAATGAAGTCGCGGTGGAGACGCTGTATTTTGGATTGGCGGCGGCTTACTCGGTGAACCAAGGGGACAACATGGCCTGGGTGGGTAGGCCCGGAGAGAACGGCTGGGAGTTCACTCCCACTCCGGAGCTGGCGCGGAAGATCCGGCGCATTGTCGCCATTCAACGCAACGAAGGAGACATCGGTTTTGTGAATCTGCCGGTCAAGGTGAACTGACGGAGGCGATGAAGCGATTACTCACTCGGCGCCGATTGCTATCGGCGCCCCTTGTTGCCGCTTCGGTTCTGGCCGGTGTGACGTTTAGCCTTTCGGGGCAGCAGTTCAATCAGGCGGCGGCACGGGCCAAATCGGATTTGGACAAGGCCTTGACGGAATTTGGAGCCACGGAAAACCGGGTTGCGCAGGAGAAGGTGGCCCTGTTGAAGGACGTGGATGCACTTGACACTCAAGTACGTGAGGCGTCCCGGGAACTGAGGGAGTTGGAGAAGGAGGAATCCTTACGCGAGCGGAATTTCGCGAGCCTGAAAAGGGAAGCGGACGCCCGCACGGCGGAGGTAGGGTTCTTGGCGCGCTTACTCGACGAGTTTCACCGCGGCTTTCCACAGCGGTCTCATTTCAGTGAGAACCAGTTGTATGACGAGCAGCGAAAGGTTATGGACGACCGGCTGGAAGCCGGCGAGCTGAGCCCAAAGGAGGAGCTGGAGGAGAGGATGAAGGCGATCCATCTTTCGGTGGATCGCGTGGAAGAGGTCCTGGGCGGGCGGGTGTTTCCCGGGGAAGGACTATCGGAGGATGGACAATTGAAGAAGGGGCATTTTGCCCTTCTGGGGCCGGTGAGTTATTTTGCCAGTGAAGATGGGTCATTCGGAGGAGTGACCAGTTTGGCGGCGAATCAGGCCAGGCCTCCGGTGGTGGATTTGGGCGGAGGCATGGCGGCATCCATTGGGAAGCTGATTCGCGACGGAGAAGCCGAGGTTCCGATCGATCCGACGTTGGGCAAGGCTTTGCGGATCGCGGCCTCCAAGGACAGCATCACAGAGCATTTGAAGAAGGGCGGCGTGGTTGGCTATGCCATTGTCGCTCTGGGGCTATTGGCGGTTATCATTGCGATCTCCAAGTATTTCGAGATCTCACGGTTTGCGGTGCCTACCCTGTCGCAGATTGACAGCGTGGTGGAGGATCTCATGGCTGGAGACCGGGAGAAAGCGGAAGCGACGGCGCGATCGGTGCCGGGCATCGGCGGGGAACTGATGCAGGTCGGGGTGGAGCAGTTCGGGACGAAGCGACGGATCATGGAAGAGCTGTTTTACGAGAAGCTTATTTCCGTTCGGCCGAGACTGGACCGGTTGTTGCCCTTCTTGGCGGTGACTGCGGCGGCGGCCCCGCTCATGGGGTTGTTAGGAACCGTGGTGGGGATGATCAAGACCTTCGCCTTGATAACGGAGTTTGGAACGGGGGACGCGCGATCGTTGTCATCCGGCATCTCCGAGGCATTGGTGACGACTGAGTTGGGATTGGTGGTGGCCATTCCCATCTTGGTCATCCACGGAATCCTGGTGCGGATGTCGCGCGGCAAGGTGGGGAGAATGGAGAGCGCGGCGATGGCCTTTTTGAATTCTTTTTCCAGAAGGGAAGTGCAGCAGGCGGCCTGAGCCGCGGGAAAACGATGACCGGCATCAAGATCCTCGAGGTCCTGCAGAGCGGGGGGTGGACGATGTACCTCCTGGCGATCATCGCGGTGATCCTCTATTCGAGCGCCTTCGACGTATTGTATTTTGTCTTTCACGGCAATCTCCGGGAGAAGTCGATCCCCATGTGGCGCGAATGGATCAAGCGTCCCGACCGTGCGGAGGGAAGGGTGGGAGAGATCATTCGCTATGTGACGGGCGGAAGGCGGGATGAGAAGAGCATCCGCCATCGGTTTGACGAAGTGAGGCAGACGGTGATTACCCGGGTGAGTCACCGTTTGGTTTTTTTGAACACGCTGGTGGTGGTCGCTCCCCTGGCGGGATTGTTGGGAACTGTTATCGGGATGTTGACGACCTTCGAGGGGCTCTCGCAGGGGGGCGGCGAAACCATGGGAGTGGTGGCAGGAGGAATCAAGGAGGCCTTGATCACGACGCAGACGGGACTCCTCATCGCGCTTCCGGGCGTATTCATCACGCTGATCATCACTCGGCAGAGGGACGCCATGGACGCCTGCATATCGCGGTTGGAAAGCATGATCCTATTATCCGCCGGCGGCTTGGGCGCCGCGGCTTCTACGCCTTCGCCACTGGATCGGCTTGAGGGGCTTGAGGAAGAAGAGGAGGAACACGCGCTGCAACCGGCCGGCATCTAATGCTATGCTAGGGAGAAACATCCAATCCGACCAAGACAGCAATGTGGAGATCAATCTGTCTCCGATGATCGACTGCATTTTCATCCTCCTCATTTTCTTCATTGTGACCACAGTGTTCGTGGAGGAGACCGGGGTGGATGTGAACAAGCCGGACATCAAGGGGGCCAGCATGCTGGACAAGAACAGCATTTTGCTCGCGGTTACGGAAGACAACAATGTGGTGTACGGAGGCGAGGTCATCGGGGTGCAGGGAGTGGCTACGGTGGTGAAGCAGGCTCTCCGGGAGGATCCGGAGATGCCCGTGATCATTCAGGGAGACACGAATGCCCGCCACGGCCTGGTGCAGCAGGTGCACGGGGAGGCGAAACTGGCCGGGGCCGCCTTGATCTCGGTATCCTCGAAGAACTGAGGGCGCAACGAAGAGCGGATGGGTATTCTTTATTGGTATGACTCCCCTCACGCAGGAGACCCTCGAGGCCCAGCGCCATGTCTATCGTCCTCCGGAAGGACGGCGCGGCACGTTCATTGCCGTAGTCATTGGTTCGCTGATGACCGCTCTGATTTTTTTGGCCATTCCGCTCAGCCAATTGATCGAAGGGATGATCTCTCCAAAGTCTCCGATGCTGAGAGAGATGTTTTCAGAGGCTCCTCCAGAGATGCTCGATCTGGCTGTGCCGCCGGATCTGCCGGAGGAGGAGCCGGAGGAGGAACCGCCCCCGGAGTTGGAGGAAGAAACCGATCCCCTGGATGTGGATCTCTTCAAGGGTTTGTCCTTGGAGGTGGGGTTAGGCGGAGGATTTCTCGACGAAGCGCTCGGGAATTTTGCCGTAGACCAGGACAACTTCGGAGATCTCTTCGACATGGACGCGCTGGATCAGCAGCCGCAGCCCGTTTTTCAGGCGGAACCGCGCTATCCCCGCGAACTGCAGAAGAGCAAGGTCAGCGGGATAGCGATCGTGAAATTCATCATCGACGAGCAAGGCAATGTGGTGAACCCGGAGATCGAGAAATCGACAGACAGTCGCTTCGACGAGGCGGCTCTGGAGGCGGTCCGGAAATGGAGATTCAAGCCTGGAACCAGAGGGGGACGCAGCGTGAAGACGACGACGCGCATCCCCATCGAATTCCGGTTGAACTGACGGAAGGCGGGGGAACTCGGACCAAATGAGACATTGCGCTCGATTTCCGGCGATCATGGTGAAACGATTATCCTTTACTTTTTGGAACCGGGCGGGCGGAAGCTGGCTGCGAGGGCTCCTCTGGTGCGGACTGAGCGTGATGGTTTGCGGGGGCGAAGCGGATGCGCAGGATCGCCTGGTCCCTCCCATCAAGTTGGATCCGGCGGTCTTTCGGGATACCGAGTTTCAAAAGCGGTTCAGCGGAGATTTTGCGCCGGTGGTCGAGGTGGAACCGAAGCTCAGTCCGGAAGAGGGGGAATTGTTTGCAAAGGTGGGCCCGCTTCTCGAGAGCGCTCCGGCACAGGCCTTGGCGCAGCTTCAGGCTGGGCTGGGAGAAACGAGCAGCGCCACGCTCCACTTTATTGTCGGGCACCTATTGCGAGCGGAGGGAAGGACTTCCGAAGCGGAGCGGGAGTACAAGAGGGCCATTGAGAAATTCCCGCGTTTCCTGCGGGCCAACAAACACTTGGGGGTGCTGTATGCACAGGAGGGGAAGTATGGAGAGTCCTTGCCGTATTTGCAGAAGGCGATCGAGCTAGGAGAAGGTGGGGGCGATATTTATGGACTGCTTGGTCAGTGTTACAAGGAGGGGGGCAACATGCTGGCCGCGGAATCGGCTTACCGGCAGGCTTACTTGTTGCAGCCTGGGAGTCAGGTTTGGAAGCTCAATTTGATCGACACGATGGCGGGCATCGGGCGGTGGCAAGAGGCCAATGCCATGCTCGAGCCCATGATCCACGAATCGCCGAGCAACCCGACCTATTGGATGCTGCAGGCGAACTGTTACCTGGGAATGGACCAGCCGTTGAAGGCGGCGAACAATCTGGAGGTGGTCCGGCGCATGGGAGGTGTGGACCAGGCCATTTTGAACCGGCTGGGGAGGATATACTTGGCGACGGATCAGCCCGGGGCTGCGCTCAGCGCCTATTCGGAAGCGTTGGAAGGGGCTGGTCCGGTGGATGTCGAGGCGGCGTTGGGAGTGGCCCGCCTGCTTTCGCGACAAGGAGCGTATGCGGAGTCAGCGCGATATTTGGATCGTCTGGCGGCCCGGACGGGCAGCCGGATTGATGCGGCGCAGCGACAGGAACTGCAGACTTTGCAGGCGCAGGCAGCGGGATTTCAGGGCCGGACCGACGACGCGATTCAATTATTGGAAAGGGTGGTTCAAGCGGGTGTGAACGGCGAAGCACGGGTGGAATTGGGTAAACTCTATGCGAATAAAGCGCTGGATACGGAGGACGAGGAAGAGAAGAGAACCTATCTCGCCCAGGCGGAGCGGCATTTTGAGGTGGCGCAGCAGATTCCCGGGAGCGAGGCGGACGCGTATCTGCGTCACGGTCAGGCGCTGGTTCGCGTTTATGAATTCGAGAAGGCGGTTACGCTGCTGGAGAAATCCCTGCAATTGCAGCCAAACGACAAGGTGAAGGAGTATTTTCTCAGGGTGGAGCGGGCGGCGCAGCGACAGCAGAAGGCCCGAGAGCGGGAGGAAGGGCAAGTTCAGGGAATGGCCGACGCGCACTGAGGCTCAGAACTCCTGATCTCGATGAATTGTCATGAGCCGCCAATCAGGGAACGTGAAAGGAATGGTGTAGCGGAACTCGTGAGAGTTCCTAAGTCCTGGCGGACAGTCTGCATTCTTAGGGAATGCAGCTACGGGGACGGCGCTCCGCGCCGGGAGAGAGCGGCGATGCTCGCCGCAGTCCAAGGGCCTCCGGCTTCCCCGATGGCCGGTCTCGGGAAGGAGACCCATCGCGCGACAGGGCGTGCGGGAGCCCGCCCCTCCAGGATAGCGTGAGGGATCTGGTAGAGCCTTACCTGGAGGGCCGGCCTCCGTGACGGCCTGGTCCCGGGATGGAGACCCAT
>JBGTBW010000177.1:0-26931 GCA_041749135.1 Verrucomicrobiales bacterium
CCCGCGAACTCTTCAGGTTCCATCGGCGGACAGGAGTGTCCGCCCCACAAGCAGGGCGTCATCTGCCGAGAGGCGGTCTCGCTTCGGCTCAGCGATTTTCCTCCCTGTCCATGATCTCCCTCGATAGGTCAGGAGTTCTGAGTCTAAAGGCTGTGATCAGATTTCCCCATTTCCTTGCCACAATCTCTGCGAACCGCCGTGGTCTGTCGTTGCCGCCGCCGCGCTCCGGTGACATTCTCGCACCGAACGCATGGACTTCCTACAGCAAGCCGCCGTCTTCCTGATCTTGGGTCTCACGTTCCTTTTTTTCGTGAAGGAATGGATCCCCGGGGATCTCGTGGCCATGGCCGCATTCGCCCTCTGCATCCTTCTCGGACTGCTGTCGCCTGGCGACGTCACAGGCGTGTTCCGGAACAGCGCTCCACTCACGATCGGAGCCATGTTTGTCCTCAGCGCCGCCCTCACCCGCACGGGCGTTATCGACGGCCTCGCCCACTTGTTCCAGCGCGCCGCGGGACGCAGCGAAACCCGCGCCCTGGCAATCCTGGCGGCGATCGTGTTGCCGCTCTCCGCCTGCATCAACAATACCCCGGTCGTCGTGGTTTTTTTGCCGGTGGTCATCGCCTTCGCCCGTTCCGCCGACTTGAAGGCCTCGCGACTGCTGATCCCTCTCTCCTATCTGGCGATCCTCGGAGGAACCCTCACTCTCTTCGGCACATCGACAAACATTCTTGTTTCCGGAGTGGTGGAACAGCACGGGCTGCCGCCTTTCGGTGTGTTCGAGATCACACCTCTCGGGCTGATTTACGTAGTGTCCGGGACCACTTATCTCTTCCTGGCAAAGCACAAGTTGCTTCCGGATCGAACCACAATCTCCTCTCTGTTCGCATCCGATGACGCGCGCGTATTCCTCTCCACTGCCATCGTTCCCGCCGGGTCGCCGCTAGTGGGGAAGCTGTTGAGCGAAACAGCAATCTGGAAGGACCGCACCTTGAGACTTTTTGATGTCCTGCGGGGCGGTCAGCGCGTCTCCGATATCCCCTTCAACGTGCTGGCGCTGGAGGCGGGCGACACTCTCGTCTTCAAGGCGACCCCGCGCGGCGTGGCGACGATCGCCGAATCGGGAGAACTCTACTTCGATCCGGGGCGAGAACCTTCGGTGAAGGGCAAGGTGAAGCTGGTCGAGGTCATGGTCGGGCCGGGATCGCGCTTCGTGGGGCAGACTCTCGCCCATTTACGCCTGCGGCAGCAGCACGGGATCATAGTCGCCGCCTTGCATCGGAAGGGAGCCAACTTGCTGGACAAGCTCAACGTCCTGCCGCTTCAGCTAGGCGACACGCTCCTCATCGAAGCCCCGGAAGTCAATCTCAAGGAGTTCGAGGCTGAAGAAGAAGGGTTGATCTTTCTCAACGAGGAAGTCGAGCGCCCATTCCGGCGGCGGAAGGCTCCGCTCGCAGTGGCCGTGATCTGCGGCGTGGTCGTCGCGGCGGCGTTGGGAACCCCCATCCTCTCGGCAGCCCTCGTCGGAGCCGTCGTCGTCATGCTCTGCGGCTGTGTCGATCCCCGGGAAGCCTACCGCAGCGTCGAATGGCCCATCCTCTTCATCATATTCGGGATGCTCGGGCTGGGGCAGGCAATGGAAAACACCGGGGCAGTCAAGCTCGTCGCCGAATCCGCCGCCGCTGCGCTCGCGCCTCTCGGACCCGTCGCCGTCCTCGCCGTGATCTACTTCCTCGCTTCGGTCTTTACCGAATTTGTCACCAACAACGCCGTGGCCATTCTCCTGACTCCCATCGCCATCTCCATCGCTGAAGGTATGGGACTGGATCCAAGACCGTTCGTCGTCGCGGTCATGTTCGGCGCCAGCGCAAGCTTCGCCACCCCCATCGGTTACCAGACCAACACCTACGTTTTCGGAGCCGGAGGTTACCGCTTTTCCGATTTCCCGAAAATCGGAGTTCCCCTCAATGTCCTCCTGTGGATCGTCGCGGTCATCGTGATCCCCATGATCTGGCCGTTTTGAGAAAGCGGCCAGACCGAGAGCGAAAAGCATCGCAGGGGGGGTTGTTCCGCGGCCGAATCATTGGGATCTGAAGATTCACATCTCCCATTTCAGATTTCGAATCTGAAATCTCAGATCTGAAATCTGAAATCCTCATTCGCCCCTCCGCCGGGCAAAGTGAGGCTTGCACCCCCCGCGCTCTTCGGCGACTAGGGCGGCATCATGACGGCAAAACCATTGGAAGGTAAGACCGCTGTCGTCTTCGGCGTGGCCAACAAACGCAGCATCGCCTGGGCCATCGCCCAGGCTTGGTCCGACGCGGGAGCCCGCCTCATCTTCAATTACCAGGGTGAACGCCTCAAGGAGAACGTGGAGCAACTCACGGAAACCTTCGGGCCCGGCACGCCCGCCTATCCCTGCGACGTTTCCAGCGATGCCGAGATTGACACGTTTTTCTCTCAAGTGAGCGAACACACGGAGGTGCTGGATCTGATGCTGCACGCGGTGGCTTTCGCGCCGCGGGAAGCCCTCACCGGCCACTTTCTCTCCACCTCCCGCGAGGCCTTTGGCGTCGCTCTCGACATCAGCGCCTACTCCCTGGTCGCCCTGGCTCAACGGGCTGCGCCGCTCATGACCAACGGCGGCTCCATACTAACTATGACCTACTACGGCGCCGAAAAGGTGGTCCCCCATTACAACGTCATGGGCGTGGCCAAAGCCGCTCTGGAAGCTTCCGCCCGGTATCTCGCTTACGACCTCGGACCCCGGCGCATCCGCGTCAACTGCATCAGCGCGGGTCCGGTCCAGACCTTAGCCGCCCGCGGCATCGCCGGGTTCAGCGCGATGCTCAAACACTACGAGGATCATGCGCCTCTTGGCCGTTCCTGCTTGCCGGAGGAACTCGGAACCACCGGAGTGTTTCTCGCCTCCGACGGAGCCGCTTCCATCACCGGCCAAACGCTCTACGTCGATGGTGGCTACCAAATAATGGGAATGTAAGTCTCTCTTGCGCAGCCCGCTCAATTGGGCGGATCCAAGGAGATGAAATCTTTCCCGTTCCCTGATGGGCGGCTCCTGACCATTCCCTGAGATCAGGAGTTCTGCGCCTTCGGCTCCGCCTCCGGAGTCCACACCCCCAACCGTTCCAACTCCGCCTCCGCCGCCCCGGCCCAGCCGCGATTGGCCGCAGGACTCGCCGGGCTGGGATGGAGAATTCGTCCCACCCGGAGTTGCTCGCTCCCCTTCCATTCCCGCGCCGCTCGCAGCGCCCGGGCCTCTGCGAATCCCCCGATCCCAATGATCCATTCCGGTTGTAGAATCTCTGCGATTTCGCCCAACAGCCTATCGCAAATCGCGTAGAGTTCGCTCGTTTCCACTGCCGCCAAACGATCCGGCGTCAGGTTCCGTCCCGAGGCTTCCAGGAACAGCAGCGGACAATAGTTGTGGACATAATGATCCCGGAAAAAACTGACGGAATCACCAAAGCGATCCGCGAAGAGACTCCACAGCCGCCGGCCGCTGACCTCGCTGCGGCGGCAGCCGAACCCCTCCACGGGACGCCTCGGATGCTCCGCCTCCGGCTTTCTCACCGACGCGCTGATCCCCAACCAATCCCGCACCGCGGAGACCTCCCCAAAAGGAACCCCGGTCTGAGCCATTCCGAAAGGTCCCGGGTTCATCCCGACAAAAAGCACTCGCTTGCGCCCCCCTCCGAATCGGAGGAGATACTGACGATGCGCCGCCCAGGCGTATTCCAACGGATGATAGACGCAGGCCACCGGCGGCGACCAGCGCAGTCCGGCCAAGGCTCGTGAGGCGGATTGGGAAACGCGGCAGAGCCTGGCGGATTCGCTCATGGACCCATCTCACTCACCGAATTGCGGTGCGCTTTCCTCACCCGGCCGGGGAACGAGCCGGTTACGTTCGATGAGACGGGTGCAGGTGTTCCATCGCAATATGGCGTCGTTGTTCTTGGCCGGAGCCATTTTCTCGGCCGTCTCGTAGCAATCCATGGCGGCTCGCAAGCAATCGTAGGCCATGAACTCGGCCCCGGGAAGCCCGCTCCGCAAGCTCGCCAAAGCTCGCCGCTCATGGGAAATGCCCGTGTAATAGACCCGTTCGTATTCGCTCTCCAACCGGTCAATGACTTCCGAAACAGGATCCGCCGACAAGCGGTAGCCTCTGCCGAACTGATCGCACATAGCCAAGATCAGAACGACGAGCGCCTCCTGGTGCTTTGGATCCACCCGCAAGATGTCCCGGCAAACGCTCTCTGAAGCACTGGGCTCGTTGAGCAGCCGGTAGTGTTTGGCTTTCTCGATGGCCCCCGGAATGGCCTCGATGGATATGGGTTTGAGGTCCATCGCAAGAGGATGCCGCCAAAAGAGTGCGGACGGGAGGGGAAGACCGCGATCAGGCCGGCTTCGTGGGTTTTCCAGCGAAAAGCCGGCGAAGGAGTTTTGCTAGGGGATCGTAGGAATGATCGACGACGCGCTCCTTCAAGGGAATGATGGCGTTGTCGGTGATGGCGATGTCCTCAGGGCAAACCCGGGTGCAACATTTGGTGATGTTGCAGTAGCCAATCCCGTAAGCGCTCTTGAGTTCCTCCCGCCGGTCTTCGGTGTCGAGCGGGTGCATCTCCAGGGCCGCGATATGAACTAGAGCCCGGGGCCCGACGAATTCGTCGTGCAAATGATGCTCTCGCAGCACGTGGCAGACATCCTGGCAGAGGAAGCACTCGATGCACTTCCGGAACTCCTGAACGCGATCGATGTCTCCCTGGTCCATCCTCCAAGCCCCGTCGGGGTCGTCCGGCGGACGCGGTTTGAAGGGCTTGATGCGTTGCTTCGCTCGAAAATTCCAGGAGACATCCGTAATCAAATCCTTGATGTGCGGAAAGCTCTTCAGAGGCTCGACCGTAATGGGTGGTCCCACCGGCAGGGAACTCATCCGGGTCATGCACATCAGACTGGGTATGCCATTGACTTCAGCCGAGCAAGAGCCGCACTTGCCGGCTTTGCAGTTCCAGCGGCAGGCGAGGTCGTGGGCCTGATCGGCCTGGATGTTGCGAACCGCGTCGAGAACGACCATGCCCTCGCTCAATGGCGTTTCGTATTCCCGGAACTCACCGGCTTCCGGAGTTCCCCGCCAGATGCGGAAGGTCGCGTTGCCAGGTGGATTGCTCATCCAATTTCCTCGATGATCTGTTTCAGCTCGGCCGGCATTTCTGGGATGGGCGTCTGCACGACTTCCATGGTCCCATCCGGTTTTTTTCGCACAACCACATTCAGTTTGCCCCAATTAGGGTCTTTGTCAGTATAATCTTCCCGGAATTGCGCGCCCCGGCTCTCCTTGCGCTCGAGCGCCGAACGCGCAATGGCTTCGGCCACGGTAACGAGGTTGTCCAGATCCAGCGCCGTGTGCCAGCCGGGATTGTATTCCCGGTTTCCTCCCACGGCCACGGCGGCGACCTGCTCGCGAATCTCCTCGATGTCCGCAAGTGCTTTCTCCATCTCGTTTTCCCGGCGCACAATCCCCACGTTCGCCTGCATGGTCTCCTGCAAGCGCTGCTGAATGCGGTAGGGATTCCCGTCGTCCGATGCGGCGCGGCGCTCAAAGGGAGCCAGAGCCTCGCGTTCCGCCGCCGCCACCTGTTCAGGGTCGATGCGCCCGGCTTCGCGCCCGGCCGCGTACTTCGCCGCGTGCTCGCCGGCGCGTTTGCCCAGGACCAGGAGGTCCGAAAGGGAGTTGCCGCCAAGCCGGTTGGCCCCGTTGATGCCGGCGGCGCATTCCCCACAGGCGAACAAGCCCGGCACGCGGGACATCTGGGTGTCCGCATCGACGCGAACGCCGCCCATGATGTAATGGGTGGTGGGTCCCACCTCCATGGGTTCCCGGGTGATGTCGATGTCGGCCAGACGTTTGAACTGGTGATACATGCTGGGCAGTTTGCGCTGAATGTGTTCCGCGGCGTTAGGAATCTTCTCCTTAATCCAGGAGATATCCAGATACACACCCCCGTGCGGACTGCCTCGTCCTTCTTTGATTTCCCGCATGATGCACCGGGCCACGTGGTCGCGGGTGAGCAGCTCGGGCGGCCGGTGAGCCTGCCGGTCTCCCATCACGTATCGCCATCCTTCTTCGGGATCAGCGGCGGTCTGGGAACGGTAGTTCTCGGGAATGTCGTCGAACATGAACCGCCTCCCTTCGCTGTTGAGCAGGATCCCGCCGTCGCCCCGCACTCCTTCGGTGACCAGAATCCCCTGCACACTCAGCGGCCAGACCATTCCCGTGGGATGAAACTGAATGAACTCCATGTCGATGAGTTCGGCTCCGGAATGATAGGCCAGGGCGTGTCCGTCCCCGGTGTATTCCCAACTGTTGCTCGTGATTCGAAAGGCTCGGCCCACGCCGCCGGTAGCCAGCACCACCGCCTTGGCGTGAAAGACCCGGAAAGCGCCGCGCTCGCGCTCGTAAGCCACCGCGCCGCTGACCCGTTCACCGTCCTTGAGCAGCCGGACCACGGTGCATTCCATGTGGACGTCGATGCCCTGGTGCACGCCGTGATCCTGCAATGTGCGGATCATCTCCAGCCCCGTCCGGTCTCCCACATGCGCAAGACGCGGATAGCGGTGGCCCCCGAAATTGCGCTGAAGAATCCGCCCGTCCGCGGTGCGGTCGAACACGGCTCCCCAAGCCTCCAGCTCCCGCACGCGGGCGGGCGCTTCCTTGGCGTGGAGTTCCGCCATGCGCCAATTGTTGAGATACTGCCCTCCCCGCATGGTGTCGGCAAAGTGCATCTTCCAGTTGTCGCGTTCATCGACATTGGCCAAAGCGGCGGCGATTCCGCCCTCGGCCATCACTGTGTGGGCCTTGCCGAGCATCGATTTGCAAACCAACCCGACGGAGACGCCCGAGGCGGAAGCCTCAATGGCGGCCCGCAATCCCGCTCCTCCGGCTCCGATGATGAGCACGTCGTGCTCGATGATTTCGTGGGCTGGCATAACGTTCAAAGAATTCGCCAATCGCTCCACACGCCCATGGAACAAAGGCGCACGTAAAGGTCGGAAAAGCCAACCCAAAACAGGCTCATCCAAGCCCACGACTGATGCTTGCGGTTCAAACAGGTGACGCATTTCCAGGCCCCGCGACGGGGCGGAGACCCGGAAAGCCGGTCCAATACTCCTCCCACCAGATGCCGCAAAGAGTGGCAACCGAAAGTGTAGCCACCGAGGAGAACGACATTGATGGTGAGCACCAGCGATCCCAAGCCGACGCCCCAGCCGTCCTCAAAGGAGAATGCCCGGATTGCGTCCCAACTCAGGATGAGAATAAAGACGAGGGCTACATACAGGAAATAGCGGTGGATGTTCTGAACGATGAGCGGAAACGAGTTCTCGCCTCGGTATTTCTTCCGCGGTTCGCTCACGGCGCAGGCGGGAGGATCCGCCCAAAACGCCTTGTAATACGCGCCGCGATAATAATAACATGTGAGTCGAAAACCCGCGGGAGCCCAAAGGATGAGAAAGGCCGGCGACCACGGAAGCCAAGCCGGCCAGAAAGGCGGTTTGACTCCGAACCAAGCGTGCTCCGACGATCCGAACAATTCCGGCGAGTAAAACGGAGACAGATAGGGCCCATAAGTGTAGTGGCTCCCCTGAAAAGCCGCCCAGGTGGAATAGACCAGGAAGGCCGAAAGCCCCAAAAACACCAATACGGGCTGCCGCCACCAAGCATCCCGGCGCATGGTCGCGCCGAAAGCGGCGACTGCAGGTTGTTGCACAGCCATAAGTAGGGGAACACTTAGCGGATTCCGCGATGACCGGTCAAGCGCCCGTCCGCGCTTCCAGCAAATCGCTCTCGATTCGCCGGAAAAAGCCCTGGAACCTCGCGCCGGATCTATTTAGGCTCCGGCCTTCCCGCATCCGAGAGAGCAGGGGCCGCGGACGAACCCCACCCCTCCTCCGCGCGCAAGCGGCGCAGGTAGGCCCGGCTTTTTCTCCACTTCCGCACCCGGGTCTCGAGCTGACGCAGTCCGAACCAGGACCGGTGCCGCCGCGGGCTCCCCAGCGGAACCACGCCCTCCAGCTCTTCCATCCAGCTTCCGTCCCTTTCGTAGCCCGCCCCGATCAGGTCCTCCGCCATCGAGGGATAGCGGCGCAATTGGGCGCGAATGCGCGGCAAATGCAGGCGCCAGCTTTCCACCCGATCGGAATCGACGGGCCGCATCCCGTGCATGGCCAGGCGCGAAGCCTCCGATGCCGCCGCGTGGCGGTGAAAGTCCGAAAAGGCATGAAGCCGCTCCAGCCAAGGAAAGCAGGCCTCGATCCGGCCCTGCACCATGTCCGGATCACGCACCAAATCCTCGAATCGCAGTTCCAAAAAACGGGCCTGCCCGCGCAACCGCTCCGCGGCCACCTGACAAGACTTCCATTCGGCGTAGTCCACGAAATAGCGGTCCGGGCGCGCGGCATGGAGGCTCGCCACCACCGCACGCGGGTCGCGCGCCAGATAAATCACAAACAAGTCCGGATCGGCGAGGAATACCCGGCGGATGCAGCGGATGTCGGAAGGTTGTTTGCTGACAAAAACGCCATCAGACCAGTCCGGGGTCTGAAAGATGTCCAGTTCGTGCTCACACCGTCCCGCGTTGGCAAAACAGGCGCCGAGCATCTCCAAGAGCAAGGTCGTTCCACTGCGGGGGCAGCCGACGATGTGCAACCGGCGCTTCATCCCTGGGCCGTGCGCCCCTTGGATCGCCGTTTCCCCTGCGCCGAAGGAAAAATCTGGTCCCAAAGCCGGAGCAGAGGATGGCGCTGCCGGGCGCGGCTCATCGCCGACTTGCTCCAGGGAAAAGGACGGTCCGGAACGGCAAGCCCCAGAAACGGGCAGAGCTTCTCCCAGCCGCCGCCGGCGCAGATATCCAATTCCAGAAGATCGCCCGGCCTGTCGCGGAAATAGCCGCGGACCTCCTCGAGATGACGCCGGTGCCGGTCCACATAGAGTTTCTCGTAGCCAGCCGGATGACCCACACCGTAAATCCATTCCCGCATGGCCGAGTCCCTCCGGCCGAAATGATTGACGCAACTGCGGATCCAGGCGTCCTCGTCCCGCACCGTCAAGACAAACCGCGTCCCCGGAAAATCCCGGTCGATTTCGCGAAACAGGAGCGGCCAAGGATTGTCTTGCACCGCGTCGAATTCGCGAAGCATCGGCAAATACTTGCGCCGGGCATTGACGGAGATCCGGGGGTCGCGATTGCCGACATTGCCCAAGACCCGGAATCCCAGTTCTTCGAGGGCGTGCCCAAGCGACGTGGTGGCGGTCTTGTGAAAACCGATGCCCGCAATCTTGGAAGGCTCCGCCGCGTCCTGCACGCTTTACATTGACGCGATCCGGACGGATTAGGCAAACGGATTACCCCCCGGCAAGCCCTGCCGCGCCCATGCAGGAGATTCATCGGCCACCTCGCCCGGCCCTCCGCCTCGGGCTTATCCTCACCGACTATTTCCCTTATGGCGGTCTACAACGGGACTGCCTCGGCGTGGCGGAACTCTGCGTCCAGCGCGGCCATGACGTCACCGTGGTTTGCCGGACCTGGGAAGGCCCACGCCCAGATGGGATCCGGGTCCTGCTCACCGGACAACCGGGACTCACCAACGCAGCCCGCAACCGGCGCTTCCTCCGCCTCCTGCACGGCAGCGTGTTCCCCCGGGAGCGTTTCGACCGCATCATGGCCTTCAGCCGGATTCCCGGCGTGGACGTCTACTTCGGAGCCGATCCCTGCTACGAAGCCCTGGTCCGGCGCCGGAAACCCGCCTGGTTCCGGTGGACCCCCCGCTACCGTCACTTCGCCGGACTTGAGAGGGCGCTCTACAATCGCGGGGCCCGCACCCGCATTCTTCTGCTCACAGATGCGGAGATTCCCATCTTTCAGCAGCTCTATACGACTGAGCCCGAGCGATTCGAAGTGCTTCCTCCCAACATCCGGCGCTGGTCCCACAGCGAAGGAAATCGCGAGGCATCCCGCCGCTCTGTTCGCAGCGAAATCCAAAGTTCCCCCGATTCCGTCCTCCTCGCCTTCATTGGATCCGACTTCCGGCGCAAAGGACTCGCCCGCGCCATTACCGCCCTGGCTGCCCTCCCCTCGGAAACACGTTCCAGCACGCACCTCCTTGTCGCCGGTCAGGACCGGGAGCCTCCCTTCCGCGCTCTGACCCGCAGGCTCGGCTTGTCCGCGCAGGTCCACTTCCTCGGGGCCCGGGACGACGTTCCGAGGCTGCTTTTTGCCTCCGATTTGCTTCTCCATCCCGCCCATAGCGAGTCGGCAGGCATGATTCTCCTGGAAGCCGCGACCGCGGGCCTGCCCGTAATCACCACCGGAGCCTGCGGCTACGCCTTTCACATTCAGCGCGCCAAATGCGGAGTGGTGCTGCCTTCACCCTTCTCTCAAGAGGCGCTTGACCGGGCCCTCGACGCAGCCATTCGCTCTTCAGAACGTCCCGCCTGGCGGGAAGCCGGTCTTCGCTACGGCCAGACTGCGGACCTCTACAGCGGTCACCAACGCATCGTCGAAATCCTCGAAGAAGCCCCCATCCAACCGGCTTCACACCCAACAAACCCCTGTCCCTGACTGCTCCGTGATCGAACTCAGCGAGGAATTGCGACGGCATCTGCCCGCGGAACACGCCTTCGACTATCTGCTCACCATCCAAGGCGAGGAATTCCGCTCGGTCAAAAACCGCCGCACTGTCCGCTTCCCCGCCGGACCCAAGCACTACTTCATCAAGATCCATCGCGGCTGCGGCTGGGCAGAGATTCTCAAGAACCTATTCCAATTCAAACTCCCGGTGACCGGAGCGGAGCCGGAACGGAATGGGATCGCCGCACTGAATAAAATCGGAGTGCCCACCGCGACCCTGGCGGGTTTCGGCCGCCGGGGCTGGAACCCGGCGCGCCGGGAATCGTTCGTGGTTACGGAGTCGCTCGATGGAATGGTGAGCCTCGCCGTCCTCCTCGAACAGCACTGGGCAGCCTTGCCGCAGCGCCAACGCCTGCGCTTAAAGCGCTTCTTCCTGCAACGCTGCGCGGAAATCGCGCGGGCCCTGCACTCCCACGGGATGAACCACCGCGATTTCTACCTCTACCATTTTCTCGTGCGAGATCGCGATTGGGCGGCCTGGCATCCACGCGACGAAACCGTCGTATTCCTCATCGACCTGCATAGAATGCAGTTCCGCCGCCGCGTCCCCGGGCGCTGGCTGGTAAAGGATCTGGGCGGCCTGCTCTTCGCCGCGCTGGATGCCGGACTGACCACCCGCGATCTCCTCCGGTTCGCCCGCGTCTATCATGCTGAGCCTCTCCGGACCCTCTTTCCCGCTCATACCACTTTCTGGAGCCGGGCCGTTCGCAACGCGAGCACGCTCTATGCGAATTTCCACCGGCGGCCTCCTCCTCTTCCTCCGGCCCTCCAAGCGCGGGCAGGCGCCAAATCGTGATTTTATTTCCCTCCACTTACGAACGCAAAAAGCGATAAAGAAGCTGACACAATTCATTCAGCGTGATAGCCTCTCATCAGTTTCACAATTCCCCCCGATTCATGAAAACACCCCGCGCTCCTCTCGGATGCAGCCGTCTGCTGGCTCTCCCGGCAATCTTCTTGGCGGCCACATTCACGCCAGCCCAGGCCGTCACCATCGAGATCCTCGGCACCGGCACAGGAGCCCTCCTCGGAGGAGATCTCACCGATCCCGAAGACGATGGAGATCCCTTGGCGGGAGCAACAGACCCTTCCTGGAACTGGAAATCAATCGACGCCAACAGCGAACCCGGATTCGAGGGTGGGGAATTTGCTTTCAACGTCTTCGACAACGTCCTCGGCGGAGGCAACGACAAGTGGTGCTGTGACGACGCCACGGCGGAAGCTCCGAAGAACATCACCGTCGAGTTCGATCAACCCATTCGCCTCACCCATTTCACCGTCTCCTCCGCCAATGACGTGCCGGGCCGGGACCCCACCAAGTGGCAGATTCAGGGCTCGAACGATGGGGTGAATTTTCTTCCCATCTTTATTCAAGACGCCCCGCAGGCCCTGTGGACGGATAGGCTGCAGGTCATTCTCTTCACCCTGGATGCCCCCTCGCTGCCCTACTCCTTTATCCGCTATGAGGCCACGGAAACCCCGGAACCCCTGCACCAACTCGGCGAGATCGAATACTTTGGAGAAGTGGGCTCGGGAGCAGATCTCGACGGCGATGGCATGGACGATCTCTGGGAAGAACTCTTCGGCTTGGACACCAGCCGCGACGACAGCGCCGAAGATCCGGACGGCGATGGCTTGACCAATCTCGAAGAACACGAGATCCGCACCAACCCGACCAGCGCCGACACGGACTCCGATGGATTAGAAGACGGAGTGGAAACGGCCACCGGCATCTGGAATGGAGTGAACGACACCGGCACCAACCCCTCCCGGCCCGATACCGATGGAGATGGTCTCCTCGACGGCATCGAAAACCCGGACCTTCCATATACGGGAGCCGGACAGCCCGGAACCTCTCCCCTCAACGCCGACACCGACGGCGACGGAGCCAGCGACGGCGTCGAAATCGCCGGCGGCACCGACCCGACGGATCCGCTCAGCGTCGCCACCCTCCACTTCGGCGGCGGACAATGGACCACCCGCTTTGTCCACACTGCGGGGACGGCGCTCAATCTGGACTCCCTTCAAAGCGCGCTCGATGGCGAAGTCGAGCTGCAACTCGATGTCACCGTCCCGACGGACTACATTCACTTCCACGACAACGCGCCTCCCCCTGTCTACGTCGCGCTTTCCACGCCCTACCCTGGCTTTGACAGCTTCGGCGATCGCGATGACTTCGGCATCGAATCCACCGGCGAGATTTACATCAAGCAATCTGGCCAAGTGACCTTCGCCTGTGACAGCGACGACGGATTCAGCTTTGAACTGGACGGCGTCGAGATCGGGATGGCTGGAGACCGAGGCCGCGGAGCCACCTACATGACCGTCAACGTCGAAGCCGGCGTGCACCAAGTGCGCTTCCGCCATTGGGAGCGCGCCGGCGGAGCCGGCGTCACCGTCGCCATCGCCCGGCTTCCCGGAGCCTTCACCGCCCTGACGGAAAGCAATTTCGAACTGCTCAGGCCTTTCGACATCTGCCTCATCCAAACATTGGACAGCGACTCAGACGGGATGGACGACTTTAAAGAGCAGTTCTACTTCGGCAATTTGTCCCGCGATGGGTCCGGCGACTTCGACGAAGACGGCTTGGCCGATTTGGCCGAAATACAACTCTGCGCCGATCCCACCCTGAAAGACAGTGACGGAGATGGGCTCGAGGACGGGCCGGAGGTGGCAACCCACAACACCGACCCCACCAATGCCGACACAGACGGCGACAGCCTCTCGGATGGCGACGAGATCAATCTCTATTCCACCGATCCAACCAACACCGATACGGACGGAGACACCTACGATGACAACGTCGAATTGGCCCTGGAGACAGATCCGGTCGATGCCAATAGCAAGCCCGACGCCATCATCGCCGTCGCCAACGGCGGCGATTGGACCGCCGGCAGCACCTGGTCCGACGGCCTCGTCCCAGGCCCTGGCAAGAATTACGCCGCCGTGGGTACGGTAACTCCGCGCATTGTCACGAGCGGATCAAATCCCAATTTCGCAGGAGACAGCCTCACCCTCATCGGGCCGGGAGTCGAACTTCGGCTAGGCCACACGGGAACGGCCACCGCCAACCTTAGTCTCAACGGCGGAAACATCGCCTTCGCCGGATCCAATGTTCTGGGCGGCCAAATTGCGCTGGCCGGCGAAACCATGATCACGGTCTCCGCCAACAATGCGGAAGTCGCGTCGCGTCTCGCCGGATCGGGTGTCCTTCACGTCGTTGGAGGCGCCGCCGCCGCCCGGCAGGGAACCGTCGTGCTCTCAGGAACCGGCTCCACGGCCAGGTCCGACATCATCGTCCTTGGCACGGAATTGGGCGTCACCACACCGGGCGCGCTGCCGCGCGGCGACGTGACGCTGATTGGAAGCCGCCTCCTCGCGGCGACCGAGATCAACAACCCCACGAGCCGCCTATTCATCCAGGGCGACACCTTTACCCTAAGCCTGCAGCAAAACATGACCTTCGCTGATCTGGTGGGCCTTCAAGCGGATGGAACCCCGATTTTCAGCTTGGTCCAACTCCTCAGCGCAGGAGGCGATCCTCCCTTTATTCTCACCGCAGACGACCTCATCACCGGAGTCGGATTCAGCGACGACCAAGTTGACGGGGATGGCCTCCTCACCATAACCGGCGGCGCCGACGACGGCGACAGCGATGGAGACGGCCTTCCCGACTCCTGGGAACTCCTCCACTTCGGGAATCTGAATCAAGGCCCAGGGGATGACCCGGACAGCGATGGCCTCGACAACGAAGGCGAATTCGCCGCCAACTCCGATCCCAACAATCCGGATACCGACGGCGATACCCTGACCGACGGAGCGGAAATCAACATCCACGGTTCGGACCCCACCAAGATTGATACCGATAACGACGGACTCACCGATGCCGAAGAAGTGGCCTTGGGCACCAGTCCAACCCGCCAGGACACCGACGGCGACGGCCTCCTCGACCTCGTCGAGAACAACAGCGGAGTCTTCGTCAGTCCGGAAGAAACGGGAACGGATCCGACGAATCCGGATACCGACGGCGACGGCTTCGCCGATGGCATGGAGGTCAGCTCCGGGACCGACCCGACTGACGCGAATAGTTTCCCCAACGCCGATATCACCCGTCCCGGAGATGCGATCGTCCTCGTCAACGGCCAGAACGACGATGACCCCGATGCGGGTCCTCCGCCCGCAGCGGAAGGCGTCGAGCACGCCATCGACGATGTGACCCAGAAGTACCTGAATTTCCTCGATCTGGGATCCGGCTTCATCGTCACCCCCAGCTTAGGTTCCACCGTGATCACCGGAGCTAGGTTCTATCCAGCCAACGACGCTATCGACCGGGATCCTGCCAGTTACGAAATCTGGGGTTCCACCAGCGGACCCAACGGAGACTTCACTCTGATCGCCGCAGGCGACCTCGACTTGCCCATCGACCGCAACCCAGGTGGGCAAATCGCCATCGACACTTCCTTGTTCCACCAGGAAGTCTCCTTCGCCAACAACGCCGCTTATACCTCCTATAGGGTGATCTTTCCAACCCTGAGGAATGCCGCCGCACAAAACAGCATGCAAATCGCCGAAGTGGAACTGCTCGGCAGAGCCTCCGAAGGCGGCGGCGGCGGCCCGCTGCCCGTCATCTCCAATGTCCGGCACACGGGGACTTCCATGGACTTCACCTTCACCACTGAGGACGGCGTCTCCTATGCCGTCCAATACTCGACGAACCAGGAAGCTTGGGTGATCATCCTCGACGACATTCCCGGCGCCGGCGCCGATATAGACTTCAGCGACGACGACCCGGCTCGGCTCAGCGAAGACGAGGGCTACTACCGGGTGTTGCGAAAGTAAAGTCGCCTGATTGTTCTGGCGTAGCAGGAATCGCGAGAGCAGGGGGGGACTGCCTTCAGGCGGTTCCAGGGAAAGACCCTATCCCGTATCTAACAATCACGTGAACACGGAATCCCAACAACCCGCAGCGCCCCTTCCCCCGTCCGGGGTTCCGCCTTCAGGCGGTTCCAGGAGTGAAACCCTCTCCCTTATCTAACAACCGCGTAAACACGGAATCCCCAACAACCCGCAGCGCCCCCTCCCCCGTCCGGGGTTCCGCCTTCAGGCGGTTCCAGGAGTGGAACCCTTTCCCTTCTCTAACAACCACGTGAACACGGAACCCCAACAACCCGCAGCGCCGCCTTCCCCCGTCCGGGGTTCCGCCTTCAGGCGGTTCCAGGAGTGAAACCCCTTTCCCTTCTCTAACAACCGCGCAAATACGGACCCCCAACAACTCCCGGCGCCGCCCTCCGCCTCAATGCGCCTCAGCCACAAGCCAAAAGTGATCGATCACCTCCACGATCTCGAACTGCTTGGGGTCAGGCGCATCCGGTAAGGCCCGCACCCGCAGCGTCGGATACAACACGCCCTTGCCCTGAGGCCCGGGCGCATCCGCGGCAACTGCCCGATTCTCCAGGGCCGCTTCCAAGGCGGCGAAATCCCGGTGATCCCGCGGCAAATAGGCATAACAAGTCACGTCGGCCGCCGGAGCCCCAATCCGATAGCAGGCAAACCGTTCCTGGTCGAAACCGTAGTTGTAATACTCTCCCTTCTCCAACCGCACTCGCACCATCTGCGGCTGCTCCGGGCGCTCTCCCACCAATCGATCCAGCTCCAAATCCGAGAACCCCACCATACTCTCCCAATCCACCAGTAACCTGGAACCTTCCCTCACAAAACTGGCTTTTACCGTCTCGCCCAGTTCGTTCGTCCCTACCGCAAAGGCAAACTCTTTGCCGGAATTCTCCAGCATTCCCATCCGCAATAGCTTTACCACACGGCTCCTCTCCAGTGGATGCGTTCCGTAATACCGCTCCATCCGCGGACGCGTTTCCTCCGGATGCCGCACGAGTTCCAAACGGTCCTCCCATCGTTCGCGGCCGAAGTAATCCTCAAAGAAGGCCAGGATCCTTTCCTCGTTGACGACGTCGAGGACGGAAAGATCCACCGATTCGGCGGGTTCGAGCCGGACCTGCCGCATGTGGGCGAAAATCAGCCAAGCCGCCACCAGCGCGCCAACCAGACTTACCGCCGCGCCCATCAAGCTCCACCGCATCCAGGGCTGCGATCGAAGCACCGGCCTCCGGGAACGTGCGATCGCCCGGGTGCGGCGCGCGTCCATCGTCTCGAGCTGGTCTCGCTCCACAACATCCACATCCCAAGCCCGGGCGCGCAGCTTGGACATCAACCGGCCCGGACGCTTGTCGCGTCTCCGCATCTCCGGACTGTCCTTTTCACGAAAAACCAGTCTCCGCCTCCGGCCCCGAACCCGGCCGTCAAAAGCCTGCGCTTCGGCTTTGCGCAGGGGCACGTCAGCCCGCCGGCGCATCCCCACGAGCCGGGCTTCGCGACGCCTCCATTTGTTGCTGGGGTCCTCCGCCATCGTTTTCCAATTGTCCGGATCCCTCTCCCGCATCCGAGGCGGGCGGAGACCCCATTCACACTCAGGGAATCAACCAGTAACGATTCACCACCTCCACAATCTCAAATTGGTCTTCGGAAGTCGATTGCGGATGCACACGCACTTTGAGAGTCGGGTAAATCACTTGCACATCAGAACTCTTCATGGCCTGCTCCAGCACCGCATACCCAGGGTTGTCCCGGCGAATGTAGCCGTAATACCACCGGTCGACCCCCCGTTGTTCGGCGCGGAAACATACCCATTCCTCCGGATCGTCATAGAAGTAATTGTAGTATTGATAAACATCCAAGCGCACCCGCACCAGTTTCTCCCCCTCCGGACGCTCCTCCAACAGCTCATCCAGGCCGATCTCGCTGTAACCGACCGTGCTCTCCCAATCCAAGAGTAGTCCGTTCGCCGTCGGTTCGAATGCGTAATGCCAATGCTGCCCCGTAATCGTTTCCGGAATCAAGGCCAGCGCATATTCCTTGTCCTCATTCCACAAGGTTCCCACCCGCATCCCTTCCGAATTCGGACGATTCTCCAGGGGATTCTCCGCATAGTATGCCTCCATCAACCGGCGTGTCCTCTCAGGATAACGCACCAAGGGAACCCGGTCTTCCCACGACTCCACCCCGTAATACGAATCCAGAAACCCGAGAATTAGGTCCTTGTTCACCGTGATGAACAGCGTCTTCTCTTGTGGCTGACCGCGTCCCAGCAGGCGGTTCATCGGCCCGCGGCCATGCGTTCCCGACCAGACCAAGAGCCCGATCGAGACGACGAAAACCAGCAGCGCCCCCAGAGCGATCCAGCGCAGCAGAACCCGCCAGTCTCCAGCGCGCGCTGCCCCGGTCTCCACTCCCCGCAGCTCGGGAAGGAGGGCCTTCTCCTCTTCCTCCGAGAGATCCCAGGCCATCGCCTTCCGCTTCTTGTGGGCATCGACCTCAACCGCGCGAATCCGGTCCAGCTTCGCCTCCGTGTCCCGAAACGCCAGCCGCGCCTTTCGCTCCGCCTCCTGCGCCTTCGTCAACGCCCCTTCCCGGCGCTGCCCCGGCAGGATCGTCTTGCGCCTCAGCCCCGCTGCGCGGGCCCGCCCTTTTCCCTCGGCGTCGGTCGACATGTCCCCTATTACGGCTGACCCCCGGTTCTGTTCATGCAGAGCGATGCCTTCTCGGATTCGCCTTCCCGCACGAACTCAACCACAGAATCGTTCCGATTTGCTTCATTCTCTCGTTCCCTCATCCGCACGCAAGGAGAAATCGGGCGACCCGCCAAGGTCCACTCCAGCCGCGGCCACGAAGTTGCGCAAAATCCGTAGCCCAATGGCCTGGCTCTTTTCCGGATGAAACTGGGTCGCCACCACGTTTTCCCGGCGCATCGCCGCGGCAAACCGCAGCCCGTAGTCCGCCCAGGCCGCCACAAGAACTTCCTGTTCGGGACGCGGAAAATACGAATGCACGAAATACACATAAGGATCCTCCGGCAACCCCGACCACAAGGGATCGTTCGGATCACGCAGCTCGAGCCGGTTCCAACCCATGTGAGGCACTTTCCAGTCTCCCTTCGGAAACCGGACCACCCGCCCGGCAAATACCCCCAATCCGCGGGCTCCCCCGTGTTCTTCGCTTTCCTCGAAGAGCACTTGATAACCGAGGCAGATCCCCAGATAGGGCCGGCCGTCCCGCACCCACTGACCAACCGGCTCCCAGAGATCCTTCCGCCGCAGATTCATCACGCAGTCCTTAAAGGCGCCCACCCCTGGAAGGATCAGCGCCCTCAACCCCTCTAAATCCCGTGGCCCCTGCACGAGCCGGCAGGAAGCGCCCAACTCCCTCAGCGCATTCTCCACGCTGCGCAGGTTTCCCGCCCCGTAGTCCACTACTCCCAACGAACCGCCGCTGTCGTCCTGCCCTCTCATGCCCCCTTACCCCAGCAGCTTTCCGGCGAGTTCCGCCACCGCTTCTCGGGGAGTGACAAAGCGCCGGTATTCCTCCGACCGCAGAGCCGTTCCCATGAAAACCCTGCCGTTGCGATAACGCATTTCGCTTTCCTCCCCTTCCGCCGCCGCGACGTGCACCTCACTGACACCCGTTGTCCGGACGACCTTGCCGATGTTCCGGGCCGTGATGCCGCATCCCGGCATGATCACTATCCGGCCGGCTGCGCGAACCTGCAATTCAGCGATCAGTTCCAGCCCTTCCAGCACGGACGCCTCCTGTCCGGAAGTCAGGATGCGCTCCACCCCCAGGCCGGCGAGGTCTTCCAAGGCTTCCATCGGATCCCGGGTCATGTCGAAAGCCCGGTGAAAGGTAACCTGCAAGGGCCGCGCCAAGGCCAGCAGCTCCCCAGTGCGGTCCCGGTCCACCTTCCCCTCTGGCGTCAGAAGCCCCAGCACCAGACAATCCGCCCCTTCCTCCCGCAACACTCGGATATCCTCGCGCATCACAGAAAACTCCGCCGCTGTGGGACAGAAATCCCCCCCCCGGGTGCGGACCATAACCGCAAGCCCGATCGCTATGCGCCGGCGGGTCTCACGCACCAGCCCCAAACTCGGCGTCGTCCCGCCTTCCAAAAGATTAGCGCACAACTCGACCCGGTCCGCTCCGCCCTCAGCCGAGGCCACCGCGCTCTCCACCGAATCGATACACATCTCCAACAACACGCCGTCCCATAGCACATCTTCCGAGCAATTCCATTGCCGCCCTCAAGCGCTCATGGCATAGCATGCGCCATGTCTTGGACAGATCTCTCCGACACCGGCGTCACCGCCCCCCGCGGGTTTTCCGCGGCGGGAATCGCCTGCGGCATCAAGTCGCCCGGCTCTCCCCGGCTCGATCTGGCTATGATCCACACACCCCATCCGGCTGTCGCCGCTGCTGCCTTTACCACCAACCGGGTCCGCGCCGCTCCGGTGCTCGTCTCCTCCCGGCACCTTCAGCAAGCCCCTCCGCAGGCCGTCATCGCCAATAGCGGCAATGCCAACGCTTGCACCGGTCCTCAGGGACTCTCCGACGCAGAGTCCATGGCCGCAGCCTCAGCGTCCGCCCTCCACCTCGCCCCGCACCAGGTCTTCGTTTGTTCCACCGGCGTCATCGGCCTGCCCCTACCCATGGAGCGGATTCGTCCCCGCATCCCAGAACTCGCTTCCCGGCTCGGTCCCGATGGATCGCTCGACGCCGCCCAAGCCATCCTGACCAGCGATACCCGGCCCAAACTCAGGGCGCTCGAATACAGGGAAAACGGCGCTTCCCTGCGTATCGGTTCCATGGCCAAGGGAGCGGGAATGATCCAGCCTGGAATGGCCACCATGCTGGCGTTCGTCACCACCGACGCCGCCATCGAAGGCGCCGCACTGGAAGAGGTCACCCGCCGTTGCGTGGCGGAAACCTTCAACCGCATTTCCGTCGATGGCGACATGAGCACCAACGACACCGTGCTCGTCCTCGCCAACGGCCAAGCTGGCAACCCTGCCATTCGCAGCGGGTCGCCTGCTTGCGAACGCTTTCGCCTCGCCTTGCACGAAGTCATGCTCTCCCTCGCCAAGATGATCGTCCGCGACGGAGAACGCGTCACCCGCTTTGTCACACTCCAAGTCCGCGCCGCCGCCTCCGGACCCGAGGCGGAACGCGCCGCGCGCGCCGTGGCCAATTCACTGCTAGTCAAGTCAGCCTGGCACGGCGGACGCGCCTACTGGGGCCGCATCCTCGATGCCCTCGGTTACTCCGGCGCTGTCTTCGATCCCGACCGCGTTCAGCTCTTCTACGACGGCTTGGAGGCGGTCCGCAACGGCTGCGCCAGTGGCGTGCCCGCCGAAGACCTCCACGCTGTTGCCGCTCAGGAGGCATTCACGGTGACCATCGATCTCGGCTCCGGCGACGCCTGCTGCACGTTCTACACCAGCGACATCAGCCCCGCTTACGTCGATTTCAACACGCGCGAGTAAAGGCATCGGGAAGAATTCAGGACGCCAAAAGGGTTCCAGCCCCCCACCAAGCCTTCCTTCCCACCGGCCAGAAAACGATGTAGAGTACTTTGGATTTCGATGGAGTTCTGCAATCCGGAATCCCAAGGCGGCATCATGGACTTCTCCTCCCAACTGGCATCCGGAGCCCTCAGCCAGGAGGAGGTGATGGCTATCCACGCCCAGCGGCTCTCCCGCCGCTCGCGATTTCGCGCGGCGCTGATCGCGCTTCTCATCCATACCCTTCTCTTCACCGTCTTCGCCCTGGTCGTTCTTGTCCCGAAGATGCGGCCAGAATCACCGGATATCGTGGTTCAGGCCTCACCCCAGGCGGTGGAAGAGGCAGTGATGAAAAGAGAGTTCTCTGCGCCTTTCCGCGCCGACAAGCCCGCCGCGCCCTCTTCCCCCGTCGCCAGCGTCGTTACCGCCCCTGCCATCAGTCAGATCCCGGTTCCTCAAACCCAACTCGAAGTGGAGGCTCCCGACTTGGGAACAGGCTGGGGCGACGGCTTCGGGCGCGGCGCCATGGGAACAGGGTCGGGCCAGGGAACCCACTTTTTCGGTGCCCCCGCCAGCGGAGACTCCGTCGTCCTCGTTATCGACGTCTCCACCAGTATGCCTGCGGAATGCGGAGAAAGCGGCCTCCGCGCCATCAAGAACGAGGTCCGTCGAGTAGTCGAATCTTTCCAACCTTCGACGCGCTTCAATCTGATCTGCTTTGGCAACGACGCCGATGGCTTCGCCGACCGTCCGGTTGCCGCCTCTCCCGAAAACAAGAGGCGCGCTCATGATTTCATGGAGGATTATTTCAGTGGACGCTTCAGCCGGACTCGAACCGAAGAGTTTGGCCGGCGCGGCAGAGATCGCGAGATTCGTTACACCCCGATCGAATCCCGGGATGTGCCCTTTCTGCGCGGCACTTCGGGGGGTTCACGCTACGATCTCGCTCTCGTGGCCGCCTTCATGCAGCGGCCCGATACCATATTCCTCATTACCGACGGCGAACCCTCTACCCAAAAAGGCGGAAGGCGCCTTTCCAAGAGCGAGATTATCGATCTCGTCATCCAAGGGGCTCGCGAATACTCCAGCAGCCGTACCCCGCAAGTAAACTGCATCGGAATCAACGGGATAGGAGCCGGCTACCTCCAAGACATCGCCAAGGCCTTCCGCGGGCAATACCGGAACATCGTTCCCCGCGACTTTTAGCCTAAAACCCCAGATTCTCCTCGAACATCCCCACATAGTTCATGCCCATCGACAGGATGAGCCAGGCCATGTAGAGGACGATGCAAAAATAAATGGCGCGCGGAAGCCAAATCTTGAGCAGTTCTAAGGCCTCTTCCCCCTGCAATGTGAACATGCGAGCCCAGCGGCCTAGCTCCTCGTCCAACGTCCCCGCCTCCTCCGCCGTAGCCATGGTCACGGCAAAATCCTGAGGAAACACCGGCTCGATCCGAAAAAGCGGTCCCAGCATCAACCCAAGCTCGACCTGCCGGCTCATGTCCTTCGCACTGTGCAAAACCGACCCGCTTTGGGAGGCCTCCCCAGCCGCCAACAGCGCTCGCGAAGGGCGGATCCCCGCCAAGAGGTAGATTTGAAAGACCCGACAGAATCGCTCCAGCGCATAATAGAGCCGCACCCGGCCGAAAAGAGGCAGCTTCAGTAGAATGCCATCGAGCCGGGGATCTCGCGACGCCCGGATCCTAACCGGCTTCTTCAACAGAATCACGGCAGCAAGAATCCCGTAGAGAACGGCCAGCGCCAGAACCATCGGCCCCCAGGTTTGCAGGGACAGACCAAATTCAAACATGCGCGGCAGCGCTCCCAGCACCACTCCCGCATGAAACAATGCAAAAGGATAAATCAGTTGGGTCACGACGGCTTGCCGGGCCACCCGCAGACGGTGGAAATAGTCGCCAAGCTGCCGAAAAACATCGGACAACTTCCCCCCGCGTTCCCCAGCTTCGATCAGACTGACCTCCAGTTGGCTGACCTCCGGACTGAGAACCTGCACCGACTCCGCAATGCTCTTCCCTTCGGCAATGCCCCTCTGGACCGTCTCGATATAGTGCCGGTGCGACGCGGGAAGCTTCTGCTCCTGCAGCGTTTTCAAGGCCTGCTCCAGAGGGAACCCTGCCCGCAATAGCTTTCCTAGCTCTGAATAGAGAAGCCGCTTCTCGTCGGAGCCGAATTTCACCGTAGGCCAGCATGATCGATGCCCCCAAACAAGACAACTCCCGATTGCCCGCTCTCGTTTTTACTCACCGCTCCAGACGATCCGGCTCCCCTCTCGACTGCTCACTTGCGTCCACCGCGGTCAATCCTAGGATGCCGCCATGGACCCGGCCGCAGCGGACGTTCACTGGATGCTCCAAGCTCTGGAAGCGGCCCGGCCTGGCATTGGCTGCACTTCCCCAAACCCTCCTGTCGGAGCCGTTCTCGTGCGCGATGGAAGCCTGCTGGCCACCGGCTTTCACCGCCGGGCCGGAGCCGCCCACGCCGAGATCGAAGCTTTGCGAAATCTCCCCTCCCCAGACGCAGCTCGCGGAGCCACCCTCTACGTCACGCTGGAACCCTGCTCCAGCCACGGCCGTACGCCTCCCTGCTGCGAGGCAATCCAAAAATCCGGCATCGCCCGCGTCGTCTACGGGTCCACCGATCCAGATCCCCGGCACCAGGGACGAGGCCGGATTCTCCTTGAAGCAGCCGGAATCGAAGTCGTCGCCGGCGTCCTTCAACCCGGCTGCGACACCCTCATCCGGGTTTTCCGCCATTGGATTCAACATCGCCGCCCTTACGTGATCGCCAAAGCCGCCCTCAGCCTCGACGGACGGCTCACCCGCCCGCCCAGTGAATCCCAATGGCTGTCGTCGCCCGCCTCACGCGCCGATGCCCAATGGCTGAGGCGCGAAAGCGACGCCATTCTCGTGGGAGCCGCCACCCTGCGCAGTGACAATCCTCGCCTCACCCTGCGATCTCCCGCTCCCGGCGCGACCAAAGAGCAGCCCTGGCGCGTCGTGCTGACCCGCTCCGGCAACCTTCCCGCCAACACCGCCCTTTTCTCGGACCCCTATGCCCACCGCACCTGGGTCCTGCGCGACCAAATCATCCCTGACCTTCTGCAAACCCTTGCCTCGCGTGATGTCGCTTGTCTGCTCGTCGAAGGCGGAGGCCAAGTCCTCGGCGCATTCCTGGCCGCCGAAGTTGTCCAGGAACTCCACCTCTATATCGCCCCCCTGGTTTGCGGAGGACCCCACCGCATCTCCTATCCCCCAATGGAGGCCCTCCCGCCCATCACGTCGCTCCAAGTTTCCTGCCGGCAGATCGGAGGCGATCTCAAACTTGAAGTCCATCTCCCTTCAAAAAACCCGGTCAATGCCCGATAACGATCGTGCCGGACGCCCCTGCGTTTTCTTCGACCGCGACGGAGTAGTCAACACCGCGCCAGCTCACGGTTACGTCATCCGTTGGGAGGAATTCCGGTTCCGGGAAGGCATCGAACCCGCATTGAACAGTCTCGCCCAGCGCGGCTGGCTTCGCGTGCTCGTCACCAACCAGCAGGGCGTGGCCAAGGGCATCATGACCAAAGACGATCTCGACCAACTGCATCTGCGGATGCAACGAGAACTCTCCTCCCGAGGGGCCGCTTTCGACGCTATCTACACCGCCATCGGATTCGCGGGCCGCGATCCCCGCCGCAAACCCAGTCCCCTGATGCTCCAAGAAGCCGCCCTGCGTCTCGGCCTCAACCTCACCCGCTCCTGGATGGTCGGCGACGACGACCGCGATATCCTCGCGGGCCGCCGTGCCGGCACGCAAACCATCCGCATCGCCGGCTTGAAACCCGTCCGTGTCCCTGCCGACTTCACCTTGGCCTCGCCCGCGGGCTTGATTCGTCTGTTCGATTCCATCCTCGCACACTCCAAACCATGAGATCCTCTCGGCGCCCACGCTCTTGGAAGCAACTCAGCCTGAGCGCAGCGCTGATCCTGCTGACCTTGGGCGCCTACCAACTCTGGCGGCAAAACGGGGGTCCCGGGCCAGCCCCTCTGGAATCCTTCCCCACCCCACAAGCCAGCCAGCCCGGCGCTCATCCCCGGCCCGCCGAACAACGCGGTCCTTACCAGCTTCTGCATGGAGCCATGTTAGTCCAGAGCAGAGGCAACGACGGCGATAGCTTCCGCATCGCCTGGAACGGCAAAGAACACGTCTTTCGACTCTATTTCGTCGATTGCCCCGAGACCAGCGACCGTTTTCCCGAGCGGATCGACCATCAAGCCGGCTACTTCGGAATCCGGGACCGCCGCCGTGTTCTCGCCCTGGGCGAACAAGCTAAGTCGTTCACGCTCGGCTTGCTCCAGTCCGAGTCATTCGAAATCATGACCCGCTGGGAGCCGGTCATGAGCAGCGAACGCCTTCACGCTTTCGTCCGGTTCCCGGAAAAGGAGAAAGGCGGAGTCTGGCTTTCCGAGCTTCTGGTGCAAGCCGGCCTGGCCCGTATTTATACGCTCCCCGCCGATCTGCCGGATGGAACCCGAAAAAATGCTTTCCGGGACCATCTCAGGTCGCTGGAGCGAGAAGCGAAAAAGAGAGAGGTGGGAGCCTGGAAACCCTAGCCCGCATTTCTCACCCTGTTCCGTCGCGAGGGGCCCGGGCGAGCCTCATGCAAACCAGGGGCGCGCACCTGAAGGCCGCAGGCCTTCATCCTACCGCCATCAAAAACGCCGGCGGCGCCACAGAAAGGCCGTCAAACCAAAAAGCGCCAAGGCTGTGGAACCTGGCTCCGGGATAGCCACTTGCAAGGTGATCCTGAACATCGAATCCTGCTCGGATCCGGAGGGAAAGGCGGTGAAGCCTGACACGGTGTCGCCAACAATACTCATCTCCAGCCCGATCAGGTCCACCTGCAATCCGTCGGCAAACGAAATATGGCGCAAGCTCCCGGCCGGAGCGACCAGCGAACCGTCTTGGTCGTTCGCCACCAGGGCAATGTCAGCCGCCGTCAACGGAGCCAGCGCTCCAAAGTTCCCGCCCGCCAATTGTGCGGAAATGCCAGGATTGGTCCGCCCACCGAAAAAGAGGTTGATGTAGCTGCCCGGCTCCGGCGGGCTGTCGTCCACCCAAGACTGGTGCTGCACGAAGATCTCGAAGGTGTGTATCCCCACCTCCAGCGGAACTGAAAAGCGCGTCCCAGCCGCGTTCCCGTCGTTGAGAAACGCGCCTCCCTCAGGCCGGATATAGGCATTCCACTCGGTATTCCCCCCAATCGTGTCCGCCGTCGAATCCGAATCCGCTTTCCACGGAATCGTGACGCCGACAAAATTGATGGCCGCCTCGCCGGAGGATAGGCCGAATCCCGCAGCGCATGCCGCCACGGTAAAAAGGTTTCTGAAGGCTGACCTGCTCATGGATGGACTGATGAATTTGTGAATTGCGCCGGAATGTTTGCGGACCCCTAGTTTGATCATAATCGGTATGGTTGTCAATGGATTGAGCGCGGCCCCGGGCGGGCGGGATCAAATTCCCAGCCCGCCCGGCTCCTGCGTCATTCGATGACTCGCGCCCGGTAGTAGCCCTCCCGCAGGCTGTTCCGCTCTGGATCAGGATCCACCAGCTCGAGCGTCGTTCCGTCGCCGCTCACCCGGTCGATGACCTCCCAGCTTCCGCTCTCCAGCGACTCCGAGAACTCGATCTCGTAGACCCGGCCTTCCACCGTCGGCACTTCCAGCCTCAGCTCCCCAGAGCCCGCCTCGATCGCCGTCATCCGGAAGTAATCCCTCGCGTCAAAGGCATCGGTGCCCGCCAGCGCTTCCGCGGCGTCGCTC
>JBGTBW010000178.1:0-32981 GCA_041749135.1 Verrucomicrobiales bacterium
GCGCCGCCGCCTCCGCCGCGGAGCCATCGGCGTCCGCCACCGCCACCACCCGCGTTCCCGGACCCAGGCGGGCGAATTTGCGGCCGTGGATCAACCCGGCCCGGCCCGCGCCGATGAGGGCCACGCCCAGCGGTCGCCCGCCGGAGCCGTTCCCAGAGGAAAGCCCGGTCATGCGGGCATCCTAAGCCGTCTCCCTCCGGCCTCGGCAATGCAAATTCCCGCCAAGATTATATACTTTTGCGGCGTCCAGACCGGTGAGCGGAGGGACGCTTGACCATAGAAGTCGTCAAGGCGGGTCATCGAGCTTTACGGCTATCCGATGTAAATCCATGTCTCGGCATGAAAGTGAAATTGTCACGCTGGGGAAACAGTCTCGCAGTGAGGATCCCGGCCCCGATCGCTGAAGCGGCAGATTTGATTGAGGGAACATCTCTCGATATCGAAAGGGTTGGAGATAATGCCACTCCCAGGCCCGCTCCCCGGGCGGGCATTGATCCAAGAGTTCAGCCGCGCGGATGATGTTCCCGTCCTTCCATTGCTGGTAAGCCAGTTCAATCAAGTGCACGTAGTGAAAGAAATCGGATCGCTCCTTCGCGACTGCTTCCGCCGCCTGGGTTCGCCGGGCCTCAACGAGAGCCTCCTCTTTCACGCCCAACGCTGCCCGCTGCGCCTGCTCACGCAGGGCAAACCACGTCGTCCCGGTCCAGTTCCGCACCGCAGTCAAGGCACAGTCTGCGGTCTGTCATGTGCGGAGTTCAGTCGAGCTGTCTGGCGCGTCGCTTCGGACTCTCCTCTGGCTTCGCCTCCCGTGGTCAAGGTGTTGCCGAAAGCTCGTTTCATTATCATCTTTCGCGGCGATCTTGGACAGCCAAAATGGTCGTCGTTTGCCCTCGACGCTCTCAGAGCGTCTCTTCATGGGCTCTGCGTGGGTTCTGTTTGCTTCTACCCCGTTGCTAAAGCAGCCAGCGCGGGAAGTAACAGAGGAACTCGCAGCGAACACAGTCCAAATGGGGCGGGAGCGGTTGATGCTCACCGGAAGTAGGACACTATTCGTCTGCCTTAAACGGCGTAGTCCAAATGTAGATTGTGTGCTCGGCGTTGTCTTCCGGCGACACCATGCGCACCACCCGGTCCGGCCGCACTCCGGGAATGGGATGTGCGTGGGCCACGATCCGCGCTCCAGCCTTCAGCTTCCTCAACCGCGGAACCAATTGGGCCACGACCTCCAGCGTGAGGTAGAGCGTCACCACCTGCGACTCGCTGAAGTCCGCGGTGAAAAAATCCTTCTCCTCGATCGTCACCAAGTGATCAACCCCTTGCTCCTTGGCTTTCCGGCGGGACGTCTCCACGAGATCCGCGTCGATCTCGTAGCCCACGGCCCGTGCTCCATATTCCTTCGCAGCGGTGATGAGAATCCGGCCGTCCCCGGACCCGAGATCACAGACGGTTTCGTCCGCCTTGACCTCGGCTAAGGCAAGCATCTTCTCCACCACGTCGTGCGGCGTGGGCACGAACACGCTGTCGATATCCTCGGGGTCTCTGCTTCGTTGACGCACCGTCCCCTGCCCAGCGAGGCTGAGACCCTCCCCCGGAGCGACATCGGGAAAGGAAAGCGCCGTCGTTCGGGGCTCGTGGACGGCTGTCTCTAAGGCGCCATCCTGCACATCATAACAATAAAGAGTCTGACCCTGCCTCAAATACAGGCGCCCACCGGCAACCACAGGATTGGTCGCGCCCGCGGCACGGTCGTCGCCGGCGATGCTGAAGGCAAGGTCTGACCGGTGACCTTATCCAGAGCCACCATGGTGATCAGGGTTCCGCCGGGAGTGCAGATGAGCCGGTCTCCATCCACCAACGGATGATCGCAGAAACCGAAAATTGGCTTTTTGGCGCCGAAATCTTCGCGGTAGCTCTTCTTCCAAAGCGGTTCTCCACTGGCCACGTTGTGGCAGGAGAGTTCGCCGTAAGCCGTGATCACGTAGACGCGATCCCCGTCGACCGTGGGAGTCCGTTGCCCTAGCCAACGCATGAGGCTGCTCTCGCCCACCTGCGGCCCGATCCGTTGAATCCACAACCGCTCGCCGCTCTGCTCGTCCAGCGCGGAAAGAAACTCGTGTCCCTCGTGATAACCGACGGTGAAGATGCGGCCTCCAGCGGCCGACACCGAAGCGATACCCTCCCCCAATCCCACAGTCTTCCACACCAGCGGCGGCCCTCCCTCGGGCCACTTCTGGAGTAGGCCCGTTTCGGTGGAGATGTTGTCGCGGGCGGGCCCGCGCCACTGCGGCCAATGAGCGAACTACGGCGCTGCGGAAGGCTCAGCCGACCTGCCGGCGCCGGAGAGCCCGAGCAGAGTAATGACCTGAATGCAGAAGGTGAATGTCCAATATCTCATGGTTTTGCTGTTGCGTCCTCATCTTGAAATGGCCACGCCCACAGGTGGTTCTAAAGCTATCACTATTCCTCCCGGTCCTGCAGCCTTCCCTCTAGCCTGATTCCCGCAATCCGGAAAAATATACCCGAACTCATTCCTCGTCCCAGGCTGTCCTGATAGCCGAGTGTGTTGGCCTGACGCCGATGCACCCGAAATCCCGGATAGCAGTCGTTATTCCCGGATGTTCCTGAAGTCTTCATTGCCCAAAAGCGTAGAGGTGGGTCTGCGTCGTCACGTAGAGAACTCCGTTGGCCACGACCTCTCCGTTATAGAGGGGACTGTCAAACTCCACAATTCCGAGATTCCGCAATGTCCTTCCCGCCTCCAGTACATGCAGTTCCCCTTCCTCATTGCCGATAAAGACCTTGCCGTCGACCACCAGCGTGGAGGCCCAAATGTGTCCCTTGGTGTCATAATCCCACTGCGGTTCGCCTGTCCTGGCATCCACGCAGTGCACATTGCCCGAGTAGTCTGCGACATAGACCAGCCCGCCTGAGACGGACGGCGTGGACATGGAGCGGCGCACTCCTTTATAGGCCCACAGGGCCTTCCCGCTCAGGTCGCCGGACTGCGTTGCATCGATGCAACTGAGCATGCCCACACCCTCCCCGTGCTCCGGATCCTGACCCACCAACACGTACACCATGCCGTCGTGCAGAACTGGAGCTGCGACCACTTCGCTGGGACCCTCATAGGTCGCATATTTTCTCGGATTGCCCTCCGGATCCCGGCGATACTCAGGCGGATTGCAATCGTAGCGCCAGTATTCCGGGAAGATGTCGTATCCTTCCTCGTCCTTTTCGGTCGCCGGAGCGAAACCGTAGCACCATCCGTCGCCGCCGCCGAATACGATCATTTCTCGACCTCCAGCCTCTCCGTATGCGGGCGAAGCCCAGGAACAATGCAACAGCCGCTGGCTCACTCCGGCTCCTTCCTGTCCCAGGAGCTCGCCTGTGTCCGCATGGAGCATAATCAAACTGGGCGCGAACGGTGAGGGAATGTTCGTGTGCGTCCAATCC
Organism: Verrucomicrobiales bacterium; assembly: GCA_041749135.1. Lineage (GTDB taxonomy): Bacteria > Verrucomicrobiota > Verrucomicrobiia > Verrucomicrobiales > DEV007 > DATKCT01. The sequence continues at coordinate 3,454 of JBGTBW010000178.1, forward strand.
ACCCCGTTGGATGTGGTGGCCAGGACCTTGTCCCCGATCACCGCCACGGAACTGCTGGTGATGTTGTGCGGAAAGACGCCCAATTGATCGATCATATCGAAAACCCAGAGGATGTCTGCATCGGTAGGGCCCGGCGCAATTGGAGTGGGCTCGGGATCGCCCTGGGATCGCCGAGAATCCGCCATGTAGACCGCCTCCTCTTGCATCCCCTGATTCCCGTCGACGAATCCGTTCATGTCCAGGCAGACCACCTCACAGCGATTCGTGATGACGTAGGCGCGATCCCCTGTGATCGCAGCAGTGGAACAAATACCAAGGAATTCCCAGTCGTTGACCTTACCCGAGGGCAACTTGGGAACCACCAACTGCCAAAGAAAGGCGCCGGTCTTCTCGTCCAGACACAGCAGGATCCCCCGATCCCCCACGTGTCGCGCGTCGCGCGGCGATTCATTGTTTGTCCCGATGAGTATCTTTCCGCCCCCAACGGCCGGTGGCCGAAAAGTCACGGATCCCAGTTTTGCTGCCCAAAGACAGTTCGTCGTGGTGGTCAAATCGACCTCCTCGGAGCCATACCTGATGAGACCGGGATCGAACACCGCCGGGAGGCATTTGTCTGAGGAGACCATGTTCCGGTCCGACGTTCCACCCCATTGCGGCCAGCCCAACGTGGGTTCGCTTGCCGGGACTTGGGATATTGGTGTCTGAGATGGCGGATCACTCCGGCAACCTGCCCAGAACAATCCCATCAGTCCAATCCCCGTAGAAATGATCCTGCTCTTCATGAATCGCCATTCCTCTCCGCTACGAGGCTCCTACCGGGACTCCGCCCACGGGGAAGAAGCCCGCTGGTCAGGGTCCGCAAAGAACCACTTCGCCGCTTGCGTGTAGAAATCCGTGTCTGAACTCGAAAGAACGTTTTGCTTGAGATGCAATACCTCCGTTTCGGACACCAACTCCATGAACCCCAATGCGGTTAACCGTTGACCGGCTATGGATTCCGCCCAATCGGCGATCCAGTTGGGAACGGGTATCGGCGCTATGGCCCACCTGCGCACACCGCCGCCGGATGACGTGACCACAGACAAGTTGTCGCGGCTGAACCACGCCGCGTTCACAGGAGAATCGTGACGCCAAGGTTTTCCTAGGGGCTTGCCGGTGTAGCCATCCCACAGCCGCGCCGTTCGATCCTCGGACGCGGTGAGCACGCAGCTTGCATCCTCGTTAAACCGGCAAGCGGTAAGAGACGCGGTATGGCGCATGGGCTCTCCCAGAGCCCGGCCGCTGTCCGCATCCCAAAGCCTCGCCGTCCCGTCCAAGGAACCCGTAAGAATGCGCCTTCCGTCCGGACTAAATTCCGCGGAAATAATCGGAGCGTCATGGCGCAGGGGCGCCCCTACCTGTTTCCGCGTTCGCACATTCCAAATCAGCGCGGAGTTTCCCCACAAAACACTTAGCACTCGCGATGCGTCCGGATTGAAGTCCGCGAACCGGACTGCTTCCTCGTGCGGGAGGGGCTCACCCACGGGCCGGCCTGTGGGAGCCTCCCAGAGCTGCACCGTCTTGCCCGTCGAAGCGGTCACGAGGAGGGTTCCATCCGCGCTAAAGCGCGCGGACATCAGCCTGTGGCTGTCCAGCATCGGATCGCCCAGCGGGCGGCCTGTCCGGGCATCCCAGATCTGGGCCCTGTTGACCGCAACGCTCACTATCAAGGCGCCGTCCGGACTAAACTGCGCCGAGTCTACTTCACGCCCGTGAAGTATGGGATCCCCAAAAGGCTGCCCTCTCCGCGCATCCCACTGCCTCACCGTCTTGTCCCTGGAGGCCGTCACCAGACGGGAACCATCCGGGCTGAACCGGCAAGAATTGACGCGGTCTTCATGAGGCATGGGTTCCCCGGCGGCACTGCCGGAATTCACGTCGAATAGCTTCACGACGCCAGCCTCCGAGACTGTCGCGACACGCAACCCGTCGGGACTCAACTCCACCGTCACAGGCTCATCATCAGCCCGGCGCATCCATTCTCCTGGCTCCTCGGCGGAGCGGACCTCGAACACGCGGAGTGAGTCCATGACGGTCCCCTGAGAGTAACCGCTGACGCGGTTGGTCGAGGTGGTCAGCACTTTCCAACCGTCCGGGCTGAATTGCGCGTCTGTGACTCGCTCTCCATGGAGCAGTGGTTCACCAATGATCCTTCCCGTACGAGCATCCCAAACTCGCGCGGAGCCATCCCACGAAGCGGTCACGATCCGCAAGCCATCCGCGCTGAACCTCGCGGATGTCACATGATCCTCATGCCGCAACGACATTCCTAACGGATTAGCCGAATGGCCATCCCACAACCGCGCCTCCTCTTCGGAGGACGCCGTGACCACACGGCGCCCTTCCGGATCGAAACGAGCGGAAACGACAAAGCCTTCATGGCGCATGGGCTCGCCGAGCGGTTGGCCCGTCTCGGCGTCCCAGAGGTGTGCCGTCGTTCCCCAAGTAGCCGTCACCAAGCGGGACCCGTCGGAGCTGAACTCAGCGGATCGGATCGCGTCTTCATGGCGCATCGGTTCGCCGAGCGGCTGCCCGGTTAATCCGTCCCACATGCGGGCCTTCCCGTCCGCGGATGCGGTAGCCACTTTGCGTCCGTCCTGACTAAACTCAGCCACCATCCATGGATGCCCATAATCCCGTGGCCCATCGACCAACTCTCCGGTGCGGGCATCCCAGCGCCGGATCTGTCCCAGTTCTCCCGCGGTCCTCAGCGTGGCGGAGTTGATGTCCGAGACGGTGATGATCTGCTGCCCGTCCTCGCTGAAATACGCGGACCTGACATACCGGACATTATCAACGTGCTGCATCGGTTCGCCGACGAGCCGACTGCTTTCCACATCCCACACTTGTACCGAGCCTTGATGGGTGACGACGATCACGCGGCTTCCATCCCCGTTAAAAGCAGGACTGGAGGGATAGGACTGGCCGAAGGGAATCGCACCGCCAAGCCGGAGATAGGACAGGTCGAACGAAATCCCACCCGCAGGCTCTATGGGGCTTCCCAGGGGCCCTCCGGTTTCGGTCTCCCAAACTCGCAGAATCTGATTGGATCGCGAAAGCGCCAGCACACGCCTTCCATCCGGGCTGAAGCGCGCAAAGGCCACATTGCCCTCACAGGACAATGGATCGGTCACCGGCGCTCCCGTCTGGGCATCCCATACGCGCGCGGTCTTGTCCTCGGAGGCGGTCACCACCCGCAGACCGTCGGGACTAAACTCGGCATACCCAATGCTTTCCGCATGATGTAGGGGCTCGCCGACCGGCCGTCCTGTCAAGGCATCCCACACCTGTGCAGTCTTGTCGTAGGAAGCGGTCACCACCAACGATCCATCGGGGCTAAACTGAGCGGACCTGATTTGAGCTTGATGAGTGAGAGCGGCGCCCACAGGCTCGTTCGTGACTACGTCACGCACCACGGCTGTTATGTGATCCGTTGATAGGCGCAGCCCGTTTCCGCTAAATTGTGGTGACCGGACCCAATCATGGCGCATGGGTCCTCCCACGGGACGGCAAGTGTCTGCATCCCACAGACGCGCCGACCGGTCCATGCAGGCAGTCAGGATGCGGGAACCATCCGGGCAGAATTTCGCGGTGTAGACTTCACTTTCATGGCGCATGGGCTCGCCAATCGGCTGACGCGTCTCGGCATCCCAGAGGCGTCCGGTCCCGTCTGACGAAGCGGTCACGATGCGCGAGCCATCCGGGCTGAATTCAGCGTAGTGGACCGTGTCGCCGGGAACGGAGCCTCCTGTGGCCAGACCGGTCTCCGCACTCCCCACAGAGAACTTATTTGAACCAACGGCGACAAATCTCAATCCGTCCGGGCTGAATCCGGCCGAAGTGATCCTTCGACTTTTGTCACGAACCGGTTCAAAGGCTAACCAATGGTGATCACCGCGCACGAGAACGTCGATGATCCTCCCCGCCGCGCCAGCGTCGTTGGGCTCATCGCGAATCACTCGGGACAAATAGGCCAGACCCGTGCCGACCTCGCCCGCTTGCATGAAGTGCTCGGCCTGCTGAACCTGCAATCGTCGAGACGCTTCCCGGGTCCGTGCGTCGCTCTTCCTAGCCTCGATCGCGTTGACCTGAGCGGCTTTCCGCTGGGCTTTCTCCCGGAAGGCGAAGGATAACGTTCCGGCGATGCCTCCGGCCAGCAACGCCATGATCACCGCCGCGACTGCTGCCGCGGCCCGGTTGCGCCGCATGAATTTGCCCGACTTATACAGGAATCTGGGCGCGGCGGCGACAACCGGCTCATCCTTCAGATAACTTTCAATATCCAGGGAAAAACCGTCTACTGTTTCGTACCGGCGCGCTCGCTCCTTCTCCAGCGCCTTCATCACGATCCAGTCGAGATCTCCACGCAACGCGCGGTAATTGCTCGGACCACTGGGGCTCGTGGGACTCGCCTGCAGGGTGGACTGAAGACGAGTGCTCGGCTTGGGCGGGTCCGCCTCCCGGATGATCCGACACATCTCTTCGTAGCCCGCGCTCAGAAGCGACCGGGCGTCAAACGGCGGCACGCCCGCCAATAGCTCGTAGAGAACAACGCCCAGCGTATAGATGTCGCTGCGCGTATCCACGTCCACCCCCTGCGCACCGGCTTGCTCGGGACTCATGTAGACCGGCGTACCCACGAACTGCCCCTCCCGCGTCATCATCGTATGGTCCGTCAACCCTCCTTCAATCGCCTTGGCGATGCCGAAGTCGATGACCTTCGCTACCGGATCTCCAGCGGACTCCTTCGGCCGGCCCACAAGAATGTTCGAGGGCTTCAGGTCCCGGTGGATGATCCCTTTTTGGTGGGCGTGCTGCACCGCCGCACACACGTCCAGGAACAGGTGAAGCCGCGCCTTCAGACTCAGCCCTTGCTCCTTGCAGTAGCGAGTGATGGGCACGCCTTCCACCAATTCCATGACGAAAAAAGGCCGGCCGCCCGGCGAGCTGCCCGCGTCCAGGACCTTGGCGATCCCGGGATGATCCATCAGCGCCAGCGCCTGACTTTCCGCCTGAAACCGGGCGATGACCTCCCGCGTATCCATCCCCAGTTTGATCAATTTCAGGGCCACCAACCGCTGGACCGGCGCCATCTGCTCCGCCTTCCAAACGGCGCCGAACCCGCCCTCGCCGATCTTCTCGAAAAGCCGGTAGCGCCCTAGGATATCGCCGCCTGCATGGTCAACGCAGGCAGCCTCCTCGGCCGCAGGATCCGCCGCATCGGCTTGCGAAAGCTCGATCAGTTTGAGCAGGCAGCGCGGACACAGTCCCGACAAGGCCTGAGCATCCAGTTCCGCACCGCAGTCAAGGCACTGTCTGCGGTCTGTCACGTGCGGAGTTCAGTCGAGCTGTCTGGCGCCGTCGCTTCGAACTCTCCTCCGGCTTCGCCCCCCGTGGTCAAGATGTTTCCGAAAGCTCGTTTCATTATCGTCCTTCGCGGCGCTCTTGGACAGCCAAATGATCGTCATCTGGCCTCGACGCTCTCCCAGGAGAAGCCGTCTTCCGAAAAAAGGATCACTCCGCCTGCGCCGACTGCGACAAACCCATCGCAACCAAACCCAACGCCGTAGAGAGCCCGCCGGGTCGGCGACGGACACTCCTTCCAATGGCCACGGCGGCGGGACACGAGGATATTCCCAGCTTCACCCACTGCCACGTCGGCTCCGGCCCCGGATGCGATCGCCCTCAAATGTGCCGGATCCGCTCGCAGCTCCGTTTGCCAGCTCCAGGAGTCGAAAGACCGGAGGACCATCGAGCGGCCCACGATCATGGCGAACGAATCACCCAGAAAAGCGGTTCGCCCGAAACAGGGCGTGGATCCGTCCATGCTGACGGGGGTCCAATTCTTCCCGTCTTCCGACCAGAGCAAAGTGCGCGCGCCGCCGCTGACGAGCCATTGTCCCTCGCCGCAAGACACACTGCGGAGATCGCTGCCAGAGCCGCAATCCTGCCGATCCCATTGGTGACCGTCAGCGGATGTCAAGATGGCGCCGCCGCTGCCGACGGCCACAAAAAGCCCGCCTCCAAAGGCCACATCCGACAGGTCAACCCGGACGCCCGACTCTACCTTTTCCCAGGTTTCGCCTGCATCGCGGCTTAGAACGATGACTCCGTGGTCTCCGACCGCCACCACCTTGTCATCGGCGGCAGAAACACTCCGGAGATGCACGTCCGTATGCGAATCCCGGTCCTGCCACTCCAGACCATCGCCCGACGTCCGGATCGTTCCGTCCTGGCCGGCACAACAGAAGCGTGTGCCGGTGAAGACCACTTTATAAAGCGAGGCGGCGCAGGCGCAGTCCTGAACGGCCTCCCGCAGTTTGGAGCCCGAATCGCCTAATGCGGCGGGAGCCGCATCCTCACCGGCAGCGGCGAAATGAATCAGTCCCCCCGCTGCCGCGAGGGCCGCGATCGTCGAATGAAAGGAGTGTGCGCGTGTCTTCATGTGCTCTGCGTGGGTTCTGTTCGCTCTACCCCGTTGCTAAAACATCCAGCTCGGGAAGTAACGGAGGAACTCTCAGCAGACACCGTCCTGTTGGGGTGGGAACGGTGGACGCTTGCCGGAAATACTGGGTCTCGCCGCCGCTTCGGTCGAATGTCGCTGCGACGAATCCATTCGCTTTGCCTCCCTCGCAAGGTTATGCTGACGAAATGGCGACGAGGTCTGCCAACTCAGCCGCGCACGGAGCGGAATCCCCACAATTCCCCGCAACACATTGGAGTCTTGTGGTTGCAGCCGCAGGAACGCAGAGCGGCCCGGGGAGAGAAGCATTGGAAAGTCTTTGCAAAGCCTACTGGTATCCGCTCTATGCGTTTGTCCGGCGCAGGGGATACAAACCGGAGGACGCCCAGGACCTCACCCAGGGCTTCTTCGAAAAACTTCTCGAGAACCATAGCCTCGGAAGAGCGGACCCCGAAAAGGGAAGGTTCCGGTCTTTTCTGCTCGCGAGCTTGAAAAACTTCCTGGCAAACCAATGGAACAGAGAACACCGGTGGAAACGCGGAGGCCGTATCCGTTTCGTGCCCTGCGATGAGGAGCTGGCCGAGGACTGTTATCTCCGTCAAGCGGACTCAAACCTGCCTCCGGATGCCCTCTTCGACCGGGCCTGGGTTTACGCGCTGCTGGAAAGATCCATGGATCGCCTTCGCCACGAATGTGAAGAAGCGGGCAAGGGCAGGCATTTCGAGACGCTTAAAGTCTACCTGACAGAAGGCGAGCGGCTTCCCTATGCCGAGGTCTGTGGGGCGCTCGGCCTCAGCGAAAGCGCTGTAAAGATGGCCGTGCTGCGGTTGCGCCGGCGCTTCGGGCGCCATCTGCGCAATGAAATTGGCCAGACCGTTGCGACTCCAGAGGAAGTCGCCGAGGAGATGCGTTATCTGCTGGCGGTGCTTGGGTGATGAGCCGCCGTCATTGTTGCTCTCCGGCCCGGAATCACCTCTACCACTGCCTGGATCGCCTTCGGAACTCTCACGAGTTCGCTACACCAGTGACCCTTGTTTATTTCTAACCCCCGAAGCGGTAGACCCGGCGGTATTGGCCGGGCGACATCCCGGTCCGCTTGCGAAAAAAGCGAGACATGTATTCGTGATACTCGAAACCGGCTTCGGCGGCGACGTCCGCCATCAGATAGTCGGTCTCCAGCAGCAGCTTCTTGATCCGCCGCAACCGGATCCCATGCACCTCGTCCATCGGCGTTCTCCCCAGATACTTCACAAACTTCTTTTCCAAGGCGCGGCGCGACTGGCCGGAGGCACGGGCAATGGCGTGCACGTCGATCCCGCGGCAGGCGTTCTCACGAATGAAGCGGACGGCGGCCGCCACGTGACGGTCGGACACAGCCACGACGTCCGAGGATTGCCGGGTCACCACCTCTCCGGGTTCGAAGAAGTGGTTCCCCGGTTCCACGCGCTCGCCGTGCATCATCCGGTCGAGGAAGGCGGCGGCCTCGAAGCCGAGCTTGACCACGTTTTGGTCGAGGCTCGAAAGGGGCGGCGAAGCCAGCTCGCAAAGCACCGGGTCGTTGTCCACGCTAACCACTCCGGCCTCGTCGGGCACCCGGATGCCGCCGCGCCGGCAGGCGTCAAGGAGCTGGACCCCCTGTGAATCGTGGCTGGCCATGATGCCCACCGGCTTTTCTAAGCCGGCCAGCCAGCGCACCATGAGCTTCTGCTCCCGCTCCCAATTCCGGTCGGAATCGGGCACGTAGGTCGGCTTGTATTCGACGTGCCGGCAGTCGCGCTCGCGCAGCGCTTCCGCGAACGCCTCGCGGCGAAGCCGTTCCCAGCCCTTGAAGTCCGCCACTCCGCAGTATCCGAACGACCGGAACCCCCGCTCCAAGAGGTGCTCCGCTACCCGGCGCCCGATAAGGCCCTGATCGGGGAAAACCGTCGGCAGCAAAGGCGGCTCTTGGAGATGGCGTAAGCTCACCACCGCAACGCCCCGTTCGTAGGCCCGGCGGCAGATCGCCAGATCCACGCTGCGCGTGATGATGCCGTCGCCTGCCCAGGTGTCCAGCCAGGGCGGGTCCGGATCATTCTGTCCCCGCTCCCGGGTGAAGACCGACCAAGGGCCGTGCAACTGCATATAACGGGAGATCCCCAACAGGATGTCCCGGCCGTAGACCTTGGAGGTCTCGATGATCAAGGCCACGTGGGGCGGACTCAGCCGTTTCTCATCCCTCCCCTCGCGCGACGCCGCCTGGCGCTTTGGATCGCTGTTTTCCACTCCGGCATCTTACCCGGTGATGCGCGATTGTATAAGATTCAGGCGCAAACTTTCATTGCCGGACTCCCCGGCGCCAAGCCACACTCTAAACGTTCGAGGTTGCGTTCCCCCACCCCCGCGTCACCGGAGTTTGCTCCCCGGCGTCGCCCCATGGGATGGGGTGTTCTCGCCCGAGTTCGCACGGTTTCCCCGCCGCCTTCCCTCCTCCTCTCGCAGCCCTTTACCCCCGGATTTCCATGAAGATCCATCCCCTCTTCGCCCTGTTCACGTTCGCCGCCGGTTCAGCGCTCGGAGACGTGACGTTCACCGATCCCGCAGGCCTGAACGTCGCTTCAACCGGCCTCGACACCGCAACCGTGTCGCGCGCCTCGGTGGCTCCCATTTTTCAGGCAAACTTCCAGCGGGTGTCCGGCGACCAGATCACCACCTCCGGGGACGAAACCTTCGGCGGCAGCGATCCTCGTTACGCGGACACAGCCAATCTCAACGACGACACCGGATACACCTTCCAGGCCGACGACGGGATCAACCTCGGCTGGATCCCCGGGAGCCGGGATGACGGAATCGCCGTTCTTTCCCTTGCCGAGCCGATCGATCTCGCCGGGCTCGATTTCCTCTCGCTCTATCCCGGGCGGACCCTGGGGAACTACACCTTCTCTTACAGCACGGACAGCGGGGCTTCCTTCACCGAAATCACCACCGTGACCAACAGCGACGCTGGCGGCGAGGTCACCTTCCGCCTTGGGCTGTCGTTCGACATCATCGCCGGAGTCACCGACGTTCGTCTCAACGCCGTTTCCACCGGAGCCGCCGAAGTCTACATCGGCGAAATCGACCTCTACACCTCCTTTCCGTCGCCGATCACCTTCACCGACCCCAATGGGCTCGCGGTGCGTTCCGCTGGTCTCGACACCACCACGGAATCCCGGGAGTCCGTCGCGCCGGAGTTTCCAGCAAGTTTCCAACGCATTCCCGGCGCAGCGATCTCCACGTCGGGCGACGAAACATTCGGCGGCGGCAACCCTCAATACGCCGCCACAGCCAATCTCAATGACGACACCGGTTACACCTTCCTGGTCGATGACGGAGTCAACCTAGGCTGGATCCCCGGAAGCCGCGAAGACGGCGTCGCCACCCTCTCTTTAGCCACCCCCACCGACCTCGGCGGCATCGATTTCCTCACTCTCTTCCCGGGACGCACTCTCGGAAGCTACACGTTCTCCTACAGCACCGACGGCGGCGCGAACTTCACTGAGATCACCACCGTAACCAATTCCGGCGACCCCGCCGAGGTGGAGTTTCGCCTCGGTTTAACTTTCATTCCCATCGCCGGCGTCACCGATGTCCGCCTCAATGCTGTCTCCACCGGAGCCGCCGAGGTCTACATCGGCGAGATCGACCTCTACACCTTCCCAGATCCGAGCGTGACCTTCACCGATCCGGGCGAACTCGGCATCGTCTCCGCCGGCCTCGACAAAGCCATGGGGCCGCGCGCTTCTGTGGCTCCGGTCTTTCCCTCGAACTTCCACAGGATCTCGAACGACGATCTTGCGGTGAGCGGCGACGAAACCTTCGGCGGCGGCAACCCCCAATACGCCGCCACCGCCAACCTCAACGACGACACCGGTTACATGTTCCAGGTCGATGACGGAGTGAACCTCGGCTGGATCCCTGGCGATCCCGATGCCGGCGAAGCGACCTTCGCGCTCGCAAATCCGGGCCCGCTGGCCGGAATCGACTTCCTTACCCTCTTCCCCGGCCGGACGCTGGGAACCTTCCGTTTCGACTACAGCACCGACGGCGGCGGGTCCTTCACGGAACTCACGACAGTAACCAACGTCGCCGACGCCGGCGAGTTCATCTTCCGGCTCGGCCTGCAGTTCCCGCCTATCCCCGGCGTTACCCACCTTCGGCTCGTCGCTGATTCCGGGGCGGCCGAGATCTACATCGGCGAGATCGACCTCTACATCGCCCTCGGAGACCTCGACAACGACGGCATGCCTGACGAGTTCGAAGACCTTTACGGACTCGACAAGAACGATCCGGCGGACGCGGCGCTGGACGGCGACGGCGACGGTCTAACCAACCTCGAAGAATTCGCCAACGGCAGCAATCCGCTCCTTGCGGATACTGACGGCGACGGCCTAAACGACGGGGACGAAGTCAACATCTATGGCACCGATCCCACTCTCGCGGACACCGACGGCGACGGCCGCAGCGATGCGGATGAAATCCTCGGAGACCCCGCGACCAATCCCCTCCTTGCCGACACCGACGGCGACGGCCGCTCGGATCAGGAAGAGCTGACCGTCGAACCCTTCACCGACCCTAACAACCCCGACAGCGACGGGGATGGCTACTCCGACGGGATCGAGGTCGCCGCCGGAACCGATCCCAACGACTCCAGCGACGTCCCCCCGCAACAACCGCCTCTCATCCAATTCGACGCCAAGGCGCTAACTCTCACCGAAGGCGAAACCGTCGAGGAATGGGGCGGACAAGGAGCCACCGGAGTAGCGGTTTATCGCGCCGTCGCCACCCCCAACGGAAGCCCGGCCGTCGAGCTGGACGGCTTCGCCAACTTCGGGCAGGCCCTCCTCGCGGCCAGCGCCGCCCAGGATTTCATCGTCGCAGCCGTGATCCGGCCCGACCACGTCGGAGCCTATCACAACGTCATCGACGACGACGCCTCCAACCGGCCCATGCTCTGGATCGACCCAGCCAACCGCTATGAGTTCAACTTCGCCGGCGGTTCCTCGCCCATCGTAGGGGATACCGGCGTCGATGGGTGGGACATCGTCATCGCCGATTCCCGCCGGAACGAACTTTACGTCAACAGCCCCGTTCCGAACGGGTCCGGCTCCAGCGCCTTCCCCTGGACCGCCGACGAGGAGTTCGACTTCTTTCATCGCGACGATGGCCAAGGCTACATGGGCCAAGTGGCTGAACTCCGCGTCTACAACGATGCCGCGGCCTTCGGCGGCAACTTCGCCGCGCTCTACTTCGAGTTGAACTCCAAGTGGATGACCGACGATTCCGACGGCGATGGCATGCCCGACGCCTTTGAGGACGCTTACGGCCTCGACAAGGCCGACCCCGCCGATGCCCTCCTCGACGCCGACGGCGACGGCCTCACCAATCTCCAGGAATTCATCGCCGGCAGCCGGCCAGACGTCGTCGATACCGATGACGACGGGCTCGACGACTTCGAAGAGGTCGTGACCTGGAATACCAATCCCGCCTCCGCCGACACCGACGGCGACGGACGCTCCGACTTCGAGGAGATCAACGGCGTTCCCGCCACCAATCCGCTCCTCGCCGACACCGACGGCGACGGACGCTCCGACCTGGAGGAACTCACCGTTGAACCGTTCACCGACCCCAACAACGCCGACAGCGATGGGGATGGCTTCAGCGACGGGGCGGAGATTCTCGCCGGCACCGATCCCAATGATCCGGAGGACGCTCCGGACGGCTTGCCGCCGGTCATCGTATTCGACGCCCTCGAACTCGGCCTCGACGACGGCGATCCCGTGACCGCTTGGGGCGGACAGACACCCGAAGGCGAACCCTTTTTCGTAACCGGAGCCACCCCCAACGGCAACCCCGCCGTGCAATTCGACGGCTCCTCCAACCTCGGGCAGGCTGCCCTGCACTCCTCCCCGGCCGGCGATTTCATCGTCGTCGCCGTCATCCGGGCCGAGCCGATCTTCGCCTACCACAACCTCGTCGATGACGACAACGCCAACCGGCCCATGCTCTGGATCGACCCGAACAATCAGTTCGAAATGAACTTCGCCGGCGGCGGCACTCCGGAACTCGGGACCACGGGCCCCGGCGGATGGGACATCGTCATCGCCGACTCCCGCAACAACGAGATCTACGTTAACAGCCCGACCCCCAACGGAACCGGCGGGGCCCCCATCCCCTGGACCCAGGAAGAGGAACTCTTCGATTTCCTCAATCGCGACAGCGGCCAAAACTATGTCGGGCTCGTCGCCGAGCTGGCCATTTACAACGACGCCTCCGCGTTCCGCGGCGATTTCGCCGGTCTCTATGAGTCCCTCGTCGCCAAATGGTTCACCGGAGTCGCCGAATCCTTCGACATCACCTCTATCGAGCGCGATCCGGAAACCGGAGCCGTCACCCTGACCTGGGACTCGCGCCCTGGCCAGACCTACACTGTGCGCGCTTCCAACAATCTGCGCGATCCCTGGGACGACCTCATCGACAGCCTGCCCTCGGACGGCGATTCCACCTCCTACACCGACATGCCCACCCCAGCCGATACGGAGGAACGTTACTACCAAGTTGTCGAGGAATGAGAGGGCCCGTATCGTAAAGGAATCCCCTCCTCCGGCGCCCCTCCGGAGTTTCCCCGTGTTCATTCTCCCCTCTCATGCACGTTCCACGGTCTTGACGCTGTGCCTGGCCGCCCGGCTCACCCTGCCGGACGCAGCAGCGGAGGCTGAAACGGTCATCCTCAGCGAGTTTCTCGCGTCGAACGCCGGAATTCTGCAAGACGGCGACGGCCGGTTCTCGGACTGGATCGAGCTACACAACTTCGGTACGGAAGCGGTCGACCTCACCGGCTGGAGCCTCACGGATGACGCCGACGACCCCGCCAAGTGGCGGTTTCCGGACACCACACTCCTCCCCGGGGCTTACCTGGTGGTCTTCGCCTCCGGCCGGCCCGAGGGATCGGGCCCCGACGGCTCCGGATACCTCCACGCCAGCTTCCAGCTCAGCGCCAACGGAGAACACCTCGCACTCGTCGGTCCCGATGGATCCACCGTGGTCAGCGCGTTCACGCCCGCGTTCCCGGTGCAGCATCCCGATGTGTCGTTCGGCTGGAACGACGCCCGCACCGCTGCCGGCTTCTTCGTCACGCCAACCCCCGGCACGGCCAACGGGGACCTTCTCACCCTCGGTCTCGAAGTCGCTATTTCGCCGCCCTCAAATACCTTCACCGAAACCCTGGAGATCGCCCTGAGCGCGCCCCTGGGGTCCGGCCAGGAAATTCGCTACACCACAGACGGCAGCCCTCCGGTCAACAGTCTCTTCACGAAGTCCCCGCTCTACACCGGCCCGATCCTCCTGACCGGCAACACCCGGCTGCGCGCCGCCGTCTTCCAAGGCAGTCTTTCCGGTCCCGTGGCCACAGCAACCTACCTAAAACTGGCTGGCGATATCCAGGATTTCAGCAGCAACCTCCCCTTCCTCCTCATCGACAGTGGCCAGCCCATCGCCCCCACCGGCTCCCCAGTCCTCACCCCAGCGCAGACCCTCCTTTTCGACGTCGATCCCGGTTCCGGCCGCGCGACCATCACCGGCGACCCCCAATACGCAGGCCGAAGCGGCCTCCGCATCCGCGGCCGCAGCTCAGCCTCCTTTCCCAAAAAGCAATACAAGTTCGAAACCTGGGACCAGGACGACCAGGAAGAAAACGCTAACCTGCTCGGTCTCGGGGGCGAATCCGACTGGGTCCTCTCCGCTCCTTACACCGACAAATCCCTCATGCGGAACCTCCTGACGTTTCGCTTGTGGGCCGAGACCGGCCGGCCTTCCATCGACGGCCGCTTCGTGGAACTCTTCCTCAACTCCGACTCGGACCGGCAGTTCTCCTATGCCGACGATTACCTCGGGGTCTACGTCCTCGTCGAAAGCATCACCCTCGACGACGACCGCATCGACTTCGATCCGCCAGAGGACACCGATCTTCCTGGCATGATCACCGGCGGATACATCATGGAAATGGGCAACGCCGATTCCCAGCAGTTCACCACCAACGGCAGCGGCCGCAGCGTCGCTTACCGTCACAAGGACCCCAACCTCCCGGACCTCAACACGGCCCAGCGGGGCTGGATCCGCACGTTCATCCTCGATTTCGAAAAAGCCCTCTACGGCCCTAACTTCCGGCACCCCGACACCGGCCGGCCCTACGCCGACTACACCGACACGGCTTCCCAGGTCGATTACAAGATCTTCCGGGAATGGACCCGCAACTTCGACGGCGGCAGCACCTTCTTTTACGTCCCGCGCGGCGGGAAACTGACCATGGGCCCACTCTGGGACTACAACTGGGCCCTCGGTAATGTGAACTACGCCGAGGGCGGCGATCTCCCCGGCTACCGCACCGACGGCTGGAACCGCTCCTTCACCGCCAATGTCAACGGATGGTCTCCCTGGTGGCTCCGCTTCGAACAGGATCCTGAATGGCAGCAACAACTGACCGACCGCTGGCGCGCCCTGCGCCAGGGCCCCCTCTCCAGCGCGCGCGTGCACGCGCTCATCGAGGAGATGGCCACCCTCCTCGAGCAGGAAGCCGCCGGACGGAATTTCCAGAAATGGCCGGTCCTCGGCCAGTTCACCGTCATCAGCCCGCCCGGTTACCAGAACCGGACTACCTACCGCTCCGAAGTCGCCTACCTAGAGGACTGGATCCGCGAACGCATGGCCTGGATCGACTCCCAGTTCCTCGAACCGCCCAACGTCTTCGCCGTGCCCGGGGACAATGGCCTGGAAGTCACCCTCTCCTCCCCCGATGGAGCTGTCTACTACACCACCGACGGCTCCGATCCCCGCGCCCCCGGCGGTGCTCCGGAGCCCTCGGCAACACAATTCGCGGGCGGCCGGATCGACGTAATTCTGGTTCCCGAAACGTCTGCCTCCCGCTTCCTCGTGCCTACCGGAGCCTCCCTCGGCGATTCCTGGCTGGACCCGCTGTTTGACGATGCGGGCTGGATGCCCGGCTCCGGCGGGCTCGGTTTCGAGACTCCCGGCGGCCCACTGCTCCCCGCCATCACCACTGACGTCAGCGAACCGATGCTCGGCGTCAACGCCAGCCTCTACGTCCGCTACACCTTCGACTATGACAACGACCCTACCCTCCTCCACCGCCTGATCCTGCGCCTGCGCTACGACGACGCCTTCGTCGCCTGGATCAACGGATCGGAAGCCGCCCGCGACGCCGAACGCAGCCCAGCGCAGATCGCGTGGGATTCCTTCGCCACCGGGTCCCGTCCGGACTCCGAGGCGGTGCAGTTCGCAGAGTTCGACCTCACCCAGCAGGCCGGCCTGCTTCGCCGCGGCCGCAACGTGCTCGCCATCCAAATCATGAACACGTCCGCCGGCAGCTCCGACCTCCTCCTGCACCCGGTGCTCCAGGCCAGCCACACGGTGACCGCCCAGCCACTCCTCGTCGAGCAGTCCACCCTCCTCATCGCGCGCACCCGCTCCGGCGATTCCTGGAGCGCCCCTTCCTCAGCCTACCTGGCCATCGGGGAAGATGCCCCGTCCGCCGCAAATCTCCTGATCACCGAGATCATGTACCATCCCGCTGATCCGTCCCCGGAGGAACGCGCCGCCGGATTCAACGACGCCGAACTCTTCGAATTCTTGGAGCTGCACAACCCCGGGCCTCGACCCGTCACCCTCGAAGGGGTTCGCCTCAGCGACGGCGTCCTCTTCGATTTCCTCCAAAGCCCCACGCCGTCGATCCCGCCCGGCGGTTACGTCGTGGTGGTCAGCGATCCCACGGCGTTCGCGGCCCGTTACGGGACGGGCCGGCCCATCGCCGGATCCTACGAGGGCAACCTGCGGAACAGCGGCGAAACCCTCATCGTCGAGGCGGACGGGGGCCCGCTCATCACCATCGCTTTCTCCGACACCTGGTTCGCCGCCACCGACGGAGACGGCTACAGCCTAGTGCTGAACGAAGACGGCGCACCGCCCGCCGACTGGTCCGCCGCTGCGGCGTGGCGGCAAAGCGGCCTCCGGCACGGCAGCCCCGGTTGGGCGGAGACATCCGGCGGCTACCGCACCTGGCTTGAGCAGCATTTCTCTCCCACAGAACTGGACGACCCCGCTCTCGCGGGATCCGCCGCCGATCCAGACGGCGACGGAGCCCCCAATCTCGTGGAGTACGCTCTGGGCCTCGACCCGCGCACTACCGATCCGGCTGGCCTGCCCAGGCTGCGTCTCTCGACCGAGGACAGCCAGCCCGTAGCGGAACTCCAGTTCGAGCGGCCGATCGACCGCCCCGGCATCCGTTTCTACTTGGAAACCTCCGCCGATCTCCGCGCCTGGGCTATCGACGCCGGCGCAGTCTTTCACGTCTCTCCGGCAGGAGACGGATTCGAGCGCGTCCGGGTCCGGCCCGCCCAGGAACCGCAAGAAAACGGCATGTTCTTCCTCCGCCTCCGCGTCGCGGAAGGCTGACCGGGCCGGGTCCCGCTACGGGGTGCACGTAGTCGGAATTCGCAAGAATTCCGGCGCCGAGCCAACCAGCCTCCTTCCAACCGAAAGACCCACACGTCTTTCCCTGCGTCCCCAAGCTCAGAACTCCTGACCTATCGAGGGAGATCATGGACAGGGAGGAAAATCGATGAGCCGAAGCGAGACCGCCTCTCGGCAGATGACGCCCTACTTGTGGGGCGGACACTCCTGTCCGCCGATGGAACCCTACTTGTGGGGCGGACACTCCTGTCCGCCAATGGAGCCTGAAGAGTTCGCGGGCAGGAGCGCCCGCGCCACATACCCTTCCAGCTCATCCAAATCCCTCGAGATCAGGAGTTCTGAAGCTCAGAACTCCTGACCTACAAACCTGCCCGCCCAGGCCCCGATCGGTGCATAGGCAGTGCGCTGCCGGCAGCCCGCCTCCATATTTCCTCTTGCTATCCTGTTCTTTTGAACATATATATCCTCGCGATGCGCCCCTCACTCTCAGAATGTTCCCCCGTCCGCCGGCTCTGCAGCCTCCTATACCGGCTCCGCCGCTTGTTGCACGCCGGCACGAGGATCCGTTTCTTGCGCAGGGCCGATCCGCCTCGCGAAATTCAGCTTGAGCTGGCTTTCCAGCCTGCCCGTCCTGCGTCGCCGCTCCGCTTCCTCGAACGCCGCAACGCCAGTGCCGGCTCTCCGCGCCGCGGTTGACTCTCAACGAAAACGGAGATCGACCGTTCGCTTCAACGCAAGGCCAAGACTCAGAACTCCTGATCTCAGGGAAATATCATGAGCCGCCAATAAGGGCATGGGAGACCCTGACCACTATCGAGGAAGACAATGGATACAGGGGAATAAGAGTGAGCCAAAGCGAGACCGCCACTCCGTGAATGACACTCTATATTTGTGGGGCGGACACCCTTGTCCGCCGACTGAGCCTAGAAGGTTCGCGGGCAGGAGTGCCCGCGCCACATAGTTTTCCGGCTCATCCAAATTCCTCGAGATCAGGAGTTCTGAGCCTATTCGCCGGATTCCGGCTCAGCCTATTTCCCCAAGGTCAGGAGTTCTGAGGCTTGGAGATGTTCCGCCGCTGCCCAGATGCCTGCCAAAGACTCAGCGTTTCTCGCGCACCCGGTAGTGCCCTGTGGGCTCGTCCGGCAAATCTTCCTCGGTCGTGCTCTGCTCGCCGTCCGCGACAATCTCGCCGGGCCGCAACATCCAATTGCGGAGATCCGGTGAAAACTCCACCTCATAGACGACCCCCGCCGTCGATCGCCAAGTGAGGATGATCGTTCCGGCCGCGGAATCGTAGGCGATCGATTCCACCGCAGCATAGACCGCGTCGTCTCCCCCAATCCCGTAGTCGCTGAAATCGCCCGCCATGATGTCCTGAATCTGGGCTTGCGTTAGCGCCCCCGAAAAGACGGCGACGTCGTCCATTCTACCCAGCATCTGAGTCACCCCATCGGCACGGCTCCCAATGCGCAGGGTTCCGCCGAGGTCGGCGATGGCGGCCACGTTGAGCGTCCCCATGCCGTTCGGCTGACCGTTGAGATAATGCTGCACCGTATTGCCGGACATAGTGACGGCCAGGTGCTGCCACTCTCCTAGCGCGGGTGGAGCCGTCGCCTGCACGGCGGCAAAGGCCGCGCCGTCGCCCCGGAAGAGGATCGGCACTCCCGTTCCCGTGCCCAGATAATAGTCGTAGGGAGCAGGCAGATTGCCTTCCGATTTTCCTAACAATCCCCGCCAGGTGGCGAAATCCGTGACCCGGACCCACATGGCCAGGGTGATGTCCCCGGTCAATGAGAGTCCATCCGAATCCATCACTTCGAGGAAAGATCCTTCGCCGAAATCCACCGCTCCGCCCCGCTCGGCGTCGTCCACCCATACCGAGGTTCCGAGGTCCGCACCGTTCCCATTGCCAGTGGAGTCCCCTTGCACGCCGCCGCCGGAATCGAAACGCCACAGCGCCGCCAACTGAGCGACCGGAAAACTGTTGGGATCGCTGGGATCCGTGCCAGCGGCAACCTCGACTCCATCCGAATACTGGTCCCCGTCGGTATCCACGAGGTTCGGATCGCTGACGAACCCGCCCGGATTGTTCCCCTCCACTTCGTCGCCGTCGGAAAGTCCATCGCCGTCGGTGTCCGCTCGCAACGGATCCGTTCCGGTGTCGTTGGCATCGACAAAAATGCCGGTCCGCGTCTCGACTCCGTCGGGAAGTCCATCGCCGTCGGTGTCGGCCAAGTCCGGCCGCGTGCCAATCTGAGACTCTTCCAGATTGGTTAATCCGTCGTTGTCCTCGTCTTCTGCGGCGTCCGCGGGATTCTGCGGATCGAGGAAGGCATAGCCGTTCTCGTAGGCGTCGGTCATCCCGTCTCCATCGCTGTCCCGGGCCGCGCCTCCGAAGTCTCCCTGCATCACGCTCTGAATCTGCTCCTGCGACAAGGCCACATCGAACAGCGCCACATCGTCGAGAAAACCGTCAAAGGCCGTAAACAAGTCAGCCCTCGAACCAATATAAAGAGGATTTCTGTTCACCGTCCCGAATGTGTCGGCTGCGGGAGCCGCGTGGACTTCCACGAGTGCGCCATTGACATAAAACCTCACTTCCCCGCTCCGTTCGGCTGAGACCGCCACATGCGTCCATACGTCGGGCGGAATCGCCGCGCCCCCGGAAGGATGAAAGTTTGTGTCATCGACTCCCCCACGCTGGTAGAGGAAGTGCAGCAGCCGCGTCCCGTTGTCGATGCGCAACTCATAGTTTCCAGCGTGGTTAGAAGCCGAATCATCGCTGGGATTCTTGGCCAGAATGCCGTCCCAACCAATTTCGCCCACCGGTTTGACCCAGGCCGAAATGGTCACAGCGGCCTCGATATCCAGCGACTCGTTATGCGGAACCAAGACATGCTGGTCGCCTCCTTCCAAGCGCAGCGACTGTCCCCCGCCCAAAAGCGCCGGCACATCGTCGCTGAAAACAGCCCCGTTGAGCACTTCCCCGTTGTTGCCCTGGCCGGAGCTGTCCGCTGCGTTCCCGTCGAAGGGCCACCAGCCCGCCAACCCTGGCAAAAACGCCAGAAAGTCCTCGGGATCGTGCGGATCCGTTCCCGTCCGCACCTCTTGCCCGTCGCTCACTCCGTCGCCGTCCGTATCGGCCAACAGGGGGCTGGTCCCCGTGTCCGTCGCATCGACAAACACTCCCGTCCCCGTCTCCACCCCGTCGCTGAGCCCGTCGCCGTCCGTATCCGCCAGCGTCGGATCCGTTCCCGTGTCGTGCGATCCCTGGAAGACGCCGCTATTGCTCTCCACGAGGTCGCTCAACCCATCGCCGTCCGTATCAGCCAGCAAGGGATTGGTAGGCGGATCGCTCGACGTTTCCTCGCCGTCTTCGAGTCCGTCCCCATCCGTGTCTGCGAGCGTCGGATCGGCGCCAAACCGGAACTCGTCCCCGTTCGACAGTCCGTCGCCATCAAAGTCGCTCGCCGCCGTTTGCCCGGTGTTTCCAAAGACCTGTTCCTCCCAAACGTCAGGCAGGCCGTCCCCGTCCAAGTCGCCGCCAATCACCAGAAGGCCGCCCCCATCCACAAAAGTCTCGATGAGCCCGCCTCCGAACAATCCGCCGATGGCGTCGTAATCATAGGCGCCCTCGGGAATGGCGATGGCCCCCGCGTTGAGCGTCACCGCTCCGAACGCCAGGATCTGGTCCAACACGATCCTGCTTTCTTCCCCAATGATGTCCAGCGTCCGCTCTGTAAGACCCACGTTGTAGTCCGCGTCCAACACGCCATTCTCCAAAAAGATGTCTCCCGTCCCCAGAGAACCGACTCCCGAACCCCGCAAGCTGGCGTTGCGCACGGTCCAGCCGCCAGAGAAGGGATTGTCCACACCCTCCAACACCAAGACGGCGTTGGCCGTGCCTCCGCCTCCCGCCGGCTGCTCAACCAACAGCGGACTCGCCCCTTCCAGTTGACCACCCAGCACCACCGTGGCGGCCGTATCGAACTGAATCGTCGAGGCCGCCGTCACCGAGACAACGTCGCCGCCCGCTCCCAAAATCAATTCGCCGCTTCGCGCCGCACGCAAGAGGGCCCCATCCAGCCCCAGCCGCGCCAAGCGCGCAACGCCGCTGTGTTGCAACAGCAAGGCGCTCGGCGGGCCAATCAACGACAGTTGGTCCCCACCGAACACCGGGTCAGCCGCCCGCGGACTCCGCAGTTCTCCCGCCACGCTGCCCACCACCAGATAGTTCACACCGGCCTGCGGAGCCTGCCCGTCCGACCACAAGTCCGCCGTATTCCAGTCCTCGTCGTTCCCCGCGGAGCGCGTCAGCACGACGCCTTCAGGCCTGCTCTCTGCATCCACCGGATTGCTGCCCAGGGTGACTTCCACAAAATCCCCAAATCCATCCCCGTCCGTGTCCGCGTTCAACGGGCTCGTGCCGGGATCCTGGGGACCGCCGAACACACCGCTGTTGCTCTCCAAGCCATCCGCCAATCCATCTCCGTCCGTATCGGAAAGGCGCGGATTCGTCCCCGTATCCTCCTGCCCCACGAACACGCCGGTGTTGGTTTCGACCCCGTCGCTCAACCCGTCTCCATCCGTGTCCGGGTTGGTCATGTCCGTCCGGTTGGCGAATTCCTGGGCATTGCTCACGCCGTCGCCATCCTCATCTTCCGCTCCGTCCGCAGGGTTATCCGGATCGAGAAATGCCAGCCGGTCCTCCACCGAATCCGGAATGCCGTCGCCGTCCCGGTCCGGCTGTCTCGAAGGATCCGCCGGACCAGTAGCCAGCACGGCGATGTCTTCGGCTGTGAGCACTTCGTCATAAAGCGCCACCTCGTCGAGGAATCCGTCGAAAGTCGTGAACAGATCCGCCCGCGAGCCGATGTAGAGGGGATTGTCGTTGGGCACGCCAAACATGTCGGCTACCGGAGTCCCGTGCGTCTCGGCCAGCTCTCCGTTGAGGTAATAGTTTACCTCGCCGCTGCGTTCCGCCGTGACCGCCACGTGAGTCCACACACCTTCAGGGATCACGACCCCGGAAATGTGGAGGAACTGTGTGTCATCCGGGCCGCCTTGCTGATACAAAAGGTGGAGAACTCGCGACCCGTCGTCGATGCGCAATTCATAGTTCCCGGCATGGTTGGCGGCCGATCCCTCGCTGGGAGCCTTGGCCAGGATGCCGTCCCAGCTCATGTCCCCGACCGGCTTCACCCAAACGGAGATGGTGATGGCCTCCTCGATGTCGAGCCGCTCCGCATCCGGGATCAGCACGTGCTGCTGACCGCCCGATACCTGAAGGGATTGCCCCGGCGCCAACACATCCGGAACGTCGGCGGCGTAGGTCGCCCCGTTCATCAGTTCTCCGTGATGTCCAAAGCCCGAACCGTCCTCCGTCGAACCGTCGAAGGACCATAATCCCACCAGCTCCGCACGTGAGAAGTCCGCCGCCCAAAGCAAAGCGGTTCCCGTAAAAAAAGCCGTGATCGCCTTGCGCCAATGGATTCGATGCGTGGTCATATATTTTCTGCCTCTGAAAATAAGGTGGTCCTGCCGAGGGGGGCCACAGTATCCGTAGAGAACCCCATTGGAAAGCCCGAGTCTCAACAAGTTGCGAGAAATCCAACCGTGACCGGAGTGAGGTTCAGTGGTTCCAACACCTGGGTGCGCAGCCGTTTGAAACTCCCTTCGTCAACGCCGGGAACCGGGCCAATCACCCAAGAATCTCGCGACGGCCGGAAGGCGGCGTTTCCTCCCGGGCCCTCCAATCAGCCAGCGGCTTCGCGGCATTCATTCAAAAAAATGCGCAACATTCCAAAAGTTGGCACGCCAGATGCTCCCTCCCCGCCCCGAATACCCTTTTGGCTATGGTTAACTCCCGTCTCTCCTCTCTCTTTCACAAACTGGTTCCGCTGGCTGTCTTGTTCCTCGGCGCAGGCTCAGCAATGGCCCAGGACGAAACCCCCGCCATCGATTCGGGCAGCACCGCCTGGATGATCGTTGCATCCGTCCTGGTGCTCTTCATGACCCTCCCCGGTCTGGCCCTGTTCTACGGGGGCTTGGTTCGTGTCAAAAACGTCCTTTCCGTTCTCGTTCAGTGCTTCGCCATCGCGGCCGTTATGTCGCTGCTCTGGGTCATCTACGGCTACACCTTTGCCGCCGAGCCCGGAAACGCCTTCTTCGGCAGCGCCGGCAAGCTCTTCCTCAAGGGAGTCGCCGTCGATTCCGTTTCGGGCTCGATACCCGAATCGGTTTACGTCATGTTCCAGATGACCTTCGCCATCATCACCCCGGCGCTCATCGTCGGGGCTTTCGCGGAACGGATGAAATTCATTTCGGTGCTCCTCTTCACTGCCCTCTGGTTCACCCTGTCCTACCTCCCCGTCTGGCATATGGCCTGGTTCCTTTCTGAGCCCATGGGGCTCTTCGCCAAGTGGGGAGTCTTGGATTTCGCGGGCGGCACCGTCGTCCACATCAATGCCGGCGTCGCCGGTTTGGTGGCCTGCATCTTCGTCGGAAAACGCACGGGCTTCCGCCAACAGGTCCTCGCCCCCCACAACGTCCCTCTCACCGTCGTTGGAGCGGCCATGCTCTGGGTCGGTTGGTTCGGCTTCAACGCGGGGAGCCAACTCGCCGCCGACGGAACCGCGGGCATGGCCATGCTCGTCACCCAACTGGCCACAGCAGCTGCCGTCGTTACCTGGATGATCGTGGAATGGCTGAAAACCGGCAAACCCACCGCGGTCGGAGTGGCCACGGGAGCCGTCGCCGGTCTCGTCGCCATCACTCCGGCCTCCGGCACCTGCGGACCCATGGGAGCCATCGTCATCGGCATGGCCGCGGGCCTCGGTTGCTATATCGGAGCCACAATGCTCAAAAACGCCCTGGGTTACGACGATAGCCTCGACGTCTTCGGGGTCCACGGCATCGGAGGGATCATCGGGGCTCTCCTCACCGGCGTCTTCGCCTCCCAAACCCTCGGCGGAAATGGAAGTGAGGACCTCGTTATCGGACACCAGGTGCTTCAGCAATTCAAAAGCATCCTCGTCACCATCCTCTGGAGCGGCATCGTTTCCACCGTCGTCCTCCTTCTCCTCAAAGTCACCATTGGCCTCCGCGTCTCCGAACAGGCCGAGATGGAAGGCCTCGATTCCGCCGATCACGGCGAAAGCGGCTACAGCCTCCACTGAAAAACGGCAGGCCGCCCTATCTCACTCTCGCTCCGCCTCATCCCGTTCGAGTTCACGGCCGCTGAGTCGCCAGCCGAGCACCCCGCGATTGAGATTGTAGACTTCGCGAAATCCCAACGCCCTCATTTTTCCCACGGTCAACCGGCTTCGAAAACCGCCCGCACAATAGACCAGACAGGGTTGTTCGCGATCCAGCTCCCTGAGAGGGTCCGCCGAACCATCGCCCGCAGCCGCTCCAAGCCGCTGTGCCCGCGGCAGGTGTCCTTGGGCAAACTCCTCATCGGAGCGCACATCCAGCACCATCAGGTCCTCCCGCTCCGCCAGCAACGCCTCGACCCCGCCGGCGCTCAAGTTCTGGTAATCGATTTCCGCTCCCTCGCGGAAAAGAATACCGTCCCAGATCGCCTCCCCGGCAAACCAAAGAAGTGGCGCGACCGCCCCAGCCGCCACCGGCCACAGGAGCCAACGCCGCCGTCCGGATCGCCCCTGTTTCGTATTCCGCGTCATGCCTCCAGCAAAGTCCGCCCGTCGCCTGCATTAAGGCCGTTCCGGCCCCAATGGCCATCGCGTTCACTACGTCCCATTCTTCACCGCGTCACGCCGCGATAATAGCCCGAAGCCCGGGCGTTCCGGACAGGATCCGGGTCCTGAAATTCCCCTCCGACCCCGATAGCGATGACCGTCCAGTCATCGAGATCCTCCGAGTACTCCACGTCAAATGCAATCTCGGGTGGAAAACTCAAACTGACGCCGGCGGGATCTTTCGTGATGGATCCGATCCCTGGTTCATTGCCGGGCGGAACCGGATCGACGGGCGTTTCCGGAGGATCCCACTCGTTAGGGTCCGTTCCTCCCGCTAGCTCGGCCAGGTTGATGCGGCCGTCGGCGTCGGGATCATCTCCAGGCCCGCCATCCATGCCTCCAAAGTTCGCGGTTTCCCAAGCGTCGGGCAGGCCGTCGAGGTCGGCATCTCCGGTGTTTCCTAGCAGAGTCAACATCCCAGCGCCAGCGATCCCTGTATCCAATTGAAACAACGACAGCAAATCCGCGGAGGAATAAGGGCCGCCGCCGACGAGATCGAAGAGGCTGAAAATCACGGATCCACTTGCCTCCATGCCCACAAGATCAGCGATGGTCACATCGGCATCGAGCACCAACCCGAACCCGTCGCCCTGAATCCGCAAGATCGCGTTAGGGCTGACGTATTCATAGCCAAACGTGACCGCGGCTCCCACCAATGTGATGGATCCCGCACCCAGTGAACCGGAGGCCCTGGCCTCGACACGCGTTCCAATGATGGTGATGAGCCCAGCGAAGTCGCTCCCCTGCCCCCTCAATTCGAGGCTGCCGATGATGGCATCTGATCCGTCGCCAAGAACGGTGAGCAAGGGCGCGCCGCTCCACGGCGCCTCCAGCGCAAGGTCATTGGCGCCCAAATCTACGGCGACATGGCCATGGAGGTCGAGCCCGCCTCGGAGTGTGTTGGACGCGGTTGCCTCCAACCCAGCGTTGCGCAGCATCAAGTTGACGTTCGCCACACCCGCGTGACCGCTTTGCAGCGTCACTCCAGGTCCTATCAAGCTCAGGGACCGTCCGCCAAAAGCGCCCGCCGCCGTGTCCAGCCGCGCAGTCACTCCGCCCACAGCGACGTAGCGTTCGGTGGACCTGGGAGCCCGGCCGTCCGACCAAATCTGCGCGTCGTTCCAGGAACCGTCGGCCACCGCCACGATGGCCGCAGGTTTGCTGGAAGGGTCTGTAGGGCCGGTGTTCAAGGCCAACTCGACGTTGTCGGCGAATCCATCGCCGTCGGTGTCCACCTTGTTTGGATCGGTGCCTCCGTCTACCTCGCTCCCGTCCCACAACGTGTCCCCGTCGCTGTCCACCCTCAGAGGATCGGAGCCAGTGTCTCCGGCGCTTACCCACAGGCCCGTGCCCGTTTCCACTCCGTCTCTCAATCCATCGCCATCGGTGTCCTCGAGACTGGCCGCGGTGTCCCGGTCATGCTCGTCCTTGTTAGACAACCCGTCGCCATCGAGATCCTCGCTCGCGTCGTTCCGGGCCACATCCAGCCCATGCAACAACTCGTAGCCATCCGACATGCCGTCCCCGTCGGAGTCTGCTGGATTGGCGCCGTAATAGACAAAAAACTCGCTCGGAATCGGTTCGAGCTGATCGGCCGGCGTCGTGTCTCCGGCGATGCGCCAGGCCAGTTGGGCCCGGTCGGGCCCGTTGGCTTCCTTCCACAGCACCTGCACCGCGTATTGCCTCCCGGCTTCCAGGAAAATAGGATCGGAAGTGGACTGATCGAGTCCGGGCTCCTGAAATGGCGCATTGCCCGCTGCCGCCGCTTCAGGCGTCCGAGTAGGATCGTCCAACTCCTCGAAACTCACCCCCTCGCTGATGCTGAACTCTCCGGCGTCGTCAGCACGCAGGAAAAAATGATGCTCGCCCGACTCCTTGGGGATCAGCCAGGCCCGGAACCGGCCGCCGTATGTGTTGTTCGGACCATCCGCAAACACCAGCGTCGAATCGATCGCGCTGGGGGCGTAGTCCACATCCGGCTGGTCAGGAAACCGCGCGCTATTGCGCAGATCCTGCACCGCTGCTCCACCCAGCGTTTCCCAAATCTCTAGTCCCACCGTCTCCGTCGCATAGGAATACGTCCGAAACGGCGCGGCCGCGCCAGAGTCCACCTCATTGCCGGCCAGATCTTCGAGATTGCGCACAGTGACGGCGTGCTCGGAGCCTTTCGTTTGGAGACTGGTCAGGACGCGCACGGTGACGGCGTCGCGCACCACCACGCCTTCGATGGCCAACCCACCGTCGATCGAGTAATTGTCTGGGTCCGCCAAAAGCGCCAACTTCATCGGCTCGGAAAAGGTCAGGTAGACGGCATTGAAGTTGATGCTCCCCTCGACTCGAGCGACGGAAGGAATGTCGGCGTCCACTTCCAACATAGACACGCCGCTGAGTATCTCGAATCCTCCGCTTCGAAGCATGCAGCGAAATGCCGCGCCATGGTCATCCAACGTCAGCGGTCCCGTGGTGTAGACTGCTTCGGTGGCCCCATCGATGTCGAGATACACCGAACCGCCAGGATCCGCCCGTTGCCATTGGTAGCTCACGGCCTGCGGGCTGCTCGCCTCGACCCGGAACGTCGCCGCCCTTCCCGCCGGTATGACTTGAAGCGCCGGCGGATTGTCCGTAATCCGCAGTTCTCCTGTCGACTCGACTTCCGCCAGGTAGATCGCGTTGAACCCATAACCATACGGCGCCGCGGCGGGATTTCCAAACGGCGCCGCTCCCTGATACTGCTGAGCCTCGACCGTAAATGTTCCGTCGTTTCCGGGCTCGATATTGTCCCAACCCACCAGCGAACCGGCCTTGTTATCCCCCGTGTTCATCGCCACCTGGTTTTCCCCCAATGACGCGGCGGGATAGTTGGCCTTGGTAATGAGGTTCTGGTTGTTGCTGCCGTCGATGTGCGCCGCCACATGGGCCTCGCTTCCGGTGATGGTGAACACACTCCAGCGATCGTTGTAATTTCCGCCCCGGCTGACTGTCCCTCGAAAGTGATGCCGTTTGGCCGGATCGAGACCCTCGAACACCAAGGAGAGCTTGGTTCCGCCCGATGTCCGCAATCCCGGCAAACCGTCATTGCCGACATCGACAATGCCTCCAAACACAAGATCGGCCGGACTGCCGGGATTGACCGGTGAGTTCGCGCCGAAATCGTCCGGCGTACTCCCCTCCACCACCACCCGCACCGAGGCGTTCAAGTCCAATCCCGTGGCGCGGTTCTTGAGAGGTCCGCCGTCGTCCGTCACTCGCAGATCGTAGCCCGTGGCGTTCGGATGCGTTTGATCGCTGGGACGGTAGTCGTTGAAAGCTTCCCACAGGGGAGCCGTTTGGGAATACACTGGCCCTGCGAAGCACAGAAACGAGACGGCGACGACTCGTGCCGCCAGCCGAAGAAACGGAGGGCCGGTTTTCATGATGGGGATTGGGGGTTAATCCGCATTTCTCATACCGTATCGTTGCGAGGCGCTGCGAACCGCTTACTGCCAAAGCTTCCTTCATCCTGCCAGACCGTGCCTCCCCGCGTCCAGCAAGAACCGCGATGGGCAGCACTCCCTCTCCGGATCTCTATGAATTCTCGTCCCACCCGGGACGAGAATTCAGACCTGACGGGCCGTGGGGGAGCCTTTCCGCGTTGGCCGGTCCTTCCACCCGCAGTTGCTCCCTCGCATCTTGCGGTGGGATCAGACTCGCCGCGCGACCCAACGGTCAAGACGGTTGTTGAGCCTATGCAAGTTCACCTCGCGATAAGAGTTGCCCCAGCCTCGGAGCAACGGGTTCAGGCCCGTGCTCTGTTGCCCCGTACCCAGCCCGTTGTTACGCAGGGCCGATCTCCGGAACTCCTCCTTGCTCGTAGTCGAGTAGACTGGGGCCTCCCAAGCCGCCTCTCGGCAGCCCGGTTGTGCCCCCGCCCCTCTCAGAACCGGACAAGCGGCTTTCCCAATCCGGCTCCTGCCAATCTCCTCCCGCTTCAGCCGGAGCCCGGTCCCTGACCTTCACCGGCCCTGCTCCACTCCTCCCAAGACGCCATTGAGATGCGATTTGATCACGGCCGCCCAACGGTCATAGCCAGCTTGGTTCCTGGGCTGATCGACGCGGCGCCGGCGGTGCTCCCGGGGCCTCCTGGAAGAGACAGGCCGTTTCAAGGCTGCCCTCAGCCGGTCTCACCTGGAATCGGTTCTCTGCCTTTCCCGGGCGGTGCTTGCGGCTGTGGTTGGCCGCCTGCCGCGAAAGGCGGCTCACTCATCTTTGGAGACTGGCTCCGCCGCCGGACCGGGAACCAGACAGACCCGGAAGCCCAGGTGCCAGTTGCGGTAGTCCGGCCAGTCCCCGGGCCGAAAGGCGGAGCGGCAGTAACCCCCGCCGTCGACCCAGGAGCCGCCCCGGATCACCCGGGAGTCGCCGTCCGTCGGCCCCAGCGGATCCGAAACCTTGCCTGCCCCATACGCCCCATACCAATCCTCACACCACTCCCACACGTTCCCGTGCATGTCTTGCAACCCGAACGCGTTCTCCTCTTTCTTGCCAGCCGGCCAGGTCTCGCCCCCGGACTTGCTCTTAAACCAACCCCCAAACACCGGCAATGTTTGCAACCATTCCTCAAACCTGGAAGGCTTGGCCCCTGAATTGCCATAATACCAGCCCGCCCTTCGCAACGCCTTCTCCCCGTCTCCGGTGTAATAGGCCGTGGTTGTCCCAGCCCGGCAGGCGTATTCCCACTGCGCTTCGCTGGGCAGACGAAACTCCCACTCAGGAGGAAGCTTCCCTTC
>JBGTBW010000179.1:0-49781 GCA_041749135.1 Verrucomicrobiales bacterium
CCCGCGAACTCTTCAGGTTCCATCGGCGGACAGGAGTGTCCGCCCCACAAGCAGGGCGTCATCTGCCGAGAGGCGGTCTCGCTTCGGCTCAGCGATTTTCCTCCCTGTCCATGATCTCCCTCGATAGGTCAGGAGTTCTGAAGCTATTCAACGCCAATTCCCTGTCCCGATCGGGGCATAGGCAGCGGGCCGGAGGGTCCGGAAAAGGCGCGCTTGTGGGATGACGGGGCGCAGGAGAGCGAGTATAGGGACAGGTGCGCATGAAATTGCGGTCCCGGTTTTGGTGGGTGCTGGCGCCTGGGCTGGCCCTAGTCTTGCTTGTCGCTGCCCCGGTGGGAGCGCGGTGGTGGTTGGATCGGCAGTTGACTCCGGAGCGTCTCGTGCAGAGAGTGGAAGGCCGCTGGAATTGCCGGGCGGAGATGGGGGAGGCGGCGTTGCGCTGGTCCTGGTCCGGCGCGGAGTTGAAGCTGCGGGACGTGGCTTTGGGGATGCGGGACCGCTGGGTTTCCGATGGAGTGGATCCGGCTGCGCGTGAGCCGATGCGGGAAGCGGTGCTGCGAGCCGAGGAATTGCGGCTGTCGGTGGCGTCGTGGCCGCTGCTCTGGGGCAGGATTCATGCCCGGGAACTGGCGGCCCAAGGAGTGCAAGCGGACATTGTGGTCCCGGAGAAGGGCGAGAACTCGCTGAAGACGCTGTTGCGGCCGGCGGGATGGGAGGAGAAACCCAAGGACCGGCGCAGGCGGCCGGGGGAGAGGAAATCCGGCGGAGAGGACGGGGAAGCAGAGGAAGGACTCCATGTCGAGGATCTGCCCTTTGCGGCTTGGCTGGACCGCGCAGCCATCGATGACGCGGTGATCTATCTGCGGATGGAGAAATATGGGACCCGGTTGGTGGGCAGCGATGTTTTTGTCGAGGCGACGGATATCCGGGTGAATCCGAAAGCGTTAGGCCGGGAGAATCACGCCTCTTTGAAGGTGCGGGGCACGGCGACCTTGGACTCTGCGGAAACTGGGGGAATGGTTTATGGACAACTGAAGCTGCTTGGGGAGGGAGAGGCCGTGCCGTTCGATGCGAAGACCGGGGAACTGGAGCCGGAGCTGCGGTGCCGGTTCGACGTAGTCGCCGGTTCCTTCATCGATGTGATGCCCATGTTGGACAAGGTGGAGCGGCGGATAGGGGATTTCGAAGATTTTGGGATCGAGTTGGACAATCTGGCTTTGAAAGGGAACCTGCGGGCGGAGTCGGTGTTGCACGTGGCCTACCGGGACGACGTCTACACCTTGTTAGACGACAGTGAACTGCACTTCGATCAGTATGACCTGGCGCTGCGATCGGGCAGCAGCTATGACGCCGGCGCCAACGGTCATGATTTCCGCTGTGGCCTAAGGCTGACCCCGGAATCGACGGCCGGAGCCCTGGCGCGTCTGGACCGTTTTGTGGAGCGGAAGCTGAAGGTGGTGAAACCCGAGACGGTGCGGCGGTTGATCGAGGAGTCCCTCATCGACGAGGGGAGGCTGACGGTGGCGTTTCGCTCCCAGGGCGACTTGGGCGATCCGGAAGTGAAGTTGACTTCGAATTTGCCGGACCTCGAAGATCTCTTGAAGGACGCGGTCCGGGAGTTGACCAAGGATCCGGCGAGTTTGATTGACGGGATCCAAAAGCTTTTCGAATAAGGCAGCGTGGCAGCGGATGTCGAGGAGACCGCGGGCGGAGGGAGGTTGGCGGGTCTGCAAGTCAACCTGCCGGCGCTGCGCCATGCCGGGGAGGAAGGTTGCGGGGATCTGCGGGGTATCTACGACCTGATCGACGTCGCCGTCAGCCTGGGCCTCGGGTTTCTCCATGTGTCTCCCGTTTTCGACAGTCTTCGGGAGGACCCGGAGCGGGTTTTGAGCGCCGGAGCGTTCGATCCCATGTTCCTGGATACGAGTCCTTCAGGATTGGAAGACTTGACGGAATGGACGAAGCGGCCCGGGGCCGCGGGCAACGGCGGGGACGCCGTGAATTACGGGGTGGTGCGGGAGCGGAAGTTGGAGGCCTTGTGGGAAGGATTTCAGCAGTTCTTGGCTTTACCGGCCGATGCGCCGCGGAGGCGGGACTGGGTCCGGTTCAGCGCGCAGGAGGAGAGTTGGCTCGAGCCCTATGCGCGACATGGATTGCTTGCGGATTTAGAGCAGGGCCAGCGAGACTGGCGCTTTTGGAGGGACGGCCTGGCGGTGAGCGCGCCGGCACGGAGATTTGTCGAGGACTTGAGAGGGATGCTGCCGGAGGCTGTGGCCCGGCAACTTGGCTTTCACGTTTATGTGCAATGGATCGCGAGCCGGCAGTGGAAAAAGCTGGCTGACTATGCAGCCTTGCGCGGCGTTCGGTTGATGACGGATCTCTCGGCCGGAGACGGCTTCGACACGGTCGATCACTTTCTGAACGGCAGTGCTGGAGCGGCCTCGGTTTCGCAAGAACGAGCCCGGCGGCTGCGGCGGATGTTTTCCATGGTGCGATTGCGCCAGGGGGCGGGAGATTTCGCGGGCGACGGGGAGGCGCTGAATGATTTCACGGTGTTTGTGGACGCGCTCAAGCCCACGAACGGCCTGTTTTACTGGAACCGGATCCTGGAACGTGGCGGGGCGGAAGGGCGGGCGGCACATATGGCCCTCTATGGAATGGATGCGGATCTCTCCCTGCGCGAGCGCTGGCTGGAGGACGCGGCGTTTCGCGACCGGTTTGACCGGAGGGAGGAAGAGACTTCCGGGAAGTATGGGGCGGGCGCCCTTCAAGAGTTGTTGCATGAACTTTTCTTCAGCGAGGCCCAATATGTGTTGGTGGGCTACCGGGATTTGGTCGGGGGCAGCGCTTTGCCTGGCGTTTGGAGCCGCTACCGGGTGTCGGTGGAGGATTTGCTGCGCTATCCCGCGTGGGAGCGCCTGCGCCGCAATCTGCGGAAGATGGTGGAAGAATCTGGACGCAGCGTTGCGCGGAGAATCGAGAGTGGGGACAGAGAAGATGAGCAGCCGAAAGCCTGAGCAGGAAAGCGGCGCGAGGCAGGAGCTGACCGGGGAGTATCTCGGGCGGGTGATCCAAGGAGCTTCGGCTTGTCTGGAATCCCTGCGCGGGCAGGCGGCGGCGCTGGCTGCTGCGGCGGAGATCACGACGGAAGCGTTGGCCGCGAAGGGGAAGGTGTTGGCCTGCGGCAACGGGGGAAGCGCCTCGGACAGCGGCCATTTCACGACGGAGTTGCTGTGCCGGTTGAAGAGCGACCGGGTTCCCTTGGCGGCGGTGTCGCTGGCCGCGGACGCCGGGTTTCTCACGGCGACAGCCAACGACTACGGATATGACGCAGTATTCAGCCGGCAGGTCGCTGGGTTAGGGAGACCTGGGGATGTGTTGGTGGTGTTTTCAACCAGCGGAAACTCACCGAATGTGAAGTCGGCCTTGGAGCAGGCGGCGCGCGGCGGGTTGCGAACGGTGGCTTTTCTGGGGCGTGACGGCGGGATCTGCCGGGGGCTGGCGGAGGTGGAGATGATCATTGACAATCCTTCCACGGCGCGCATTCAGGAGGCGCACAAAGTTCTGATGCATTGTCTGTGCAGCTTGGTGGAGCACCGGCTGTTGGGCATGGATCTCCAATACTAACAAAGACAACAGTTTCTCCGAAAACTTCTCGTTATGAATGATCCCATTCGTGTCGCCGTCACCGGTGCGGCTGGTCAGATCGGCTACGCTTTGCTGTTCCGCATCGCCTCGGGCGGGGTCTTTGGACCGGAGCGCCCGGTCTGCCTGCATCTCTTGGAGATCCCCAAGGCCATGGAGGCGCTGGAGGGCGTCGTCATGGAGTTGGAGGACTGCGCCTTTCCCTTGCTGCGCGGAGTGCGGGCCACGAGCGATATGCAGGCGGCGTTCGACGGGGTGCACTGGGCTCTGCTGGTGGGCAGCGTGCCGCGCGGGCCGGGGATGGAGCGCAAGGAATTGCTGGGGATCAATGGAAAGATTTTTACGGGGCAAGGACGGGCCATCCAGGAGGGTGCGGACTCCACCGTGCGGGTGTTGGTGGTGGGCAATCCCTGCAACACGAATTGTCTCATTGCTATGCGCAACGCGCCGGACGTGCCGCGGGAGCGGTGGTTTGCCATGACCCGGTTGGACGAAAACCGGGCCAAATCTCAGTTGGCCGGGAAAGCGGGAGTTCCGGTCGGAGAGGTGAGCCACACGATCGTCTGGGGAAACCATTCTTCGACGCAGTATCCGGATTTCTTCAATGCCCGGATTGGGGAACGGCCGGCGACGGAAGTCATTTCGGACCGGGCCTGGTTGGAGGGCGAGTTTATTCAGACGGTGCAGCAGCGCGGAGCAGCGATCATCAAGGCCCGGGGAGCTTCGTCGGCGGCTTCGGCGGCGAACGCTGCGATCGACACGGTGCGGAGTTTGGAGTTTGGGACGCCGGAGGGGGACGCCACAAGTGTGGCGGTGTGTTCAGACGGCAGTTATGCTATCGACGCGGGCCTGATCGCGTCAATGCCGGTGCGCGGGCTGGGCGGCGGCGCTTGGGAGGTGGAGCAGGGGGTGGCGCTCAACACCTTTGGCCGGGAGCGGGTCGATGCGTCGGTGGCGGAGTTGCGTGAGGAAAGGGACGCCGTCGCGGATCTGCTGCCGGAGTGAGCGGCGCATCTCCTTTTCTGAGTTTCGTTCAGGGAAGAGCGGTGTAACGCCGGAAGAGATCGAGACGGTCCTCGATGTCGTCCTCGGAGATTTCTTCGAGGCGCCGGGTGCTGAAGGACTCGCAGTTGAAGCTGGCGAGGACCGTGCCGCGGACAACGCCTTGGCAGATGGCTGAGAACTCGACGGGTCCATCCTGACGGGTGGCCAGGTGTCCTGCCAGGGCTCCGGCGAAGGTGTCGCCGGCGCCGGTCGGATCCTCGACGGTGAGCAGGGGAAAAGCGGGGCAGGCGAAGAAGCCGTCGCGGGCGAAGACGAGGGCTCCGTGTTCGCCCTTTTTCACTACGACGAAGCGGGGTCCGCATTCGAGGAGTTGGCGGCCGGCGCGGATGGCGCTGGTGGTGTTCACGAACTGTTTGGCTTCGGAATCGTTGATGACCAAAAGGTCAATGCGTTGGAGGAGCTGCTCGAGAGCTGGACGGCTGACATCGATCCACAGGTCCATGGTGTCGGCGATGACGAAGCGGGGATTGCGGCACTGTTGGAGGACTTCCATCTGGGTGACGGGACTCATGTTTGCCAGCAGCACGACGCCTGCGTCGCCGGCAAAGGCGGCGGGAAGACGCGGCCGGTAGTCCTCGAGGACGTTGAGTTGGACATCGAGGGTTTCGCGACGGTTGAGATCGTCAAAGTATTCGCCGGACCAGCGAAAGGTTTTGCCGGCGGCGACTTCGACGCCGCTGATGTCGATCCGGAAGGACTCCAGGAGCTGCATGTGTTCCCCGGGAAAATCCGATCCCACGATGCCGAGGAGCCGGGTTGGGGCGTGGAAACTGGCGCTGATGGCGGCGAAGGAAGCGGAACCGCCGAGGAGATCCTTGTGTTCGGCGACGGGTGTTTTCACGTCGTCGATGGCGATGGTTCCGGCAACGAGAACAGACATAGCAATCTTGTCAGGCTAAGGAGGGGGAAGGGAGAAAGCGGTCGAGGAGGGACCGGACCTGGCGCACCCGGGCGGCGATATCGGGAGCGAGGATAAGTCCGGAGACGAGGACCACGCGCTGGGCCCCGTGGTGCAGAACGGACTGAAGGTTTTCCGGCTGGATGCCGCCAATGCAAAAGACGGGAACGGGGGCGGAGACGACGACGGAGGCAATGTCTTGGAGGCCGATGGGCGAGTAGTCCGGCTTGGTGGGTGTGGCGAAGAGGGGACCAAAACCGAGGTAATCCGCTCCTTCCTCTATCGCGGCGGCGGCTTGCTCTGGACTGTGGGTAGACTTTCCGACCAGGATGGGACGGCCGGCGGAGGCCCGCGCTTCGGCGACGGGGAGATCGTCCTGTCCGACGTGGACGCCCTCAGCTCCGCAGCGTCCGGCGAGGGCGGGATGATCGTTGATCACGAGGGGGATCTCGGCGGCGCGCGTCAAGGGCAGGATTTCATCAATGAGAGCGGCGATGCTGTCAACGGAGTGGTGTTTCGCGCGCATCTGGATAATGTCGATGCCGCCCTCGATGAGGGATTGCGCGGTTGGCCCGGCCATGGCTGGATCGATGTAGCCGAGGTCGAGGATGCCGTAGAGGCGGCAGTCGGCGAGAGTGCGCACGGAGTTAGAGGTGGGACTGTTTGGCGAGAAACTGTTCTACCCAGCCCACGTAGTAGGAGCCGTTTTTGAAATCGAACGATTTGAGGATGGAATCTTGAAATGGGATCGAGGTTTTGATGCCCCGGATGAGGAACTCATTGATGGCCCGGCGCATGCGGGCGATGGCGATGTCGCGGGTGGCGCCGGTGACGATCAGTTTGGCGATCATGGAATCGTAGAAGGCCGGGACTTCGTAGCCGGAATAGATATGAGTATCGACGCGGACTCCCCGTCCGCCGGGCGCGTAGTAGAGATCGATGCGGCCTGGGGAAGGGGCGAAATCGTTGTAGGGATCTTCCGCGTTGATACGGCACTCGATGGCGTGGTGTCGCGGAAAGGCGTTCTGGACGTGGCTGGAAAGAGGTTCTCCGGAGGCGACGCGGATTTGTTCCTTGATCAGATCGCAGCCATACACTTCCTCGGTGATGGGATGTTCGACCTGGATGCGGGTGTTCATTTCCATGAAGAAAAAGTTTCCGTCGTTGTCCACGAGATACTCGATGGTGCCGCAGTTCTCGTAGCCGATCTGGCGGACGAGCCGGACGGAGGCTTCGGCCATGCGTTGACGCAGATCGTCGTTGAGGAAGGGAGAAGGGCATTCCTCGATGATCTTTTGATTGCGGCGCTGGAGGGAACAGTCGCGTTCTCCGAGGTGAACGACGTTGCCGTGGCGGTCGGCGACGATTTGGAACTCGATGTGACGGGGATGGGCGATGAGGCGCTCAAGGTAAACATCGCGGTTTCCGAAGGCTTTTTCGGCTTCGAGGCTGGCGGCCTGGAAGCCGGTGACCAGGCTGGCTTCGTTGAGGGCGGGCCGCAGTCCGCGGCCGCCGCCGCCTGCGCTTGCCTTGATCATGACGGGGAATCCGAGGCGATTGGCCACTTTGAGAGCGGCCTTCTCATTGCGGACGATGCCCCGGCTGCCAGGGATGACCGGCACGCGGTATTTCATGGCTGTGGCCCGGGCCTGGTTTTTGTCGCCCATGAGTTCGATCACCTCTGCGGACGGTCCGATGAATTTGATTTTGCAGCTCTCGCAAATGGCGGCGAACTGGGCGTTCTCGGAGAGGAACCCGTAGCCGGGATGGATCGCGTCGACGTTGGCGATCTCCGCAGCACTGATGATGCGGTCGACCTTGAGATAGCTTTCGGAACTGGGACCGGGGCCGATGCAAATGGCTTCGTCGGCGAGTTGGACGTGCATGGAATCGATGTCGGCCTCGGAGTAGACGGCCACGCATTTGACGTCGAGTTCCTTGCAAGCGCGGATGACGCGCAGAGCGATCTCGCCGCGATTGGCGATCAAAACCTTCCTGAACATGCCCGCGGCCTACCTGGGATTGACGAGGAAGAGAGGCTGGCCGTATTGAACCGGGCTTCCGTCGTCGACGAGAATCTTCTCGATTCGCCCGCTCATGTCGGCCTTGATTTCGTTCATGACTTTCATGGCCTCGATGATGCACACCGTGGAGCCCTTCTCAATTTCGCTGCCCACTTCGACATAGGGATCGGTGTCGGGCCCTGGAGC
Organism: Verrucomicrobiales bacterium; assembly: GCA_041749135.1. Lineage (GTDB taxonomy): Bacteria > Verrucomicrobiota > Verrucomicrobiia > Verrucomicrobiales > DEV007 > DATKCT01. The sequence goes on from JBGTBW010000179.1 coordinate 7,819, forward strand.
GCGATAAAGAGTGCCGACCATGGGCGAAGTGATTTCCTCCAAAACTGCGGCGGCTTGATCGTCCGAATCGTCTGCGGGAGCTGCGGGCTGGGTGTTGGACGGGCCTGGGACCGGGAAATCCCGGGCTGCGGAGGCCGAACGGAGCAGGGGCATGAGTTCTTCGAGGTCGGCGCCCTTGCGAAGTTTGAGGCTAAAGTTCTCCTTCTGCAGATGGAACAGCGACAGGTTGTGCCTGTTCATCAGTTCCACGATCTGGCGAATTTCCTTCAGTTCCACGGAGGTGACGGCGGCGGGAGGTTCAAGTATCCTTAGTTGGCCTGTGGGACGGAGGAAAGCCTCTTTTTCCGTGGAGGGCGTGTTGATTTCGGGAATGAGGTGCGGTTTTGTGATCTAGCGCCCATTCGGCGCGGATTCTCCTTCGGAGCGAACCCGGGGCATCGCTGCGCTCCGCCCCGGGCTATCGAATGGATCCCCGTTGGGCCCTGGAGGCGGGCCCGGTTCAGGCGCGGCGGGCGTTTCGGCCCTCCTCGATGAGTTCCCAGAACACCTTGGAACGGCTGAGAGCTTCGTCTTCCGTCATGGGCAGTGCGGCGCGGTAAAGAAAATCCTGGAGAGTGTTGCGATGCAGGACCCGGTGCACCAGGACGCCTTCGGCGGTGATCTGAAAGTAGATGCGCAGTTCATGGGCGCGGTAGCGATGGAGCCGCAGGCCGTCGCGTTCGATAGAGCCGAAGTGCTCTGAACCGGCCCCTTTCTCGAGGTCTTCGGGCGAAAGTTCGAACTCGTTGAGAATGTCCAACTGCTGTTCGATGGGCAGTTGCGACATCTCGGCGGCGCTGATTTCGTTGAAGATGATTTGCAGCACGGGCGGGGAGCCTACGTGTGGAGACTGGGGTCGCCAGGGAATTCTCCCTGTTCCCGGGGGATTCTCGGGGGCCGGGCGGTGAGCCCGGTGAGAATCTCCCAAGGGATGGTTCCGGCGCGGTGGGCGATTTCTTCGATGGGACAAGAGGCTGCTCCCTGCCGGCCGAAGAGAACGGCCTCGTCGCCGGGCGAGGGCTCGGGTTCGAGGCTAGAGACATCGACGACGATCTGATCCATGGTCACGCGGCCGAGAAGTGGGCAGCGTTTTCCGCCGACGAGGACGGCTGTGCCCGATGAAGAGAGATGACGGGGATAGCCATCGGCGTAGCCAACGCCCAAAGTTGCGACGCGGACGGGATGTGGAGCTATCCAAGTGCGTCCGTAGCTGACCCCGTGGCCGGCGGGAAGGGTTCGCACCAGGGTGACCCGGGTGTGGAAACTCATCACCGGCTCCAGTTCCGGTTCGGGCTTCAGATCCGGCGAAATGCCGTAGAGCAGGAGACCGGGGCGGACGAGTTGGACTCCTTTGGGTGGGAAGTGGAGGAGTCCGGCGCTGTTGTGCAGGTGCAGCGAGACGGGTGGAGGGAGGAATTCCAAGGCGGCGCGAAACAGGTCGCCCGCGCGCCTGATCTGCGACCTGGTGAAGGGCTCGTCCTCGGCAACGCTGGGCAGGTGGGTGGCGAGGCCGGCGACGCGTAGCTGAGGATGGCGGCTGGCGCGAGCGACAGCCTCGAGGAACTCGTCTTCCAGAAAACCGATGCGTCCCATGCCAGTGTCGGCGACGAGATGAACTGCGACAGGCCTGCCTATCTCCTTTCCCAGATGGACACAGGCCTGGATTTCGTCCAACGAGGACAGGCTCAGATGCCAGCCGCGGGCGGCGGCGGCTTGGCGTTCGCCCGGAAGTGAGGCGCCGAGGAGAAAGAGATCGGGATGGGGTCCACCGGGTGTTTGGGCCAAGATGGCTTCGACCCGGGCGGCCTCGACCGCGCTGGCTACAGCGAAATACCGGGCGAAGGGGGCGAGAGCAGGGACGGCGTGTTCGAGACCGTGTCCATAGGCGTCCCCCTTGACCACGGCCATCAATTCGGCTCCTTCGGCGCGGGCCAGAGCGATCCGGGCGTTGTGACGGAGGGCATCGAGACGGATTTCGGCCCAACTGCGTGGAGGGATCGCTGGATCGGGGGACATGGGCCGGCTGAGTCGGACAGGGAAAGGAGGAGCGCGACCGGAGGAAGTTGGCGAGGAAAAAACCTCTTGCCAATGCCGGAAGCGACGGCCAAGAGTTTCGACGCGATCCGGCGTAGCTCAGCGGTAGAGCGGGTGGCTGTTAACCACTAGGTCCTTGGTTCGATCCCAAGCGCCGGAGCCACTCTGAGAGAGTTTGAATCTTAAGGGGCCCAGCCGGATTCAAGGGGTCCCGGTGTATTGTTTTCTCGTTCCCCTTTCCAGGGGATTGCAGTCTGCGGGAATGGGTTTCCGCTTTCGCTGCAAAGTGCATGAGGCTACGAGCGACGATCGTTCTCTCAGATCACCAAGGGCCTTGAGTCCATGAGGGACTAAATAGGCGCTGGAAAGCCGTGTGGAGGGCTAGCCGGGAGGATAGGGAAAAGGTCTGACGGCTCGGCCTGGACCTGGCAAATCGCACACACGTTCGTGCGAATTGCATGCGGAAGAAGGGGTTGCCGGCGGACTGATCATGCCCCTACAGATCGTCGTCGGAGTCTATTGCGCCGGTGCTTTCGGCAGGCGTTGTCTCCGCGCGGACTTGGGCCTCGTATTTCTCGGCGGCGGCTTCGCGCCTTTCGTCCTCGGCGACTTCCATTCCTTGCTCCACGAGGGCTTTACTGGGATTCTCGTCGGCGTAAGGCGGAGCCGCCGGCTTCCATTTCGCCGGAATTGGTTTGACAGGATCGAAGGGTGGTATGGCGTCTTCTTTGTTCATTCTGAATTCATGTTTGGCACGACGCGTGCCAATTGGAGTTAGTGGGTTGGTTCATGTATCGGCGATTGAACCTTTCATCTCCCATCCCGACCATGCAACCCCCACGATCCCTCGATGAACCCCAACAAAGACATGGTTATGGAAAATAAAGAAAAGTGCGCCGAAGTCTGCAATGAACTGCTCCGTGGTGAGCTGGCCGCTGTCGAAACATACGATCAGGCCATGGAAAAGTTCGACTCGCCATCCGACCGGGAGATTCTCCAAAAGATCCAGCGCGATCACTCCCGCAGCGCGGAAGTCCTCCGCGAGCATATCGTCGCGATGGGGGCGACGCCGGCTGAAAGCTCTGGCCCTTGGGGCGGATTCGTCCGCGCTCTGGAAGGCGCCGCGAAAATGCTGGGGGAATCCCCAGCGCTCAAGCTGCTGGAGACAGGCGAGAATCACGGGATATCCGAATATCAGGAAGCCTTGGACAACGAGGAAGTGATGGTGGAGATCAAAACCCGGATCAGCGAGGACCTTCTGCCGCGCTTGTCCCGCCACATTCAACTCTTGCAGCAGGTCGCTTGACCTCAGAGCGGCCATACTCTTTTGCAATCATCCACTCAGCAACCACATTGAATTATGCCAACATTAAACAGCCTCGAAACACTCCTTGCTCAAGAGATCAAGGATCTTTACAGCGCCGAAACGCAGCTCGTGAAGGCGCTGCCCAAGATGGCGAAGGCCGCCACAGACGCGACCCTCAAGAAAGGATTTGAGACCCATCTCGGAGAAACGAACGTTCATGTAGAACGACTGGAAAAAGTCGCGGAGATGATGGGAATCACGCCGCGAGGAAAGGCTTGCAAGGCGATGAAAGGGCTCGTCGAGGAGGGCTCCGAAGTGATCTCGGAAGATGGTGAGGATAAGATGAAGGATCTGGCGCTCATCGTCGCTGCTCAAAAGGTCGAGCACTACGAGATTGCCGGCTACGGCTCCGCACGTGCTTTTGCCCAGCAGCTCGGATTAAGGGAAGTGGCGACGCTCCTGCAAACGACCCTCGATGAGGAGGGCGCCACAGACAAAAAACTTACCAAAGCCGCTATGACTATCATGCCGGGAGGATAGGAGGAATCTGACCCACCTGGTAGGCCGAGGAAGATGGGCCCGGATCGAATAGCGGTCCAGGCGGGAATCGGACTGACCGGGGAGCGGCGCGGGCGCTGCTTCTTCGCGCTGTCGCCGCTGTAATCGTGGCTGCTCTTGGGAGAACTCAAGGCAGGATTCTTCCTGAAGGGAGCACACGTGCTTTCAGTTTCGATTTCATATGGTCCAGCGACAACTGATTGGAACGTTGGGTTTCACTGGCCACGCAGTCGGACGGAATGACTAGGCCGTAGTCTCTCATGTAGGCGTCATTGGCGGTGTAAAGCACACAGATGTCGGTGGTGAATCCCGCGACAATCAGCCGGCGGACCTTGAGTTCCTGTAGAAGAACTTCCAGAGGTGTGGAGTAGAATCCCGAATGCCGCGGCTTGAGCACGAAGTAATCGTCGGCAGCCGGCTTGAGAAGATCGCAAACACTGGCCGCGCCCGCGCCAGTGGCGCGGCAGTGGTTGAACTGTTCGCGGAAGTCGGAACGCCAGCGGCCAAAGTTATCATTCACATAGATCACCGGCGCGCCCTTCTTGGAGAGCCGGGCTTTGAGCGCGGCGAGGCAGCGGGCGGCCGGCAGCGCATATTCGAGCAGTTGCTCGGCGCCGTCGAAGTCGAAGGGGTTAATGACATCGATGAGGAGGAGGGCTGATTTGGCGGGCTGGGCACTGGTCATCTTGCCGAGTAAACCGTGGGAGGCGAAAATTCAATTCTCCGCCGGCTTGCAGAAACGACGCCTTCGCGATGTGTTTCCGGTTGCATTGCTCCTCACTACGCAGGGGGAGGGGATTCAGCTATGTGACGCCCGCAGGGGAGACCCTTCGGAGCAAGATCGAGAGGGCGAGGATCGCAGGGCTTGCATTCCTCCGGCCTACGAATCGGCTTCCGTGGAAATCAGGGAAGCGGCACGAAGCGGAAGTTTTCGACTCCCGCATAGCGGTTCTGATTGGCGAACTTCAAGAGCTTCCAGGACAGCAGCTCTTTCGCTTTGAGGATTCGTGTGATGCAGAAGCGGGCGCCGCAGATGCGGCGATCCGATGGAAGCCGCTCGCTGTATGCGGACGACAGGCGCGTGTTGGCGCTATTGGATCGATTCTCAAACAGTGCGAGTTAGCGGGATCGCCGGTTCCTGCGATGCATTAGCGGCGCCAATGCCAGCAGGAGCAGAGACAGGGCTCCCGGCTCGGGTATGACTATGGCGTTGTTGGCCGTGATGCTGGCCAAAGGCGTCGTGCCTGCTACGAGGCCTCCGCCGTCGTCGAAGGCCGCGGAATCGCTCAACACGATGACATTGGCCACGGCGGCCGGTCCGGGAATGAAGAAGGGGGCGTCTCCGCCGTCTCCGCCGACGGCGTCGTTTCGGTAGAAGCCATACGGGCTTCCGGGGCCGGTGCTTCCATCAGTGAACCAAAAGATGCCGACCTGTTGGCCGGTCTGAAGGCTCGACCACTGGGCCTGGGAAGTGTCGAAAAGGATGGGGTTTTGTTCGATGCCGATCAGGGGTCCGGGTGGGGCTGATAAGATTTCGGGTTCTGGCGCTCCAGCGACGGCGTTTCGCTGGAGTTGATTCATTTCTACTGCGGTGATGACGGCCAGGATGAGGTCGTTGTCCCCATCCAAGAGCCCCCCTTGGATCAGACTTGGTGCAAAAAATGCGGATCCAGCGACCAGATCTCCGACCCCGTTGAATCCGTCGCCGCCGGTATCGGCCACGAGCACCGCCTGGGTGGTTCCGGGGGTGGCTTCGGGAATCTCGGCAAGAAAGAAGGAAAACCAAAACTGAAAGGGGTCGGCGGCGCCGAGACTGGCCGTGCCCAACTGAATCGCAACACCGGCGGCGGCCCAGCGGCAGGCGGAGTGAAATCGGGGCGGAGTCATGAGTGAGAAAGTTGGCAGACGAGGGTCGCTTGCTAGTAAGGACAGGGGTGCACCCAAAAGCGGGTGGCTCCGTCGGGAGAGGAGCGCCGGATGATCAATCCTGTGCCTGCGGGAATGACGGCGTCTCCGGCCTCGGCATTGCCGTTGGCGGCGTCGCGCCAGACCATCGCCGCAGAGTCGTAGTAAAAGATGCCGGCAGGGGCTTTGTTGATTCCTGTCGCATCGTTGTCGAAGACCAGGATGAGGTCCCGGCGCTGGATGAGCGAGGTTCCATTGCTGGGGGTGAAGACGGAGGGATCGGTGAGAAGCCCGAGATCTCGCAAGCGCACATCGACCGGCCGGAAGAGGGCGAGGGCGTTGTCCTGCTTGGTCCCGGCGGGCGCGTCGAGTTGCAGGCGGAACGGTCCGCACTGGACATATCCGCTGATCAAGAACGTGGTGTCGCCGTCTCGTTCCCGGTGGCGAATCCAGAGGAAGAGGTCGGGAGGAAGCGGGGTGTTCCCGGCGGGCGCGTTTCCTGCGGTTTCCTCAAACCAACCTTCCTCGTTCTGGAAGAAGATGCGGGAGGGCGGCAGGTTGATTCCGGGGCCGTTCAGGTCGGGCAGCATGAGGCGGGTCCGGCGCTGCAAAAGCGACATCCCTGTGGAACGGTGGATACACGCGTTGTCTTCCGGGAAGAGGGTTGCGAGAGTCCAATAGGGGATGACAGACAGAGCATCGCCGGGCGCGGCGGTCAGTTCTTCGCCGTTCGTGTCGACGATGATGCGGCCGTCCTGATCGTTGTCGACGGCGTGGAAAGCCCCGGTGAGGGGTCCGGAATGGTAGAGGACGTAGTGAGAGCCGGCCAATTGACCCGGTTCCCAATCCGGAGGAGAGTCGAGTTCCAGGGATAGTTCGGAAACCGCGGTGATCCGGCCGCGGTAGATGGGTTCCCGGTGGAGCGCGGGACTCACGAGGGTGTCCGAACCGGCGCGGCAGAGAATTTGATTGTAGCCGAAGGTCAGGGGCGGGAAAGGAGGGGGCGGGGGGTCCTCAGAGCCTTGGGCCAGAAGGCCGGCGATGGACGCGACGGCGATCCAGGGGATCAGAACCCAAATCGAAAAGCGACAGGAAGACAAGAGCATGGTGCGCAGCCGTGCCCGGCTTCTTCGTATTCTTAAAAATTAAAATTTGTTTAGCAACAAACTTTTCGAAATTCTTGCATCTCCAGTTCGTCTGGAAGTGTTTCAGTTGTATTGGGAGAGAGCCTCCGGCTTCCCTTGGCGTTGAGGGCTGGAGCGCCCGTGCCCCAGGGTACTCCTGGCCGCACGCCCTGCCCTCTGCAATCATGGCATCTGCTCGGCAGATCAGGAGTGCTGAGCCTCAGAACTCCTGATCTATCGAGGAAGATAATGGATACAGGGGAATAAGAGTGAGCCAAAGCGAGACCGCCACTCCGTGAATGACACTCTATTTGTGCGGCGATTTGTGGGGCGGACACTTTGTCCGCCGAGTGAACCTAGAAAGTTCGCGGGCAGGAGTGCCCGCGCCACATAGTTTTCCGGCTCATCCAAATTCCTCGAGATCAGGAGTTCTGAGCCTGGCTCCCGGAGGGGATTGGATGGGCCAGGCGGCGAGGGGCCGCGTCCCTCAATCGAGTTCCGTCTCCAGTTTGAGAAACTGACGGGTGGATCCGGAATCCTGCACGGACAGGCGGGCTCGCACTTCGATCGTTTCGAAGTCTCCGTTGGGGGTCCGGCTGATTTCGACGGTGGAGGGGGATTCGGCGATGGCTTGGTCGCCGTAATATTGACCTCCGCGATCCCAATGAATGAGGTCGGTGGAGTGACTGATCCGGAAGCGGACGTCGGTCCGGTCGAGGAGCCGCTGAAAACGGAGAGCGACGTAGCTTTTCCCGTCCGGATCCCGGTGGATAAAACCGCGGGCGAGGATGACTTGGTCGGGGACCTTTGCCGCGAGGCCGAAGGCGTATTCATCTTGATTGAAGATGCGATCGCCGTCGGGGTCCGCCTTTGGTCCGGACACGGTTTCGATGAGGAAGGGATCGCTACGTTCCTCCGCGGTGAATTCGGCTTCCCTCCACAGCTCGTAGGGTTTGCGGTCCAGGCGCAAGATGCGCAGGTCGTCGAGCTGTCCAGTGAAGCTGCCGGCCTGAAGGAGTCCCGAGACGGGAACGCTCCAGGCAATGAGATCTCCTGGAAAGTTTTCGCGGTAGATGAGCTGCCGGTCGATCCAGACGCGGTATCCGGAGCGATCGATGAGCATGTGGATGGTGTGCCAGGAGCCCTTGGTGAGGAAGGGATCGAGGGCGGCGCTGAGGAGGAGATTGTTGCGGTCGTTGGCCCGGAAGCTGGGGCTGAGGTTCCAGGGGTCGCGGGCCAGGTGCAGCCGGACGTTCCAACGGTATTCCAGGGTGAGGCAGCGGGCGCCGGCGCTGGGGTAACCCGGATAGGAGAGAGGGAGGATCCGTCCTTCGAGGAGCACGCCTGTGGTTTGTCCGGACTGATAGATCTGACCGGCGGGAATGGAGACTCTGACTCCATCGGTCGTGTTGGCGACGTGCAGGGTTCCGTCCTGGACGAAGGCCCCTCCTGTTAAGGTGAGCGGCAGTTGCCGGCCAGTCGAATCGAGCAAGCTGTCTTCGAAACGGTAGTCGGCGAGAAGCGTGCCTTGATTGGAAGGGGGCAGCGCATCGGAAGGACGGACTGTGACTAGACGTTCCAGGGCTGGGGCGGGGATGCCGTTGGCGTCGGTCGCGGTGTAACGCAGTTTGTAGACGCCGGCTGTGGTGGTTTTGACAGTGCCGCTGACGCTCACGGCGATTTCCTGTCCGAGGTAATCCAGCGCGGAGGCTCCGGGATCGGCGAAGACGTCTCCGACGGACAGCTCCATTTGGGGAGCCCCAGTCAAGGAGATTTCGGGAACCGGGTTGGGATTGGCGTAACGGACGGCGCGAACGGTGACTTCATCGATCCAACCACGGAAATGGCCGATGGTCAGGGTCGCGGAAAGGAGATTAAGCCAGGGCGGGAGGTCGTCGTCGATGAGTTCCGCAACGGGGAGCCCGTTCAGGGAGACGCGGTAGCCGGACTCATGAACGGCGATGCGGAGGTGATGCCAGGTGAAAGGGGTGATCAGGCTGGTTACTTTGGAGTTGGGAAGCAGAACAACGGATTGGCTGGCGATGGCGGCCGGGGTCCAAATGCCTTCGGTGAAGGAGAGGCGGGCCGCCCCGGATCCGAGAAGTTCGAGGAGGACGGAAGTGCGGTTGCCATACCCGGTGAACTCTTCGAGATAGATCATCGCCTCGACACTGACTTCACTGGCTCCCGCGGCTGAGAAACCGCTGAGGGGCACCGAAGCGCCGCCGGTGGAGCCGCCCACGCGGAGGGCGGACCCTCCGGCTCCGGGAAAGACGAAGGTCTTGGAATCTAAGCTGGCGTTTCCCTCCAAGCGGAGAGCGGGGAAGCGGTTCCGGGCCTCTTCGAGGGACGAGTTGAGCGGATAATAGGCCACGACGTTGGGATCGCTGCCGGCGGGCAACGGCTGGAACTGTTCGACCCAGGTGGGCAGGGTTTGCCGGGCGTGAAACTGCCCTGCGGCATGGAGGCGCCTGCCGTCGGGGAGTATGGCTTCGGCTTCGATCCAGGATGATCCCGCGCGATCGGGGAGAAAGGTGAAGGTGGGGCCATGATAGGGCTCGTAGCCGAGGGCTTCCCAGGTGACCCGGGCGCCGGTGAGGTCGATTCCGGGCTCCAAAGAGGCGGTCATGGAATCCACAAGGAAGGGTTCCTCAGGAACGCCGGCGATGGGCGTGGGGAGGGCTTGCCAGGGCTGATTGCGCAGGGGGGTGGCGGCGAAGCGGTAATAGGCGACGGAGGCTTCGCGGACGAGGTCCACGATGACGAACTCGGTGGTGGTGTTCCAGGAATCCGACCAGCGGTCGTAGAACGGGTAGACGGCGGGCGTGGTGTTGGGGAACATGCTGCGGGAGAGCATGTTGGTGCCGTCCAGGGCGGCGTAGTTCCCGAGGTAGATGGGCCCACTCTGGAGGGCTCCGATGGGAATGCCGGTGGGAGGAAGCACGGCGTGATCGACTTCAGCGAATTGGGAGACGATGACGCGTTGGCGGCGCCAGCCGAGCCCGGTGACGAAGGGCATGTCGAGAGGATTGGCTCCGCAAACGTAACCGGCGTTGGCTTCGACGGCTTCGATGTACTTGGGATCAGGTCTGAGGAGATGGGCGACGAGGGCGTCATAGGATTCTGACAGGGCGAAGAACCAGCCGGCCGACCCGTGGGCCTTGCTTTCCGCTGGGAAGGCCACGCCGTAAGAACTGCTCCGGGATCGGGCGACCACGTCGTTGCCCGCGGCGACGACGGTGTTTTCGACGAGGATGCGGTAATTGGGATCGAGCGCGGATTCGGGCAAACGCCCGGTAAGAGGGGCGAAAGCGTAAGTGCGCAAAGCGGCTCCATAGCCTTCGAACATGCGTCTCCAAGTCCAGCGTTTGGCGTCGCGAGAGTCCGGATTGGGCAGCCATTGCATGAGGAGATCTTGGTAGGCGCGGTCTCCCGTGAGGACGAAGAGAGCACAGGCGGCCCAGGCCAGTTCGTCGGCGTGGCCGAAAGTGAGGCCATAGGCGGTGAGGGCCTGAAAGCTTCCGTCGATGCCGTGTTCGGCGAAGGCGTTCTGCAAGAAGGCCCAACCCAGCAGGGCCCGGTCGCGGTAGAGGGCGGCCCGGTCTGGGTCAATGATTTGGAGAAGGGGAGAAGAGGCCGCTTCGGCCAGGGCGGCGGTGGCGGAGGCGGTGACCGCGGTGGTCTTGGGCCAGACCACCTGAGGATCGCCGCCGGAGGGAAAAACGCCGTGTTCGAAGGAGCGGTTGCGGGGCCAGACCTGGAAGTAGAAGCCTCCGTCGTCGTCTTGCATTTTTGCCAGGAAATCGGCTTCCCAGAGGGCCTCCTGGAGCACATCGCTGATGCCGTCGCCGCTTTCCGGGATCCCCAAATTGTCGAGTTCCGCCACTCCGGGCAGGGCTTCCGCGGCGAAGAGGAGCGTGTGCAGGGAAAGCGAGGCGTTGGTGGTGTATTTGCTGTAATCCCCCGCGTCCATGTGGCCTTGGCTCACGTCGACGGGACCGGGGTCCACATAGGGGAAGAGCATGGTTTCCGGACTGGAAAGGCGGGGAGCGATCTGCGTTGGAGATGTCGTTACCGGGGTGGTCGAGTTGATGCGGCCCCAGGTGGCGGGGTTGTTGGCGGCGGGCAGGGGAATCGTCGCTGGAGCGGTGTGGCCGGGAGGATCGACAAAGCGAGTGAAGGGCAGCCGGTGATCGAAGCCGGAGCGCTGATGCAAGAGGCCGTGGGCGTAGGTCCGGGCCAGGACTCCGGAGGCGCCCTGTCCGATCCAAAAGGGGAAGGACAGCCCCAGATCGGGGATGCGAATCAAGAAGTCGCCGGATTCTTGGAAGGCGGAGAAATCCAGCTCCAAGACTTCTTGATAATGGGCGGGAAGGTAGCGGAAACCGGAATCGGGCCGGAGCACGGCATTGCCGCGGAAGCGGATGGCCTTGTTGGACCGGCGCAGGACCTGAAACTCGATGCCTGGGCTCAGGTCGAGTTCGCCAAGGGTCCCCAGCCAGTAGCCGGCGTAGGCTTTTTTGATCGCGCCTGGTTCGTAACCGGTTTGGTTGACGTGAATCACCGGAGACCAACGGTTGGGAGCTAGGCGGCGGGAATAGGCCTTGCGTTTGGGCAAGAGCACGCTGCCCGGGTCTTCGAGTTTGACGACGGCATTGGCGGCCAAGGGACGTTCCAGCTCGAAAATGAGATGGTTGGTCATTCGGAAGGTGCTGCCTTCCAGGGGGGCGAAATAGGGAGACCGCCGATAACCGATGCGGGTGATGGCGACGGGAACATCGTCTTCGAGCACGCGAAAGCGATCCGCCGTGGGGAAAGCGGGCGTCAGGGTCCCGTTGCTTTCGTTGACCCAATCCCAGTAGGTGGGCCGGTTGGAAGGGCCCCGGCGCTCGTTGACGAGCCGGACTTCCACGACGGTTGGAGAGAGGATGAGGAATTCCCAGGCCCCGTCCGTGGGGATTTCTGCGGCTCGGGCGAAGAGTTGCTCGTAGACGCCGTTTCCAAAGTTTTGCAGGATGGGCTGCCGGGAGGAGGAGGCTGCGAGCGTGCTGGAGACTGCGGATGCCAAGAGGAGCAGGGAGAATAGGGAGCGCGGGGGAAGATTCATCGAGTGCTTAAGAGCTAAAAGTTGCTAAAACCTGTCAATTTTTAATATTTCCCAACAGCGAAACAGAGGGAGATTCTCAGGTTTGACCTCTGAATTCGAGCAGATTCTCAGAGTTTGTCATGGCGGAAGCCGGCATTTGGAGGGGATTGTGACCTTGGAACGCGTCAGCGGAGGCAGTGGTGAGTTTGAGTGGGCCTGAAGGGCGTGTTGATTTTTTCAGCAACGCCGCGTCGCGCGCCGTCAGAGCAGGGCGAAGTGTCGCTCCGCAAGCCGGCCAACTGCGCGGCCCTTCGGGCGGGACTTGTTGCAAAGCGTTGGCTTTTGCGGCCTCAGCGGTCCACCATCACGTCGTCGATATACCACCCGGTTCCGACGGCGTTGTCGCCGTCGGTGAGAAGGCGGAACTCCAGGGAGATTTTCTGGTCTTGGACTTCGCGCGGAAGAACGATGTTGAGTTCCGTCCACTCGCTGGTGGAACCGGAGAAGACCTCGTCGCGCGTGAAGAGCACGCCGCCGGCCTCGTCCAGGAAACGCAGTTGTCCGCCTTCGAGATCGGGGGTGGAATCGATAAAATAGTGAAAGCGCAAGCGCGGGCGGGAGAGGCCAGTCAAGTCGATGACGGGGGAGCGCAGGCTGGTTACGCTGCCGGGTCCATAATTGCCGTCGAGATCGGTGCCCCAGACATTGGCCCCACTGAAGGCGGCGGCGGGACCAGGCTCCGCTGGGGCGCCGAGTTCCCAATGCGTGTCGCCGGAGGCGGTATCGACGGTCCAGCCGGGGGATCCGCTTTCGAAGTCGTCGAAGAACACGGGCGGCGCTTCGAGAACAGCGACGCGGTAGAGGGCGAGCGGCCCGGGTTCACGACCGGTGCTGAAGCGGAAGAGTCCCTGACCGAGTTCCACCATTTCGGCGGCATCGTCGATGATCCAGCTTGCGGGAAGCAGGGTGAGACTGCGTTGCAAGGCATGATCGGCGCTGGAATCCGGCGTGGTGAAATCCACCGCTACACTTCCGGCATCGAGGGAGATGTTCTGGACGACCGGAAGCACCAAGGGGGATCCGACCAGTCTGAGCACGGGATCGGATACGGCGGGATCGCCGACCAATTCCCAATCGGCGGTGTCGCCGTCGCCGGCGAATGTTCCGCGGGCGACATAGAGTTCGCCATAATCTCCCCCGCCGCGTTCGTACCAAAGGAACTCGATGTCATAATCTCCGGCAGCAAGGGCTACGACGGCGCGGGTGCTGCTGTCGCCCGTGGTGCTGGGGTGAATAACGGTGTTTCCGGCTCCGGGGTCGATTCGGCCGTTGCCTGTCGCTGAAGTAAACTCCGCGCCGAAGATGCGGAAGGCGAAACCATCGTCGGTGTGAATCCCGAAGGTGAAATCGCCGCCGGAAGCGACGCGGATGGTTCCTTTGGCAAACTGCACAAAGTCCTCGTCGGTCCACAAGCCCAGGGGATCGGCCAGCACTTCGTCTGGGTAGGGTTCGTCGTTAGGGAAAAAGCCGAGACCGTCGCCGTGGTTGATGAAGGGGTGGACGGTGTCGAAGATCCCGCCTGCGAACTCGACAGTCGCGGCGGTTTCCACAGCGGCCACAGCGAGTTCGAGGCTGGCGAGCGACGTTCCAGTGCCCCAGACATAGCGGACGCCGAAGGCTCCGTCTTCGCCGCCGGGTCCGGGCAGGGGGTCATTGGGCAGAGCGGGCTTGGGCACTTCGAAGATGCCCTCGAATGACAGTGGGGCTCCGCTTTCGTCATCGGCTGTGATGAGGTAGCTGTGTTCCGAATCCGGGGGGAAAGGCGGCGCCGGTTCATAGACGATGCGAACGATGCCGTTCTCCTTGCTGACGCCGGCTTCGACTGCTTCGCCGTCCACTGTCAGGACGACGGTTTGTTGGTCGATTTTGCTGACGCCGGTGTCGGTGAGTTCGATGTGGAGCAGGCTGCGTCGAGCCACGAGGCGGGAGACGACGGGGGTGCCGGCGGAGATTTCGATGTTGTCGATCGCCCACCACCAATCGTTGCCGGCGTCGAACATGGTGAAGGAGAGGACCATGGAAGCCGCCCCTTCGGGGTTGTTGAGAGGAACGACGACTTTCTCGTCGATGGCCTCCGGTTTGAAGTCGGGGCTGGACGGATCGGAAACCCACCGGAAAATCTCGAGGGGCTGGCCGCCGTCGTAGGAAACGGTGAGTTTGGCGGACTGGTTAGAGGTGTCGAACTCGGGATTCCAACTGGAATCGAAGGCGAGGAGGACGCTGTTTGGGGCTGCGTTTTGCAGTCCGATGGATGGAGTGATGAGGGAGGTTTCGTAGGTTCCCAGGGCTTCCGGGTCGCCTTTGTCGTCCCATTCGTCGGGGTCGGCGATGGCGACGGTGTTGCGGCCGCTGATCCAAGTGGATCGATCCTGATCTTCTGCGACTTGAACCCACCATTCTTTGTTGGCGAAGCTCCAGCCTTCCCATTCCTTGACCCCCTGGGAGTCGTCGTCGAGGCCGGGCATCTTGCTGTCGTCGATGGTCCAGCCTGCCGGAGGCGTTTTGGCCCAGACCATTTCGGCGAAGGCCTCGTCGATAGGATCGCCGAGGACAACGCTCTCGAAATCTTCGGAGAATAGAGACTGAGCCCTCAGAGGATGAGTGGCAACGAGGAGCAGCAGGGGGAGCAGCAGGGGGAGCAGCAGCCGGGCGAAAAGGAAGCGCGGGATCATAAAGGGGCGGAATGGTGGGAGAAGGACTGCAAGAGCACTTTGACCCCTAGCCGTTCCGGGCGGAGATAGGAAGTCGAAATGCGCCATCGTGAGCCATGACCATCGACGTTTCGAGTATCCTCGATCGGGCGGAAGCCATCGCGCTGTGCCAGCGGGATCTGCGGTCGTTGGGGGAAATATTGCCGGAGGATGCGAGGGAACTCGAGCGCGCCTTTGTGCAGGCTTGCACGCAACGGAGGGCGGCAGCGTTTACGCATTTGGCCCTCGCGGCCATCGATCAGGGCCGGGACGTGCCGGTGAAGCATCTCGAGGAAGGCGGTGCGTTGTTTCTGGAGATAGAGCATTTCATCCGCTGCGTGAGCCGGATGACCGGGGAACTCAGCGAAGGGGTGATCGCTGCGCTGGAGCGCGGGTCGATGAGCGTGGAGCGCGACGTGATTGCGATCTGCATGGCGGCCGATCGTTGGCTGAGCGAGCATGAGGGTGAGCCGGTTCCGCCCAAGCTGCTGGCTCATGCCCGGAAATTGGCCCGGCGATCCGTCAACTACGATTTGGGGGTCGCTCTCCATCTTTGGGTTATTCAGGGCATGGCCGCGGATGAGACCATGGGGAGGCTCCTCGAGGAGAATGGCCGGCCGGGCCCGAAAGATGTTCGGAGGACGGCCGAGTGGATCATGGGTTTGTTGCATAAGAGCATGAGCACGCCGGTGTTGTCCGGCATTTCAGAAACGCCGGGGCCGAGGACGGCGTCGGGATACACGGTTCGACGGGCCGCTCCCCGCATCGGCCGGAACGACCTCTGTCCCTGCGGCAGCGGGAAGAAATACAAAAGATGTTGTCAGGCCAGCGATCAGGCGCGGCTCCAGGATTCTTCGGAGATCGCCGGAGTCACTCGGAAGGAGTTGGAGGAGCGCAAGGAGGAGTTCCTTACCCAAGGCCGGTTGTTGGACATGCGTTCTTATGAGATCGTCAAGTTGGATCCTCGCAAGATTGAAGCCGGTCTTTTGCCGGTCTACCTGAATCGCTTGATCATGTTCGAGGAATTGGAGAAGGTCGTCGAGATCTTCGAAGCCGCCGAACTCGGCGAAAGAGTGCCTGATCATTGGTTTGATGCGGTGGAACATTGCTGCGAGCATCCGCAATTCCGGCATTTAGCGGATCGCTTGTTTCAGGCCCGGCCGGCCAATTGTGACCCCACGGAATCGTTGTCGCTGAGCTGCCGGATATATCAGATGCGGGCTGAAGGCGAATCGCCCTTGGATTTGCTGGAGGAGGCGGCGCTCGGGGCGGTGCGGGAGGATAATGGCCGGTTTCACAAGGTGCTCGACGTCGTGTATGCTGCGCTGAGCGGCGATTTGCCGGGGATGGGGATTTTGCTGGCCCGGGGAGCCTTGCCCTTTCTCGCCGGTTTCGAACGGGACATGATGGAGGAAGCGGTTCAAGAGGCCAGAGCCCGCCTGGGGATGCAGATCAACGATCCGGTGGAGGATGTTTGCGATCTATTGCTGGCTCATCCCGAGGTCCACACGGGTTTGCAGGCGACGAAAGCGGAGCGCGAGAGCCAGAAACTGATCCAGAGTCACGTCGAGGAGACGCGCAAGCTGAAGAAGCGGTTAGGCGATTTAAGCAGAGCCTTGGAGGAGAAAGAACGGACCTTGCGCCGGGCCCAGGAGGCCGAACGGAAACCCACGAGCGCAGGGATCCCGGCGGCGCCGGGTGAGGCGGACGAAACGATCCGGGAACTGAGGTCCCGGTTGAACGAGGTCCAGGAAGCCCTGCACAGCCGTCACCGGGAACGCAATGCTTTGCGGCGGGAATTGGAGCAGGTGAAGGCGCAGGGACAGCCCGCGCCGCCGGTCGAGGCGAGGGCGAGAGCGCGCGATGCGCAGGCGGACGAGGAGGAAGAGGCGCTGCTGCTGGCCGCCGGGGAAGGGATGGAGGCCACTCAACCGCTGCGTGTTCCCGTCTTTCCCAGCCGGTTTCGCAAGACATTGGAACATTTGCCTGCTCATGTGAGCGCGGCGGCCCTGGAGACGATCGGCCGCCTGGCGGCGGGCAATCCGGCGGCCTTTCACGGAGTTCGGAAGATCCGGCTGAAACCGAACCTGTTGCGCCAGAGGGTGGCGGCGTCTTACCGGCTTCTCTTCGAGGTGAACTCCGAAGCATTGCAGGTTGTCGACTTGATTCACCGGCGGGACTTGGAGGCCCGGTTGAAGAACCTATGAAACGAGACAGACTCAGCGAAGAAGAAGTCGTGCGGCTTTTGGGTGAGGTTCCGGGCTGGAACCGGGAAGGCGAGAGCATTGCGCGGACAGTGGAATTTCCGGCCTTTCTAGACGGCATTGCCTTCGTGAGCCGGGTGGCGGGTGAGGCGGAGCGGATGAATCACCATCCGGACATCGACATCCGTTGGAGACGGGTGCGCCTCGTTTTGAGCACCCATTCCGCCGGCGGCCTGACCGCGCTGGATTTTGAACTGGCGCGTTGGATCGATGCGAACTGTCTGAGATCAGGAACCTGAGTGCGGCAAAGCCGGGGCTGCCCGAAACGCGATAGCAGACGGCATACAGAAAGCGCGTCGCGAGGCCAAACTGAACCCGATGAATGCCAGCGTAGAGAACCAATGAATCAATCTCCGCAAACAGAATGTCGAAGAAATAGCCGCCGACGCCTTCCCGCTGTCGATCGTAAAATCCCCGGCCGGCTGCGTTGATGATCCGGGTAATCCCCTCCGGCATGAGGGCCTCGCCGAAGTTCGGAGGCCCCGACGCTCCAGCGCCCGGGCTATCGTCACTTCATAGACGGTCTCCCGCAATCCTGGCCCCAGATCTCGGTGCAACTCCATTGCACAGTCCACGATGATTTTTCCTATCGCATTCTTTTCCATCTCCGTGCCTCCGTGAGAGCCATTCTTCTTGATCGAACGTCCAAGGTGACTCACGGCTGCCCGTGGCGCGACTCCTGCACCGAGCGTAGCGAGGAAGCAGGAGGCGTGACGCGGGTAGCCGTTGAGTCCACCGTCTTCTTCTTCGTTTTTGGTTTTGCAATTATTGGCCCTTTGCCTCGGGCGATGAGGGCGATTCTGCCTGATTCCAGATGCATCAAGCAAATCTGATCGTCGCCTAGCTGGGCAACTACGTAGTCGCCTGATATCTGGGTAGCATTGCGAACCGGCCATGCAGCAAACGGCAGCTCAAGGGAAAAATGCAACTTTTTCCCTGCCTTCTTATTCACTCCGCTGATTCCCTCGCCGGGCCAGAAACCGGTGCGAAACTCCCAGTCGGAATCCGTTCCAATGGCGGGAACCGGACCAAAATTGAACCATGATCCTTCGGCCTCTTCGGAATGCTCTTCCGAAATCCGCCGCTCGACTGGTGCTTGCTCTGAGAAATCCTCCAAAACCAGCGCTTCCGTCTCCGCTCCCCGATCCTCTGAATCAAGGTATACAAGAAGATCAAAACCCGAGCCATCACGAGGGCGGACAAAGAGACGGTCGTTCCGGTGAGGTGCCGCCACTTCTGAAATTGGCTGCGCGGAACCAGAATTCTTGATGTCCATGCGGAGAACTTGATCACCTTTGACGGATATGAAGTAGAGAGAGTAGGGCTCTGAGACCTCCATCTCATCGGCTGACACCACTTCGAGCTTGGTCATCATCGAAGTTCCGCTTGCCATCCAGTACCAGCCCAAGAGCAAAGCATAACTAACCCCGTGAATCAATGGTGTTGCGACAAGGGCACGACGCAAAGCATTCTCGCGGGAGCGTAACGCGAGCCAGAAAAAGGGAAATTCGATCAAAAGTGTTACGACGAATGCAGCAAGGACGAAACCCAGAAACCAAAGCTGGATAGTCTGGATTGTGATGTCTGGAAGGGATGCCAAGTAATTGGCAACAAAGAACCCGCCAGCCCAAGCCGATGCGTAATTCGCTGCGATGAGGATTAGAATCGACTTCCACTTCGAGCACTTGAAGATCCATGCAAGAAGTAGCCCCTCGATCAGGCCGATGATTGCGTTCCCGAAAACAAGGTGAAGCATCGAGGCCCACATCAGCGGAGTTCCCACGTTGGCCGATGCCGTCGAAGGAAATAGCGCCAACGCAACTAATGGCAGCAGGTAGCGCGATCTCTTCATTGGTTCCAAGCATTGAGCATCCTTTCTCCCACCACTGACTTGTTCGCCTTGTTTTTCATGTCCAAAACTTCCACCACGGGTTGTTCTCTGACTTGCAGTGAGAGCATGGCTTGTTGGGGTCTCGCGAACTGCCCGTGACGTAAGCAACAGCAGGAACCTGATCCCAGTCGTGCTCGCCACCATCAGAAAAAATCGCCTCGCATGGGCATCCTTCGATGGCTTCCTCAATCGCTGCCTCCTCCGTCGGACCGGCTGGCTGCTTGCAAACATAGGAATATCCTCCGTCGTTATATCGAGCAAAGTTATTTGGAGCCGTCTCACGGCACAAGTCGCAATCAAGGCATTGTGCATCCACATAATACTTCCCGCGCACATTTTCGGGCCAACGATCAGCAAATGTTGATGCACTCATGGCTCATGTTTTTGGCGAACGTCCCGGCTGACCGACGCCGGGCCAATGGTGTGCGATTGTCAACCCAGACGCGATGCCCTCCATGTTGTTGTCGAACGTAAGAGCGCTGGCGCCCGCTACCGGGGGCGCTGCGCCGCGAGACGATTAAAGGTTGTCGTCAAGAGGTCATCTCGACTCGGGTGAAGCCGTCTCCAATCGGCAATGCTTTTCCGCTGACGAATGTAATGGGTGGCGTAGATGATTACTTGGAAGCCTATGACCGTCAGGCCGATGATCGACGCTATGCCAAGCCCCCGGTGCCAAAGACCAGAAAGCACGGCGAAGCCGATAAGGCAGTATGCGAATAAGGTGAGTCGCCAATTTCGGAACAGCCTCCGAAGGGCGACTTGCCGTAAAAGAGAATCGGAAATGGCAACGTCAAACTTCATAAACGGTGGATGACATTCTTCTTTGGCGAACGTCTAAGGTCAGGCGCCCGGCTTAGCCGGGTTGTCTACACCACCTTGTAGGGCGGCGATGAGCGGTTCGGAGCGACGGCTTGTTCGCCTTGTCATTTCTTGTTTGGGTGATCGTCATAAGGTTTCATCGAAGAAGGGGGTCATGGCCAAAGTAGAGAATGTCGGCAATGTTCTTCACGAGCATCCCAACAATTAGAGCAAAGGCTGCTGCCCCAAGAATCTGTTCAAGTCTGTCGCTGCGGGGTAAGACAAAAAAGATGTAACATGCGTAAGAAAATGCTGGTAGTATCCCGATACTGAAGAGCCATGAGGTATGACCGCACATGCACATCGTGAGATTCATCCAGAGGAAAGCAATGAAAACCGTGATCCATAACGTGACAGTACTGGACGAACTGCGAGGAACGTTGCCGGAAGGCTCATGTGGGACTGTCGGGCTCCGATTCACTTTTTGAGGCGAACATTTAGGATGACCCGCAGGCTGCCTGGAGCAAAGCTCTCGGAGGCGAATGGGACGCCGCGGGACCTTTAAGCTTTCGATTTGCCGAGGGCGGCCTGTTAGTGGCCATCCTCTTGTTGGACGGTTGACAGCGTGACGCCGGAAAGTGGGCGTCTGATAGTGTATGGCTATTGCGCATTGGTGGTCTTGCTGTTGCGCGCCAGGACCCCGGTGTGATCCTGGCTTCTGCGGACATTTTCGCCGCGATCACTCGTCTCGTCCAGCTCTTTGCGCCGCAGTGTGGACACTTCTTCACTGGCTTTCCCGCCCCATCGGCCTTGCTCAGCCGGGGATAGCTATGCCGCTGACCCCGGCCCGCACTCAAAAACCCGTAGCTCCGGATGCGCCGCAGCCCCCGGGGCACAATATGCTGGGCAAGCCGGTCGAAGAGATCCCTTGTTTTCAGCCTCATTTGGCTGCGCATTCCGCCTTCCCGGTAGTCTCTGACCTCAATGCGGATGGTTTCCTGGCCAAGGTCGCTGCCCAGGATCCTTTCGTTGCTCAGCGCGATGCGCTGAGTGTAGCGCGCCAGGTAGCGCACCGCCGCTTTCGTATTCTTCAAGGGGCTCGTGCAATGGATTACCCAGGGGCTGCCAGCCAAGCGGGCCGTCCGCTGGCCGAGGTTGCCTCGACGCTATGGTTCGGCGCTTCGGTAAATGTCGGTCGTGATGTCATCTGAAGTCTGGAGAATGCCATCGGGGCCTGCGGATCGACATCGAATGGTCGTGGCGTCAACCTGCAGGCGCCCAGCGGCGGTTCAGTGGACTGCCCTATCCGGTTTTCTCATCCTTGCCGGTCGCCGGTCTCCACACCCACGGGGCCGATCCGCTCGACGCTGGTGACCAGGAGCGCCGATAGGTAGTGCTGACGCCCGTCCTCTTCCTCGATCGTAATCTGTGGAATGTCGCTGGACGCTGCCAGCACAAAATCCGGATGCCGCACGCGATACTCCCGTCCGTCGGTTATGCGGATGATGAAGGGTTGAAACGGCTCGGCCCGCAGCAATTGGCGGATGCGTGCCTTCACGGGGAAGACCTTACCCTCGCGGGAGATCGCTGTGGAGACCAAAGCGCGGTCGGAACTCTTCGACTCAGTTGGAGGCTCGCACCGAACGAAATAGCCCGCCCGCGGCCGCCGCTCGCGAGCCAAGATACCTCGTTAAGCCGTGATGCGGCCGCCGTCAGGTGCAGCGCCTTTTGTGGCGCCTTCGACTCCGGGGCGGGAAGCGGGTTGAAGTGCGCCGCCTTGTTCGGCATCTTTCCCATCCACGCGAAGATTCAACGGCAATGGCTTCCGACCGCTGACATCCACCGTCACGGTGTCACCGTCCTGGAAGGCATCGCCACGCCACACACGCAGAAAGTGTCCAATCGGGCCGACTTCTCCCCTTCGTTTGAAGTGTGGCACGGCGGGATAGAGGCGTCCAGAGCGAAGCGAACTAGCAGCGTTGTGCGCCGTTGCCACCACTGACTTGTTCTGCCTCTTCATGCTGTTGGGCTCGCAATCCAGTGTCCATTGTCGTCCTCACGCCAAAACTCGACAGCACTACCGGGCGGGAAAATCTTGCCGTCAGTTCGGCTCTTCCGAATGCGCACAAATCCCTCATGGGTATCGACCACCCACTTCTCTTCGGGATCTTTGCCATCTCTCGCAGCCAGTATCTCGAAGATCGAGCCCCGGTAAGTTCCATCAATGATTGTGATTCGGTGAGCCTTTAGAATTTGCTCCGACAGTTCAGAGCGAACTAGCTTACCATCCGTGTAACCCTTGAATTCGATTTCTGGATGCCATTCGAATTCAGTATCTTTGACTCGGTATGGTGTGCTCGACTTCCAAAGATGGCGAAAGTGGTGATACTCACCGTCGGAGCCGTAATACCAAAGCGTGCTTAGCGAGCCACCACCCTCGAAGCGGGATAGCCCCTCAGCAGTGACGACTCGCCCATTCGGGCTTGTGCACGACGTAGTCATGAGCACGAGGCCGAGTATGGTAAATTGACGGATCATTTCTTTGCAGAACGTCGAGTCCTCCTACGCCTGACCGGGGGCGAGGCTTCGACTGCGGGTCGAGGTTCATCGATCATGACGGCTGGAGCTGGGGGCGGGTCAGGCGTTAGGAGGGACGTCTTGTTCGGCTTTGTGAGAAGTCTCCGTCCGATACGATCCTGCAGATACACATTCACGATGATTCGAGGAGCCGCTTCCGAAGTGTAGGTCTCAGTGCTTCCTCTTTGCTTGCGATAGCCACATATGGAGTGAAAAATCAATTCCCTGTTGCCGTCCGATCCACCAAGATCACCTGTCCCAAATCCTTCAATCTGCCAATTCTTCGATGTTATCGTGACAACCACCTTCTTCGGGAGGCGTTGGACTAGGAATTCGAGGTCGCGGCTAGGAATAAGACGCGTAGGCGGAGTTGTTCGTTCGACGAGACCGCCCACCGAGACGGGTTTCGAAATATCAGACAGAAAGCAACCCGAGCAAAGGGATGAGGAAACGGCTACGAGAAGTGCTAAAGGGTTCTTCATTTATCTATGCCGAGACATTATGGCCGCTCACCCGCTACCGGGAGCGCCCCTCTGGTTCCTGAATTGGGTTCGAGTCGTCATTCAGCTTGGGACGCCAGCCGGGTAGCGGGTTGGTGTGCGCCGCCTTGTTCGCCGTTTACATTTCGTCGTAGTCACCCGGCCGCATGGATAAGATTCGGCTTGCTACGTCCTTAGCTCGTTTCGTCAGAAGTGGCCAAGCGGGCTGCAGAATGACGGCAATCGCAATCCTCCGATTCCTGAGGTTCTGTTGGTATCGTAGATTCTTGTCGGTTGTTACCAAAACATCGAATTCTGCTGCCTCAGCGGAGCTAATGAGATCTCCATTAGAATAATCGCTCCAATCAACTTCCGAAGCTGTGACGACCGCTGCTTTTGGGAGCCAATCTCGAAGTGGCGCAGGAGTTCCTTGATCAAAGAGAATCTTCACGCCGCCTGCTGCGGTTGGTTCCCCGCTACGAAATCGAGAACTGCCTCAATCTGAGCGCGACTGGAACCCGGGAACCACTCGAGAAACTCGTTAATCGTAGCTCCGGCCTTGAGATTCTCGAAGAGCGTGGAAACCGGGATGCGCGTCCCCGTGAATACCACGGCTCCGCTCATTTTCTCTTTCCGGGCTTCCACCGCACTGCAACCTTCCCAGTCCATATGAACACACTAGAGCATGCGACTTGACGTTTCAAGAGCGGTTTGAGTGGCGAACGTCCCAAGCTCAGCGTCGGTGGCCACAAGGCGCGCCGATTGCAACCGCGACGGTCCGCCGCCGTTCGCTGCAGGGCATGGTTGAACTGAGCCGTTCAATATTTCGGATCTGCGCGAGCGCCATGCCACACATGCCGTTGCGATTTGGTGTTCCTCGATCTGGAGATGCCCGGCCGACCCGACGAAACTCCTCCGAAACATCGTTGAAGATGCGGTATGATCGGAAGACAATTTCAGGCACTGGCCCGCGCGCCTCTCTCGGATAGGTCGGACCGATAAATGGAAAGGACGCGATGGTGCGAACAAGGTCGAGAATGCCTTTCCCTATCCGCTCTGTGGCCTGCGGGTCATTTTGGGCGACGTAGGAACAAATGGTAATTGATTAGCGCTTTCACCGGACGGCCTTACATTTCTGGCCTGCAGGGGAGGCCGAAGATGCAGGGATCCCGAAGGGATCAGAGCTTGTAGCCGGTGTCAGCGCGCAGCGACACCACCGGAGAAGGTCCATCCATCACCAGCACCCCGGCAGGGGTGTTAGATCGCCGCCCTCTCCCTTCGCGGTGTTTCGTAGAGAAGATGACGTGATAGAGCAGGCATGTGGAGGTGGAGGGCATAGCCGGCCGGTTTCTGGCGCCCCTGCCGGGGTGCGGATCGAATTACAACTCACACCGGTGGTGTCGCTGCGCTTTACCACCGGCTACAAGCTGCGAAGCCTCCGGCTTCTCTCGCGGCTTTGCAACCTCGTTCCACTGAAGTATGGGGCAACGTCCAGCCAGAAATGTAAGAACTCCAGCCCGGGGCGACGCCCCGGGTACATGTAAATCCCTGATTTTGAGCACTGTAGGTGCGAGACAACCGACCGCCCGACGAGTGCCCAGACCGCTGGCTCCGTAAGATCGTAGCTCACGATGTCCGCAGCGGAAATCAAGGGAGACTCGCAAAGGCGAATGCCAGACCAGTCGCCCTTGCCAGAAGCGGTCGTTCGCCGGTCGACGGGTTCGGATGTCAGGTAGATGGCGAAGGAATACGCCGATTTGTTATGCCCTCGGATAGATCACGTCCTCCAGGGTGTCATCGTCGAGAGCATCGGAATTCGTAAGGTGGCCATCGAACTGCCCGATCTTGTTCACTCGAAGACCGTTCTTAAACACAATTTGCAATCCATGCTCGGGTTCCCAGTCACACTCGCACTCCAATGAAATGTAGATCTCCTTGTCTCCATATAGACGGCGACTGACGGTTGGCTCTGTTCCAAAGTGGACGTGTTTCCATACATCCGAAGGGGAGTCAATCGAGGGAAAACTTGAATCATCTGGGTCAGAATCATTCCGGACATCCTGATAATATCGATAAACATCCTCAGTTACCGCGTCCAGAACACCCGTATCGGCCGAAAGGAAATTCTTGATCGCTACGTGAAACCCTTCCTTCTGGTCATCCTCTTCGTAATCCTCGATCAGAAGTGTGCATTCTTTGTCGCCGAGAACGGGAATCGGAATCGGTTCGCTGCAATGGCGCCCGAAGCGCTGATCCTTGGCGACAGGGTTGATGCCTGGGATTTCCATATCATTCATTCTTTTTCTGGCAGTTTATTCGGTGGAATTCCATGTTTGGTGTAATAGGTGGACTTCCATCGATTGGCGGGGTGGAGCGGATTGGGGTGGCGCGATAAGGATTCGTTCCCATGGGGCGCAGCGCGCTGCAGTAGAAACAGTATGAGAGATGTGGGTTAGGCAGGGGAGACGGCGGGTTCGAGGACGATGGGCAGCACCTCGTCGATGGTGCGCACGGGAATGATTTCGAGTTGCTGGCGGGCTTCGGCGGGAAGCTCGGGCAGGTCCTTTTCGTTGAGCGCCGGGATGAGGACGGTGCGGATGCCGTCGCGGAGCGCCGCCAAGGTTTTTTCCTTGAGTCCGCCGATGGGGAGGATCAGGCCGCGGAGGCTGATTTCACCGGTCATGGCGACGTCGGGACGCACGGGGCGGTCGCTGAAGAGGGAGGCGAGAGCGGTGAACATGGCCACGCCCGCGGAGGGACCGTCTTTGGGGATGGCTCCAGCGGGGACGTGGACATGGACATCGGTGTGAGGAAAGGCGTCGCAATCGATGCCGAGAGCGGCGCAGCGGCTGCGGACGAGGCTCATGGCGGCCTGAACGGATTCCTTCATGACTTCGCCGAGGTGACCCGTGAGGGTGATCTTCCCGGTCCCGGGGTAACGCAAGGCTTCGATATGAAGAACCTCGCCTCCTACTGGGGTGTAGGCGAGGCCGTTGACGACGCCGGGCTTGCCCAGGTGCAGGCGGTCTTCGCGGACAAAGCGGGGCGGGCCCAAGGCCTCCCCTACGAGGGCCGGGCCGATGGCGGCGGATTCCCTTTCTTCGGCGGCGACAGCGGCGGCGATGTGCCGGGTCACTGAGCCGATCTCGCGCTCGAGATTGCGCACGCCGGCTTCCCTGGTGTATTCCTCGATGATGAGGCGAAGGGCGTCGTCTTGCCACTGACATTGTTCTGCTGTCAGACCGTTTTCCTGGAGCTGGCGCGGAACAAGGTACCCGCGGGCGATGTGAAGCTTCTCTTGTTCGGTGTAGCCAGGGATCTCGATGATCTCCATGCGGTCGCGCAGCGGGGGCGGGACCGGATCGATGGTGTTGGCGGTGGCGATGAAGATGATCTGAGAGAGGTCGAATGGGACGTCGAGGTAGCGGTCGACAAAACTGTGGTTTTGGCGGGGGTCGAGGACTTCGAGGAGGGCGCTGGCGGGGTCGCCGCGGAAGTCGGCTCCGATTTTATCGACTTCATCCAGCATAACCACTGGGTTGCGGGTTCCGGCGCGGCGGATTTCTTGGATGAGGCGGCCAGGCATGGAGCCGATGTAGGTGCGGCGATGACCGCGGATCTCGGCTTCGTCGCGGAGGCCTCCGACGCTGATGCGGGTGAACTTGCGGCCGAGGGCGTCGGCGATGGATTGTCCCAGACTGGTCTTTCCCACGCCGGGCGGGCCGAGGAAGCAGAGGATGGGACCGCGGCCTTCGGGGTTGAGGCGGCGGACGGCGAGGTACTCGAGGATGCGTTTTTTGACGCGGGTCAGGCCGTGATGGTCGCGTTCGAGGATGGACCGGGCGTGTGGGAGATCGAGCTGGTCTTCGCTGAAGATGTTCCAGGGGAGTTCGGCGAGAGTTTCCAGGTAGGTGACGATGACGGAGTGCTCGGGGCTAGCGCTGGGAATGACGCTGAGACGGCGCAGTTCGCGTTCGGCGTGTTCTTTGGCCTTTTCCGGGAGTTGAGCCTTTTCGATGCGGGACCGGAGGGAGTCGAGTTGTTCGTCGGAGCCGTCGCCTTCACCGAGTTCTTTCTGGATGTGGCGCAACTGTTCCCTGAGGTAGGCGCGCTTCTGGGCCTCCCCGAACTCGGTTTGCATGTCGTCGCGCAACTGTTTTTGGAGCTGGGCGATATGGAGTTGGTTGTTGAGGAGGCGTTGGAGGGCTTCGAACCGGCGCAGGACGTCGGTTTCTTCGAGCAACTTTTGTTTTTCTCCGGGTTCGAGGGAGAGGTTGCTGGCGAGAAAATCGGCGAGCAGCTCGGGATTTTCGATTCCCAGAACGGCTTGGCGGGCTTCGTCGGGGAGGTTCGGACTCAGCTCGATGAGTTGGACGGCGGATTCCCGGAGATTGGCGACTCCGGCTTGCCAGTATTCGTCTTCGGCGGGGGGCACGCGGCTTTCGAGCTGTTCGAAGCGGGCCTTGAAGAAGCCTTCCTGAGGAACGATTTCGAGGAGGCGAATGCGCTCGAGGGATTGGACGAGGAGGACGACGCCTTCCTCGCCTTGCCGGATGAGTTTGATGACGCGGGCCAGGACGCCGACGTCGTAGAGAGCGGAGGGATCGGGCTTTTCGGCGTCGCTGTCTTTTTGGGAGACGAGTCCTATGTATTTGCTAGAGGGAAGGCATTCATCGATCATGCGCAGGCTGTCCGGGCGGCCTACCTGAAGGGGCGTCATGGTTCCGGGAAAAACGACGGTATGCCGCAGGGGGAGCAGAGGAAGAAGCGCGGGCGGCCCGGAGACTTCTGGGGAAGCGGCGCCGGCCGCGGGGGCAGAGGAGGTTTCCTCAGGCGCCGCGGCGGAGGCTTCGGGTCCGGGGTGTTTGACGTCCTGGGAAACGGGTTCACTCACAGTCATTGGCCGGGCGTGGGGGTCGAGGCGAGGGGGAGGTTGATCCAGAGGAGGCCGTTGTCTTGGCGGGCCTGGACTCCTGCGGGATCGATAGGGCGGGGCAGATCGACGACGCGTTGAAACGGCCCGTTTTCGATCTCGAGAGCGAGCACGCGGCGGCAAGGCGCGTCGGCGCGCGGGGGTTCCGGCGAAGCGCGGGTTCCGGCCAAGAAGACGCGGTGCGGTTCGACGCGGAGGTCGATTCCTTCTTTGGCGACGCCGGCGAGATCGACGCAGAGCACGTAATGATCGGAACAGAGGTAACAGTTCACCGCCGGTTCCCAGCCGGCCGCCGGGGGGTGAAAGCGGGCGAAGTGCAAGCCTCGCAACTCGTTGGCGACTTTCTCCGCTTCGGCCAGGAGACGGAACATGGGGTGATTGCGGCGGCGCATGGAGATGAGGATCAGGGTTGGCTGGCTTCGCTAGTGTCTTCGGGGGAAGGGGCGGCGCTGCGGAAGACGAGGGCGTCGCCTTCGGCTTCGGCGACGACGGTGTCTCCGTCTTGGAAGCGTCCCCCGAGCATTTCCATGCTGAGAGGATCGAGGATCAGTTTTTGGATGGCCCGCTTGAGGGGACGCGCTCCATAAACCGGATCGTAGCCTTCACGAGCGACGATTGTTTCTGCTTCGGGACTTAGTTCGAGGCGTATGCCCTGCCTGAGCAAGCGTTGCACGACACGTTCCAATTGAATGCTGACGATGCGCCGGAGCATGTCGATGTCGAGCCGGTCGAAGATGATGATCTCGTCGACGCGATTGAGGAATTCGGGCCGGAAATGTTCACGCAGGGCGGCGGTGACGAGCTGGTCCCGTTTGGCGGCGTCGCTTTCATCGATGATGAAGTGGCTGCCGATGTTCGAAGTCATGATGACCACCGTATTTCGGAAATCGACGGTGCGTCCATGACCGTCGGTGATGCGCCCGTCGTCGAGGACTTGGAGCAGGACGTTGAAGACTTCAGGATGAGCCTTTTCGATCTCGTCGAAAAGGACGACTGAATAGGGGCGGCGGCGGACGGCTTCGGTGAGTTGGCCGCCCTCTTCGTACCCGACGTAGCCAGGGGGGGCTCCGATGAGGCGGGCCACGCTGTGCTTCTCCATGTATTCGCTCATGTCGAGGCGAACCATGGCGTGTTCGTCGTCGAAGAGGAACTCGGCGAGCGCCCGGCTGAGTTCGGTTTTGCCCACGCCGGTGGGCCCGAGAAAAATGAAGGAACCGACGGGGCGGTTTTCGTCTTGGAGACCGGCGCGGGCGCGGCGCACGGCGTTGGAGACGGCTTGCACGGCGCGGGTTTGACCGACAACGCGTTCTCCGAGCCGGGTCTCCATGTGGACGAGTTTTTCGCGTTCGCTTTCCTGCAAGCGGGAGACGGGGATCCCGGTCCAGGAGGCCACGACCTTGGCGATGTCGTCATCGGTGACTTCCTCTTTGAGGATCTGGCTGCCTTGCTGGATCTCGCTGAGGCGGCTCTTGGCGGCTTCCAGTTCGCGCTGTTGCTCCGGGATAAGCCCGTATTGGATTTCGCTGGCCCGTCCAAGGTTTCCTTCGCGTTGGGCTTGTTCAAGCTGGACCTTGAGGCTTTCCAAATCTTCCTGAAAGCGGTTGGCTTCGAGGATGATTTCCTTTTCGTTTTGCCATTGGGTGCGGAGCCGGCCGCTCTCCTCGCGGAGATCGGCGGCCTCGCGGTCGATTTTTTCGACGCGGACGCGGCTGGCCTCGTCTTTTTCCTTGGAGAGGGCGCGCTTCTCCATTTCGAGCTGCATGATTTGCCGCTCGAGCTGGTCGATTTCGGTGGGCACGGAATCGAGTTCGATTTTCAGGCGAGAAGCCGCCTCATCCATGAGGTCTACGGCTTTGTCAGGTAGAAAGCGGTCGCTGATGTAGCGGTCGGAAAGTTGGGCGGCGGCGATGAGTGCGGCGTCTTGAATGCGGACTCCGTGATGGATCTCGTAGCGTTCTTTGATTCCCCGGAGGATGGCGATGGCGTCTTCCACGGAGGGCTCGTCGACGTAGACCGGCTGGAATCGGCGCTCCAAGGCGGCGTCTTTCTCGACGTACTTGCGGTACTCATTGAGGGTGGTGGCTCCGATGGTGCGCAGTTCTCCGCGGGCAAGTTGGGGTTTGAGGAGATTGGAGGCGTCGACGGCTCCTTCGGAAGCGCCGGCGCCGACGATGGTGTGGAGTTCGTCGATAAACAGGACGATGCGTCCTTGGGACGAGGTGATTTCCTTGAGGAAGGCCTTGAGACGGTCTTCGAATTCGCCGCGGTATTTGGCCCCGGCAATCATGGCCCCAAGATCCATGGCGATCACCTTTTTGTCTTTGAGAGATTCCGGGACATCCCCACTGACAATGCGGCGAGCCAGGCCCTCCACGATGGCGGTCTTGCCGGTGCCCGGTTCACCGATGAGCACGGGATTGTTCTTGGTGCGCCGGGAGAGGACTTGCATGACGCGGCGGATCTCGTCGTCCCGGCCGATGACGGGATCGATCTTGCCTTGGGCGGCCAAGGCGGTGAGATCGGAGCCGTATTTCTCCAGGGCTTGGTATTTGCCTTCGGGATCCTGATCGGCGACGCGCTGGGATCCGCGCACGGAGCTGAGGGCTTCCGTCAGGTTTTTGGTGGTTAACCCGAGTTTGCTGAGGATTTGACCAGCCTGGCTGGAAGCCGCGAGCAAACCGAGGAGGAAGTGCTCGACGCTGACGAATTCGTCGCCGAAATCTTTCATGGCCTTTTCGCCGAGGCGGATGGCTTCCGTGAGGTCGCTCCCGATGCGAGGCGGAGCGGAGGCGGCTCCTTGCACACTGGGCTGGCGGCTCAGCCAAGCCTGAGTTTCCCGCTCGACGGAACTGGGGGCGGTTCCGACACGATCCAGGAGGGGACGGGCGATGCCCTCGGCTTGAGCGAGGAGAGAGTGCAAAACGTGGACCGAGCTGATTTCGGAGTGGCCGTGTTCGGCGGCGAGGTTTTGGGCCTCGTGAAGCGCCTCCTGAAGTTTGATGGTGAATCGGTCCAGTCGCATGGTTTACCAGGGGATGGGGAACTGAGAACAGGGAGAATGGGGTGGCCAGCTTGCGCCGCCATACGACTGAGAGCAGCAGACATACCGTTGCAGACCGGCGTTCACAAGATATTGATTATTAAAAGGATACAGCGAGGCGCCGGACAGTGGACAAGCGACAGATTGACGCATTTCTCAAAGCCAGGCGATTCGCTATGCGACTTTTTGTCTCATTCGAGGGGACGTGGGGTGAGCCAGCGGCGGATCGCGGCGGATGACCGGTCGAGCGGGAGGCTGGACGGGGACGGGGGCGGGCCGTAGGATGGGTGGTCTATGTTGATTCATACGGTCTTTTTTTGGCTGACGCCGGAGGCTCGCGAGGAGCATCGCGAGGATTTTGAGGGGGCGTTGAGGGAGCTGCTGCGGATCGATCGGATTCAAGCCGGGTTCATGGGGACGCCTGCGGGCACGGAACGGCGGCCGGTGACGGATCATTCATTCGATTTCTCGATCCATCTGCATTTTGAATCGCAGGAGGATCACGATGTTTACCAGGATGATGTGGAGCATCACCGGTTCGTGGAGCGCTGCCGGGCTTGGTGGGAGAAGGTGGTGGTTTACGATTCGGAAGGGGTGGGCTAACCGGATTCGGGGCGCGGGTCGCGATTGAGAAGTTCGAGGAGGGCTTCGGCGGGTTGTTTGTTCTCGTAGAGAATGGCGTAGACTTGATCGATGATGGGGGTGCGGACTCCGGCGGCGGCGGCGCGGCGGTGGAGGTTGGCGGTATTGGGAACGCCTTCGGCGACCATGCGCACGTCGTGACGCACTTCGTCGAGGGTGTGGCCTTTGCCGAGCATGAGTCCGACGCGATGGTTGCGGCTGTGGGTGCTGTAGCAGGTGACGATGAGGTCGCCGACGCCGCTGAGGCCTTGGAAAGTTTCGGGGACTCCGCCCAGGGCGATGCCGAGGCGGGTGAGTTCCGCGAGGCCGCGGGCGACGAGGGCGGCTTTGGCATTGTCTCCGAGGCCCAGGCCCTCGGCAATGCCTGCGGCGATGGCGAAGACGTTTTTTGCGGCTCCGCCCCATTCCATGCCCGTGACGTCGGAGCTGGTGTAGGTGCGGAACCAGGGGAGAGTCAGGAGATCTTGGAGGTCGCGGGCGATGGCGAGGTCGTGACAACCGATGAGGGCGGCGGAGGCGAGGTGGAGGGCGACTTCTTCGGCGTGAGTGGGGCCGGAGAGGACGGCGACAGGGTGGCCGGGAAAGGTTTCTGAGAGGACTTCCGAGGGGCGTTTTCCTGAGGAGCCTTCGATGCCTTTGACGCAACTGAGGATGGGAGCGCCCGGAGCCGGGTTGAACGCGGCGCGGGCGGCTTCGGCGACGTGGCGGAGGGCTTCGGAGGGGACGGCGAAGACGAGGAGGGAGGCGTTTTCGAGGCTGGCAAGGGAGGAAGTGGCGACGATGGAGGCGGGCAGTTGCGTTTCCGGCAGGTAGCGGGGATTGACGTGGCGGGCGTTGATATCGTGGACGGTTTTTTCGTCGCGTCCCCAGAGGGTGACGCGGCAGCCGCGTTCGGCGAGGAGGATGGCCACGGCGGTGCCCCAACTGCCGGATCCGAGGATGGCGACGTGGGTGGGGAGGAGTCCGGTGGGAACGGGATCAGTCATGACAGGTGGGCTGAGGAGGCGAAGGGGGGAGGTTGGGGGAAGGGGGATTTGAGGGACCCGGGTTTTTGGGGCGGCCGAAACGGTTCTCGGTGCCGGCGCGGAGGCGGGCGATATTGCTCCGATGGCGCCAGATGGCGAGGGAAGTCACGATGAGGGCCAGCCCGAGGAGGGCCGGGGGCGTGCCGGGGTGGAGGACGCAGAGGAGGCCTACACTGAGGGAGAGCATGGTGGCGGCGATGATGGAAGCCAGGGCGACGTAGCGGCTGAGGGCGAAGACGACGAGCCAGGTGAGGATTGCGACGGCGATGGCAATGGGGCTGAGGCCGGCGAAGGCTCCAGCGGAGGTGGCGATGCCTTTGCCGCCGCGGAAGCGGAGCCAGGGCGTGTAGTTATGGCCGAGGATGGCGGCGATGGCGGCGGCGATGGGAAGAAAGGGCCAAGGGTTTTCTTGGGGGGCAACCCAGCGGCAGGCGAGGACGGGGATGAGGCCTTTGAGGAAATCGAGACCGAAGACGGTGAATCCCCAGGCTTTGCCGATGATGCGAAGGACGTTGGTGGCTCCGATGTTGCCGGAACCATGCTCGCGGATGTCGATGCCTTTCAGGCGTCCCGCGAAGAACCCGAAGGGGATGGAACCGGTCAACCAAGCCGCGAGGATGGCGAAGGGGAAGAGAAAGCCGGGGAGGGGATGATCCCCGAAGGTGAGGGACGCGATCATGCCCGGCGCTTGAGGAGGAGAGCCTTCTCCATATCTTTGAGCGGAAGACAATTGACCACATCGTCGCGGCGAAGCCAGCCTTTGCGGGCGGCGAGGACGCCGAAATGGAGGTCTTGCAGTCCCGAGGTGTGGTGGGCGTCTGGGTTGATCACGCAGCGGACGCCGCGGTCGCGGGCGCGGCGCCACCAACGCCAGTCGAGGTCGAGGCGCCAGGGATTGGCGTTGAGTTCGATCCAGGTTCCGGTTTCGGCACAGGCGTCGATGACGGCGGGAAGGTCGAGGGCATAAGGATCGCGCTCTAAAAGGAGCCGTCCGGTGGGGTGGCCGAGGATGGTGACCCAGGGGTTTCGGATAGCGCGGAGGATGCGCTCGGTTTGGTCCTTCTCGGGGAGCTGGAACGAGCTGTGGACGGAAGCGACCACGTAATCGAGCTGGCTCAGGACGTCGTCGTCGAAATCGAGCGACCCATCGCGAAGGATATCGCATTCGACGCCGGCGAAGAGTCTGAAGCCTTCGAGGGACTGGTTGAGCCGTCGGATCTCGGCGATTTGGGCTTCGAGGCGTTTGGCGTCGAGACCGTTGGCTTGGACGGAGCTGCGGCTGTGATCGGCGATGCCGAGGTATTGGAGACCGAGGGCCTGGGCGGCATCGGCCATTTCCTGGAGCGAAGAGCGGCCGTCACTGGCGGTGGTGTGGACGTGGAAGGTTCCCCGGAGATTCTCCTGGCGAAGGAGCGTGGGGAGGGTCCCAGTTGCCGCGGCCTCGAATTCGCCGGCGTTTTCGCGGAGGGCGGGTTCGATCCAGGGAAGGCCGAGGGCGGCGTAGAGGTCTTCTTCGGTGTTGATTTCGGGCGGGGCAGGGCCGTTTTCGTCGAGTGGGGCGAGGCGGTATTCGTTGAGGGTGAATCCCTGGTCCCGGGCGCGGCCCCGGAGCACCACATTATGTTCTTTACTGCCGGTGAAGTATTGCAAGGCGAAGGGGTATTCAAGATTGGAGACGGCGCGGAGATCGCATTGCAGCCCATTGTGGAGGACAACGGTGGCTTTGGTTTCGCCATTGCTGAGGATTTCGCGGACTTCCTGGCTGCGGGTGAAGGCGTCGAGGACAGCGCACGGATCGGAGGTGGCGACGATGAAATCGAGGTCGTGCACGGTTTCGCAGCCGCGGCGGACGCTTCCGGCTTCGCTGACTTGCAGGGAGGCGGGGTGTTCGCGCAGGGATTCACGGAGGACCATGGCCAGCGGCAGGACATCGCCGAGCCGGAAGCGTTCGGCGTTGGATACACGAAAGGCGATGGCTTCCAGGATCTTCGCCGCGGTTTTCGCGCCGAATCCGGGCAGGGCGGCGGCTTCCCCGGAAGTGCAGACGCGCTTGAGGTCGGCGAGCGAGCTGACGCCGAGGGCCTCGTGGAGGGCCTTGATTTTGCGGGGGCCGAGGCCGCGGAGGTGGAAGAGTTCGAAGAGTGAATCCGGGTAGGCGGCGCGCAACTGGTTGTAGTAATCGAGTTGGCCGGTGGCGACGAACCCGGTGATTTTTCCAGCGATGGCCTGGCCGATGCCGGGGATGGATTCAAGGCGGCCTTGGCGGGCTTCCTCGAGGATGTCGCCGGGGTAGGAAGAGGCGGAGGCGGCGGCGCTGCGGTAGGCGCGGATTTTGAAGGGGTTTTCTCCTTTGAGTTCGAGCAGGAGAGCGATGTTCTCAAGCAATTCGACAAGCTGTTCGCGCGTGACCATGAAGTGCGAAAGGGGGGAGGCGAGGGTGCTGGCGCGGCGGCCGGATGGGCCTTGATTTAGGGCAGTGCGACGGTAGAGTGCAAATTCAAGCACTTCAAATGGTTCGCAGATCATGAGCAGCAGAGGAACGGGGGCTAAGCCCGGCAGCACGAGGGCGGCGAAAGCGCCGCTGAGAGAACGAGGAACGGTGATGAACGGGGCGGAGGTCCTGGTTGCCTGTTTGGAACGGGAGGGGGTGGAGGTGATGTTCGCGTATCCAGGCGGCGCGAGCATGCCGATTCACCAGGCGTTGACGAAGTCGAAGAAGATCCGGACGGTGCTGCCTCGGCACGAACAGGGCGGGGCTTTTGCAGCGGAAGGCTATGCGCGGGCCAGCGGCAAGGTGGGGGTGTGCATGGCGACATCGGGTCCGGGGGCGACGAACATGGTCACCGCGATCGCCGACGCTTATTTGGATTCCACGCCGTTGGTGACGATCACCGGGCAGGTGCCGCAGTTCATGATTGGGCGGGGGGCGTTTCAGGAGACCGACTTTTTCGGGATCACTCTCCCTATCGTGAAGCACAGTTATCTCGTCACCGACGTGAACGATATTCCCCGGATTGTGCGGGAGGCCTTTTACATAGCGGCGAGCGGCCGGCCGGGACCGGTGATCATCGATGTGCCCAAGGACGTGCAGGAAACGCGGACGCAGCCGGTGTTTGGCGCGGAGCTGCGCCTGCGGGGTTACAATCCGGAGCGGCCCTTGGATGAGGTTGCCTTGAATGAGGTGCTGGGGCTGATCAAGGGGGCGCGGCGACCCATGATTTACTGTGGTGGCGGGATCATCACGGGGGAAGCTTCCGCGGCATTGATGGAGTTCGTGGAACGGACGCAGATTCCGGTGGCGTCGACGATCATGGGCATCGGAGGATTTCCGGAAAGCCACGAGCTTTCCTTGAAGTGGTTAGGAATGCACGGCACGGTGGCGGCGAACTACGCGGTCAATGAGGCGGATTTGCTGTTGGCCTTGGGGGTGCGATTCGACGACCGGGTCACCGGCAAGGTCGAGAAATTCGCCGAGCACGGGACCATTGTGCACATCGACATCGACCACGCCGAGATCAACAAAAACAAGGTCGTGCGGTTGCCGGTGTTGGCGAATATCCGGGAGGCTTTGGAGCGTCTCAACACGATGCTCAAAGACGGGGGCTATCGCCGCCGGAAAACGCGTTTCGACGCGTATCCGGAGTGGTATGGACAGATTGCGAAATGGAAGAGGGATTCCCCGACGAAATACGAAGACACCGGGGAGGTGATCGCGCCGCAGTATGCGGTCGAGGAGTTGTACCGGGCGTCGCGGGGAGAGCTGATCGTCACGACAGGGGTCGGGCAGCATCAGATGTGGGCCGGTCAGTTCTATCATTTCGATCAACCTCGACGGTTCATCACTTCGGCGGGGTTGGGCTCGATGGGTTACGGGTATCCGGCGGCCATTGGAGCGAAGTTGGCCTGTCCGGAGATGGAGGTGGTGGACATCGATGGGGACGGATCGTTTCTGATGAATGTTCAGGAGCTGGCCACGGCGAAGGTCGAGGGCATTGCGGCGAAGGCGATGATTTTGAACAACCAGCATCTCGGGATGGTGGTGCAATGGGAGGATTTGAAGTATGAGAGCAACCGCGCGCACACCTATTTGGGCCGGCCGGACGACCGGGAAGTCATTTATCCGGACTATGTGAAGATGTGCGAGTCCTTTGGAGTGACCTGCGAGCGGGTCTACTACCGGCGCGAGGTCCGGCCGGCGATCGAACGCATGCTCGCTTCCAAGGAAGCCTATGTGCTCGACGTGATCGTGCCTTACACCGAGCACGTGTTGCCGATGATCCCCGGGGGAATGACCTACCGGGACATCATTACGGAACGGGTTGCTTCCGGGAGCAGTTCGGCAAACCGCCATTTGCCGACGGCGCTGTGAACAGCACCAATTTTCAATGGATTGTAGAGCGCAGGCGCCGGTCGTGGCGGAGGCGCAAGACGGGGCGCGTCGAGCGGCGTTCGGATTTCGGAAATATTTTGGCCGTGCCGTCGCGGAAGGTTGGGAGGCGGGATCCATGGTGCGGAGCGATGTGGCTGATGGCGGCGGCGATGCTTGCCGCCGGCGGTCCTGGCTGTGAGCAGGTGGGCCGGAAGCGGAGTAAGGAGCTTTCGGGTGCGGAAATGCGGGGCTTGCTTTCTCCGCAAGCGTTTCCGCCGAATCCGGAATACGCGGTGGCGACGCAGCCGATGCTTTTTTTTGTGCGGGGTCCGGACGGGGCATTGGTGGCGGCGCGGACGGTGGCCCGGGGTGAGTTCGTTGTCCTTCGGGGCGGCGGCGGGTCGTGGACCGATGTGCAGACTCTCCAAGGTTCCATCGGACGCGTGATGAGCGGCAGTCTGCGCTATCCGACGCCGGAGGAAGCGAGCCGGATGCAGTGGCGGCCTCCGGCTGCGGAACCTGGGGGACGGTGAGTTTTTTATTTGAGGGGGACTATCGGAGTTGCCGTGGCGCTGGACTGGCCGCATAGTTATTGCGGGGCGGGGTCCGAGCGGTCGCTCGCGCCGCAGGGCGTTGAGAGGAAAGTCCGGACACCGCAAGGCAGCACGCCCTGTGAAAACGGGGGAGGCCGGAGCCCAAGCGACGGTCGACGGAAAGTGTCACAGAAAATATACCGCCCTCTCGATCCGCGAGGATGGGGAAGGTAAGGGTGAAAAGGCGAGGTAAGAGCTCACCGCCCCGTCCGTGAGGCCGGGGGCAGGACAAACCCCGTGCGGTGCAAGACAGAACAGGAGCAGCAGGCCGCCTGTCTCGTTTCGCGGGGCCCTTCGGGGCGTCGCGGGACAGCTCCGGGTGTTAGTCGCATCCCGCTTCGGCGGGGCCCCGTTCGCGCGGGGAGATAAATGACCGCGGACCCGTTCGCGGGCGCACAGAATCCGGCTTATGACGACCCCGCCCCCACTTTTGCCGGCAACCGGGCACAAAACGGCATCGGCATCGGCGCATTCGAAAGGGTTGAATCCATGTGGTGCGTTTGGCGGATCGGAAACGCGTTCCGGATCGGTTGTTCGGCTGGCTGTTGCGCGGCAGCCAGCCGGGAGCCAACCCGTGGGAGGACCCTTTCTGCTGGCATCTTGGCCCGCGCACCGGCGCCAAGCGTCCAGTTGTCAGCTCATGGATTGGGACTGGACACCGGCTTCATCCTGAAGGACCCCAGTGGTATGAGTCTGGCTCGTTTCTTTTCCCTGCCGGAGTGTTGGCGGTTCTGCATTGTGGTTCTTTGCGGCTGTCTTTGGATTCCGGAGGCGGTCGAGGCCGGGGAGGGAGGGGCTTCAGGGAAAGCGGAATGGATGGAGTTCATCGACCGCCGGGTCGAGCGTTGGCGTCCTCAGGCGGAGGAGCGACTGCTGGATGAGGTTGCCTGGGTCAGGGATATCCGGACGGCCATGACGCTGGCGAAGGAGCACGGGCGCCCGGTGTTTCTCTTCACGTTAGACGGCCGGATGGAGACGGGCCGCCAATGAGGCGGCGCTTGTTCGATGAGGGCGGGTCCGCTCTCCAACAAGGGAATCATCGAGAAGCTCAACCGCTTTTTTGTGCCGGTCTTTGTGTCGAATGAGGACTACGAGGAGGGAGGCGCGGCTCCGGCAACCGAGCGGGGCGAGCGGGATCGGGTATGGCGGGAAGCGCAGGCGAAGGGGCTGTCGTCCGGAACGGTTCATGCTTATATTCTGGCTCCTTCGGACGGGGCGGTGAGCGATTCACTGCATGTCGCACAAGCGGCGGAGGTGGAGGAGACCGCGGCGATGTTGGAGCGGGCCTTGGCCCGCTTCTCGCCGGAAGGCGGTCAGGCCTTGGCTCCCCTGCGCCTTCAGGCGGCAATCCCCGCTACGGAATTGGGGGAACTCGCTCTGCATCTCACGGCGCGCTACCTTTCGCCGGATGAGGGGAAAGATTTGGAAATCGAGCTGGATCCGGGGCTGGGGACTTCGCGGAACGGGAGTTGGTCGGCCTTTCCTGCAGAGAACTGGATCGTCTTGAGTGAGGACGACATACGTGCCCTCCTGTTCGCCGCAGAGCAAGGGTTGGAGAAGGCAGAGCGCTGGAGTTGGCCGGCGGCAATTGCGGAACGATTGCTTTTGCATTGCTATCCATCGACGGAATGCAACGACGCCGGTCGCAACCGGATCGAATCGGGCGAGTTGTGGTCGGAGGCGGTCGAGAGGCGGGGGGAGGCAATGCTGATCCGGGTGGGAGGACGGCTGCGAATGCGGAAAGCTTTTTATCCTGGACGAGAGGATGACAACCGGGTGGACGCGGAGTTTACAGGCTATGGCGAGATCGTACCGGAAGAGGGTCGAATCCGGATGCTGCGTCTGGTGAGCCGGTCCGCGACCTATGCCGGCCGGAGGTTTGGCGTGGCCGTGGAGTCAGCCGGAACCAGCGCCAAGTGAAATGGCTGGGAGTGGGGGCCAGAGGGCTCGCGCCGGATCTGGTATGCCCGGTCCGGGGACCGCGGCCGGACCACACGCCCGGGTCCGACTCCGACTAATGCGATTGTTCCCAAGAAGATCTTGATTGCGAGTCGCATCTGGAATTTTCAATTTACCGAACGGCAAGGGTGACTCACGGCTGTGCGTGGCGCGGCTCCTGCTCCGCAGGAGGCGTGACGCGGGTAGCCGTTGAGTCCGCCGCCTTGGTTAGGCGGCTGGGTCACACTCCAAGTCTCTCTAAAATCGCCTCGGTAATCTTGCGAGCCTGCCGTCCACTCGCGTCGCGATCGCCGGTGATGCGCGTAGCGAAAAAAACTTTGCGTTCGCCACGGCTGATACAGCCAACGAACCACCCAAGACTCGCCACACCCGCTTTCTGGTCACCGCCGGTGCCGGTCTTGCCATAGAGGATGCGTCCCTCCCCGCGGGACTGCTCCATAATCTCTCGCGTCATGCGTTGCGCGTCCCGGGACACCGGAAGACTCCCTGCCCAGAGTCGCCGGAGCAGAGCGACCTGCTCATCTGCCGAGATGCGCAGCGAACTCTGGAGCCAGAAGCTCGTCGCTCCGCCGCTGGTGTCCATGTTGCCATAATCAAACTTGCGGACGAACTCCGTCTCCCGCTCGTGGCCGACCCGCCTCGCCAACTCCTGATAAAACCAGACGACCGAACCCTGAAAGGCGCTGCGGAGAGTCTGGTCACGGTCCCACGACTCGCTGCGTTTGACGCCATCCCACGCGAGCGAGAACTCAGGGCCGGAAGCCACGCCGGTATGCAAAGCAATCAACGTGTTCGGAATCTTGAAGGTGGAACACGGGCTGAACCGCTCTGCGCACCCTTTGGGATTGTGGCGAAGATAGCTGTCGCTCTCTGAATCATAGAAAACAAAGCAGCCCTCACGACCACCGAAGAACTTTGAAAAGTCACGGGTCGCCGAGGAAGCGCCCAATCCCAGGCTAGCGCAAGCGATGCTCAAAAGGATGATAGCGAGTGCGCGCATACGTCGAAGCGGCCCAACGTGAGAGGCCACTCACCCGCTACCGGGTGTGCGCCTCCGGTTTCTCATGTATGGTTCGAGTCGTCATTCAGCTTGGGACGCCGGGCGGGTAGCGAGTTGAGGTGCGCCGTCTTGTTCGCCCTTCGGTGGTTGTGGACTGTGTCGGTCAAGGAAAGGCGGGTAGAGGGCCTGAAACTGAGGACCGCCGACGATGAAATGATGCGAAAGCCCCAGCCAGCATTCCGCACAGAGCAGCGACAAACAGAAACGTCGTGATCTCTTTCCCGTCAATGTCTCCGAAATGAGCGTAAAAAACGACAAACAGAACACCCACAATTGCTCCGGCCAAGCCGAGCAACGGAGAGCGGAGCAACAGCCACCTGCTCGGTGCCAGAAGGAGGGTAGGAAACAACACGGCCAATGACAGACCGAAGATGTAGATTGCTGTCCAGAGCAGCAACAAGGGAATCCCGAACCAGCCAAACTCATCAAGAAAGTCCTGATACACCGGCGTGTAAAGAAGCGAAACCAATGGAATAATGATCAGATGGAGAATGCCCCACGTGACTAAGGCAGAAGCCAGACTTGTTACGGCTGCGGGCGCGAATCGTTTTGTGAGTGCTTTCATGGCTGGGCGTTCATTCTGGGTTGGGCTGGGTGGCGCGTCGAACGCAGAGTAAAGGTTGGAGTGAGAAAAAGGCAAGTCCGACACAGCAGCCCAGAGGGTTGGGCGCCGCGTCTTGTTAGGCGTTGCGGTCATTTGCGAATTGGGTGATCTTGTCTCGTGCTTTGATGATCAACGTGGCAATCTTGGAATCCTTGAGAGTGAAGTAGTAACCAAGCTGAACTGGGCTTCCTGGGAAATTGCCGCTGACTTGCGCAGTGATAACGAACTGGTCGCCGTCATGCGTGATGTCGGTTACGTCGGCAGTTGGCTTGGCGTCCGCAGTAGCTCGATCGATCCAATCTGCGATTTGGGCACCGTAGTAATCGTTGGCCTCGTCGTTGACGTGGGCATCGTCGGTGAATAGTGAAAGGAAATCGGCGAACTCCCGAGTGTTGGTGGATTGGAAGAATGCAGCGATGACTGGTGGCAGCTCTGTGTTCATGGTGTTCGTGTGAAAGATGAGGTTTAGAGAGTTGTTGTCCGTTCTGTGCTGAAGGCGCGAGCAGGTGGCACGGCGGAGATGGAGCGTCCAGCGCGAAGCGAACGAGAGACGTTGCCCGCCGTTGCCACCACTGTCTTGTTCGCCCTTGTTGGTTTCGCGGTGATGCTCATCGTGGTGGAAGATCGTAAACAGTGACGGCTACCGAGCGGCCACAAAGCTCATCCTCGATAATCTGCTCAATCGTAGTCCAATCGCCGCCTGCCAGTCCAGCACCGATGCGGGGCATATGAACGGATGCCTGGTGAGTTGCCGCGTAATCCGCCACAAGCCGAAGTGCCTGCAGGATGGACTCGTAGCGGACTGACGGTGCTCCTGCGCGACCTCTCCGGGCAACGCCATGCTGTCCGATCATGTTCGCAACGGTGACGTCCTGCTGAACCACGACAAACTGAACCGCTCCAAGTGCAAATGTCATGTCGTCAGGT
>JBGTBW010000180.1:0-44904 GCA_041749135.1 Verrucomicrobiales bacterium
AGCTCCAGGCGATGGACAAGGAGGAGCTCGTCGCCGCTTTGGAAACCATCGCCGCCCTTGAGCTGGACGATACCCAGCGGATGATGCTCGAAGGCATGCTCATCGGCCCGCTCTTGATGAAGGATCCTGAGTTCGCGCTCACCCGATTCGTCTCCCGAATCGACGATGATCAATCCGGCATGAGCTGGCAGCTTGCCAACGCCCTTGGCGAATGGGCGGGAAAAGATTCCGCCGCAGCCATCGCGTGGTTTGACAAACAGATCGCCGCCGGGACTTTTGATAGCAAATCCCTCGACGGGAAAAGCCGCCTGCGCGCAAGTTATGAGGCTGGCATCGTTGCGCGGCTGCTCGGGAGCGATCCGGCCACGGCGGAGGCAAGGCTCGCCGCGCTGCCGGCAGACCAGCGCAAGGATGTCTTCGACGGCTTCGGTTTCCACCAGCTCAAACCGGCGGATCATTCCGCATTCGCCACGCTCGTCCGGAACCAGCTTTCCGTGAAAGAACGCCTGGAGGTCTTCGGCAACCACGCTTCAATGCTCGCGATGAGGGGTGATCTTGAAAAAGTGGAGGAATACATGGATGGCATCGGAGCCACGCCGGAGGAAAGGACGCGCAGCGCGGAGGACGCGGCGCGTAGC
Source organism: Verrucomicrobiales bacterium (assembly GCA_041749135.1). Lineage (GTDB taxonomy): Bacteria > Verrucomicrobiota > Verrucomicrobiia > Verrucomicrobiales > DEV007 > DATKCT01. Next base: position 639 of record JBGTBW010000180.1, read on the forward strand.
TCAATCGAGGGCAAATCGTATAATAGGAAAGTCAAGGCGGAGGAAATCGACTCGATGAGGGAATGGCTCGGCACGCAGGCTCCGGGATCGGTGGATAAAATCACCGGCGAGAGTATCGGAGGCTCGATGCAGCGTGGCAGCGCGACGGATTTTTCCGAAGCCTCCGCGCTGGTGTTGAAATACCACGAATCAAGCGGCAGCGATGACATCCTCACCGGCTTTCTTGACAAGGCAAACACCTGGGAAAACAAGGAGGAGGCGCGGGTCATCGCGGAGAAGATTTCCGATCCGAAGAAACGTGAAGAGGTTTTGAAAAAACTGAAATAACCACCCATGAAAATTTCCATCGCCATCTCCGTCGTGATTCTCATCGTGGCATTCTTCTTTGGATACTCGGATCACGCGCGCATTGAAGGGGCGCGTGAAACCCATGCCAAACTAACAGCGGAGGCCGCCGCCCTGGGGATCAGGATCGATCCGGAAGGCGGGAAGGATGCGGCGCAAGTGACCAAGCGGCAGCGCGCGGACAAGGAGGCGGAGGCGCGGGAGGCGGTGAAGAAACTCATCGCCTTCTCCAAGGAAATGGAAGCCATGCAGGAAAGCGGCGGGCAGCCGGATGAGGCGACGCAGGAACGTATAACGGACTTCATGGATCTGATGCTCTCGCTGGATGCCAAGCAGATCAAACTCCTCATCGCGGAGTTCCGCGCCAATTCGGAGCTGAAGGAGGAGACGCGCATTGGGATGATCGGCTTCGCGATCATGACGCTGGCCAACGATCATCCGGAGGCCGCGCTTTCCATTTTCACGGAAAGCGAGGATCTGCCCGAGCTCGAGGGGATGAGCAATCACCTGCTTTCCAGCTCGCTCGCGAACTGGGCGAGCAAGGATCCCGAGGCCGCCCTCGAATGGGTGAGGGAAAACGGTAAGAAAAATCCCGATCTCATCACCGATGATGTGAAGGCGAGCCTGGTGAAAGGCGCGGCGGCCAATGATTTGAAACTCGGCTTCGATCTGATCGGGGAGCTTGGCATGAAAAAGCCGGACAAGGCGATCCAAAGGCTGGCCCGCGGGGTGAAAGACGCGGAGGAGCGCACTCGGTTCGTGAAACTGCTGCGCGAGTATTCCGCAGCGAACCCCGGCAAGGGAAAGAACGACGTCCCGAACGCGGTCGGTTCGCTGGCGGATGGAATCGTTAAAGACGGCTTCGAGGCGGGCAGCAAGTGGATGGAGGAGACCAAGCTTTCAAAGGAGGAAACGGACAGGATCGCATCAACCATCAGCTATAGCGCCAAGAGCGCGGAAAAAGGAAAATGGATCGAGTGGATAGGCGGAAACATGTCCGAAGACAAGCGGGAGCAACAGGTCAGCGACACGGTGAGAGACTGGACAAACGAGGATTACAAATCGGCGGGCGAGTGGCTGGCAAAGACGCCTGACGGGCCGACGAAACACGCTTCCATCTCCGGCTACGCGGATGCGGTTTCCAAATACGATCCGCAAACGGCGACGCAGTGGGCGCTGACCTTGCCGGAGGGAAAGACGCGCGATCAGACCATGCAGAGGATCCACAGGAACTGGCCGAAGGACACGCCGGAGAACAAGGTAGCGCGCGAGGCCTTCGCGGCCGAGCACGGGATCAGGTAATGCGGTAGGGTCAATCTTGCCGAGTTCCACCCACTTCAAAAACAGAAACGCAGGATACTGGACGCGGTGGTGATATCCCGCATCTCTTGCGCTTTCCCCGCATAATTCCAATCCCGCCAAGGTGATCCGGCCTGAAGATTTTCAATCAGGGTCGGCCCGGCGGCCCGGCCTTACCTTTGGATGGTGGTTGCCTTCCGCGCTTCCTTTTTTGCGCGGGCGCGTTGTAGGGACTTGAGGGTCACGCGGGGGCGGAGGAGCCACCTGCCGTAGAAAAATCCCGCCATTGAGCCGCCGAAATGGCAGGCGTGACTGACCTGGAACATCTCACCCATACCTTTTTCCGTAAGAAATTTTCCGAATTTTGCGAACGGGCCGGTGGGCAGGTCCGGGTTCATCAGAGCGAGCAGGAGGTTTGTCAGGATGATGAAAATTCCGATGGTGCGGCCGCTGAGGAACAGGGGCAGGAATTTCGACTCCGGTGATACGGTGGTGAGAAAAACGAGGAAGGCGAAGCAGATTGCCGAGGCTCCGACAAGCGTCGGTGGGGGCAAGATGCCGTGGAAGGAGAGGGGAATGAAAAGCAGGCCGCCCGCAACTGCCGCGAAGAGCGAGAGCAGCCAGAAAGTGCGTTTCATGACGATGTGCTCAAGCTTGGAGCCGAGGAGGAGGATGCTGGCGGCGTTCACGAGGAGGTGCGGCCAGTTCACATGGATCAGGGCGTAGGTGATGGGCTGCCAGAAATTTCCGGAAAGGAATTCCGTCTTCGTGATCCCGAGCAGATGCTGCGCCTGGTTCAGCTTGTCCGGCCCATCCGGGGCGATGGCGTTCCAAACCAACGGCACGCCCTGGATAATGAGGAGGATGCGGACCAGCATCCAGGTGCACGGTGAATTCTTCAGTTGCCGGAAAGCCCGCTTCACCCGGCCCGCGTTTGATCCCATTGCCGTCAAGGTATCGGGATGGGCGGGGGGGATCATTCTTTAATTTCCAACTTTCAACTGCCAACGCTTAATAAAGAAACGTGATCCGAACTTGTAATTGGAGAGTTGAAAGTTACTCCTGGTGTCTGGCGCGTGGTTCGCGTTTGGCGTTGTCCGCTGTGGTGGGGGCGGTGACGAAGGGGCCGCCTTCGAGGGGGGCTACGCCGGTGAAGGCAACATCCGGCATGTCGGTGGGGCGGCCTGCAAGGGGAAAATCTTTTCTCAACGGGAAGAACGGATAACCCTCCCACATGAGGATGCGCTTGAGGTTCGGGTGGCCGGAGAAAGGGATGCCCATCATGTCCCAGACTTCGCGTTCGTGCCAGTCAGCAGCTTTCCAGAGATGGATGGAGGTTGGGACGGATTCGTCTTCGAAAACTTTCGCCTTGAGGCGGAGGTGGCGGGTGTCGTCGAGGGAGGCGAGCTCATAAACGACTTCGAAGCGGGGATCGTCGCCGAAGTGGTCGAGGGAGGAGATGTCGAGAAGAAGCTCGTAATTGAGGTTTTCCTTGCAGAATGCGAGGGCTTTTGGGAGCGCTTCGAGTGAAAGGTTCAGGGTGTTTTCCCCACGGAATTCAACTTCGGAGATGATGCCCGCGCCCAAAGCTTCGCGGAGTGCGGGTAGATCGTTTTCTAGAACGGAAGCCATGACTCTTATTTGAGGTTTGAAGTTTGAAATTTAGGCGTTCTCTTCGAAGAAAGTTTTCTTTTGATCCTGGGTGGAGTGCTCGAGTTCGATTTTTTCCTGGAGTTTCATGAGTCCTTCGATGAGCGCTTCCGGGCGCGGGGGGCAGCCGGAAATGTACACGTCCACGGGGATGAGTTGGTCGATGCCTTGGAGAACTGCGTAGGAGCGGTACATGCCGCCGGAGGATGCGCAGGCACCCATGGCGATGCACCATTTCGGCTCAGGCATCTGGTCCCAGACGCGTTTGACGGCGAGTGCCATCTTGTAAGTAACGGTGCCCGCGACGATCATGACATCCGCCTGGCGGGGGGAAAAGCGCATGACTTCCATGCCGAAGCGGGAGATGTCGAAACGCGATGATGCGGTTGCCATCAGTTCGATTGCGCAGCAGGCGAGTCCCATGGGCATGGGCCAGAGGGAGTTTTTCCGCATCCAGTTGATGGCGGCATCGACTTTGGTGAAGACGATGTTGCCTTCGATTTTGGAATCGTAGGCGGCCACAGCGGGATTGTCGGCGGCGGTGACCATGGCAACGGGCGCCCGTTGGGGCAGGGAGAACCTAAGGCGGGGGGAGAGGCAGGCAAGCAGTTTGTGATTTTTTTCACAAGGAGGCCGGGAAGCCCGGTTTGCAATCCGTCCGCCTGGGGTTAGGGAAGAGGGAACCCATTTCTCAGGGGGCAATCAACGAGTCGATTTGTAAGGAGAAGCCATGAATACGGCCACTGTCGTCACCAACCAGTTGGAGCAACTCAAGCGCATGACGACGGTCGTGGCGGACACGGGAGATTTCCGCGCGATGCGAGAGTTTGCTCCGCAGGATGCCACGACGAACCCGTCCCTGATTTTGGCGGCGTCTTCGCAGCCGGAGTATGGCTATTTGGTGGAGAAGGCGGTCCAGGACTGCGGGGGCAGCGGAACGAAGAGCGAAGCGGAGCTGACGGCGGTGATGGACCGTCTGCTGGTGTTGTTCGGACTGGAGATTTTGGAGATCATTCCGGGCCGGGTTTCCACGGAGACCGACGCGCGGCTCTCTTTCGACGTCGAGGGGAGCATCGCCAAAGCCCGGCGGTTGATCGAGCTCTACGAGGGGGAAGGGGTGTCGCGGGAGCGGGTCTTGATCAAGATCGCCTCGACCTGGGAGGGCATCCGCGCGGCGGAGATCCTTGAGCGGGAAGGGATTCGCTGCAATCTGACTTTGATGTTCTCGTTGGTGCAGGCGGTGGCTTGCGCGGAGGCCGGGGTGCGGCTGATTTCACCTTTTGTCGGGCGCATCTACGACTGGCACCGGGCCGCCACGGGCAAGGACTATGAGGGGGCCTCGGATCCCGGCGTGCAGTCGGTGGAAGAGATCTACAACTATTACAAAAAGTTTGGCTACGAGACGGAAGTAATGGGTGCGAGTTTCCGGAACAAGGGACAGATCGTGGCCTTGGCGGGCTGCGATTTGCTGACGATCAGCCCCGGGTTGCTGGAGGAATTGCGCAGCAGCGACGAGCCGGTGGAGCGGCGGCTCGATCCGGAAGCGGCGGCGGGTCGCGAGATAGAAAAGATGGACTTGGACGAGAAGAAATTCCGGTATTTGCTCAACGACAACGCCATGGCGACGGAGAAAACGGCGGATGGGATTCGGAAGTTCGCTGCGGACATGATCCGGCTGGAAGAATTGGTGCGGAAAGGCGGATGAGGGCGGCCGGGAGGACTCCGGCTCCGCAGTCGAGACTGGACTCTCACCGGGCGATTCTGTTTTGATGAGGGCCATGAATACGACTCGACGCGGTTTTTTGAAGGCGACGGGCGGGGCTGCCGTGACGGCCTCCTTTTTCCCCGGCGTGATCACGGGCAGCAAGTCCGGCACGGATCCGGCAGTGGTGGGAGAGGGCGATTTCCGCTATGCCTGCCGGCATGGATGGGGGGAGTTGCCCGATCACATCCGGTGGACGGACACGCACGGGGTGGCCATTGACGGGGAAGGTTTCGTTTACGTGAAGCACCGCGGCGGGGGCGACACGCCGATGGACACCATCGTGGTCTTTGATGCTTCGGGAAAATACGTCCGTTCCTTCGGCAAGGAGTATTTTGGCGGGGGCCACGGGATTGACGTGCGGCGCGAGGCCAATCAAGAGTTTCTCTATCTGAGCGACACGAAAGGCCAGGTGGCGAAGACGACGCTGACGGGCGAACAGGTTTGGGTGAAGACGGCGCCCAACGCGACGGGGTATTACAACGCGGACGCGCCGGGGCAGGGGCGGTTTTCACCGACGAACATCGCTTTTCGGCCGGACGGAGGGTATTACGTGGCGGACGGCTACGGGTCTAACTACATCCACGAATACGATAAGGACGACCGTTGGGTGCGCAGTTGGGGAGGGACGGGGATGCGCGCTGGTCTGATGCGGACGCCCCACAGCATTTGGTTGGACGACCGTCAGGGCCGGGAGATCCAACTGGTGGTGGCGGACCGGGCCAACGCCCGGCTTCAGTATTTCACGCTGGAGGGCCAGCATGCGGGGTTTGTCGATGCGGTGAGTTTTCCGGCGGACTTCGATGTGCGAGGGGATGTTTTGTTGGTTCCGGATTTGCATGCCCGGGTAACGCTGTTCGATCTGGAAAACCGGGTCATCGCTCATCTGGGACATGATCCGGCCTGGACGGAGCGAGCGCTGGGCAACAACTTCGAGATGCGCGGACGCCCGGACATGTGGGAGGAGGGGCGTTTCATTCATCCTCACGACGCGTGTTTTGACCGGGACGGGAACATTTACGTGGCGGAATGGGTGGCGAGCGGCCGGGTGAGTTTTTTGGAGAGACTCAGTTGAGGCGATGCCGGGGAAGGGCGGGTCGAGAAGGAGAGGCGATCGCCGCTGAGGCGGAGGCCGGCGTGATGAGATGAGTGGGAAGCCCGAGTCTGAGATCGTGTCATGCCGGGATTTTGCCGGAGACGCAGCGCGATGGATCCGCCGGTGTATCGTTTCGGCGCAAGGCGGTGGGCGGATGGCGTCGGTCAGCCTGTGCGGGGGCGGGACTCCACGGCCGGTTTACGAGGCGTTGGCGGGTGAGCCCGGGATCGACTGGGGCCGGGTGCGATTGACCTTCAGCGACGAGCGTTGTGTGCCGCCGGACGATCCTCAGAGCAACTATCGCATGGCCCGGCAGAGCCTGTTGGACCGTGTTCCGGTGGTGAGCGGGCAGGTGTTGCGCTTGGAGGGAGAGTGTGAACCGGAAACGGCGGCCCGTCGTGCCGAAGCGGTGCTCCGGCTCTGGGCGGCGGAGCAGGGAGAGCCGATTTTCCGTCACGATGTCATGCTCTTGGGAGTAGGGGAAGACGGCCACACCGCATCCTTATTTCCCGGGACGCCGGCGCTGAATGAGCGGGAGCGGTGGGTCGTGCCAAATGAGGGGCCAGGCGGGAGCGCCCGGCTGACCTTCACGTTTCCGTTGCTCAATGCGGGGCGAATTGTGGTTTTTCTTGGGGAGGGAGAAAGGAAGCGGGCCGTGGTTGAGAGGGTGTTGGAAGGGAGCGACGTTCCGGCGGCGAAAGTGAGGCCGGATGCTGGGAAAGTGACTTGGCTTTTGGGGTGAGGGAAAAAAATGGTTGGGGATGTGAAAATGGGATCGTGATTGCCCCGTGTGCGTTGCGCTCGGGAGCGATCCTTTTTACTCGGGATCAGCATTTCTATTTCATCCCAAGTCTTCGGGTTTCCTATCCGTGAGTTGCTGGATGGCGGTGGACGCCGTTTTTTTGATGCCGGGGCATCACGAAAACGGTCGAGAACGGGCCCCAGCCGGGCAGGGGGCAGGGGAGCAGTGTGGCCGCGCATCCGCGTCTCGACTGTCGCACTGGGGATTGGGTGCGCTCGCACGTCGCTTTTTTTGATGCCGGGGCATCACGAAAACGGTCGAGGCGCCCGCGCGCCCTTGAATCCGGCTGAAGTCATCGGTCTTTACGGCCGGGGGACGGGCTGCTAAGAGTTTGGTTCCGGCCCGCGCGGAGGGCCCGGAAAAACCCCAATCTTGTCCTGATCATGAAACGCAGTCGCCGTTCCTTTCTCACGACCTCGGCCTTGACTCTCACCGCGCTGTCCAGCTCGCGCGTCCTCGGGGCAAACGAACGCATTCGGATGGGATTCATCGGCTTAGGCGGCCGGGGTTTGAGTTCGGCGAGTTGGTTCAGCGAGATACCGGGAGTGGAGGTGGGACATCTTTGCGACGTGGATGGCAAGACCTTGGCCCGGGCGGGAGAACGCTTTCCGGAGGCCAGGAAAGCGCAGGATCTGCGGCGTGTGATCGAGGACCAGGAGATCGACGCGGTGGTGGTGTCGACCTGCAATCACTGGCACGTCCTGGCGTCGATTTGGGCTTGTCAGGCGGGCAAGGACGTCTATGTGGAAAAGCCGGTCTCCCACAACATTTGGGAGGGACGCAAGCTGGTGGAAGCGGCGCGGAAGTACAACCGGATCGTGCAAGGGGGGACCCAGCAGCGGAGCGATCCGTTGCAGGGCGAACTCAAGCAGTTCTTCGATTCGGGTGAGTTGGGGAAGGTGCGCTATGTGCGCTGCAACCGGTACGGAAAACGGGGGTCTATCGGGAAACGCCAGACGCCGCTGGCTCCTCCTCCGGATTTGGATTACGATCTTTGGTTAGGGCCGGCTCAAGACGAACCCATTTACCGGGAGAAGTTTCACTATGACTGGCATTGGGTCTGGAATACTGGAAATGGAGAACTGGGCAATTGGGGGCCGCACATTCTCGACGATTTGCGCAACGTGGTGTTTCGGGACCGCATCAAGCTTCCCCGGCGGGTGGCGGCGGGCGGCGGCCGCTTGTTGTGGCATGACGCGGGCGAATCTCCGAACACGCATTTCGTCTACATCGACACGGGCGACATTCCCGTGATCATGGACGTGCACAACCTGCCGCGGGGAAAGGAGCAGGACGGGGACGACGTTTACAAGCGGCGGAGGACGGGCGCCTTTTTGGTGGTGGAGTGTGAGGGGGGATACTACGCGGGCGGTCGCGGCGGCGGAGCGGCTCATGATTTGTCCGGAAAGGTGATCCGGAGATTCCGGGGCGACGGGGGCGGCAAACATGCGGCCAATTTCATCGCGGCCCTGCGTTCACGGAAGGCGGCGGACCTCCATGCGGAGATTGAGGAGATTCATTACTCAAGCGCCTGGTGTCATTTAGGGAATATCTCCTGGCAATTGGGCAAGACCTATCAAAGGGAAGAAGCGGAGGAGCGAATCCGCGATTTTCAGCCTTGGCGCGACGTGATCGAGGATTTCCACGATCATGTGGCCGCCAATGAGATCGATCTCTCCGCTGAAGAGGTCCGTTTGGGGGCCCTCCTGGAGATCGACGAGCGGGCCGAGACTTTTGTAGGGGAGAGCGCCACACCGGAGGCGTTGGGCTTGTTGCGGCGCGAGTACCGGGCGGGGTATGAGGTGCCGGAGAACGTGTGAAAGCTCTGGACATTTTGGAGGGATTCCCTTTGCTGGCGGCCGCATGAAAGCTCATGAGATTTTTCGAGAATTGAGCGAGGACCGGGTGACGGAAATCCTGGTGTTCATCCGGGAGAACGAGAGGGACATCTACCGGACATCACTGGCTACCCTGGCGGCGCAACAGCGGCTGCGTCCTATCTTCGTTCAAAAGAAGCCGGCGGCGCAGCAGGCGGCGTGGATGCACAAAACGCTCCGGCTGCGAGGCTCGGACACCCTGGGAGAGCATCTTTTGCAGGTGTGGCTGCTCAAGGGGCGCCGGGACATGCTGGTGAGTTTTTTGGACGGGATGGGAATCGCCCATGACGGAGAAGGGGCGGTGGACGACCTTCCCGAGAGTCTGGACGGCGACAAGCTCCGGGCCGAAGTAGACCGGTTGCTGGAGAACCATCCGGCGCCGGAAGTGGCTACGTACTTGGAAGTTTTCCAGCTTCAGAAAGCATCCGGTTGGCCGGAGCTGAGCGCGTTGCTGGAGGAGGACGGCCGGTTGCGGCTGGCGGAAGACAGTGTGGGTGGGTCCGAAGCAGTGGAAGCGGCGGAGGGGGATGGCGGGGCCGCGGCGGAGGAAGCTCCCGAAGATGCGCCGGAGGAAGGTGGAAACCCGGTGGGAGAGGCAGAGGATCCGGCTGCCGGGGAGGAAATCAGTTTGCCGGCGACCGCCGAGGCGACGCCGAGTTCCGAAGAGAAATAGGCGATGGCTTCGCTGAGGCCCCGGCTGGCGCGAGAACGGGCGACGTAGCCGCCGGCGGAGAGCACGGCTTGTTTGACGGCTGGGATGGAGTTGGCCGGACAGGCGAAGTGTTTGGCCACGGCCGGCGTGAGCATGGAGAGATCGTTGTGGTTATCGCCGGCAGCGAAGACCTGGGCGGGAGAGAGTCCGAGCACCCGGCAGAGTTCCCGCAGGACGCCGCCCTTGTGGTAATCGGCGTGAGAGAAGCGGAGGTAGACGGAGTTGCGCTGGTAGCCGACGGAGCGATGCCTTTGTAAACCGCCTTCAATGAATGTGCAGATGTCGTCCATTTCCTCATCGGTGGCGGCGATGATATTGGGCGTTTCTTCCGGGCCGTTGTCGATGAAACGCGCCGAGGTGTGGCGTTCGATGTGACGGCGGATCAGGCGAAAGTAAGCGCGATTTTCCCAGGCGAAGCGGGCGTGGGTGGCTTGACCGCGGACATTCCAGTCGCCGACGTCGCGCCAGTGGTGGTTGTAATCGCCGGGGCGGTGGAGTTCCCGTTCCCGGGTCATGAGAAAGTCGGGGAGGACGGGCCAAGGGTAACGGCTGAGGCCTGCGAGGGCTTCTTCGAGGGTGCGGCCGGTGCTGACGGCCCAGGCAGCTCCTGAAGCCTTCAAGCGGGACAGGAGTTCGAGGAAGTCGAGGCAGAGTTCGGGGTCCTCCTCATGATCGATGAGGGTGCCATCGAAGTCGAAACAGAAGAGGGCGGTGGGTCGACGGTTTTCCGGGCTCACAGCTTTGGGGGAAAGGGAAAGGTGATTCAGATCAGGGATGGAACCAAGGGACGTTGGGGCGTCCGGAGAAGAAACAGCCCGGTTGGTGTTTCTGTAGGAAAACCCCCATAAACCTACAGATAAACTTTACCAACCGGGCTGTCTCGAAGTGACGGATGTCTTACACATCCAGCACGCTGGAATCGTGCCATTCGAACCTGCAAACGCAAACGGTTTCGGCAAAATCTCAATTCTTCCTTTTATTTCGCGGTTGAGGAATGGATGGGCGCTTCGATGAGGACTCCCGGCGGGGAAGAAGGCGGCTCGTTCCAGGGGGGATCGGCAACGAAAACGCCGCTTAAGCGTTCGGCGTTGGGCCCGGCGAAATCATGAAACGGCAGGAGGCAGCGGATCTCGCCGCGATCGGCATCGATATCGTAGCGGTGCGCTTTGTTGGAGGCGACGAGAGCATTGCTGTTGAAAAAGTGAACGCTCCGCAGGGACGCGAACTGAGCGCGGGCGGGTTCTGTCGTTGGTCTGAGAAGGAGTTCGAAGCCCGTCTCTGAGCGCCAGGCTTCGGCAGTCCAGCCTTCGATCGGGCGGGGTTCCTGCAGCCGGCGCGTCTCGAAGCGCGGATGCCAGTAAGGGTCGTGTAACGAGGAGGGATCGGCATCTGGGGAAGCCGTAGGAAGCAGAAGTTCGACATCGAGGAACCCGGGATTGCAGCTCTCTTGAGAGCAGGCCATCCAACTGACTCTTCCGCGGAGGCGGGCGTCAGCAGGCAGTTGGGGAGGCGGTGTGATTCTGGAGGTCAACAGCACGTCGCGCGTGTAGCCGTAGGCTCCGATTCCGCGCATATCGACACGTTCCGGGATTTCCCATTGAAGGGGACCGGCTTGGAAACCCTCGGGCAAGTTCCACTCAATGCGCGTGGGCACGCCGACGATCCCCGGGAAGCTCCAATAACTATGGTAACCGGGGCCGTGCCGAAGTTGGAGTCCCACTTCGAAGGCTTTGCCGGGCTGGATGGCGGCGACTTCCGAGACGAGCCGGACTTGAAGCGGTGAATCTCGATTCGCCGAGGTCGAAGGTTCGGCTCCGGATGCGGCGGCCCCGTGGAGAAGCGACGCCAGGGAGAGGTGGAAAAGAAGGCGTTGAAGCGCCAAGGGGACGATGAGCGACAGTGAGTTCATGCGCGGCTTCCGGTGGTTTTGACGTTGGACGGACTCCGACGGCGGGATGAGGGGTTGGGAAGGGTTGGGCCCGGCGCGCGGAGCGGGTGAATTCAAGTTCGGACGGGTTCGCAATCGCTGTTGAGAGCATTGCGCAGAGCGTGCCAGGCGAGCGTGGCGCACTTGATGCGGGCGGGAAAGCGGCGGACTCCGGCCAACGCGGCGAGTTCTCCCAGGGTATCGAGATCGATGGCGATCTCCTCCTTTCCGGTGAGCAGGGTCAACACATCGCGAATGCGCTCCTGCACTGTGGCGAGGGGAAGTCCCACGGTGCGTGTGGTCATGATGGATGCAGAAGCGCGAGAGATGGCGCAGCCCTCGGCGACGAAGCGGACGGCGGAAAGCACTTGGCCTTCTTCCCTCGTGTAGACGGTGAGGCGATCGCCGCAGAGGGGATTGAACCCTTCAGCAAAGTGAGTGTAGGGATCGAGGACGCCTTCGTTCTTGGGACTGCGATGGTGCTGCAGGATTATGGCTTGATAGAGTTCTTCGAGGGCGTCGTCCATGGGCGGGCGGGAGATTGTGGATCGCGGGAGGACGAATCAGGCGAAGAGCCGTCGGGCCCGCCGCACGGCGGCGGCGAGGCGCTCGACTTCTTCGGGCGTGTTGTAGAGGGCGAACGAGGCGCGGGCCGTGCCGGGGACGCCGAGGTGCTGCATGAGTGGTTGGGTGCAATGGTGACCAGCGCGGATGGCCACGCCTTCGGAGTCCAAAATGGTCCCGAGGTCGTGGGGATGAACGCCTTCCAAGTTGAAAGAGAGGAGGCTGACCCGGTCAGGCGCGCAGCCGTAGAGGCGGACGCCGGGAATCTCCGCTAAGAGCGTTTCGGCCTGCTCGAGGAGGGCTTGCTCGTGCGCGTGGACAGCGGGCCAGTCGAGCTGGCGCAGCCAGTTCACGGCGGCTTCCAGGCCGATGGCTCCGCTGATGTGGGGTGTTCCGGCTTCGAAGCGTTCGGGAACCTCCCGGAAAGTTGTGCCTGAAAAAGACACGCGCTCAATCATGTCTCCTCCGCCTTGGTAGGGCGGCAGCGCGTTCAACAGGTCCGCCCGGCCGTAGAGAACGCCTATCCCATCGGGGCCAAACATTTTGTGCCCGGAGAAGGCGTAGAAGTCGCAATCGATGGCGGCGACGTCGATGGGGCCATGAGGCAGGGCCTGAGCGCCGTCGATGAGGACCGCGGCTCCGTGCTCGCGGGCGATCCGGGTCATGTCGGCGACCGGGTTGATGGATCCGAGGGCATTGGAGGCGTGGGCAAATGCGGCAATGCGGGTGCGGGGGCCGAGGAGGCTGCGGAAATCGCCGAGATCGATCTCTCCCGTGTCGCGCACGGGGACAACGCGGATGATGGCTCCACGTTCCGCGGCGATTTGCTGCCAGGGCACAATATTGGCGTGGTGCTCCATGAGCGTGAGGAGGATCTCATCGCCGGCCGCGAGCCTGCTGCCGCCAAATGATCGCGCCACGAGGTTGATGGCCTCGGTGGTTCCCCGGACGAAAACGATCTCGCGGGCCTCGCGCGCTCCGATGAACCCGGCGACGGCGGCGCGAGCCCGGTCGTAGAGGTCGGTGGCTTGGACGCTGAGATAGTGGACGCCGCGGTGGATATTGGCGTTGTCCTGGCGAAAGAAGCGGGAGATGGCGTCGATGACCACCGCTGGCTTCTGCGAGGTGGCGGCGTTGTCGAGGTAAGTGAGGGGGTGTCGCCCAATGGAACGCTGAAGAATGGGAAACTCTGCTCGCAGGTCTGAGAGGTCGAGGGTGGAAGCCTGAGTGGCGGTATGCATTGAAGGACTTAGCCGGAGCGGAAAGAGGCTATGGGAACCTGCTTCGGCAGTGGCCGTGGCGCAACCGGGTTCTCGAAGGGATGCGGGAGAAATGGCGGCGAGGGACGCGACTCCTCCCGGGGCCTGGGGTTTTCCACTCAGGGGGCAGCCCTTGTCACGGGGGTCCGCGGGGTTTATAGTTTACAGGCCAACGATTTCGGCAATTTGCGCATCCGTGCGCTTTCTCCGGGCGTTATAGGGAATTGAACCAAATCAAAAAATGATGATCCGAAAGCTTCTTGTCCACTCGGTTTGGGTTGCGGTTGCTCTGGCGGCTTACGGCTTGGGCCGGATGCAACTGAGACAAACTCCTGCCGTTGCGAGTGGAGGAACTTCGGTGGTCAGCTCCGGTCCGAGTCTGCTCGGGCTGGGGTTGGATGATCCGGCGGTCTCGACGGAGAGGGCGGGCCAAGAAAGCCCGGAGAATGGATCGGAAGGGGCATCAGGCAAGAAGCTGTCCTCCGCCGAAGTGGAGACGTTGGCCCGAGAAGCGTTGACCGATCCCAATCCGGTCAAGCGGAACCTGGCTTTCTCTAAGCTTTTGGAGTCCCTGACTGAAGACAACGCGTTGGCCATTCTCGAGTCGTTGGAGAAAGGGGACGCCGACGATGATCAATGGAGGTTGTTCCGTTACGCGTGGGGCGCGGTAGACGGCGTGGGGGCTATGGAGCACGCCGCGTCCATCGAAAACGATCGCGCCCGGCGGAGTGTGCAGACGGAGGTGCTTTCTGGATGGGCGAGCGCCGAACCCAGCGACGCCATGGCTTGGGTCTCCAACATCGAAGATCCCGAGCAGCGAGAGCGGTACCAGGGCAGTTTGATCAGCGGCCTTGCGGATCACGACATCGGGGTGGCGACGGACTACGTCCTCGGGTTGGGAGAAGAGAACAACCGTCGCGCGGCGGGTTATCTCGAAAGGGTTGCGGAGGAACAATTGCGGAAGGAAGGCGTGGAGGGGGGCAAGTATTGGGCGGAACGTTTGCCGGAAGGTCCTCTCAAAGGCGCGGCCCTGGATCGCGTTGCGGGCAAATACGCGAACGAGAATCCGGAAGCGGCGGCCGTTTGGGCTCAGCGCTATGCTACCGTGGATTATGGAGCGCGAGTGATCGAGGAAGTGGCTGACGAGTGGTCGGAACGGGATCCGTTGGCGGCAGTGGATTGGCTGACGAGTCTGCCGGAAGGCCGGGGCAAAGTGGAAGGGATGGAATCGGCGATGGGCGAGTGGGTCCGTAGGGATCCCTTGGCATCGAGCCAGTTTTTGGCGGAGATGCCGGCGTCGGAGGTCCGCGATGCGGCGGTCAGCGGTTTTACCCGGCGTCTGGTCTACGAGGATCCCGAAGCTGCGGTGATTTGGGCGGGCACCATTGCCCAGGAACAAGTGCGCTTGGATACCCTGACTCGCGCCGGACAGGCCTGGTACCGGCGAGATCCGGAGGCGGCTGCCGCATGGTTGGGCTCCAGTGGGCTTCCGCCGGAGGCGCAAGAGTCGGTGCTCAATACGGAACGGAACGGCCGGCGTTGAGCCTGGAGAGGAGGAGGCCTCCGCAGAGCTGCGAAATCGAGCGGCGGCATTCTCGTCTCCTTGCGCGAGGCGTGGGGCTTGCTATTGGTGGCGCGTGGAACTGAATCTGGAACAGAGGAAACAGGTCGAACTTTGGATTAAGGAGGGCGCGTCTCTGGGAGAAATTCAGAAGCGGCTCAAAGAGGAGTTGGACATCGCGCTGACCTTTATGGAAGCGCGCTTTCTTCTATCGGACCTGGGGCTCTCGCTGCAGGAGGAACCTTCAGGACGACGCGACCTTGAGCGCAGCGCTTCTCTCCTCGGGAGCGAGGACCGGGGAGGGGCGGCAGGCGGCAGCGTTTCGGTTTCCCTGGACGAAGTGACTCCGCCGCACGCCATCGTGAGCGGAAAGGTGACTTTCAGCGACGGAACCAAAGCGAGCTGGCTGTTGGATCAGATGGGAAGGCTAGCATTGGATCCGTCGAAGCCGGATTACCGGCCGTCCCCGGGCGACATGCAGAGCTTTCAGGACCGGCTGCGGGACCTCTTGGAGACGCGGGGATTTTGACGGGTTCCGGGAGAGATGTATCCTGAGTTGCAAGCGCGTTTTTGTTGATTTTTGCGGTTGCGGGAAGGGAAAATGTCTCTAAAGACCGGCCCCCATGATACGACCTGCCTGTCTTTCGCTCTTCCTCACCGGTATTCTAGTGGGATGTGCTCAATTCGAGGAAGTCGCCACGGCGGCTCCGGAACCGGCTGCTCCGAGTCATCGAGTCCGCTCTGTGCAAGTGGGGAAAGCCTCGTGGTATTCCATCCGCTGCAACGGGGGAACGCAGACGGCTAGTGGCGAACGGTTGCGCGACATGGCCATGACGGCCGCCCACAAGAAGCTTCCCATGGGAACCAAGGTGCGGGTGACCAACGAGCGGAATGGGAAATCGGTGATCGTGCGCATCAACGATCGTGGACCCTACATCCGGGGCCGGATTATCGATGTGACCAAAGGCGCGGCTCTGGAATTGGGGATGATCAAGTCCGGGGTGGCGCCCGTGAAAGTCGAGGTGCTGGAGTCCGCGGACAGTTGAGGACCGGCGCGGCAGGGAATTCGCGAAGAGTCCCGAGCGAGCGCGAAAGCTGGCGAATGCATTGCGGATTTCCCTGCGGCGTCTGCGATGCGCATCCAATTCCGGCGGCGCTTTGTAGTTGGCAAACCCGTTTCCCTGCTCAATGCTCCGGGCATGAGCGAGCCGGCGGCTGGAGTGCCCGAAGAAACTGTGTTGTGGAGAGCCAATCCTTCGCTTCTGACCACGGTGGGTCCATTTCTATGGGGGGCCCTCATAGCGGCGGCGGCGACCGTTGCGTCCCTATTCTTGATACCAGCCCTCGGTCCGCTGCTCGTCCCCGTGATTGCGGGGATCTGGATTGTCTGCCTTCTGCCGTGGCTTTGGAAAGTGGTGGTGACAAAGAACATCCTATATGTTCTGACTGCGGAGCGATTCAAGCTGCGGAGGGGAGTGTTCAACCGGAGTACCGAGGTATTGGAGCTGTACCGGGTCAAGGACATGACCCTCGATCAGCCGTTTATCTTGCGGCTCTTCGGCTTGAGCAATATTCACCTGACCACTTCGGATCGCACCACGCCAATGGTGGATATCCGGGCCGTGCGTTCGGGCGAGGACGTATTACGCAGGTTCCGGGACCGGGTCGAACATCAGCGCGACCGAAAGCGCGTCCGGGAAGTGGATTTCGACGACGGCGACTCCGACGGGGAGTTCCTGGGGTAAACGGCGTCATCAGGAATCGTGCAGGAAAAGCTGGGCTGGCAGCGCAAACTCTCTCCACCAGGTTTCCGCTTCCTCGGCTTCGATAACCCGGTTGGCGACGACGAGCCGGTAGCGCATGACATAATCGCGGCCGGGTTCGAGGATCCAAGGATCTTCCCGGATGGGAGTGTAGTTGAAGAAGACATAATCGGCCGGGTTGATGCGCATGGGCTGGGGAAAGGCATGGTTGGCGGGATGGTTGAGGATGAGGAGGGAGGCTGGACCGTGCTCGGTATCCCCGTGAATACGGCACCAGCGGGAACGTTGGGCGTCGCCGTTTTCCCAAGTGTGGCCTTCCGAAGTGAGATAGCCGCTGGTTTCCTTGTTCCACCCTGCGGCTCCGCGGAAGGCGAATCCGCCGCCGTAGCGGTAGGCGGGAAGCTCAAGCGAGCTGTCTGTGGCGCAGCGTTGCCGGGTGACGTAGTCGATGAGCCAAACTGGATCGCCGGTCCGGTCGAGGTTCCAGACGCGGACCGTGAAGTCTTCGTCGAGAACGGGTCTCGCGCTTCCCTCCCCGTCGAGGGCTACGTGGTCTTGCCGGGCGGTGAAGCCGCCGCAGATCTGACCCTCCCAGAGCCGGTGGAATTCCTGGAAACGGACCGTGCCTTGCGCTTCGCGGAGTTCCCAGAAATTGACGGGATTGCCTTCGAACACGGTCTGGCGCCAGGGATGCCAGATGCCGTAATGATGATGGTGATCCGGAGGAGAGACGCCGGTGAGGACGGCGCCGGCGGGGGAGTGGAGCGGATGGATGAAGCCGCTGCGCCGATGGAGCTGGGTGACGCCCTCTGGCGGTTCGACCGTCTCGAAATGATATGCGAGCACGGGCTGGGACCCGGAGAGGAGTTCAACGGCGGAATCCCGCCGGCGCCAGGAGACACGGCTTGATTCGGGGGTATCCCCAGCAGGCGGCCAAAGCGGTGAAACAATCCGGCAAGGGAGGGCGGTTCCGGTGCGGATGACTGCCGGGGTGATGAAAGCCAGGGCAGGCCCGGATGGCGTGGGAATGAGTTGGGCGGGAAGCCTATGATCGCGCCCATCCTCTGGGAAGGCGGTCTGCACGTGGAGGGGTGTGGCAATTCCCCGGCGATAGACCAGTGAGGAATCTAAGGGGACGACCACCGGCCCGGGCGGCCGGTCGAAATCGCCCGCGAGAATGTCGAAGCGACCGTTTGCCGGGAGAGCTTTAGGGAGAATTGCTCCGGCGAGGAGGACAGAAAAGAGGGCGAAAGCCTGGGGGAAGACGTGACGGCGCATCATGGGGAAGCTTGGCATGGCTCTGGAGTGGAAGGCGATGCGAAACTCTGGTTTCACGGTCCGATGGCCCTTCATATGTCCTTGACATCTGTAGCGGTCTCCCCCTGATTGGAGGGTGCTCGGAAGGATCCGGATTATGAAGCTGTCACTCGCGCTCGGTGGGGTTGGGATGCTCGTGCTGTGCGGCGGCTGCGACGTGATGTCGCCTCCGCCGGCTCCCTATTACGATTATCAAGGAGGGTCCCGGTATTCGGGCCAGGGCAGGAGTTATCCGCAGGGGTCCAACCCGAACACGGGTTATTACGACCCGCGATCGGAACGGACTGCGCCTGGGACGGGGGACCGGCCCTACTATCCCGGGGGACCTGGGGCTGCGGCGCCCTCTACCAGCGGGGGAACCACCTCGACGGCGCCGCGCCGGGATCCCTTGACGGAGTTGGATCCGAACAGCGTAAACCCGGAGCCGCGAACGACTGGCGCGACCGGGGCCGGAACCTCGAGCGGGTCGAGCACGGGCACGACGACTCCCACGACGCCGGAATACCCTTATGGCGCCAAGGTGCCGGGCAAGGAGGGACATGTCTACAGTCCCTATGCCAAAGACAAGGTCGTGGACGTGCGGGATATTCCCCATGGCACCAAGGTCTACTGCCCGTTTACGAACAAGATTTTTCTCGTGCCCTGAGTGGCGGAGCCGGGAGAAGGCAGGTCTGAGACCGCATCCGGCGGCTTGGACGCAGGCATGCGGTTGGCGATTCTGGGTCCCGGATTGTTAGGCGGATCGCTGGCCTTGGCCAGCGCCGGTTTTGCTTCGGTACGAGTCTGGGGGCGGCGTCCGGAGGCTTTAACCCGCGTGCGGGAGATGGATCCGGCGGTGGAAGTTTTCAGCGAGTTGGCGGAGGCCGTATCGGGAGCGGATTTGATTGTGGCGGCGACGCCGGTGGGAGTGATGCCGGGCTTGTTCGAAAGGGTCGTTGAGGTCTGCGATCAATGCCCCGGATCTGTGCTGACGGATGTGGGCAGCGTGAAGAGGGGCGTGGTTGAAGCTGGGGAACGGATCACGGCGGGATCGGGGATTGACTTTGTCGGCAGCCATCCGATGGCGGGCTCGGAGATGTCGGGAATCGAGGCGGCCCGGGCGGACCTGTTTTCTGGAACGGTTTGCGTGGTGACCCCGTCAGGATCCACTCCGGCGGCGGCGCTGGAGCGGGCAGCCGGCTTTTGGCGTGCGGTAGGGTGCCGGATTCGGATTTTGGATCCGGCGGAGCACGACCGGGTTGTGGCCCGGATCAGTCATTTGCCCCATCTTGCTGCGGCGGCGCTGGTTTGCGGCGCGTTGGATGGCGGCCGGGACGATACCCGCTTTGCGGGCCGGGGGTGGTCGGATTCGACGCGGGTGGCTTCAGGGGATCCGGCTCTCTGGGTGGAGATTCTGATGGAAAACCGGGACGAGGTCCTGGAATCTGCCCGGGATACGGCAAAGCGTCAGGCCGAAGTCATCGGCATGCTGGAACGGCGAGACCGGCACGCGCTCTTGGCGTTTTTGCAGCAGGCCAAGCAATTGCGCGACGCGGGACTGGGGCGGATGGAGAGGGGGGATGACGATGGGATCTGAGTGGATCGTCAGGCGAGCCCGGCGTTTGCCGGAAATGTTGCGCGTTCCGGGGGATAAGAGCATCTCGCACCGGGCCATGATGCTGGCCGGCTTGGGGGAGGGATCCTGCCATTTGAGGGGCTTTTTGCGGAGCGAGGATTGTCTGGCGACACAGCGGGCCATGGAGGCGCTGGGCGCGAAAGTGGAGGAGGACCCATCCGGAGCGGATGCCTTGCGGGTGCTGGGGGTGGGGATGCGGCCTCGAAGACCGGAGCGGGAGATTGATTGTGGGAATTCGGGGACGACGATGCGTCTTCTGGCGGGGATTTTGGCGGTGCAAGGGTTTTCCTCGCGCCTGGTGGGCGATGCTTCCTTGTCACGCCGTCCGATGGGGCGAGTGTTGGAGCCGCTGCGGGCCATGGGAGCGCGGATCGAAGCCGAGGGCGCGGGAGGTTGTGCTCCGCTGGCATTGGGAGGGGGTCATCCCAAGGCGATTTGTTATGCGCTTCCGGTGGCCAGCGCGCAGGTGAAAAGTTGTGTGCTTCTGGCTGGGTTGTTCTGTGAGGGAAAAACCACGGTCGTCGAACCGGTGACGACGCGTGATCACACGGAGCGCATGTTGCAGGCCTTCGGGGTTCCCTTAGAGCGAGAGGGACACAGGGTGTGGTTGCAAGGACCGGCGCAGCTTCGGCGCGATGGTTTCGCAATCCCGGGAGACGTATCGAGCGCCGCCTTTTGGCTGGCGGCGGCTGCCGCCTGGGGGAGGGGGACCTTGCATTTGCCCAACGTGGGCCTGAATCCCACGCGGACCGCGGTCATCGGCCTGCTTCGGCGAATGGGAGCGAAGATCCAGGAATCCAACCGGCGGGGCGAGGACGGCGAACCGGCGGGAGATTTGGCGGTGGAAGGAGGCGCCTTGCGCGGGGTGATCATTGAAGGGGAAACGATTGCGAATGTGATCGACGATCTGCCGGTGTTGGCCGTGGCGGGTGCGCTGGCGCAAGGCGAGATGGAGATCCGGGATGCGGGAGAACTCCGCGTCAAGGAAAGCGACCGGATTCATGCGGTGACGAGGAATCTTCGGGCCATGGGGGCTGAGGTGGAGGAGCGGGCGGACGGGCTCCGGGTGCTGGGAGGCGGGAAACTGCACGGGGCGGTGGTGGATAGTTACGGCGATCACCGGATCGCCATGGCCTTTGCCGTGGCGGGTTTGTTTGCGGAAGGGGAAACGGTGATTCGGGACGTTGACTGCGTGGCCACTTCTTACCCTGGGTTTTCGGCTGCTCTGGGGGCATTCTTGGGAGACGAGGAGCGGGTGGCTTGAGGGGGAGTTGGTCATGAAGGATCAGGGCATGGGAGCGCCGGAGGAACGGCATCGGGTCGTAGCCGTCGATGGGCCCGCAGCGTCCGGAAAGAGCGTTGCCGGCAGGCGGACGGCGGAGCGGCTCGGCATTCTCTTTGTGAGTTCCGGGGAGATGTACCGGGCCGCGGCTTGGCGGGTGGCGCGGGCGGGGATTCCCTGGGATGCGGAAGCCGAGTCGGTGGCTTGTGTTCGCTCGGCGGACTTGCGGCTCGTAGGGCGGGACGGGCGGGTCCGTCTCCTGGTGGACGGCGAGGACCCGGGGGAGGAACTGCATTCCGCGACGGTCAATCGCGGCGTATCTCACTTGGCCAGGATGCCGGGCATCAGAGAGCTTCTGTTAGTTTTGCAGCGTTCCTGCGCCGGCTGGGGCGATCTGCTCATGGAAGGCAGGGATATCGGATCGGTGGTTTTTCCGGAGACGCCCTACAAGTTCTATTTGGATGCATCGGAGAGCGAGCGATCGCGGCGGCGTGGGGCTCAAGGGCAGGAAGACCCGGTGGGGGAAAGGGACCGGATGGATTCGGGGCGCAGCGTGGCTCCCTTGTGCGTGGCGCAGGGGTCCATCGTGATCGACACGACGTTGATGACCATCGAGGAGGTGGTGGAGGAACTGGTAGGGCGTCTGCACGCGCAGGGTTTTGCGTCTGCGTGAGGTGAGCGAGGACGGCGGTTATGAATGTTTCCTACTACATTGGGCATACCCTGTTCCGGATAATGGGACGGTGGCTGTTTGACTACCGGGCATTCTTTCCGCCTGGGCTCGACCTGAAGCGCGGTTACCTGGTGGCGTGCAACCACGAAAGTTTTATCGACCCTCCCATGGTCGGAATCGCCTTTGATGAGGGCATTCACTTTCTGGCGCGCAAGAGCTTGTTTCGACGGTGGCCGATGGGGGCGATCCTGAGGAGTTGGTGTTCGATACCGGTGGACCAGGGCCGGCCGGATTTCACGAGCTTGAAAACGATTATTCGGTTATTGAAAGAGGGGAAGAAGGTGCTGATTTTTCCGGAGGGCACGCGGAGCTGGGATGGGACTTTAGGACCGGGCCAGCCGGGAGTGGGTCTGGTGATTGCCAAGTCGGGCGCTCCGGTCTTGCCGGCCCGGATCTTCGGAGCCCGGGAAGCGTTGCCGCGCGGGGCGAAATGGGTGCGGCGGAAGCCGGTGACGGTGGTGTTTGGGCAGCCGATGGATCTCGGTGAGGACGGAGGGGGAAAAGCGGCGGGGCGCACGGACTACCAACGTCTGAGCGACGAGGTCATGGCTGCCATCGGACGATTGCGATTGCCTGGAGCGGACGACGGCGTTGGCGTTGGTTGACTCTTTAGTTAGTCCGAGGGAGGATTGGGGATGCGGTTCTGGGCGTGATGCCGGAGAGCGTGATCGCAGAGAACCAGCAGGGTCATGGCCTCGACCAAGGGCGTCGCGCGGGGCAGGACACAGGGATCGTGACGTCCGCGTCCTTGAAGCAAGGTGTCTTGTCCTTCGGCGGACACCGTTTCCTGGCTGGACATGATCGTGGCGGTCGGTTTGAAGGCGACCCGAAAGACGATTGGTTCTCCGTTGCTGATGCCCCCCTGAACGCCGCCGGAGAAATTCGTGCGCGTGCGGACGCGGCCGTTCTCCATGTAGAAGGGGTCGTTGTGTTCGCGGCCGGTGAGGCGGGAGCCGGCGAAACCGCTCCCGATTTCGAAACCTTTGACGGCGGGGAGGCTGAGCATGGCCTTGGCGAGATCGGCTTCAAGCTTATCAAAGACGGGTTCACCCCAGCCGGCCGGGCACCCGCGGGCCACGCATTCGACGATGCCGCCGACGGAGTTGCCTTCGGCGCGGACGGCTTTGATGAGGGCGATCATGGGCTCGACGGCGGCCGGGTCAGCGGTGCGTACGATATTGGACTCGACATCGCTGGGCAGAACAGTGGAGGGATCGACGGTTGTTTCGATGGAGTGGATAGACCGGACCCAGGCCACGACTTCTAGCTCCGGGGAAAAAAGGCGGAGCACTTTGCGGGCGATGGCGGCGGCGGCGACTCGTCCGATGGTCTCACGGGCTGAGGCCCGGCCGCCACCCTGCCAACTCCGGAATCCGTACTTGGCTTGGTAGGTGTAGTCGGCGTGGGAGGGACGGTATTTGTCGCGCATTTCCTCATAGGCGGAAGGCCTGGCGTCGCGATTGCGGACAAGGATGGCAATGGGCGAACCGAGGGTCTTTCCTTCGAAGACTCCGGAGAGGATTTCGCAGCGGTCCTCTTCGTTGCGCGGACTGACGATCTCGCTTTGGCCGGGGCGGCGGCGATCGAGATCGGTTTGGATGTCTTGCTCGGAAAGGGGGATGCCGGGCGGGCACCCGTCGATGACGACGCCGACGCCGCCTCCGTGGGATTCACCCCAGGAGGCGATGCGGAAGAGTTGACCGAAAGAGCTGGCCATGCCGGACGGGAGCGAGCGTGGGAAGACCCGCGGCGTTAGGTTAGTAAAAAAACAGGGCGCAGCCCATGAGGAGAGCTCCGCAGGCGGCTCCGGTGAGGCAAAGCGCGCGCCAGCGTCCTTCCGAGTGGGAGATCCACTGGAGCAGATCGCGCATCAAATAGGGCATTCCTACCCAGAAGAAGGCCAGGAGGATCCAGGCATAGGCCAGCAGGGGCAGGAGCACGACTCCGGGGCGGTCTTCGAACCAGGCCGTATCGAGGAGGACACAGGCTCCCAGGAGCATGGTCGTGCCGAGGGCGCGCACGGCGAGAAAGTCTTCGACGTAGAGGATGACCAGGACGGTGGCGATGGGGATGCCCCACTGCAGTTTGTTGCGGAGCCCAAAAAACTCGCCGAGATCCATGGTCGTGACGAGCCAGTAGGCCCAGACGGCATTGAGCACCATGAGGGCGGCTCCGGCGGCTTGATTGCGCGGGAACTTCTTCAGAGCGCCCTGCACGGTCCGCGGCCGGAGCAGGGCGAGGACATGGGCGATGAAGAGGGCGAAACCGACAACGAAGCCGGTCCACTGGAGGTCGAGATCGTAATGGGGATTGATCATGAAACGGCGAAAGGCGCGGGAACTTTGTCAGGACGCCAGGGCAGGGGTTCCGTATAGGGTGAACCCGGTGGACTCTTCGATGTGGACGGGGAAGAGTGTTCCGACGTGGCGTTCGGGCCGGCCTTCGAAGATGACGATGCGGTTGGTCCGAGTGCGTCCTGTGAGCCGTGCGGCGTTGGTTTTGCTTGGTCCTTCGCCGAGGATCTCGAGCTTGGAGCCGACCAATGCAGCGTTTCGGGCAGTGGCGATGGATTCGACGACGCGGAGCAGATCCTGGTTGCGTTCTTCTTTGACGCTTTCTGGGACCTGATTCTCCATCGCGGCAGCGGGCGTGTCCCGGCGCGGCGAGTAGCGAAAGACGAAGGCGTTGTCGAAGCCGATCTCCTGAGCGAGCGCGCGGGTGGCGGCGTAGTCTTCCTCCGTCTCGCCAGGAAAGCCGACGATGACGTCGGTGGTGATGGCCAGGCCCGGCCGGGCTTGGCGCATGCGGTCGCAGAGTTGGATAAAGCGTTCCGCGGTGTAGGGGCGGCGCATCAGGCGGAGGACGCGATTCGAGCCCGATTGCAATGGGAGGTGGACGTGATCGGCGAGCTTTGGCAAGCGCGTGAAGGCTTCGATGAGGTCGTCGCGATAGCCGATGGGATGAGGAGAAGTGAATCGGATGCGAAAAATGCCGTCGATGTGGTGAACGGCTTCGAGGAGTTGCACGAAAGGGCTCTTGCCATCGCGATAAGGAAATTCGTGGCGGCCATAGAGGTTGACGATCTGCCCGAGCAGCGTCACTTCGCGGATGCCTTGTGCGGCGAGCTGCTGCACCTCGGCGGCGATTTCGGCGATGGGCCGGGAACGTTCCGAGCCCCGGGTGGAAGGTACGATGCAGAAGCTGCACTTCATGTTGCAGCCCTGCATGATGGAGACGAAAGCGGTGGTCTGGCGTTCGCGCAGGTGGTGGTCCCGGATGGTGTTTTGAGAACCGCTCTCCTCCTCGATATCGATGATGGGATGGCGCAGATCGTCCATCAACCTGTCCTCGCGCGCCTTCCAAAGGGCGTCTACGTGGTCGACGACGCGATGGTATTTCTGTGTGCCGGCGACGAGGTCGAGGTGGGGGATTTCCTGCAGCAACTCCGCGCCGCGGCTTTGGGCCATGCAACC
Organism: Verrucomicrobiales bacterium; assembly: GCA_041749135.1. Lineage (GTDB taxonomy): Bacteria > Verrucomicrobiota > Verrucomicrobiia > Verrucomicrobiales > DEV007 > DATKCT01. The sequence continues at coordinate 25,676 of JBGTBW010000180.1, forward strand.
GAGGAAACCGAAAACGAGACGGGGGTTGCTTTTGCAAAGCCGGCCCATTTGCCCCATCTTTCCGAGAGCTTTCTGCTCGGCCTGATCGCGCACGCTGCACGTATTGACGAGGATGACGTCGGCGTCGTCCTCAGCGGAAGTGAGGGTATAGCCGCGGCTAAGGAACATCTCGGCGACTTGTTCGGAGTCGCGGACGTTCATTTGGCATCCGTAGGTCTTGAGGTATACCCGGGGCATATTGGCGGAGAGCCGGTTCTTTACGCTGGAATCCTGGCTCAGACAAGTGTTGCCTCGAAGGGGGGACGGGTGGACAATGGGAACCGCGAAGGCAGGCGGATGAGTTTTGAAGAGGCCATTGACGCCCTGATTTTGCATGTGGCCACGGAGCGCGGTCTCTCGGTTCGTTACCAATTGGCCCTGCGGTGTTGGTTGGAGGGTTTCGCCGGGTGGATCCGGAAGGAAAAGACGGAGGAGACCGGCCCGGGGGGCGTCGGAATCGACGATCTGTCCGCCTATTTGGGGCAGCGGAAAGCGAGTGGGCTGGCCCCTGGAAGCCTGCGGCAGTTGGTGATCGCGTTGAAGGTTTTTTTCCGGTTCTTGCAGGCCCGGGGCTGGATTGCCCGCGACCCTGCCGAGGGTTTGGCATCGCCGCGCCTGGACCGGTCTTTGCCCGAGGTCTTAGCCGTTGAGGAGGTTGAACAGTTGCTTGAGGCGGTATCCACAGAACGGCGCTTGGGGCGGCGGGACCGGGCGATTTTGGAGTTGCTCTATGCGAGTGGGCTGCGTGTCTCGGAGCTGGTGTCGGCCAAGTTGGAGAATCTCAGTTTGGAGGACGGATGGATCCGGGTGACGGGCAAGGGGAGCAAGACGCGGATGGCTCCGATCGGCCGCCGGGCGGTCGAAGCCTTGAAAGAGTATTTGGAGTTGGAACGGCCGGGATTGGTGAAGCGGCGGACGGGCAGCGAGGTGTTCTTGTCGGTGCGGGGCCGGGGTTTGACCACGGCTCGCATCCGGCAGATTTGCACGGCCCGGGCCGGGGAAGCGGGGCTGAAGCAGCGGATGTATCCCCACCGGTTGCGGCATAGTTTTGCCACCCATCTGTTGGGTCGCGGGGCGGATCTGCGGGTGATCCAGGAGTTGTTGGGTCACGCCGACATTTCGACCACTCAGATTTATACCCATGTGGACGACCGCCGGTTGCGGGAGGTGCATCGGCGATTTCATCCGCGCGCCTGAGGCTCTGTGCGATGGAAGTCAAGTTCCCTCCCGAGGGCGAAGCCATCCGGCGACGGCTCCGCAGGCGAGGGTCAGCAGGGTGGTGATGGGATACATCCACGCGAAATGGATCTTGGGTTCGAGGGAGGAACCGTCCTGGGAGATGGAGAAGGGGCCGAGCTCGGCGGCTTGCTGCACAGTGAGCAGGTCAGCTTTGATGAGGATGGTGTACAGGTCGGTGCGGATAAAGAGGACGAGGAGGAAGGAGAGAACGAATCCGGCGATGAGCCCGGCTACACTGCAGCGGCGGACCCAGAATGCGGCCAGCAGCATTCCGAGCATAGGACCGGTAGTGTAGGCGACCATTCCGAAGGCGAGTTCGACCACATTGATGGCCCCACGCATGCTATGCAGAAGGATGGCGAAGCCGGTGAGGAAAATGCCCCACAAGAGAACGAGTCCTCGCGAGAGCAGGAGGAGGCGCCGGGGATTGTCGCCATCGCCGGAGCGGCGTTCCGGATGGTAGAAGAGGGAGAGAGTGGTTTGCGAGAGGGCGGCCAGGATGGAGTCGAGGCTTGAGATAGCTGCGGCGAAGACGCCCCCGAGGACGAGACCGCGCAAGCCTGTTGGGAGCGTGGTGGTGATCCAGGTGGGGAAAACGTTGTCGGAGGTTTTATCGAAGAGCGCCTGAGCTTGAGGGCTGGGTGGATTGATGTGGTAGTGGACGAACAAGGCGGCTCCGACGAGGAGCATCAGGAGGGTCAGGAACTGTCCGGCCGAACTTGCGATGATGGCCTTGCGGGCGTCGGCGGCGGACCGGCAACAGAACATCCTCTGGGCATTGAGTTGATCGACGCCGAAAGCGCTGAGGTTGAGAAAAGGGATGGCGAAGATGGCGACCCAGAGGGTGAAGCCGAGGTTGGCTTCGAAGCGGGTGTCGATCAGGAAGAACTTGTTCACTTCCGGGGCGTCCACGTTGGTCCAGAGGCTAGCCAGACCATCTCCGGCGGTGGAGAGATTCCAGATGGTGGTCCAGCCGCCATCGATGGATCCGGCGATCCAGAAAAGGGCGCAGAAACCGCCAATGGCGAAGAGGAAAAACTGCATCACATCGGTCCAAATAACCGTCCGCATCCCTCCGATGAGGGTCCAGACGATAGCGAAGAGACCGATGACGACGATGCAAGTCTCGAAGCGCCAGGGAGTAACGACGTTGAGAGCCAGGGCGGCGACGAGGACGCGGACGCTCTGTCCGAGAATGCTGCCGATGGAGAAGATGACCGTAGCCAGGCCCTTGACGCCGAGCCCGAGCCGGTGACCCATGAAATCATAGGGGCTGTAGATCTCCTTCTCGTAATAGTAACGAACGAAGTAGAGCCCGATGAGGCAACGGGCGAAGATCGATCCCAGCGCCCATTGGAGATAGGTAAAGTTTCCTCCGGCGGCAAAGACCATAGCGGGAACGCCGATGAAAGTGACGCCGCTGATTTCTGTGGCGATGATGGAGCCGGTGACGGCGGGCCAGGGCAAGGAGCGGCCTCCGAGGAAGAAGTCGTGAATGCTGGCTTGGCGGCCGCGCAGCAGATGCCCCACCATTGTGCAGAGGAGCAGGTAGCCGATGACGACGGCCCAATCCCAGCCGGTGAAGTAACTGTGGATGGGAGGATCCTGAGTGGGCATCGGCGCAACTGTGGGCATGGGGGCGGGCGAAGTCGACCGTTCTCTACCCCCACCTCAACGCAGATTTTCCTCAAAGACCCGCACTTCAGATTCGGCACGGAGAACGGCGATGAGAGCGTCCAGCGCCTGTTTCCGTTTCTGCGATGTCAGGCGGGCCCGGATATCGTTGCGCATGTCGTCGAGAGAGACTGGCTGGGGCGGGAGACGATTCACCACCTCGACCAGATGCCAACCCAAGGAGGTGGAAAACGGCTCGCCGGTTTTCCCTTCCGGGATGCGAGCCACAGCTTCGATAAAGCCCGGCGGCATCCTGTCTTCGGTGAATTCGGGCAACAAACCGCCGGCATCGCGGGTGCTGTCGTCTTCGGAGTGGCGGCGAGCCAGGTTCTCCAATGTCGCCTGCCCCTGGAGGATGTGTTGGTGGTAGGCGTGGATGCGTTCTTCTTGCTCCTTGCTGGATGCCCGGGCGGTGGAAAGGAAGAGATGGCGCGCAACGGTGCGCTCAGGGATCTGGAGGGAAGCGGCGTGTGCGGCGAACCAGGCGGCGATTTCTTCTTCGGACACGGAGGTACGGGAGGCGATCTGGCTTTCGATCCAGCCGGCCAGGCGTTGTTCCTCGAGCAGCGCCGGCGCCACGGAGGGATGGAGCGGCGCGGGATTCCCCGCGGGCGGTGGATCCGGGCTGAATCCGCTGAGTTCCATGCGGCGCAGCAGGAGTTCGGTGTGAACGAGTTCGAGCAGGACTGCGCGGCGGATCAAGCCCAGGGAGGCAGGAGTCGCGTCATTGGCGTTGCGGTATCCGCGCATAAGGTAGGCTTCGACAGCGGAGTCAAGCCGTTCCCGGGTGATGGCGATGCCGTTCACGGTGGCAACGACGCCGGGAGCGGGACGGAGTTCTGTGGGCCGGCGGCGGACGATGCGGTGGAGGGGACCATGGAAGAGAAAGAGATCCCCGGCCAGCCAGAGGATGGCGATGGAGTAGAGGATCGTTCTCCAGAACAGCCCCCGTTGCGGCATGAGAAAACGGCGCGGATCAGGCCCGAGCCTCGGCTTTCATTCGGCGCAGGCGGCCCCGGTGAGCCGCTTTGGCGGCGGCGTTCATCCGATCGATGAAGAGCACCCCATTGAGATGGTCGGTCTCATGCTGAATGGCGCGGGCCAGCAAACCGTCGGTTTCCAAGACAAGGCTACGCCCATCCAGGGTATGGAGAGTGGCCTTCACCTGCCCGGGCCGGGTGATCCGGGCGCGAAGATCGGGGAAACTCAAGCAGCCTTCTTCTTCCGTTTCTCGAGGAAAATCAAGGTGCAACTGGGGGTTGATGAATACGAGGGGCATGATGGACTCGAGCGTTGCGTCGGATCCGTCGAGACGAAGATAGGAAATGGATTCCGGGGAATGCGAGACGTCGATTACCGCGAGTTGAAGGGCGACGCCGATTTGAGGCGCGGCGAGACCGACGCCATTGGCCTCAATCATGCTCTCGATCAAGTCTTCAGCCAGAGAGCGGATGTCGTCCGTTACCTCGCTCACCCGGGCGCATTTGGCCCGGAGCACGGGGTCTGGATAGAGGGTGATAGGTCGAATCATTTCGCCAAGGGATTGGAAGTGCGACGGGCGTTTGCGTCAACTCTGGGGTTGCTGCGGCAAGGGGAAAGCGGGACTCCGCGGCCGCTTTGTCTCGGTCCGGGGTTAGGGCGTGGAGCCGGCTCCCGGCCCTTCGGTGCGGATGCGAGCGGGCACCTCGCGGATGGGGAATCCGGAAGCGGTGAGGGCTTCCCAGATTCGGATGAGTGTTTTGAGAGGGATGTTTTCGTCCGCGTTGAGTTCGAGCTTGGCTTCGGGGCGAGCGTCGCGGAGGCTGTTCAGGGCGGCTTCCAGGCTCCGTTCATCGACTGGTGCGCCAGCCAAGAAAAACTCTCCTTGTTCGGTGACGGCGAGCGTCACTCGCGGGGTGGATTCGGTGAGGGTGTCCAGGTGCGTGACCGTGGGAAGATCGATGGGCAAGTATTCGCGCGGCCGCCGGAAGGTGCTCGTGAGGATAAAGAAGATGAGCAAGATGGCGAGGATGTCGATCAGTGGAATGATCGGCACGAGCACGGCGCCGCGTTTTTTTTCGAGGAAGCGCATGGCGCGGGTCAGCGGAAGGCGCGGTGGATGAGGGTTTGGAGCAGGACCTCCATCCGGACGGACATCCGTTCGATTTTTTTGTAGAAGTAGCTGTGGGCGACCACGGTGGGAACAGCGATGGCGAGACCGGCGATGGTGGTGTTGAGGGCTTCGGCAATTCCGCGGGCGATGCCTGTTGCCGAGGCTGGAGCCTGTCCGTCGGCAGCTCCGATGCCCGAGAACACGGTGACGAGTCCGGAAACGGTGCCGAGCAGTCCGAGCAAAGGGGCGATGGTGATGATCACTTCGAGGGCGGAGAGACCGGTTTGCAGCCGGACGAGTTCTTCGCGCGCCGTGGCTTGGGCCGCCTCAGCCGCCTCGTCGCGGGTGCGGTGCTGAGGCAGCAGGGCGGCGCGGACAATCCGGCCCAGGGGCGACCGGTCACGCTGTACCTGACGGGCGAGGAGGTCGAGGTCTTCTGCGGGCTCGTCGAGGGCGTCGAGAAGTGGCTCGGGCATGGTCAAACTGCGGCGCAGAGCCAGGGCCCGTTGCACGATGATGGCGAGGGCCGCGAACGAGCAGAGGGCCAAGGGGATCATGAAGACCCCGCTTTGGGCCAGGAAGGATTGGATGCGATCCCAAAGCATGGAGAAGCGCGCGAACGTTCGACGAGGGGAGAGGCGGGGGATCAGTAGATCAACACGTTGTAAGTGATCTCGATTTCGCCGTTGTCGAGGACTTCCGAAACGCGTGGGGGCATAGGGGGAATGTCGGCGTCGAGGATGGCCCGCAGGGTGATGTCTTCGACGGCGGTGTTGGCGCTGCGCCTAACCACCTGAATATCGCTGGGGGTTCCAAAGCGGTTGACGCGGAACCGGACGCGCATGCTGCCGAAAGAGATGAGGTCGTCGTTCCTGCGAATATTCCGATGCCACCTGAGGCCGACTGCGTCAGTGACCTTTTTCATGTACTGACCCACTGGGGTGTTCTCGGCGTCGAAAGCGGCGTCGCCGCGGTTCGAGAGCGTGCCTTCCATTTTCCGCTGAGCCGTCTCGGGCTGGTAGGCTTGGTTGGCCCGGTCGGGGACCCGCACGGTGGAAGGAGCAGGTTGGCGGCTGACCTGGGGCACAGGAGGAGTATCAGCGGCGGGCCGTTCGTCGCCTGGCGACGGAGGCTCGTCCGTTTCTGGAGTGTTGGAGGGATCATTCCTGCGGGGCGCCGGGATTTCGGATGGTGAAGCTTCTTCGCCCGGCGCGGGCGGTTGCTCAGATGCTTCTCCGGGCGGGGGCAGGAGAGGAATGGCCTCCGGATCCACCGGAAGCGGCTCGATTCCAGGTCGAACAGAAGATCCCGAAGGAGGGGGAGGATTTGCCGGCGGCGCCGTCGTGGCATCTGGAAACGAAGGACTCTCCTCAAGGAACGGCCCGTCGCGGAAGGCGCGGTTCTCGACGGACAGTCCGGGATCGTCCAATCCTTCACGGATCGTGGGATGGGAGTCGGGCCCCGCAGTTGCGGGAGCCTCTGCAGTGGCGGCGCGGGTGTTGCGATCGGAGATAAAGTCCGGGGATTCGGGCGCCACGGGAGATTGTTGGTTCTCGGTGGTGCGCACGTAGCTTTGCGGCGCGGGAGCAGGTTCTGGGGGCTGAGGTAAAGGTTCCGGTTCGGGAAAGGCTCCGACGAGGCTGGCAAAGGGGATGACAAACTCTACGGGAAAACCGTTGTCGATGCCCTCGGAAGATGGCGGCCCCAAAAGCGTCTTGGGATACAGGGCCAGCCAAAGGATCAGCACCACGTGGAAAAGCGCTGAGACGGCGACGGCGAAACGGGTTTGCTGGCGCTCGACGGCGGTCATGCGGCGGGTGTCCGCGGGTGTTTGGGTGAGGCGCGCAGCCTACCGCTGGTTCGCGCGTAGTGAAAGAGGTATTGCTGAGCGTAGCCGCGGCAGGAACCGAAGCGCCGTTCCGCAAAGCGATGCACTTGCCTGGGCCGCAAGGTTTGGGAGCGCCGGGGAGAGTAGTAGAAAAGCCGAATGACGCGCTCGACCCAGACATCGACCGGGAACGCGTCGAGCCGTTCGCAAGCGAACAAGAGGACGCAGTGGGCAATTTTTTCACCGACGCCAGGCAATTCGCACAGGCGCCGGCAGGCTTCTCCGGTGGAAAGGCCGGAGAGGCCGGCGAGATCAAATTCTCCGGAGGCGATCTTGGACGCGGTGGCAGCCAGGGTCTTGGCGCGGTAACCGAGGCGCATGGCGCGCAGGGTTTCTTCACCGGCGGCGGCCAAGGAGCCAGGATCCGGATAGGAGTAGACGACGGGAAAGTCCGGCAGCGGAAGCGCGCAAGCCTTGCCAAAGTGCTGGCGGAGTCCCTGTGACAACGCGGCGATGTGTTCCACCTGCTTCAGAGACGAAGTGATAAAGGTGGCCAAGCATTCCCAGAGGGGTTGGCGGAGAATGCGAATGCCCGGGCAGTAGGTCACGGCTTCCGCCAGCACGGGATCCCGGGCTTCCAGGGGACCGAGAATCTGATCCAGCGGATGATCCAGCGCCAGGTAGGCGGAGACGCGTTCCGCCTGACCAGGGAGGCAGAATAACCAGCCGTGTTCCTGGCGCAGAAAGGCCGGTTCTTCTCCAATGGACCCTATGAATCCGCCATTCCAAGGCCGCCAGTGAAAAACCTGACCGGATGCCAAGGTGGCGGCGAGATCCAGTGGCCGGCCTGCCAGAGAGATGCCTTCGAGGCGGTCCTTCAACGAACGAAGTAACTGAGATTCTCCAATTCGAGAGCCAAATCGACGTTGTTCACTGTGACCTGCCCCGGCACGTGCAGGACCGTGGGCGAGAAATTGAGAATGGCCTGGACTCCGGCATCCACCATCTCGTTGGCTACGCCCTGGGCTGCATGCGAGGGAATGGCGAGGATGGCCATCTTGACATGCTCTTTGCGGATAAACGCCGCCATTTCACGCTGATGGCGGATAGGCGTGGCGAAACCGGGATCACGCGGCTTGTCCGGATCGATGTCGAAAGCTGCGGTGATGTCGAAGCCTTCCTTGTTGAATCCTCCGTAACGAAGGAGAGCCGACCCCAGGTTTCCCACTCCCACGAGAATGACCGGCTGAAAGCTGGCCGTTCCCAGGACGCTGGTGAGCACGTCTGAGAGCGCCGTCACGTTGTAACCGAGTCCCCTGGTTCCAAACTGTCCGAAATAGGCGAGGTCTTTTCGCAATTGAGTGGACTTCACCCCGGCGGCTTTGGCCAGGGTCTCGCTGCTGACGGTGCTCACGCCATTCTTGACCAGGCGTTGCAGACAGCGCTGGTAAATAGAGAGCCGGTAGATGGACTTTCGCGGGACGGCGATCTTCTCCATGTTTGTGATTCTTCGCAAAGTTTTGCGAGAAACAGACATTGGCAAGGCTGAGTTTGGGGCATGCATTGCTGGCCGGCGGGCAGACGCTCGGAGGGGCGAGGATCCTCTTTAATCTGTCCGAGAAGCTTGCCTATGTCAACTTTCCCAGCCGGACAGGTCAGACGGGCGCCTCATCTGTTCCGCGCTTCCAAAATCAGCCCCGCATCCAGGGTCTTGGCAATGCGCCGCGACGATTCCTGGAGGTGGGAGCGGGAATAGGGATCCAACCCGGCGTGATCTTTCACCGAGTCGATGCGGCCCTGAATTTCCCGCAGTTTCATGTTGGCGAGGTCGGAAATCGGTTTGTAGGCGGCGGTAAACCTTGAAGAGGTGAGAACCAAATCGGTCAGACGTTCCAGGTACTCCCTCTGCAGGTTGCGATCGAAACTATGGATGAGCGGTTTCCGGGCGGTGAAGGTCGTGCTGCCATCGACGGCATCCAACTGCTTCCAGACTGCGGCGGAGAGGGTGTCGAGCAACTCGGGCAACGTGAGGGCATCTTGGTCGGCGGGCAGCCGGAACTCGTTGTCATAGATGCGCTGCAAGGTTGTCGGATTCATCACTGCAGTGAGGGCGCTGGCCTGGATGCCGAGAATGCGGTCATGCACAGGCCAGGTGGGGTCTTCGCTCATGTCTCCCGAGTCCCACCATTTATCGATGGTGAGATACTGAAGAATCTCGGGGGTCAGCCCGAAGGACTCTGACTTGAGGGCATTCTCGATGACGAAGGCGAGGGCGAGGCGTTGTTTGTCGGCCGGCACGACTTCGATGGGGGCTCCGCCGTTTGGATCGCCCTTTTTGTGCCGGAAAACGTGGGCGCCACCGACCCAGTTGGCCATCATGCTCACTGAACTCAGTTGAGTGCTCAAGGTGAGGAGGTAGCCCCGGCGCGCCCTGGCCCAGCTATCGCCCTCCTTGACATACTTATCGAGGAGTTTGCTTCGGAGTTCTTTGACCAAATTCATTTGGTCGCGGGCGTATTCCAGCGGATCGTTGGAGAAGTCGTAGCGCCGGGCCAGGGGGTCCGGGCCCCAGGTATCTTCGTCAGTGGCGTATTGGAGTTCCTTTTCGGTGGACCGCTGGAGAATCGGCTTGAGGTCGTTCTCGAAGGAATAACCGTATTCGATGGCCCACATGTCATAGGGGCCGACGTCGACCATGGCGTAATCGCCCTGACACTCACCGGCGGCGACCCGCATATTGACGGGCAGATAGTCCATGACTGAGCCGGAGAAGGGGCGAGATCCTTTGACGGATGAGCTGTTGATTTCCGAGAGGCCGAGAATGCTGGAGCCTTTGAAGTTGTGTCGCAGGCCCAAAGTGTGCCCGACTTCATGGGCGACCAAATCGGCGAGGAGGGGGCCGATGAAGGCTTCGGGGATTCCATCGATCATTTGCTCGTCTTCTTTTTTCCCTTCACCCTCGGAGGAGCCTCTCTCAGTTTCTTCGGCGGCGAGGATGTCGAGGGTCATGCGCATGGTGGCCAATCCATGGGTTTTGCAGTTCGCGGCCATGCACAAGCCGTTGACCTGGCTGACGCGGCCGGAGAGACCATCCAATTCCTGATCGCCGAGGAGGGTGGAGTCGAGGGAGGCGAGGGGATGTCCTCCCAACGAAGGGGTCCCCTGATGCTGCCGGGCCGCCCGTTCGGCGAGGATTTGCTCGCGCTCGATGGGGCTAGCGAGGCGGATCCGCGGATCCCAGGCGGGATGTTCTTCGAGCCAGGCCAGGGTCTGCGCGTCGAAACCTTCCATCGCCAACTGCGGAAGAAGTTTGTTGTACTGGGTCCACCAATGGCGAATCCAGCCGTCGGTCAGGATGATATCGGCGTCGAGGATCTGGCCGGTCTCGGGATTGGTCCGGCTCGGACCGATGGCGGTGCCGGCTCCGTTGCTCAACCAACGGATGAAATTGTGTCGCACGTCTTCCGGGTCTTTGTCCATGTGGGCTCCGGATTTGGCGTCCTGAAAGCGGACTTCGATGGCGTTGACCAGTCCCACGCGTTCAAAAGCGTTGTTCCACATGAGGAGGCCGTCGGCAACCCAGCGGCGATAGCGGACCGGCGTCGTGTGCTCGATGTAGAAGACGATGGGCTCCTTGGGCGGGCTGAGTTTGAGCGAAGGGTCGGCCTTCTCCAGGCGCCAGCGGTTGATGTAGCGCACCGCGGTCTGATCTTCCTCGAACTTGCCGAGGTCACTGTAGTTGGTCACGAAGTATCCGACCCGCTCGTCGGCGACCCGGGGTTTATAATCTTTGTTGGGCTCGATGTTGCTGATGGAGTAATGGAGGGTGCGCAATTGCCCGTTGGCCATGGGCACCTCGATGCTCACCTCGATGTTTTGCGGGAAAGACTTTACGGTTTTCAAGGTGAAGAGATTCTTCTGAATCCCGTTTGCTTGAGAACCAAAGAACTTGCCGGCTTGCTCGACAAGCAGGGCGTCGAGATCGATCACTGGTCCTCCCTTGGGAATGACTGTGACGATAGGGACATCGAGAAGGACTCGGTCGGTGAAGAGCCGCTGGACGGAGTCCTTGCTTTCCTGGTCTCCGGTCGAGCGCATATTCAGATTGGGCTCGATGAGGGCGAGACGCTTGTCGAACTGCCTCCAATAGACGTAGTAATCGCCGGCTTGAAGTCCAGCATAGGCCTCGCCGCTGGCCACGGTGAGGGCGATGAAATGGCGTTGCTTGGCGAAGTCTTTGGGGACTTCTGCGTAGATTTGCTGATCCTTATCGCGGACGTAGAGCGTGTAGAGCCCCGGCGCGCCATCCGAGGTGGAGATGATTTTGCGGAAACCTTCGAGGATCTTGGCTGCTGGGGGATAATCTGCTTCAGGCGGCTTGTTGGCGGCCTCGGGCCCGGGCTGTGCGGGAGGCGCGGCGGGTTCAGCGTCCTGAGCCAGGGCAAAAGCGGGCAGAGCCAGACAGAGGGCGATGAGCGAATGACGAAAACGGAGGAGGAGAGAGTTCATGGTGCGTGGAATCCCCGGCGGTGGTTTTAGAATTTCCATAAGTAGAAGGGAACTGGACGCGGCGCAACGGGGTTTTTTTACGGGCTTGGCGGCCGGCGCGTGGTATGGTGAAACATGCCGGACGGAAGAGCCGAGGCTGCAGAGGATAGACGGCGGCTGGACGCGTTGTATCTGCGTCTTCGCGAGGCTGCCGCTCGAAACATCGGTTATCCCTGCAATCAGCGATTTGACTACGGGCCCTTGTTTCGTTTCCTGGAATTAGCGGCGAACAATGTGGGAGATCCCTTCGCCGGGAGCAATTACTCCCAGAATACCCACGATTTGGAAAGAGAGGTCGTCGCCAGTTTCGCCCGTTTTTCGCGGGCGGAGCCCGATGAACTCTGGGGTTATGTGACGGGCGGGGGGACGGAAGGGAATATGTATGGGTTGTATTTGGCGAGGGAGCTTTACCCGGAGGGGATGGTCTACTTTTCCGAAGATAGCCATTACAGCGTGCCGAAGATTCTCCGGTTGCAGCACACCCGCAATATCATGATCCGGTCATTGCCCAATGGGGAAATCGACTGCGATGACCTCCGGGAGACTGTGTTCCTGCGCCGTGACGTGCCCCCGATTATATTCGCGAACATCGGCACGACGATGAAAGGCGCCGTGGACGATCTGGGCCGCATCCGGGAAATCATGCAGGAGTTGGCGGTGCGGAATTATTATGTGCACTGCGACGCGGCATTGAGCGGAGCCATTTTACCTTTTGTCGAGAATGCGCCGCCGTGGGATTTCGCGGACGGAGCCGACAGCATTGCCGTGAGCGGACACAAGTTTTTGGGATGCCCTCTTCCATGCGGCGTGGTGCTGGCGAGGAAGAAGCACGTCGAACGGGTGGCGCGTTCTGTGGAGTATGTGGGTGTGCTGGACACGACGATCTCGGGTTCGCGCAGCGCGATCACGCCCCTCATGTTGTGGTACCGCTTGCGTGAACTGGGTGAGGAAGGCTTGCGGCAGTTGGTCCGCCGTTGTTTGGAACGGGCGGGATACGCAGTGGAACGTTTCCGGCAACAGGGGATCTCCGCCTGGAGACATACGAACTCGGTAACGGTGGTCCTTCCCCGGCCTCCGGAGAGCTTGGTGCGGCGTTGGTCCTTGGCTCCGCAGGGCGCGATTTGTCACCTCATCACCTTGGATCATGTGACCGAGGAGATCATCGATGAGTTTGTGAGCGAGTACGTAGAGGCCATGGCGGCGCAGCGGATTCCCGCCGAGACCGTGCCTGTGGCGAAACCAGCAGACTTGTTTCCGAGATGATTCGGATCACCGTCATCACTCGGGACGAACCCGGGCAGCTTGCCGACCTGAGCCAGGCCTTGGCTGACCGTGGGGTGAATATCGAATCGATTGACGCCGAGGGTGTGGACAGTCTCGGGGTGATCAATCTGGTGGTGGGGGATTGTGACGCAGCCTTGCGGGTGCTTCGCGACGCCGGATTCAAGGCGGTGGCAAGCGATGCGCTGGTCGTGCGGCTGCCGGATCGCCCCGGCGCGCTGGCCGAGCTGGCCACGCGTTTGAAAGAAGCCCGCATCAACCTGCGAAGCATGCACATTTTGGAGCGGCGCCGGGAACATTCCTTGGCCAGCATCGTTACGGAAGACAACGTGCGGGCGGCGGAGGTTTTGCGGGATGTGCTGGTCCATAGGTGAAAGCTAGGTTGCCGGGACGACGGCCCTCCAGGTCAGGCTCTATGAGATTGGTCTCGCTATCGTCAGAACTCCTGATCTCGAGGAATTTGGATGAGCTGGAAGGGTATGTGGCGCGGGCACTCCTGCCCGCGAACCCTTCAGGTTCCATCGGCGGACAGGAGTGTCCGCCCCACAAGTAGGGCGTCATCTGCCGAGAGGCGGTCTCGCTTCGGCTCGGCGATTTTCCTCCCTGTCCATGATCTCCCTCGATAGGTCAGGAGTTCTGAGTCTTCGTTTTTTCAGATTTTCAATTCCTTTGCGGGCTTGGCGGCCTTGGCGAGAGACCGGCGCTCTCCGCAGAATTCTCTCTCCTCCGTGATCTCCGTGGCTCCGGGAGAGACCCGTAGGTTGTTATTTTCTCGCTAAGAGCGCCAAGACCGCCAAGGGCCGCGCCCTTGAATGGGCGCAAGATCAAAAGACCGCACGTCATTCCCGAATAAATCGACACGCCCTGAAGACGGAACCCTGGACGGTTCCGCGGACTCATCCTTCGGGGTCGGCTAGGATGGTTTGGAGGCGGGCGGCCAAGACCGGGGGAAGCCGTCCGGGCCAAGTCGAGTCGATCAAACCTACGGAAAGCAAATCCCGCAAATGCATCCGGTCCTTGTCCCGAAATGCTGTGAGCTTCATGCGAACCAGCGGTTCCAATTCGATGAGTTGAAATTCCCCGGCGTTCTCGGATTGCGCGACATCAGGGGAGGCTTCGGCGCTGCCGGCCGTTACCTTTTCTCCGGCCCAGACGACATGGACGGCATCTCGGAGCCGGGGATCCGCAGCATCCAAGAAAGCGTCCAAGGCCCCGCCGCGCCCCAGTGAGGCCACGTGCCGGTAGAGGAAACCGGCTCCCTCGAGCGCGGCTTTGATCCGCTCGAAATCGCTGCGCCGGACCAGGATGTCCACGTCACGGGTATTGCGCACCGCGGTCGCATCAACCCGGGAGACCCAAGCGGCCACCGCGTTTCCACCCACGACGGCGTAGTCGAGACGTGCATCTCGAAGGGCAGCCGCCACGCGCAGAAGCCGCTGCCGCACCTTCTCCACACCGCGCTGCATGTTGGTCCAGGAAACTGGGTTCATGCGGCTGTTCTCCCGTTCATCCCTGCCCACCGGCCACTGCCCACCGGCCACTGCCCACTGCCCGCTAACCACTGCCCACTGCCCACTGCCCACTAACCACTGCCCACTAACCACTAACCACTGCCCACTGCCCACTGCCCACTGCCCACTAACCACCGTCCACCGTCCACCGTCCACCGTCCACCGTCCACCGGCCACTGACCACTGACCACCGACCACTGAATCACTGCACCACCAGCTCGCCCTTTTTCCTGCGCTCGTATTGCTCCTGGATCCAGTGATAGGTGCTTTCGAGTCCCGTGCGCAGATCAACTTCGGGTTCCCAGCCTAACACTTCCCGAATGAGAGTGTTGTCGCTGTTCCGTCCGCGCACCCCTTGCGGCGCGTTCAGATTGTAGCGCCGCTGCACCTGCACTCCGGCGATGCCTTCAATGAGGGAAAGCAATTCGTTGACCGTGACCAGCTCGCTTCGGCCCAGGTTGAGCGGATCACTGCACGCCGACGCCATCAGTTTTTCAATCCCGGTGACGCAATCGTCGATGTACATGAAAGAGCGGGTCTGCTCGCCGTCGCCCCAGATTTCGATCTCGTAGTTCCCCGTGTCCTGCGCCTCAATGACTTTGCGGCACAACGCCGCCGGGGCTTTCTCGCGTCCGCCGTCCCAGGTTCCGAAGGGACCGTAGACATTGTGAAAGCGGAACACCCGCATGTTCATCCCGAAATCCTCTTCAAAATGCTTGCAGAGCCGTTCTGAGAAGAGCTTTTCCCAGCCATAACCGTTCTCGGGCATGGCTGGGTAGGCGTCGGATTCCTTGAGCGCCGCTGCCGCGGCCTCCTGCTGACGGTAGTCGGGATAGATGCAGGCGCTCGAGGAATAAAAATACTCTTTCACGCCCTGCTGACGGGCGGCCAGAAGCATGTGCGTGTTGATGAGCACGCTGAGCATGCAAAGGGCGCGATTGTTTTCGATGAAGCCCATCCCGCCCATGTTGCAGGCCAGGTTGTAGATGCGGTCGCAACCTTCAGCGAGCCGGGAGCAGTTTTCTTTCTCCTCGAGATTGGCCACATGATTCTCGGCTTGGTCAAAGCGTTGATACCAGGCTTCGAAAGGCTTGATGTCGGCGACGACGACCTCGTGGCCTTGTCGCAGGAGATGTCCGGTCATGTGGCCGCCGATAAAGCCGCCGCCGCCGGCGACGAAAACGCGTTCAGGCATGGGTAGTGGTGGGTTGGGTGAGAGTTAATTAAACTAGTCCGCTTTCGCGGCGCCCAAGGCCGGTTCGCGCAGGGATTCGCAGACGGCTTCGACGATACGCTCTTGGGCGCTCGCCTCCAAGCCCGGACTCATGGGCAAGCTCAGGCAGCGCTGAGATACCGCTTCGGAGACTGGGTAGGCCCCTTTGCCCAACCTCAGGCCGGCGAAAACCGGCTGAAGATGCAGCGGAACCACGTAATAAGAGACCGAGGGAATGCCCTGTTCCCGAAGCTGAGCCTGGACCCGCCCGGGATCATCGACCTGAATCGTGTATTGGGCGTAAACGGAGGTGTTGCCCCGGGCGATCACGGGGGTTTTTACCGGGCCGTCTTCACCCAGGCATTCGTGGAACATGCGAGTATAGCGTTCTCCGGTCCGGCCCCGGGCTTCGACGGCTTCGGGGAAACCCTCGAACTTGGCGAGGAGCACCGCGGCCTGCACGGTATCAAAACGCCCGTTGAGGCCAACGAGAGGATGATAATGCTTCTTCGCCTGCCCGTGCACCCGGATTTGCCGCATGCTTTCGGCCAGTTCGTCGTCGCCGGTGAAAAGCGCCCCGCCGTCCCCGTAACAGCCCAGCGGTTTGGAAGGGAAAAATGACGTGCTGCCGATCCCAGAGAGAGCGCAGGATTTCACCCCGTGCCGGGTGGCGCCGAAGGACTGGGCCGCATCTTCGATGACGGGAATTCCCTGAGCTGCGGCGATGGCGTTGATCCGCTCCATTTCCGCACATTGTCCGTAGATCCCCACCGGGATGATGGCTTTGGTCCGGCTGGTGATAGCCTGCTCAAGGAGGCTCGGGTCGAGATTGTAGGTGTCCGGGTCGATATCGACAAACACGGGCGTGGCGTTGAGCAGCGCGATGACTTCCGCTGTGGAAATCCAGGTGTAAGGCACGGTAATGACTTCGTCGCCGGGGCGAACTCCCAAAGCCATGAGGGCGATGAGCAGCGAGTCGGTCCCGCTGGCAACGGTGATGCAGTGTTTTGTTCCGACCCAGCTCGCCAGCAGCTCCTCCAGTTCGCGGATTTCCGGTCCGAGGATGTAGTGACCATGGTGGAGGACGGTATGCAATCCGGCCTCAAGCCGGGCCCGGATAGAGTCCTGCTCGTGTTTGAGATCGATGAACTCGATGGGCCGCCGTTGCGCGGGCCGGGCGAGGAAGGCGTCGAGCGTGACCACCGGGACGTCTGCATCGGAATGTGGAGGGATAGAAACGGGGGCCAGAATGAGCGTGGGCTGGGGAAGGCGTGCAGCGGCCAATCGCAGGGCCTCCAGGGGATCGGGATTCAGAAGCGCGTTTCCTTCCCCGGCCAGGGCAGCGAGCCAGCCGCAACGGCGGGTCAACTGAGCAAGTGAGTCCCGGGGGATGGCGGCGGCCAAGCTCTGAGCGTGACCGGCATACAGCCACACCCGCCCGCCTTCGGCCTGGGCTTTGTCCACAGCTTCCCACAGCCGGTTTCCAGAGCCGTTCCCGGAGCCGAGTTCAGCGGCGATGAGATCGGGATGAAGGAGGAGATGCATGGGTTTTTTACAGCGTCCCGGACCACGCTGCCGCCCTTAGTCGTTTACCGGGATTTCCGGCAAGACCGCTGGCGGGAGCGAGGCGTTGAACGCTCGAAACATATTCGGGGCACCCGGGCCGGAGGCGTGCTCCTGCGCCGGGTTATGTGAGGGTGAACCCGCGAACACGGGCGAAAAATCTCAATCGCTGCCTGTCACCGGCACAACAATGTGCTCGGGCAGTTCCACAAGGTTCTCCCGCCCGAGCATGTGCATGAGCACCTGGATCCGCTCTTTGGCGGGCAAATAGCAGCGGACGATAGCGCGCAACCCCCGCATGGGGCCTTCGGCGATGAGGATCTCGTCGCCGGCATTGAGGCTGTGCTGAACAAGAGCGATCTCTCCCGGTCCGATTTCGCGGCGAAGGAACTCGATGTGTGCGTCGGGCACGGGCGGATAGTCATCGCCAAATCCCACGATCCCGCTGACGGCATGAGAATGAGTGACGGCCCGGCGCTGCTCACCAAGCAAAAACCGGGCGAAAAGGTAGGAAGGGAACATGGCCCTCCGGAACAGGACTTTTCCCCGGGCCGTGGCCTTGTGAAAACTGATGCGCGGGCAGAAAACGTCGATGTCAGACAGAAGCCGGAGGTGGGCGGCGGCAATGTGCTCGCACTTGGCTCGTGTGCGCAGGCAATACCAGGCCGGCAGCTCGGGCTCGGTTTGGGAGGATACGGGCATGGCTTCGGGTTCAGAGAAAGCGTTCGAGAAGGGGGAGGAGTCTCAGGGCCTTGCTGTGCCAGTTGCGGAGGCGTTCGACCCGGCCGGCGTAGAATTCCTGGCTCGGTCCCGTCTCGTTTTGGATGAGCAGGTCGAGCCGGCCCAGCCGTTCCTGGCCGCTTTCCAGGTGGGGCCGGAGTTCTCCGCGAATGAAGCCGGCCACGAGGCGTTTGAGCTGATCTTCCGCCTGGAAAAAGTCGCGCCGTTCGCCGGCGACATAGACTTTCCGGGCCGCTCCGAGGCTGTTGAGGAAGCGGAGACCCTGGCTGGCGGACCCTTTGCTAATGTGGAGCCGTTCGACGATGTGGTCGAGGGTCAGGGGCTGGGGTGAGGCGAACAGGAGGCCGTAGATTTCGCCGACGGATTTGGGGAGACCGAGGGCCCGGACGGCGCTTACGAACAGGTCGATGATTTCGATTTCGGTGGTGGAAAGGGCCGGAACCGAAGCGGGAGGGAAGTCTTTGACTTGGGCTGGGAGGGAGAATGGGGCTGGTCGAGGGCGCGAGGAGGGCGCCGATTGCGAGTGGGGATGTTCACCAGCTTTCACCACGGGCATTTAGTCCACGATCTGTTCGTTTTGTTCAAGAAAAATTGAACTTAATTTGGCCATGGGGTGGTTGGGCCGGACAAGATCTTCAGGCCAACGGATAGGAAAGAGGATGAGGCGGAGGCTCTTGGATGGGGAAGCGGAGGCTCTGGGAGGCGGGGTTGGGTTTGGCGGAGTTCTGGGCGGGCGCGAAAGCGGCGATGTTAAGAGACCCCGTCGAGCCACGCCGGAGGCCCTTGGACTGCGGCGAGTATCGCCGCTCTCTATAAGGCGCGTAGCGCCGTGCCTGCGGAAGCTTGGAGAGCGCGTCAGTCCCCTGGGGCTTTGGATGGGGATGGGGAGTCTCTGGGAGGCCGAGGCGGGGTTGGGTTTGGCGGAGTTCTGGGGGGGCCGAAAGCGGCGATTCTCGCCGCAGTCCAAGGGCGGCGGCCAAGCCGCCGCTAAGAGACCCCGTCGAGCCACGCCGGAGGCTCTTGGACTGCGGCGAGCATCGCCGCTCTCTATAAGGCGCGGAGCGCCGTGCCTGCGGAAGCTCGTAGAGCGCGTCAGTCCTCTGGGGCTTCCGATGGGGATGCGGAGTCCGTGGGAGGCGGAGGCGGGGTTGGGTTTGGGGGAGTTCTGGGGGGGCCGAAAGCGGCGATTCTCGCCGCAGTCCAAGGGCGGCGGACAAGCCGCCGCTAAGAGGCCCTGTCAAGCCACGCCGGAGGCCCTTGGACTGCGGCGAGTATCGCCGCTCTCTATAAGGCGCGGAGCGCCGTGCCTGCGGAAGCTTGGAGAGCGCGTCAGTCCCCTGGGGCTTTGGATGGGGATGGGGAGTCTCTGGGAGGCCGAGGCGGGGTTGGGTTTGGCGGAGTTCTGTGTGGGCCCGAACGCGGCGATTCTCGCCGCAGTCCAAGGGCGGCGGACAAGCCGCCGCTAAGAGGCCCCGTCGAGCCACGCCGGAGGCCCTTGGA
>JBGTBW010000181.1:0-1700 GCA_041749135.1 Verrucomicrobiales bacterium
CGCCGCCCGCCGCGCCGCCCCCGCCCATGCCGCACCCAAACCACGAAGGCCAACCTCCGCCGAAAGAGCTGAACTCGAAGGGATCGAGGCTCGCATCATCGAGGCCGAGACGGCGGTGGCCGAACTGGAGTCGATACTGAACGATCCCGAGTTCCAAGCCAGGCGCTTCGCCGAAGTCCCGCGGCGCCTGGCCGACCTCCATGCCGCGCAAGAACGCGTCGCCGCCCTCTACCGCCGCTGGGAGGAATTGGACTCCCTGCCGGGCTGAACGCGCATCAAGGGCGCGATCGGCGCGTTGCCGCCGCCGGATCCGCCGTCCGCTCTCAGACCTTCCGGTCCTCGATGACCGCGAAGTCGATGCCCCCGCCCCGCAGCCGGGTGAACTAGACGCCGAGCCCGCGCTCGCCAGAGAAGGGTGTCGGGCCGGAAAAACCGCTTGCAACGTATCTCATTCGTGACACAATTTCCCCATGGCTCAGTCTACGGTGATTCATGCCCGAATCGATCCCGCCACCAAGGCCGCTACGGAGCGTATCCTGCGGACGCTCGGGTTGACCCCGACCGAAGCGATCCGTCTGCTCTACCGGCAGATCGCCATGAGAGGGGAGTTCCCGTTGGAATTGAAGGCGCCGAACGCGCTTACCTCTGAGACCCTCGCCAAGGCCAATCGCGGGGAGGACCTTGAGTCCTTCGAGTCCGTGGCTGATCTCTACGCCTCCTGGGCCGAATGAAGGTCACTCAGACGACGCAATTCAGGAAGGACATCAAGAGGCAACGGAAGCGAGGGAAGGACCTCGGCAAGCTGATGCGCGTGGTCGATCTCCTGGTCTCAGGAGCGGCACTGCCGGACCGGTTGCGTGACCACCCGCTGACCGGTCACTGGATAGACTGGCGGGACTGCCATGTCGAGCCTGACTGGTTGCTGATCTACAAGCCACTGAGCGACGAGTTAATTCTCGGCCGGACTGGCAGTCATGCGGACCTCTTCTGAGGGTTCGTGCCCAGATCGACGAGGCGCCGGTCAGCTTCCACTTGCGCGACGGTCGCCACCGGATCCGGAATGCCGGCAGCAGTTTGCTGGAGGCAGGAATCGTAGATCTCGCGACAGAGGAACTGCACGAAGTAAGGGTAGCCTCCGGAACTGTTGATGATCGCCTCAATCGCTGGCTCGTTGATGGTCACCGGGCAGTTCACCTGCTTGACGGGAATGGTGATCGCCTGGCGGCACTCCTCCTCGTTCAGCCGTCCCAACGTGACGACGTGGAACATGCGTTCGGCAAAGGTGCGCGCCTGCACCAACTTTGGAAACAAGGTGGGCAGACCGGTGAGGACGAGCAGGAACGGCAGTTCTTTTTTCTGAATGGACTGGAAGACATCGAGAAGCAGCGAGAGCGGGTATTGGTTGCGCTCCGCCTGGTCGGCGAGGTTCTGCGCCTCATCGTAGGCCAGCACAATACGAAAACCCGGGGCGTTGCCCCGGGCTGTAATAGCTCGCGCCGTTGGCGCTTTTCTGAGGGCTGAAAGCCCTAGACAACTCAGCCCGGGGCAACGCCCCGGGTCTGGAGTTTTTACATTTCTGGCCTGCAGGGGAGGCCGAAGACGCAGTGATCCCGAAGGGATCAGAGCTTGTAGCCGGTGGTGGCGCGCAGCGACACCACCGGAGAAGGTCCATCCATCACCAGCACCCCGGCAGGGGTGCT
>JBGTBW010000182.1:0-6419 GCA_041749135.1 Verrucomicrobiales bacterium
CTGGAAGGGTATGTGGCGCGGGCACTCCTGCCCGCGAACTCTTGAGGTTCCCTCGGCGGACAGGAGTGTCCGCCCCACAAGTAGGGCGTCATCTGCCGAGAGGCGGTCTCGCTTCGGCTCAGCGATTTTCCTCCCTGTCCATGATCTCCCTCGATAGGTCAGGAGTTCTGAGAATACAGTCCCCTACCGTTTCGTGATGCCCCGGCTTCAAAAAAAGCGGCGCCAGCTTGCTGCCCGCCCGCAGCGCCTCGCCACCCTTCCACCCCCCGGCGGGAATACTGCCCCTGAAGGGCGTGTCGATTGATTGGGTGATCCCGCGCGGGACTTGATGGAAGGGTTGGCAGGGCGCGAGGAGGGAGCGAATTGAAGTTCTTGGCCGGCGAGCGACAAAGCCGACGCTTCCAACAAGTTGCGCGCGAAGGGTCGCGCAGTTGGCCGGCTCGCGGCGCGACGCTTTCGCCCTGCTCTCATTCCCACAACTGCGTGTTTTCCCTGTAATGTATCAACACGCCCTTCAGGCCGTTCCCGAAAAAAACTTTCCCGGCTCAAGGAACCGCGTAAACGCTCTGGAAGGCTCGGGGATTTTGGCGGAATCCTCCCCTGGATCCCGTCGCTACTGCGAATCCCTAAGGCATTGGGACTAACCCGCGTTTTCTCGTGCGCCTCACAATGTGAGGCCCGCCCTCACGCCCCTGAGGATGACCCCACTTCATCCTCATGAGATCCAATCCTCTGCTCCCACACGAAACCGGCCTCCCCTTCATCACCGACGGAGGACTCGAAACCACCCTCGTCTTCCACGAGAAGATTGATCTGCCCTATTTTGCGGCATTCGACCTGCTGAAATCCTCCGATGGAATCGCTGTGCTGCGCAATTACTACCGGACTTACGCGCAAATCGCCCGCTTCCATGCCTCCGGATTCATCTTGGAAAGTCCTACCTGGCGGGCAAATCCCGATTGGGCAACCAAGATGGGCTATTCATCTGAAAGCCTGAAGGGAGCCAATCGCGACGCCATCGGGCTCATGCATGAAATCCGCGAGGAGTTCGAGTCGCCCGATTCCCCCATGATTGTCAGCGGTTGCGTCGGACCCCGCGGCGATGGCTACCAGCCTTCAGCGGTCATGACGGCTCCTGAGTCGGCAGACTACCACCGGCCGCAGATCCGCATCTATCGGGACGAAGGGGCGGATCTCGTCTCGGCCATCACGATGAACTATCTGGAAGAAGCCATCGGGGTCGCCAATGCGGCGGCCGGGCTTGGGATTCCATCCGTCATCTCTTTCACCACTGAAGTCGATGGGAATCTCCCCACCGGCCAGCCCCTGGGCGAGGCCATCGAAGCAGTGGATGCCGCGACCCTTCAACCACCGGCCTATTACATGATCAACTGCGCTCACCCGACCCATTTTTGGGAGGCCTTGCCGCCGGGAGCACCCTGGCTCTCCCGGATCCGGGGCCTGCGCGCCAACGCCTCCTGCCGCAGCCACGCGGAACTCGACGAATCCACGGACCTTGATGCGGGCGATCCCGAGGAACTGGCGGACCAATACCGCAGACTTCGTCAGAAACTTCCGAAGCTCCACATCCTCGGAGGCTGCTGCGGAACCGACCATCGCCATGTCGAAGCCATCTGCCGGCACTGCCTCACGCCTGCGGTCGTGCTGTGACCCGGGTGAATGATCCATCGCCACCTCGACTCTATCAAATCCATGGTCACTCAGATTTGCGCGATCACTGTGAGGCAAGCGGAAACTGCGTGAATCGAGAGGGACAGCATCTTTCGCAGAGAATCCTGGTGAACCCCAGTGGCCTGCAAAGCCATTCTTGACAGGATCGAGTGGACGCCGTATGCCCCAAGGGCGTCTCCGCCCACGTTAGTCTCGCCGTTTCCCATCATGAGAACCACTGCACTTGCGACCGTCATTGCGGCTCTCCTCGCCTCCCCTCTGTTTAGCTCCGGCCAAGATGCCGGCGGCGACGCCGGTCAACTCAGCACGGAAAAGGCGGAGCAAGGGTTCAAACACCGCCCCTACTCGCCCTACGCCAACCGCAATTTCCCCTCCCGCCCGTTCTTCGGCGATACCCACCTGCATACCGGGTTCTCGATGGACGCCGGCGCCTTCGGAGCCCGTCTCACTCCGCGCGACGCCTATCGCTTCGCCCGCGGCGAGCAGATCATGGCCTCAAGCGGCCAGCCGGCCAAGCTCGCGCGGCCGCTGGATTTCCTGGTGGTGGCGGATCACTCGGACGGCATGGGCTTCTTCCCCCTCATCCTCGGAGGAGACCCGAAAATCATGGCCGACCCGCAGGGCCGGCGCTGGAACGAAATGGTGCACACCGGCAAAGGCGCGGAGGCGGCCATCGAGATCATCGTCAACTTTGGCAAGGGAACCATCTCGAAGGCCATCATGCCGGCGCCCGGGACCGCCGCCTATCGCGGAGCCTGGCAGGAAACGATCGCTGCGGCGGACGCCTTCAACGAGCCGGGCCGCTTCACAGCGTTCATCGGCTACGAGTGGACCTCCAATACGGCGGGCAATAACCTGCATCGCAACGTCATCTTCCGCGACAACGGCGACAAAGCCATTCAGGTCGAGCCGTTCACAACGGTCAAGCCGCTCGGCAGCGACAATCCCGAGGATCTCTGGAAATGGATGGACGCCTACGAGCAGAAGACCGGCGGCAGCGTGCTGGCCATCGCTCACAATGGGAACTTGAGCAACGGCCTCATGTTCCCGATCGTCGAGGCATTCGGCAAGAGAATCGACGGCGAGTACGCTCAGACCCGGGCAAAGTGGGAGAGGCTTTACGAGGTGACTCAGACCAAAGGCGATGGCGAAGCGCATCCTTTCCTCTCCCCAAACGACGAGTTCGCGGACTACGAGACATGGGACAAAGGCAACCTCGACGGCACGGTGGCCAAGACGACGGAGATGCTCGCCTTCGAGTATGCGCGCTCGGCATTGCAGCTCGGTCTCAAGCTAGAGATGGAGCTTGGTGCGAATCCCTACAAGTTCGGCATGATCGGCAGCAGCGACGCGCACACCGGGCTGGCGGCGATGGAGGAGGAGAACTTCTTCGGCAAGACCACGCCGCAAGAGCCCAGTCCGGAGCGCCTCATGGCCACCTTCGTGAACAACATCCAAACCGGCGTCAAGATCATGGACTGGGAAGTCTGCTCCTCCGGTTACGCCGCGGTGTGGGCCACGGAGAACACGCGCGAGTCCCTCTGGGACGCCATGCAACGCAAGGAAACCTACGCCACCACAGGGTCCCGCATGATCGTGCGTTTCTTCGGCGGCTGGGATTTCGTCGCGGCCGACGCCGAAACGCGGAACCCGGCGCTGACCGGTTACACCAAGGGCGTGCCGATGGGGGGCGATTTGAGCGACGCGCCCGCCGGCAAGGCTCCCACCTTTCTCGTCGCCGCCCTGCGCGACCCGATCGGGGCCAACCTCGACCGCATGCAGATCGTCAAAGGCTGGATGAGCGGGCAGGGCGAGCTGAAGGAAAAGATCTATGACGTCGTTTGGAGCGGCGACCGCGCACCGGACGCGAACGGCAAAGTCCCGAGCGTTGGCTCCACGGTGGATGTAGAGAATGCGCTGTGGACGAACACCATCGGCGCGCCCGAACTGATCGGCGTTTGGACGGACCCGGATTTCGACGCCGGGCAGTCCGCCGTCTACTACCTCCGCGTCCTGGAGATCCCCACTCCGCGGTGGACGGCCTACGACGCGAAGCGGTTCGGCGTGCAGCCTCCGCCTGAGGCCCGCATGACGATCACCGAGCGGGCCTACACGTCGCCTATCTGGTATACCCCGGCAAAATAAGCTCGGGGGAAATGCGGGCTCAGTCCGGCGCCGCCGCCTCCGCCGTCTCCACCTCCCAGGGCGCCACCTCAGCCGGCTCCGCCCGTTCTCGCGCCTCGATGGCCCGGTCCCGGCGCACCTGTCGCACCACCGCGCCGGTCACCAGCATCGCCAAAAAAAGCACCACCAACCATCGTTCCTGCTTCGTCATTCCGCTCATTTCCTACCGCCTTCCTTCCTCTTGCCTTCCTCCGCAGGGGCTCGCCGCCCGCATCTAACGTATTCTTAACTCTTCTTCCATGCCGTCAAGATAACTCGATATCCTGTCCTTGCGCAGCGGCCGGTCTTTGTGCAAGACGCGCGAGCGCTCCAGGTACCTCTCGAAGGCCCCGCTCCGGTCATCCGTCTGCGTTACGCTATACCAGTTCAAGTAATCCCGGATCTCCCCAATCTGCTCCAGTAAAGCGCGGCGCTCCCATTCCAGGGACTCCAGCCGCGCCCCAGCTTCCGCTGTCCGGCCTTTCGCCAGCGAATCCAATAGCTTCCGGTAATCCTCGAGCAAGGGCCGGTGCAAGGGAAAGGAGCGAAACGTGAGTTCCGTAAGCCGCCGCCGGCTGGGCAACAAGATCCTGGCCCGGTCTTCCCTGGCAATGTAGCGATCGAGTTCGCGGACATGACAGGTCGCCGCTCGGATGCGCTCCCGTTCCTCCTGCGCTGGGACCGGCGTTTCTTCCTCCGCCAAGGCTGCGGCATCGGGGGAACTCCCCGTTTCTCGCTTCTTCCAAAAAGCCAGGCGGCGCCGCTCCTTGCTGGCCCCCGCTGTGCGGGCTGATCCATCTGCTCCAGTAGTGAGTTCAACGGCCGCAGCCAGTTCTTCCGGAGGAATTTCCTCCCAAAAATGCAATTGCAGCGCTTCCTCGATGGCCCGGTCTGTCTCTTGCGGTCCCATCAGCTCAAATACCCCTGGCCGGGCCAGGAAGGAAGCCTGCAGGGCCCACCACTTCTCCAGTTTCTCGTTGCTGCCTCGCAGTCCCGGAAAATGCCGGGCCACCCGGTCCGCCATCGTTTCCGCCGGCAACCCCAGGCCGCTGATCAACTCGCCCAACTGGGCCGGACCCGAAGCCTGATCCAGCAGCAATTGCACAAAACCGCAGGCCGAAGCCCGGTAAACGGCTTCCGAGACGGCGTTTGCAGGAGCATCCGTGGAGCCCAAGATCTCTTCCACCGACAACATACGGCCCGAATTGAAAATCGAAGCGAACAGCGTGCTCGGCTCGCCCTGGGCGCGGTAGCGCATCGCCTCGGGCACTCCCACCGCCAACCACCTCGGCGCCATCGTCGCCGGCGGTTTTCCCTCCAGACCTCGCAAGCCCTGCTCCGTCATCAGCATCCTGACAAGAGCCTCACGCAGGGCGTCGCTCCGGAACCGCTCCCCTAAGTCCACATCGAGCTGAAGCCGGTAGCCGTCATTGGTTTGAAACAAGCGCTCACGCACCGGCGGCCCGGGGGCTCCCGGCCCCTCCGCCTTGCGCACCTGCAAAACAATGGGAAACACCCAATCCGGACCCCGCAGCAGCAGACTCTGATAATCCGACTTGACCCTCTCGGCCAACTCGATCAACCCCGCCCGCACCCTGAGATCGTCCGCATAGACCACGAACTGTTTGTCCGCACTGACCCCCCGGCCCAACGGAACCGGCTCGATCGCTGGGGTTTCCACCTCGCCGCGAGACCAGAGAATCGCGGCCGCGCCGACGGCAACGGCGACGATCCATACGGGCGCTCCTGCGGCCGGGCGATTCACCCGCCAGCATATCCACTGATTCGCCCAACAGCAATCGGCTTCCTCCCTCGACGCCTTCCACCAAGCCAGCTCAGCGGGCACGCCGGACTTCGTGAGGATTGCCGCTGCATTCAGCTTGGGTCCTGCACCGGGCGGAGCTGGTCGCCGGGCCAATCCGCTCGACATATTCCTTGCCCGATCTCCCATTTTCGGCTGGAATAGCGTGAAAAGAGCCGTTATGCCCATCCGTCCCCCTCCCCCTGAACCCCCGCCCACCTTCGCCTCTGGGCAAGCGGGAAGGACCGGCTTTGAGAAGCAAATTCTAGCGGCCCCCCTCGCGCGGACCCGGGGAAAGACATCGATGAAATCGCGGCCGGGGAAGCGTTTTCATAAGAGTAGCAGGAATCCGGCCTAACCCATGCAGGCCCCCTGACCTGGCTCCCCGATCTGTAGTCCCCTCTTAACCCTCGGGAGCGCCGATGTCGACCTGCGAGTGTGTGCCCGCCCGGATCAGCGGGCTGTTGATCGCTCCCGAAGGGTGCGAGCGCCTGCCTTTGCTGCAGGTGCGCGCCCGAGCGGCGGAGCGCGGTGAGCTGCTGGCCGAGACCTATTCGGCGGCGGACGGACAGTTCGCGCTCTGCCTGCCGCTGGCGGGGCCGGGCGGGGCGGAGTTCCGCGTGCCCGTACGGGTGGAGGTGCTGGACTGCAACCAGACGCTCTTGGGCGAGGCAGCAGTGGAGATCGCGCCCGGCGATCAGGCCGCCCTCAACGTTTCGCTGTCGACGACTGACGACCTCGCGCCGGCCTATACGCCCGTCGA
>JBGTBW010000183.1:0-7728 GCA_041749135.1 Verrucomicrobiales bacterium
CGGCGGTCTAGCACCCCTGCCGGGGTGCTGGTGATGGATGGACCTTCTCCGGTGGCAGCGCTGCGCGCTGACACCGGCTACAAGCTCTGATCCCTTCGGGATCACTGCGTCTTCGGCCTCCCCTGCAGGCCAGAAATGTAAGAACTCCAGACCCGGGGCGTTGCCCCGGGCTGAGTTCCAGAGTAGGTGATGGCGGACTATGCAGACCGATGGCACGGCGTGGCCGGCAGCAGAGGCCGCCGCCATGGCGAAGCGCAGTCCCGATTGCTGCTCACCGGGTTGCCGCGTGGTTCGTTAATGGGTATTCCGCTGCTGTGCCCGCTCTAACGCTCACGGTTTTCGCCAACGAAACGCACGATCTCCTCGAGCAGCGAACCATCCATTTCCACGAGATGGCTTCGCTCAGGAAAACGGCCTTTCTGGACGTCGGCGATGTACTCGCGAAACGCGGCGACACGTTCCTCCTGCAAACGCCGGTATTCGGCTGAAAAATTCCGGTAAGCTTTGGCGTGGCGCGGCAGACGTTCGTCGTAATCGCCGAGGATGTCGTCGGAGAAAAGAAACTGCGTGTCGCAGCCGCTCCCCGAGCCGAGCGACATCAGGATCATCTTTGTTTGCGAGGAAAGAAAGCGCGCCAAGTTGTGCGGCACGACCTCGAGTTCGGCGGCGTAGGCCCCGGCGTTCTCGAGTTCTTTGAGGCGGCGATGGAGCAGCAAGGCTTCCTCGACTGTGCGGCCGATCGCCCGGTAGCCGGTCCAGGTAACGTGTCGCGGCACCATGCCGAGATGCCCGACAACGGGTATGCCTTCGCGCGTCATCGCCTCGATGATGAACGCGCTGGCTGAGCAGTACACGGAACTCGCGCCGATCTCGAGGGCGCGAAATGCGACGCGGATGGCTTCCTCCGGCGAGGCCAGCCCATGCGGGGTGGCGGCGGAGAGGAAGCTGTCCGGAGCCGCGGCGACCAGTCGCGGCAGCCGCATCTGGGCCTCCGGGCTGTCGAAACTGCAGCTCATCAGATCGACCCCTGCCGCCTCCGCCGCAGCGGCCTCTTCGGGCGATTTCACGTGAATGTGCGTCAGGACGCGTTTGCCCTTGAGCTGTTGGAGGTCGTAGACCGTGTGTTTCTTGCGGGGCCTGAGCATGAGACTGCAAACTTTGGCTCAAACGGGCGGTGCGTGAGAAGTCAATACGTCTGGCTCCGTGCGCCTCGTCTTACCTTTCGACAACCGCTACCGGCCGGAGTCGCGCTCGCGTTGCCGCTGGAGCGTTTCCTCGACAAGCGATTGCACGGCTCCGGACACATCCCGGCAGAAGGCGATGAAGGCCTGGAACTCCGCCGTTTCGGGAACCAGGTCAGCCCCCGGCCGCGGCCGTCCGCTTGCGAGCTGCCAGCGGACGAGAGTTTCGATGTACTCGACTCGCCGTTCCAAGGGAATCGTCACGGGAGGGAAACCCCATCGGAGCAGCGGCAGATTCGCTGTCAATCGAGCCACGCGGCCATTGCCGTCCGCGAAGGGGTGAATGCGGACGATCGCCGCATGCAGCCACGCATATCCTTGGAAGCGCGCGTCTTCATCCGGAAAACCGAGTTGAGTTATCGTGTTCAAGCGATCCAGCCAGTCGTTCATCAACGTGGGCACCTCGCGGGGATCGGCATAGGTGTCGTTCGTGACGACTTCGCCGTCGATCACGACGGCGCTCGAGTTCGGTTCGATTTTCCAAGCGCCAATAGGACTCATCGAATCGACTACCGCCTGCGTTTGTACTGCGGCGTGCAACCGGAAGAGATCATCCGCAGAAACTGCCTCCCCCTTCCGGCACATTTGCAGAATCAGATCGATCGCGTGGCTGTGGCCGACCACTTCGTTGTGATCGTTCAGCGGCTTTCCGGAGATGGTTAACCCTTTTGACAGAACCTCAAGAGTCTCGCCAGCCGTCAGAGTGTTGCCTTCGATTGCGGTGGAGGTGTGTGTCCAGTGGACTCGCAGCTTCTCGAGGAAGGCTGCGCTAAGGTCGGGATCGATTCCGTCGAGGAATGTGAAAGTATTCACGGCCGCGGCAGATTCAATGAGGATAGGGATTGCTTCGGTTCGAATCTTGCACAAAGCGGCTCGTTCTATTGCTGGTCCAGCGCCGAACTCGCAATCGGATGCAGTTCCTTCAGCATCTCGACGGCCGCTTGAACGAGCAGTTCGCCGGAGCCCGCGGCACAGCGGGCGCTCACGACCTCGTAATTGCCCTGCGGATAGGCCCGCCGGTTTGGGATATACCCCAGGCTGCCGTTCGCAAGCGTGGCGATCATCGTTTGCGGAAACGGAGAATCCAGTTTGAGATCGAGACCGAGTTGGACGAAGATCTCGCCCGGTAACGACACCCAGGCCAGCGAGTCGCCTAACGAGATGACTTGCACTTCGGCCTCGAGCGGTTTCCCCCTGCGAGCGTGCACGTCGAGCAGCTTGTGGGCCTGGACGAGCTTCATGAAGCCGCCGGGATCAGAATCGCGCGTTCCCTGAACCGTGAGGCGAGCGGCCTCGACCTCCGATTCATCGATGGGAGCGAGCGGCAATTCGACGGTGCGTTGGCGGACTTGTAAGGGCGCATCACGCGCGGCAGCGAGACGAGGCCAAGTGCGGAGAACTTCTCCGGCCAGCACGATGCCCATGCGCGCCGCGTTGGCATGACCCTTTTGTGGGACGGGCCAATTCACATCGACGTGGTTCACATCGCCGCAGCATCCGGCGGTCCAAAGCGTCACGTGGTCTTGGCCGAGCACGCGTGCCAGGCAGTCGCTCAGCGTGAAGGGAAGATCGGCTGAGATCTGGCTGCCGCCCACGTTGTCGAGGTGTACGGCGTAGTTCACGTAGGTGGCGAGCGGCCGTCGCTGCGAAGTCTCGAAATGCACCACGGGCGCCTGCGGGTCGACCGGACCGGCAGGCTTGAGGATGCCGGGGTTTCCTTTTCCAGGATTCCAGCCTACCGAGCCGTCGCGCATGTGGTAGCGCCGGTTGAACGCGAGGGTTTCCTCACGCCCCGCTGCGGCCGAGACCCGGGCGGGTTCGCGGCCCTCGTAGGCTTCGCGGACGCTCTGCGCGATCAACCGCGGGAGTTGCTCGGAAAACTTGAGCGCTGCGGGATTCGGCTCATCGCGTTCCATGTCGCCGGAGTCGCTTGTGGGCAGGACGGGCCCCGTGTGCGCGTGGGTAGCGCTGATCATGACGTTTCCAGAGGGAATCCCGGTTTCATCTTCGATCAAGGTGCGCGCTCGCTCCACCCATTCGCGGCGGGTGCTGATGAGATCGAGACTGACGAGCGCCGCCTTCTCACCGGCTGTCTCGAGCACGAGAGCGCGCGAGTACAAGTCGTCGTGCACGGCTTCCGCACCGCGTGCGTGGTAATACCCGGCGAGCGGGACGCCGAGCGGCGGCGTGATTTTCACTTGAGCAGCTCCTGCCTGAAACTCGGCGCCAGGCGCTGCGGGAACGGACTGCAAGAGGAGCAGGCTCGAGATAATGCCGCGAGCGGAACGAGGCAGGCAGGAGGGAACACGGGCCAGATTCATCGACTGCACGATTGCCGAGGGCCGGCGGTTTGGAAAGGGCCCGGAAAGCTTTCAGGCTCGACGTCAGCGTTATCAATCCGCCTGTCATTCGCCCTCGCCGGATCACCGAAAACCCAGTGACACCATGTGCAAAGGTAGGAGCACGCTTCCAGCGTGACTCCACTGTTCCGGCGGCCGTCCGGGACGCCGGTTTCCCCCGTCTCCACCGTCGCCTGTCCCTCCACCCTCACCCCTCCCGTTGGCCTTCACGGAGAACGTGCCGGGTGGATCGGGGCCCGCGAAGGAAAAGGCGGACGCGAGCCACAAGCGCACCAGCGCGTCGGGCGAAACGCATTGCGTCTCCTCGATGGAAGTTTACCGTTGCTGATGACTCAGGAAGAGCCAGAAACCGCTGATGTTCCTGATTCCACGGAAGCGGAGCGGCATGCCTTGATGAAGGAATACGTCGAGCGCTGGAAGCGCCTGGGTCCCCTCCTGGAGGCCCAGCGGGAGGAGGATGTCCGGCGAAGTGAGACCGTCTCCAATATAGCCGCTTTCGGACGCCTGTACTCTATGGCCCTTGCGTCTTCGCCTCCCCAGCCCACTTCCGGGCTTGTCGAGCAACAGCGGCTCTTTTCCAGAATCCGCCGCGGATGAGGGACCTGATCGATGTCGCCGCCGACATCCAGGCCTTCTGCGAGAAACGCGGATGGAGATTCTGCTTTATTGGCGGCATTGCTGTGCAGCATCTCGCCGAGGCCCGGTTGACCAAAGACATCGACCTCACCCTCCTCACCGGTTTCGGTACCGAAGAGCCATTCATCGACGAATTGCTCACGGCTTACCGCCCCCGACGACCAGACGCCAAACAGTTCGCACTGCTCACCCGGGTGCTGCTGCTCTACGCGGCGAATGGCTCCGGCGTGGACATTGCCTTGGGAGGCTTGCCCTTCGAAGAGCAAGTCGTGGACCGGGCCACTTATGTGGAATACGCAGCAGGCATTTCCCTGCGAATTTGCTCAGCCGAAGACCTCATCATCATGAAAGCCTTTGCCGGCCGGCCGCAGGATTGGATTGACGTCCGCATGACACTCGTCCGTCAGGGAGTGAAAAAGCTCGACTGGCGCTACATCCGCAGGCGCCTCACAGAACTCGCCGCCCTCAAGGAGGCCCCGGAGATCATGGATGAATTGGAAGCGTTGCGGGAACGATACGCCGGCACATGACCTGGGCCAATGCCGTTCGGGATTGCGGTGTTTGGAGTCCCGCGTTCACGCGGCTTTTCTGTTTTCAGAGCCCTCCCAAAGCTGAGCAGCAGCGCGCACTGCAGGTCAGCCCACTCACACACCATGCGCCACAAAGGTCAGAACTCCTGACCTATCGAGGGAGATCATGGACAGGGAGGAAAATCGCTGAGCCGAAGCGAGACCGCCTCTCGGCAGATGACGCCCTACTTGTGGGGCGGACACTCCTGTCCGCCGATGGAACCTGAAGAGTTCGCGGGCAGGAGGGACGACTGCGCTGGGAGTGGTTCCTTTCCTGGATCCGCCTGAAGGGCGTGTCGATTTATTCGGGAATGACGTGCGGTTTTCTGATCTTGCGCCCATCCAAGGGCGCGGATTTTCCTTCGAAGCTAACCCGGGGCATCGCTGCGCTCAGCCCCGGGCTATCGAATGGATCCCTGTTGGGGATCTTAGCGGGAAGGATGGCGCGGCAGCGCGCGAGCCGATAGCTCCACGGAATAAATCAGCACACCTTGATGGGAAATCCCAACCAGCCAAACCTGGAGGGCCGGCCTCTCTGACGGCCTGGTCCCGGGATGGAGACCCATGGTGAGACAGGGCGTGCGGGAGCCCGCCCCTCCAGAATAGCCTGACCAATCTGTCCGACCAAACCTGGAGGGCCGGCGTCCCTGACGGCCTGGCCCCGGGATGGAGACCGCGCGGCCGAAAAAGTGATATTCCGCAGGCCTGGGCTCACGGGACCTGGGCGCGCTCCCTCTGGGCTTCGGGCTCGTTCACCAGGGGAAAGTGCTGAACCAGGGCGGCTTTGGCATCGGCCCATTCTTCGACGGACGCGAGGTTGTTCCACTCGTAGGGATCGTTCGTGTGATCGTACAGCTCCTCGCCGCCGGCGGCATAACGGATGTAGCGCCAACGCTCGGTGCGGACGGCGTGGTTGTTCCGGCCGTGAGTGGTGATGGCCGGAGCGCCCCAGGCGGCCTCAGGGTCCTCTAATAGGGGACGGATGCTCTTTCCTTCGACGTGTTCGGGAACGGGGAGCCCGGCGAGATCACAAAGGGTCGGGTAGATGCTCATGAAATCGACCGGCCGATGACTAACTCCGCCCGGAACCGTTAGTCCGGGAACGGCCCAGATCAAGGGCGCGCGGGTGGCTTCCTCCCATAGCGCGAACTTTCGCCAGTGTTCCTTTTCGCCCAAGTGCCAGCCGTGATCGCCCCACAAGCAGATGACGGTGTTGTCCGCGTGAGGCGATTCCCGCAGCGCGTCCAAGACGCGGCCGATCTGGGCGTCTACATAACTGATGGCGGCGAGATAGGCCTGGACCGCCTCTTTCCAGCGGCCGGATTCGAGAACGCTCCGGTGATCTCCCTCGGACCTGGCCATTCTGCGGCCCTCTCGCGGAATGTCCTCGAGATCCCCGGCTCGATGGGGCGGGAGCTGAATGGCATCGAGGGGGTGCAGGTCGAAGTATTTCTGCGGCACGCACCAGGGCATGTGGGGCTTGTGAAAACCCAGCACGAGGAAGAAAGGCTGTTCGTGGCTTTGCGAGAGCTGTTGAATGCCGAAGTCTGCGATCTGGGTATCGACGACATCGTCGTCGCCGCCGCGGAGCGGCCCGAAGCGGATGCCCCCGATGCTGCGATCCTCGATTTCCGCATCACGAATGCTCTTGCGATCCCGGGTCACCGTCCATTGCTCGGGCCAGCCGACACCTCCGTGCCAAAGTTTTCTCATGCCGATGGTCTTGTAGCCGGATTGCTTGAAGTGAAAGATGAGGGTTTCCTCGGGCCGGATCGCCGGGCGGTAGGGATTGCGGTTGTCGTAGACGCCGGTGGCTCCGGGCCGTTTCCCGCTGAGCAGCGCCGCCCGGGAGGGGTTGCAAGCGGGTGCGGCGCAGTAGGCGCGGCTAAAGGCGACTCCCGATTGGGCCAGGCGGTCCAGGTGGGGAGTCTTGGTCTGCGGATTGCGTTCGAGGAAACCGACCCAGTGGTTGAGGTCGTCGACAGCGATAAAAAGGACGTTGGGTTTGGCCGGGGACTCGGGGTCCGCAGACCGTGCGGCCGGGATCGGCAGGGCGGCGAGCAAGCAAAGGAGAGATCTTTGGAGAGGCATAGTAAAAAGCCTAATGAGGGATGCAGGCCGGATCAAGACCATCGCGAACAGGGACTGAGGTGCTCGCGGCGGGCGGCAGAACTCCTGATCGCAGGGAATTGTCATGAGCCGCCAATCAGGGAAGACCTTGAGGGTCACTGGTGTAGCGGAACTCGTGAGAGGTCCGAAGGCCTGTCGGGCGGTCTGCATTCTTGCGAATGCAGCTACGGGGACGGCGCTCCGCGCCCGGAGAGAGCGGCGATGCTCGCCGCAGTCCAAAGGCCTCCGGCTTCTCTTGGCGTCAGAACTGTAGCGGAACTCGTGAGAGTTCCGAAGGCCTGGCGGGCGGTCTGCATTCTTGCGAATGCAGCTACGGGGACGGCGCTCCGCGCCCGGAGAGAGCGGCGATGCTCGCCGCAGTCCAAGGGCCTCCGGCTTACCTTCTTTGGTCCATCTTCTCGTATCCGCCCGCCAGATCAGGAGTTCTGAGGCTGGCGTAACCAATCTGTCAGACAAGACCTGGAGGGCCGGCCTCCGTGACGGCCTGGTCCTGGGAGGCAGACCCATGGTGAGACAGGGCGTGCGGGAGCCCGCCCCTACAGGATGCGGGATGCGGGATGCGGGATGCGGGAGGTTCCGGGATGGAGACCCATGGTGAGACAGGGCGTGCGGGAGCCCGCCCCTCCAGGATAGCGTAACCAATCTGCCGGACCAGACCTGGAGGGCCGGCCTCCGTGACGGCCTGGTCCTGGGATGCAGACCCAATCGCATGACCACACCTGGAGGGCCGGCCTCCGTGACGGCCTAGTCCCGGGATGCAGACCCAATCGCATGACCATACCTGGAGGGCCG
>JBGTBW010000184.1:0-9087 GCA_041749135.1 Verrucomicrobiales bacterium
CGGCGGTCTAGCACCCCTGCCGGGGTGCTGGTGATGGATGGACCTTCTCCGGTGGCAGCGCTGCGCGCTGACACCGGCTACAAGCTCTGATCCCTTCGGGATCACTGCGTCTTCGGCCTCCCCTGCAGGCCAGAAATGTAAAAACTCCAGTCGCGGGCAGGAGTGCCCGCGCCACATAGTTCTCTGGCTTATCCAAAATCCTCGAGATCAGGAGTTCATCCCCCTTAGAGCTTGGGCTTCCCTTACTTGCTGCCCAAATCGCCAGGCTCCGCTACCCGGGGCATCCCAAAACGGGTTCAGGCCTGCGACGTGCAAGACGGCAGACAATCCTCGTCAGATCAGACCCGGGGCCGGCGTCCGCCGGCGAGGAAACTTCCTCCTTTCCCTGGGGGAGGCGTCCGAGATAGAGTGTGGCGTCGCTCTTCCTGAGCCCCCTTCACTTCTTATGGCCTCTCTTTCTCGTCGTCAGATTCTTTGCAGCGGCGCCGTCGCCAGCGCCGGAGGATTGCTAGCTCAAACCAGCCCGGTCCGGGGAGAAACCCGGGGCGCCGAGCGCCATCGGATTCGACAGTCGATCGTCCACTGGTGCTGGAGGTCGCGCGGTTGGAGCATCGAACAGACTTGCGCCGCGGCCCGCGATCTGGGTTGCCGGAGCGTGGAGCTGGTTGGACCCGAGGAATGGCCCACGCTCAAGGACTACGGACTGGTGTGCGCCATCAGCGGATCGCACGGATTCGTCAAAGGGATGAACCATCGCGCCCACTGGGAGGAATGCATCGCCAAGATGCGCGAATCCATCGACGTCACGGCGGATGCCGGGTTCTTCAGTGTGATCACGTTTACGGGTTTCGCGGAGTCGCCGGAGCCGGACGTGGGAACGGTGGATCTCGAAACGGGATTTCGGAATTGTGTGGAGGGCTACAAGCAGATCGTGGGGCACGCGGAGAAGCGTGGGGTGACCCTGTGTCTGGAGCATCTCAACAGTCGCGTCGACGAGGAGATGAAAGGGCATCCGGGATACCAGGGGGATCACATCGATTATTGCGCCAGGATCGTGCGCGCCGTGGGTTCGCCGCGCTTGAAGCTCTTGTTCGACATCTACCACGTGCAGATCATGGACGGCGATGTGATCCGCCGTTTAGAGGAACATCGCGAGCTGCTCGGTCACATCCATACGGCAGGCAATCCGGGCCGGAGGGAACTCGATGACCAGCAAGAGATCCAGTATGCGCCGATCATGCGGAAGCTGGTGGACCTGGGATATGAAGGGTTCGTGGGACAGGAGTTCATTCCCACGGGGGATCCTCTGGAGGGTCTGGCGGCCGCGGTGCGTCTTTGCGACGTGTGAGAGAATGCGGGCTAGAACCGCAGGGTGAGACCTTGAAAGAGAGTGAGGTCTTCGGAATGGCGATTGAGGCCGGCCAATCCGCCGAGGTCCAATTGGATGTTTTCGCCGATACGGAAGGTGAATCCGCCGCTGGCAAAGGCCTGATAGGGGAGATCGCTGGAGCTGCCGGCGTATTCGGCGAAGCAACCGAGACGTTCTGTGAGAGCGAAGCCCAAAACGGCGCTATGTCCGAAGGTCCAGTAATGCCCTTCGTCCTCGTCGAAGGCGCGGTCGATTTGGATCTGGAGTCCTAGACCCCAGCGGTCGCTCAGATCCCAGGAGAACGGCAGGATGAGACCCCCTTCCCATTCGCCGTTGCTCACTTCGGTCCCGGAGGGGATTTTGACATAAGGAAACAGGGCGGCGGCGGTGTCTCCGGCGTCGTTGCCCCAGAGATTCCATTTGAAGCGCAGTTCAAGATCGCCGAAGCCCTCGGCTTCCCGGACTCGGCCATCCTTTTTTTCCCGTTCATAGTGGTAAGGGGTGAGGACGAGTTGGAGATCGGTTTGGCTCGTGAGGCCGAGCTTGAGGTTGGTTTCTCCGAGGGTCCAGGATTCGAAGCGGGCGCCGTCGGCGTGGTCCTGGGTGTAAGACCAGAGACTGCATTCGATTTGGATCCGGCCGGGTTCGACGGTGATGGGGGACTCGGTGGAGTCGGGGCGATCGGCGGAGAGTTCGCGGGCGGTGGCGAGGCCGGGGAGGGCGAGCGGGAGGCAGGGGAGAGCAGCGGAGAGGGCGAAGACGCGGAGAGAAGGGCGGGAGCGGTTCATCCACAATTCATATCTCAAGATAAACAATTTGAAAGCTCAAATTCACGGAGCGGAGTATGCCAAATCAAGCTTCCCCAGGCCTGCGCCCTTCCAGACGGTCCGGCTTGACCATCGCCCCCGTTCCCCCGAGGATTGAGGTTGGGCCCGATGTTGCATCCCGTCGCACAATCCCATTTTCCGCTCACGGCCACCCGCCGTCAGTTCTTGCTGCGCTCGGGCGGCGGCTTTGGAAGCGTTGCCCTGGCCCATTTGCTGCCGGCGGCGGCGCGAGAGGCGAGCGCGGCTCCGGCGCAGGCTGTTTCTGCTCAGCTACCCCATTTCGCAGCGCGCGCGAAGCGGGTGGTCTTCCTCTTTATGCATGGCGGCCCCAGTCATATGGACCTCTGGGACCCGAAGCCTGAACTGTCGAAGCATGCCGGGCAGCCGCTCCCCGGCAGTTTTGGCGCGGTGATGACGCGCCGGGAGGTGGCGCACAATCCGCTGCTGCCCCCAGCTCGCCCGTTCCGGCGCTGCGGCCAGTCCGGTCTCGAGATCAGTGAGTTTCTCCCCTGCTTGAGCGAGTTGGCCGACGATCTTTGCGTCTTGCGGGGCTGTCATGGCGACAGCGTCAATCACCCCCAGTCCGTCTACCAAATGAACACGGGCTCCATCCTGATGGGCAAGCCGAGCCTGGGGAGCTGGGTGGCTTATGGTCTGGGATCAGACAACGAAGACATGCCGGCTTTCGTGGTTTTGCCGGACCCGAAAGGCGGCCTCAAAGGAGGACCACCGGCCTGGGGAAGCGGCTTTCTTCCGGCTTCCTATCAGGGCACCACATTTCGCTCCGGAGCCAACCCCCTCCTCAATCTGAATCCACCGGCGGGCGTTTCGGCCCGGCGCCAGGCGGGGACCTTGGATTTTCTCGCCGCCATGAACCGGCCGCATCTGGAGGACCGGGATTTTGACGACGAACTCCTGGCGCGGATGCGCTCCTACGAGCTGGCCTTTCGGATGCAGTCCGCGGCTCCGGAGTTGGTGGACATCTCGGGAGAATCTCGCGCGACCTTGGCGCTCTATGGGATCGACCAGGAGGAAACACGGGAGTTTGGGACCCGTTGTTTGCTGGCCCGGAGGATGCTCGAACGGGGAGTTCGTTTTGTGCAGCTTTATTCGGGAGACACCAACGGCTGGGATGCGCACAACGATCTGGAAGAGAACCACAGCGACCATTGTCTGGCCACGGATCTTCCGGCGGCCGGCCTGCTTCGGGACTTGAAAGCACGCGGGCTCTTGGACGATACGCTGGTGATTTGGGGGGGAGAGTTTGGGCGAATGCCGATGAGCGAGCAAGGAACGGGCCGGGATCACAATCCCTGGGGCTACAGCATGGTGCTGGCCGGGGGCGGTGTGCGCGGAGGGATGGCCTACGGCGCTACAGACGCGCTGGGATTGCGTGCCGAGAGCGGGAAAGTGCATGTGCACGACTTGCACGCCACCATCCTCCATTTGTTAGGCATCGATCACGAGCAACTCACCTATTTTCACAACGGGCGCAACGAACGCCTCACCGACGTGGCCGGCCGCGTGGTGCGGCAGATTCTGGCATGAAGCGAGGTTCTGTCCCGGGGCAGGGAGCGGTCTGGTGCGCCGCTGCGGGGCTGGCGTCGTGCCTCAGTGTGGCGGCGGTCGCAGACAACTCCGTAGCCCAGCCCGCTTCGGATGAACCGCCGGTTACGCAGGAGGACCGCAGGCATTGGGCCTTTCGTCCGTTGGCCGATGTGGATGTC
Organism: Verrucomicrobiales bacterium; assembly: GCA_041749135.1. Classification (GTDB taxonomy): domain Bacteria; phylum Verrucomicrobiota; class Verrucomicrobiia; order Verrucomicrobiales; family DEV007; genus DATKCT01. The sequence continues at coordinate 3,924 of JBGTBW010000184.1, forward strand.
CCGGCGGCGGATTCAGCGGCAGCCGCCAATCCGGTGGACCGCTTTCTCTTGGCCCGGCTTGAGGAGGCAGGGCTTTCTTTCGCTCCAGAGGCGGACCGGGCGACTTTGATCCGGCGACTGAGTTTCGATTTGACGGGGCTGCCTCCGGGCTGGGCGGAGGTGAGGGCGTTTGTCGAGGATCTTGATCCGGACGCCTATGAGCGTCTTGTTGATCGCCTGCTCCTTTCCCCGGAATACGGAAGGCGCTGGGCGCAGCACTGGCTTGATCTCGTGCGGTTTGCCGAGAGCGACGGGTTTGAGTACGACCACGAGCGCGAGGAGGCGTGGCGTTACCGGGACTGGGTGATCGGCGCGTTCAACGCGGACATGCCCTACGACGACTTTGTCAGGCGGCAACTGGCGGGCGATGAACTAGAGGCGGGAGAACCTTCGTCCGCCGTCGCCACAGGGTTTCTCATGGCCGGACCGGACATGGTGGATATCAATCTCGCGGAGGAACGCCGCCATGGCTTCCTCAACGAGATGACTTCGACGGTGGGAGCGGTCTACCTAGGCCTCACTCTCGGCTGCGCGCAATGCCATGATCACAAGTCTGACCCGGTCAGCATTCAGGATTTCTACCGCTTCCAGTCGTTCTTCGCCAACACGGTGGTGAACCCCCAGAAGCAGAAGCAGTTGCCGCCGGTCGTGCGCGAGCCGGGACCTGTTGCGCCGCCTTCCCGGGTCATGGTCCGCGGAGATTTTCGCCGGCCGGCGGAGGAAGTGGATCCGGCTGTGCCGCGGGTGCTCGATGTGTTGGGCGGCGGCCTTGTTGTTCCGGCTCCGGAACAGGGTGCGGTCTCGTCAGGGCGCCGGTCCGCTCTGGCCGGTTGGATAAGCCGGCCGGACAACGCTTTGGCCTTGCGGGTGATGGTCAACCGCTTGTGGCAACACCATTTTCTCGTTCCGCTGGTTGAGACGCCCAATGATTTTGGGGCCGGCGGGTCGCGGCCCAGTCACCCGGAGTTGCTCGATTGGCTGGCGGCGGAACTTCCCCGGCGCGAGTGGAGTTTGAAGGAGATGCACCGGCTGTTGGTGACCTCGGCAGGCTACCGGCAAGCGTCTCGCGGCCACGGCGCGGCCTGGGAAGCGGCTCTGAGCCGGGACCCCGGCAACCAACTCCTGTCCCGCATGCACCGTCGCCGTCTCAGCGGCGAAGCCATCCGGGACGCCATGTTGGCGGCATCGGGACGGTTGAACCGGCGCATGGGGGGACGGAGCTTCAAACCGCCCCTCCCAAAGGAAGTCACCGCAACACTTCTCAAGGACCAATGGAACGTCTCTGAAGATCCTGCGGACTTCGAGCGGCGCAGCGTGTATTTGTTCGTCCGTCGAAATCTCCGTTACCCGATGTTCGATGTCTTCGACCGGCCCGATCCCAATTTTAGCTGCAGCCGTCGGAATGTATCGACGACCGCGCCTCAGGCGTTGACGCTGATGAACTCGGGTTTGTCGCGCGACTTGGCTGAATCTTTGGCGAGGCGAATCATGGCTGAGACGGGCCAGGAGAAGGAGGGCTGGATCGGCGCGGTTTACGGAGAAGCGCTGAGCCGGGCTCCCTCGGTTGCCGAGACGGAAGCGGCCCTGGAATTCCTCCAAAAGCAAATCCAGATCGCCGCCGAGGATAGTTATGAGGAACCGGAGAAGGAGGCGTTGAGCGATTTGTGCTTGGCGGTCTTCAATGCGAACGAGGCGGTTTACGTAGACTGAAGGGCGAAAGAGCGCGAAGCCGTCTCCGTTAGGTCAACGTAGAGGGTTGGTTCGCTCGTTACAGCAAGTCCTGCTGCGCTCGATGAGGAGGTCTTATACGAGGTGGAGCCGGCTGAGGTCTTGAGTGTCGAGAAGACCGATGGGGCGCCCATCGTCATCGACCACGACGAGATCATCGATGCGGTGCTGCTCAAGGACTTGCAAAGCTTCCATGGCCAGGCGGTCGCCGTGAATGGAGATGGGGTTGCCCGACATGTAATCGCCGACAGGCTCGTCGCCGACGCCGGGTTCCTGTTGGTAGGCGCGAACGAAGTCGCCGTGGGTGAAAATGCCTGCGAGCCGGTCTTCGTCGTCGAGGATCACCGCGGCTCCGGCGCGACAGGCGGTCATATGGTCGAGCGTTTGGCGCACGGTCAGGTCCCGGTGCGCCAAGGGGAGGCGCTCCCGGCCGCGCATGATATCGCGGACCCGGGTGAGGAGGACGCGCCCGAGCTGCCCTTGAGGATGGAGTTCGGCGAAATCCTCGCTGCGGAATCCCCGGGCTTCGAGGAGGACCATGGCCAGCGCGTCGCCCAGCACCAAGGCTACGGTGCTGCTGGAAGTGGGCGCGAGAAGCAACGGGCAGGCTTCCCGTTCGACAGAAGTGTCGAGGACGACATCGGCGTGTTGGGCGGCGGTGGAGGAGATCCGCCCGGTCAGGGTCACGATCTTGACGCCGCGCCGGCGCAGGTGCGGGAGAAGATCGAGAATCTCGCGCGTTTCACCGCTTTGACAGAGAACGAGCGCGACGTCCCCGGCCCGGACCAGCCCGAGGTCGCCGTGCAGGGCGTTTTGAGGATGAAGCACGACGGCGCTGCAGCCGGTGCTGTTGAGGGTGGAGGCGATCTTGTGCCCGATGTCCCCCGATTTTCCGACCCCGACGATGACGGTCTTGCTTCCGCTCTGGATGGCATGCAGGACGAGCTGGACGGCCTCGTGGAACGAATCTCCGATGCGGTTGGCGAGCCGTTCCAACTCCGCGATTTCAAGGCGAATGACGCGGCGGGCCTGCTCGAGGTAGTCCATGGTCGTGCGAGGATCGGGCCGCATCCCGAAAGAGGGCCGTCAATGGGATGCGGCTACATCCCGGGGACGATAGCCTCCGCGCGAGCGGAAGTAGAGGAATATGCCGGCGTAGACCAGCAACATGAAGGCGGGGAGGACAGCGACCCGGGCAAAGTTTGCTTTCTTGGTCGTGCCTTCGACGGCGCTTAAGATTTCCTGATCGGCTTCGGGCAGCAAGGCCTTTTTGTCTGGGTCGACGGGAGTGACCAGACCGAAGATCTTGGGTGTTTCGCTGCCCGCGACCTGCTGAAAAAGCGCCGGATGGTTTGTCTTCAGCTCGTCCTCGATCTGTTTGTCTTGGTAATAGCCCATGCCTGGAGATCCGATCAGGCCCATGCCAAGGACGCCAACGGCGGAGACGCCGTTGAGGGTGAGGGCTCCGCCCCGCGGGAACTGTTCGGAAACGAGGCCGAGAGTGGTGGACCAAAGGAAGGTTTTGCCCAAGGCGTAGACGGTGGCCGCGGCGACAATCCAGGCAAGGCCGGAAGCCTTCGAAAAGAAGAGCAGACCCAGGATGGCCACGGCGGCGCTGAGGACGAGCAATCCGATGGGTGAGAACTTGTGGACGATCGGGCCTGCATAACAACGCAGAACCGTCATAATCACGGCGCTGTAAGCGAGGATCCAGGGAGCGGCTTTGGGCAACTCGATTTCGAGCAAGTCAATCATCCAAGTGTCTGTGCCGAGTTCGGTCGTGGCCAGCGGCCCCATGGTTAGCAGAATGAGGATGAACAGGGGATTCCCGATGGAACGGGTATAGAAGCCGGCGGCGGCGGCGATCAAAAGCCCGGTCAGGAGGCTGCCCGCGAGGGGGATCTCTTTTCCGGTCATTTGGACAACTCCCATGACCACGAGGACGCCGATGATGAAGAAGCCCAGGAAGCCGACTTCCCGGAGCATGTCCCGGTAAGTCACGCCGGCCGCGACGCGTTCTTGAACTGGGAAGGCGCGCTTGAGGATGAGCAGCGCGTAGAGGACGACGGGCAGGAAGCACATCCCGAACTTCATTTTCCAACTGAGACCCTCGGCGAACCCAAGGAGTTGAATAAAGATGACGCCGAGAGCGATTCCGGCAGGCCAGCCCGCGTGGAGGATGTTGAGCCACTTGGCTTTCTCTTTCGGAAACACGGTGGCGACCACCGGGTTGATGAAGGCTTCCACGGCTCCGTTCCCCAGGGCGACGATGAAAGTTCCCCAATAGAGCATGCGGAAGCCGGTTGCATTGAGGGTGAGGATGATGGCGATGAGGTGGCAGGCGACGGCGAAAATAGCCGCCGTTTTGTAGCCGATCTTGTCGATGATGAGGCTGAAGACGATGATGCTGAGCGCAAAGGGCCAGAGACCGACGCCGAGAATCTCTCCTTTTTCGGTTTGAGAGAGACCGAAGTCCGCTCCGATTTCTCCGATGAGAGCAGAGCGGACGCCAAAGACGAACGAAGTCGCCACGAGGGCGATGAGGCAGGCCCAGAAGAGCTTCATGTCGCCTTCGCGACCGGTGGGAGAATCGGATGCAGCAGCCATGACGAGGAGAGTGGGGGACGGAATCTGATACCCGGAAACTGGCTGGGGAGGCAATCCTGGAAATGCTGATCCGGCTGGGAGGCCGGGCTTTTACATCTGACCTGGAACCGGCTGAAGGGCGTGTTGATCCATTCGGGAGAGATGACCCTGTGGCGGCCTGTGCAGCGTGATCTCATCCTATGGATCCTTGTCCCACCTGGAACGAGAATCCATTGCGGATCTGCCTCGCTTCGCTCGCCCTTGGCCAGCCCTGCGAGCTGGCTATCTCCGGCTCCACCGCCGCCTCCCGCATCCCGCGACCCATAGCCATGGGCCGGCAGTGATCTCATTCTATGAATCCTCGTCCCACCTGGGACGAGAATTCATACCTGGCGGTGGGGAGCCTTCCCCGCGATGGGCTTCCCTTCTCTAGCCTCAGAACTCCTGACCTATCGAGGGAGATCATGGGCAGGGAGGAAAATCGCTGAGCCGAAGCGAGACCGCCTCTCGGCAGATGACGCCCTACTTGTGGGGCGGACACTCCTGTCCGCCGATGGAACCTGAAGAGTTCTCGCGGGCAGGAGTGCCCGCGCCACATACCCTTCCAGCTCATCCAAATTCCTCGAGATCAGGAGTTCTGAGCTTGAGGGCCGCAACGGAGGGCGGGTTTTCCAACCCGCCTTCCCCCTTCGATGGGCGATCAAGAGTTTCCGCGCTTGGGGTCGCCGCCAAGGGAAGCCGGAGGCCCTTGGACTGCGGCGAGCATCGCCGCTCTGGCTCAAGGCGCGGAGCGCCGTCGTGAGCGCAGGCG
>JBGTBW010000185.1:0-1963 GCA_041749135.1 Verrucomicrobiales bacterium
GGACCGTGGCCGCACGCCGGAACGGGCCGTCTCCGCCGCAGCAGACCCAAAAGGCCGGCCCAGCTCAGGAAGGCCGCGGTCCCGGGTTCGGGCGCCACGCTGAACCCAGCAGCCGCGTCGAAGGGGAGGATCATATCCGACTGATCTCCCGATCCGTCTGCCGTAGTCCAGTTCGTGGCCTGGCCTATCATCGATAGGTAGGCGTCGTAGGACATCTGGCCGGATCGCGGTCCGCTGTATTCGGCCACGTCGACAGCCGAGGGCAGGCCCACCGCGGTGACGCCCTCGGTGAGGCCGGTGCCCTCCAAGCCGAGGGCGAACCCGTCAGTGGAGATGGCGGCGAGGAACGCGGCGGGGGCGTTGCTGGAACCCTGGAAGGCCCACAGCGTTTCCCCGCTCCCCGACAGATCCAGAGCATTGGCCCCCGTCGGCGTGGCCTCCAGAGTCCCATGAGAGACCTGGAAAGGATCGACCAACGCGTCGATCGATTGGTTTGTGAAGGTGAACTGGATTACGGTTCCCGCCGACAACGACGGGGTGATCCACTTGACCTCTCCTTCCGCCGTGCCGACGAAACCGTCCACGCCGTTCCATTCCTCGTCCCGCAGGTAGACTTCTTCTCCTGCGGGAATGTTCGCCAACGCCGCCAGGGCGAAGGAATCGTCTCCATCGGCATCGAAGCCGACAAAGACCAGACTACCCAGGCTCAACGCCGCACCCGCCGGCGCGAGGCCTGCCGCCGCCGCACCTGCCGCCATCCATAGCATCATCATTTTCATAGTTTGAGTTTCCCGTCAGGGACAAGCGCGAAACTATCAAACCCGCATATAACTGGCAAGACAAAAATTCGGCGGGCGGAAGGTTTCTTGTCGCGCCGCCCCGGAGAGCAGGCTTGGGGTTCGCCGTTGGAGGGAACCCATGCTCCGCGGCCTCCGCCGCATTCTCCCCGGCTGGCTCGTTTCCCTGGACAGTCCGCAAGGGGCTCGCGACGGAACCCCACGAGAAGGGAGGCCTGGGCCGGCTCACCAGGGACTTTCCCAGCGCTTGCACGGAAGGTTTCGTTCTGCGAAACTCCGGCTTCGCCTGATATGAAACTCCGGCCTCTCAGTCCCGAAGAAGCGCGGGTCATCTTGCACAAGGGAACCGAGATGCCCTTTACCGGGGAATACTGCGATCACGAAGCGGCTGGTACCTATGTCTGCCGGCACTGCGACGCGCCGCTTTACCGTTCGCAGGACAAGTTCCATTCCGGCTGCGGGTGGCCCAGCTTCGACGACGAACTCCCTGGGGCCGTGCGGCGGGAACCGGATCCGGACGGACGCCGGGTGGAGATTCTCTGCAACCATTGCGGCGGGCATCTCGGTCACGTATTCCATGGGGAACAATTCACGGCGAAAGACACCCGGCATTGCGTGAACTCCGTTTCCCTTCGTTTTATTCCCGCCGTCGAGACGGCGCCGGAGCAGGAGCCGGAGTAAGGATGCGGGGGAAAGGACTGTCCGATCCTTCGCCGGAACGCACTGGAAGCTCATCTGGCGAGGGAAGAAATGCGGGCAAGGGAAAAAGGATGAGCCGCAAAGCGGGTTTGATGGGGCCGCAGAGTCGACAAGTGAGAGAGGTTGGTGGCAAGACCGCTCTCTCACCAGTGCATCTGCGCCATCAATAAAGTCCCGTGGCGCCCGCACGAGCCTTCCCCTGCCCCCACGACGGTTTCATGTCGCACCTGCGACAAAAAAACGCGCCGTTGCGTTGGGCGCCGGGCGAGGCGGAGCACTCGATTCCCAAGCTCCGCCGGGTCCGTGTCACGTTTCGTGTCGCACCCGCGACACCAAAACGGCCAACCGAAGGCGCCAGCCTTCACCCAAGGCGAACGTCACCGTATTTATGCTCATGACCACTAAGCCGTGGGATCCTGCAAACCTTAGGATCCCTGCTCTCGGGAGCGAACACATGGGGGATCAAC
>JBGTBW010000186.1:0-49187 GCA_041749135.1 Verrucomicrobiales bacterium
GTTGATCCCCCATGTGTTCGCTCCCGAGAGCAGGGATCCTAAGGTTTGCAGGATCCCACGGCTTAGTGGTCATGAGCATAAATACGGTGACGTTCGCCTTGGGTGAAGGCTGGCGCCTTCGGTTGGCCGTTTTGGTGTCGCAGGTGCGACACGAAACGCGACACGGACCCTGTGGAACTTCAGAACTCCTGACCTATCGAGGAAGATAATGGATACAGGGGAAGAAGAGTGAGCCAAAGCGAGACCGCCACTCCGTGAATAACACTCTATTTGTGGGGCGGACACTCTTGTCCGCCGAGTGAGCCTAGAAAGTTCGCGGGCAGGAGTGCCCGCGCCACATAGTTTTCCGGCTCATCCAAATTCCTCGAGATCAGGAGTTCTGAAGCTTCCTCACGACGGCGCTCCGCGCCGGGAGAGAGCGGCGATTCTCGCCGCAGTCCAAGGGCCTCCGGCGTGGCTCGACGGGCCTCTTAGCGGCGGCTGGCCGCCGCCCTTGGACTGCGGCGAGAATCGCCGCTTTCGGTCGCGCACAGAACCCCGCCAATCCCAACCCCGCCTCGGCCTCCCAGAGACTCCGCGTCCCCAGTCAAAACCCCAGAGGACTGGCGCACTCTACAAGCTCAGAACTCCTGACCTATCGAGGAAGATAATGGATACAGGGGAATAAGCGTGAGCCAAAGCGATACCGCCACTCCGTGAATGACACTCTATTTATTTGTGGGGCGGACACTATTTGTGGGGCGGACACTCTTGTCCGCCGAGTGAGCCTAGAAAGTTCGCGGGCAGCAGTGTCCGCGCCACATAGTTTTCCGGCTCATCCAAATTCCTCGAGATCAGGAGTTCTGTACTTGGGGATCGAATTCCCCGCCTGGCCCGGCGCCCAACGCAACGGCGCGTTTTCTGTCGCAGGTGCGACACGAATCGCCCCTCTTACTTGTCGACCCTGCGGCCCCATCAAACCCGCTTTGCGGCTCTTCCTTTTTCCCCTGCCCGCATTTCTTCCCTCGCCAGATCAGGAGTTCTGAGGCTTGAACAGGGTGTACTCACTCAGCTCTGCGCCTTCGGCAGCGCGCGCCTTGTCCGCATGAGGCTCGCCGGCCACTCGCGACAAAACAGTAAGAGAAACCCGGGTTAGGTTCTGAATCCGGGCGCGAAAGCGGCGAAAGATCCCCGCAGTCCAAGGGCGGCGGCATCCGCCTCCGCTGAACTCAGTGACCCTCAAGGTCTCACATTCCTTTCCCGTTCCCTGATTGGCGGCTCATGACAATTCACCCCAACGCTCTGCGAAGGTCAGGCTACTCTGCCGAGGCCGGCGTTCGCGCCAGAAGATCGGTCCGGTTCCGGGTCCACCACTCCAAAAGCCCGGCGATGTTGAAGCCCTCGACCTCCTCACAGGCTGTGATCGCCACAAATGCATACAAGGCGTTGACCAACACTTCCAAATCCTGCTCGTCGCGCAGGACTTCGGCGAGCTGATCGACGACTTGATAGTCTCGCGTCGACCGCAGCAGATATGCCGCTCGCGCCCGCTCTACCCTGGTGTGACGGGCGTCCCCCATGATGCCCGTCAATTCCGCCGCGGAAAGCTGCGATTCCCGGGTCTTCCCGGAATCCGGCAACACCGCATCGACCTGCAAGCTGTAGCGGGCCGGCCGGTCCCGGAATGCCGCCAAAACCGTCCCTTCCTTGGCCACCGCGAAACGGTAAACCAGCCGATCCAGACCAGGAGAATTGTAGGTGCGATAGAACTCCTCAAGGAATCGCCGCTCTCCCGTCACCAAAGCATGATCCGCCAAAGCGCTCAACACCAGCAAAGCCTCTTCGCGAACCAACCCCGCCGCATTCGGCCCCGGATCGCCGGAGCCCCCGCCCACGGGGTCCACAGCGGCAACCGGCGCAATCCCGCTCGCCGCAACCCGCAGCGCCACCTCACGCTCCAGCCATTTCGATCCGAAGGCCTTCCACAACCCGGCCGCCAAGAGCAAAGTGATGCCCGTTTGCACCAAAACAGCACAAGCCACCAGCGCGCCCGGCGATAGGTGCTTCCGGTTGGATCCGGGAGCAGATCCCAAACCCCAGCGCTCCCGCATCTCGGCCGGAGTTCCGAACGTCGCGCCGCCGGCAACCGGAACTCTTCCGGGATCCTCCGCGGACTTCGACGGCGGCGGATCCAGTTTCCCGGCCTCCGCGTCCTCGCGAATCGCCGGGCGCGCCGGTTCCATCTCACGCTGAACCTTCTGAGAACCTGCTTTGACCTGCGATCGCCCCGCTACGTCCTCCGCAACCTGCCGCGGGGGTGTCCGCGAATCGCGTTTCTCGGGAAGCTTACGCTCCGAAGCCCCTTTGACAGACCCGGATGCCGGCTGCACAACGCGTTCCGTTGAAGAGGGCTCCCCGACTCCTGATTTCGTTGGCTTCCCCCGCCTCTCGGAAACCTCGCCCCGCGCCGCCTTCACTGACTTGCCGCTCGCCGCCTCGCCGGTAGCGCCAAGAGGGCGAGACGGCAAATTCGGCTGGGAAACCGGACTAAAAACGCCTTCACCAGCCCCTCGCTGGGGACGAAGCGCCGGACGCAACGGATCTCCGGCCGCCTCGGCTTTCTCCCTGTTCGCGCTCGTGGAAGCCCGCGACTGCTTCAGCGGAGCCTCGCTTTCCTTCTGCCCCATGTCGTCCAGACCGTTCAACACGATGGACTCAGAGGAGGTGAAGAGATTCTGTAACTTCTTCACGTCCAACGGACCAGGAGCAGCCGTCTCATTGCCGCGTCGGGTGCTGTTGCTCATAGCGGGAACAATCAGTGGTTCGCTGGCAAGGGTCCGCCAAGAATCGACCCGAAGACCCGAGCAGGCTGAAAATTTTAATTCGAGCGATTATTAAGAGAATCCAATCTTCAGGCGCAAGGAAAAACTGCAAAAGTTTGTCTCTTTTTTTAGAAAACTTCTCGCTGGATGAGAATTCATTTTTTCCGTAGCGGAGTTCGCAGGAATTCCAATATCCAGCCAGCCAGGGCACAGGTGAACGAAAGGATCAACCATGAAAAGGCGCCCTCCCGTTTTCACGCCGTCCCCTTTTCATTGCATTGAGGCGCGGACCTGCTCACACTGTGCGGTTTGCGGCTCCCGGCTCCCCAATGGAACTTCCCGCCTCTGGCTTCGCACCTTTTCTCATCGCCCCGGACGCCGCCCTCCATCCCATCGCGCAGGACGGCGGGGGAATGACGGTGCACGCCACGGAACGGCGCTCGGGAACTCCGGTCTATCTCCGGTACTTTCCGGCTTCGGAGCTGGCTGACGAACGGAGCCAACAGGACTTCGTCCGTCTAGCCCGCACTCTCATCGAGGCCGATCACCCGTGTTTCACGCGCATCATCGATACGGGTTGCGAGGGCAATCTTTTTTACTACGCCATGCAGGCGGCTCCCGGCGCCCTGCTGGAAAAGTGGATGAGCGTCCGGCCCCTCAGCGCCGAGGCAGTTGTCCTGGTGCTGAAGCGCTGTCTGGAAGGTCTTGCCAAAGCGCAGATCTACCCTGGGTTGATTCCCCGGCTCTGGACCGGGAACATCCACTTGACTACCGGCCCGGAGCAATCCGGGTGTGAAGTCCGCCTGCTCCTGCATCACCTCGTCCCGGCCCGGCCGCCGCTGGACGAACCCTCCGCCCTCCCACCCGAATGTTCTGGCGTCGAACCGGACGGCGCGCCCGGGACCATTTTCTCGGTGGGGATCCTTCTCAAACGCCTGCTCAGCGTGGTTCCCCATCCCGTGCCGCCCTCGCTCCTCCAAGCCGCCGAACACCTGAGCGCGCCGGACCCATTTGCACGGCCCGCGTCATTCGAAGAGACGCTCCGCATTTTGGAGGCGGCTCTGTCAGGATCCATCCAACCGGACGCCCCGAGCCTTCAGCCGCGTCCCCTGCCGCAGAGTGCTCCGGACTCGGCCGCGCCGGAAAGCCCCAGTCGAGCCGCCATCGGGCGATTGACCCTCGAGCTGACCCGCCGGGCCCAAGCCGAACTCCATCTCGCCAGCCGGATCAATGCACTCGAAGCCCGCCTTCGGGACAGCGAATCGGCCAAGCGCCGACTCGAGGAGGAGATCGCCGCGCTTCGCCACAGCGCGATGGCGGAGCCGAAGCCGGTCCTCGCCTCCCGGGACGCCCGTCCGGACCCTCACTTGGTCGCGCCAGCCTCCGATCGCAGTGGAAGGTCGCAAACCCCTACTCTCGATCGCCGGGAATCCCCGGAGTTTGCCGCCCCATGGATCCTGTGGTGCGCCTTGGCGGCCCTGGCCGTCCTCATGCTCGCGGCTCTCTATCTTCTCTTCCAAACGCTATCCGATGCCCCGCCGCGCCGCCAAAGGCCGCCGGCCCCGAATGCAGGGTTGTCTGCTCCTTTGGGACCACCAGCTTCTTCCGCGCTTCCCATTGGCGCCGCGAGATCCGGTCTGCGCCTTATCCATTTGGAGACCCTGGAACTGATTCGCCGGAAGGATTGGTTAGGAATTCAAGCGATCCTTCAGAACCTGCAAGACGCTCCCACTGGGGCGATCGGCGTTGCCGAAATCCGTGGGCTCGCCGCCACGTTGGCGGCAGATCTGGAGAGTTCTCTCCGCCACGTCCCCACCATCGCCTCCGAAGAGGGCTTTCGGCAACTCCGTGACTACCTGGCCGCCGTTCAACAAGAATCCCAACCCGATCTGGTTCCCTGAGGGTCTCCGGAGAAACAAGTGCGCCCACTTTTCCCCCGGAGACCCTAACGCAGTCCGAATCCGCACCGTTCCCCTCGCGTTTCTATGTCCTGCCGTCCACGTCCGGTTTTTCTCGTTGTTCCCTGCTTCCGAGAAAGCCGGCGGTTCCCCCCCTTCCTGGACGTGTTGGGTGAGGAACTCGAACCTCTCCAGGATCACGTTCGTGTTCTGGCCGTCGACGACGGATCCGGAGAAGCGGAAACCGAAGCGCTCGTCGAAGCTGTGGAACAGCGGCGCCGGCGCTGGCCTCAACTGGTGCTTCCGGTGCTCCAGGCCCCCCATCAAGGCAAAGGGGGGGCAATTTTGCATGGCTGGAGTCAGGCTCCGCCGGACACCGGCCACTTCGCTTTCGTCGATGCGGACGGAGCGGTCCCTGGTTCAGAAGTCCGCAGGCTGATCCGTCGGGCCATGACCAGCGACAACGCCGAGGAGGTCTGGTTTGCCACTCGCCGGAAAACCGCCTCCACCGTTGTTCAACGCGATTTTCACCGGCGGATCACTGGAAGAATCTACGCCGTCCTGGTCAATCTCCTGCTGGGCTCCCGCGTCCGGGATCCCGCCTGCGGCTTTAAGATCCTCCCGCGCTCCTTTTACGAAAAATACGCCAGCCGCCTGCGGGAACTCGGCTGGGCCCTCGATCTCGAACTTCTCGCCCGCATCCAAAAGCACGGTTACACCATCCGCCAGGAACCCGTCAGTTGGAGCGAGAAAGCCGGAAGCCGTCTCGTGCCCGGCGACTCCTGGCGCATCTTCCAAGCTCTCTTGCGCGTGCGCCGGGAAGCCAGATCCTGGCACAACAACACTTCATGACGGAGTGGATCAGCATTCGCGGAGCGCGCCAACACAACCTCCGGAACATCGACGTCCGCATTCCCCGCGGCCGTCTGGTCGTGGTCACCGGGGTCAGCGGCTCGGGAAAATCTTCCCTGGCCTTCAGCACGCTCTACGCAGAAGGACAACGCCGCTACGTGGAAAGCCTTTCCACCCACGCCCGCCAGTTTCTCGATCAGGTCGAACCTCCGGATGTGGACGCTATCGAAGGGTTGTCCCCCGCCATCGCCCTGGAACAACGCCCGGCGGGATCCAATCCCAGGTCCACTGTCGCCACCATCACCGAGATCCTCGACTACGCGCGGATCCTCTTCGCCGCCGCCGGTCAACCTCACGATCCCACTACAGGCGAAGAGGTCTTCCGCCGGACCCCGCAGCAAATCGTCGATCGGCTGCTGGCTCTGCCAGTGGGAAGCAAAGCCGTCATCCTCGCGCCGGTCGAATTGATGCACGGAGAGAAACTGTCGCACCTCTGCGAACGCTTGCGCCGCGACGGTCTCGTCCGCGTCCGCATTGGCGGGAACCTCTTCGAGTTGGATGACAGCGAGCAACTCCCAAAGTTCCGCGCCCCTTCTTCAACGCCTATCGAAGCCGTCATCGATCGCGTGACCGTGCGGGAGGGAGTCGCGGCCCGCCTCACCGATTCCGTCGAAGCCGCTCTGCGCCGGGGAAACCGCCGCGTCCGGTTTCTCCTCAGCGATCCCGGAACCACGGCCTGGCGCCTCGAGGAGGCGACCACGGCCTTCGCCAATCCTTCCACCGGCTTCCACCTGCCCGATCTCTCTCCCAAACACTTCTCTTTCAATAGCCCCCTCGGAGCCTGCCCAGACTGCCACGGACTGGGCAGCCGGAGCGTGTTCGATCCTCCTCGGTTCCTGGCGCGCACCGATCTCCCCCTGCTTTCCGGAGGACTTCGAGGCTGGTGGCCCGCCTCCGGCAAAGTCCGCACAGCTCTCAACCAGCAAATCGCCGACCTGGCCCACCGCTGCCACGCAGATCTCTCCCAGCCATGCGCCTCCCTTCCCGCCGTCTTCCTCGAAGCGCTGCTGCACGGCGACGCCGCGGCGGCCTGGCCTGGCCTGATTCCTCAAGCCGAGCATCTCCAGCAGAACACCCGCAGCGCCTCCACGCGCCGTTTGCTGCAAAGCCTCACTTCCGAACGCGCTTGTTCCTCCTGCAAGGGCAAGCGTCTCCGGCCCGAGATCCTGGCGGTGACCCTGGCGGACGCGCAAGGAAATTCCCGCGGCATCGGCGAGTTCTCCGCCCTGCGGATTGCCGAAGCCCACACCTGGATCTCCGACCTCGTTTTCCCCGCCGCGCTCCGCGATGCCCTAACCGACATTCAGAACGAGATCGCCGAACGCCTCCGCTTCCTCGAACGGGTCGGCCTGGGGTACCTCTCGCTCGACCGCAGGACCGTTACCCTATCCGGAGGCGAAACCCAGCGCATCCGCCTGGCCACCCAGCTCGGCGGCCGCCTCAGCGGCGTCATTTACGTCCTCGACGAACCTTCCATCGGCCTCCATCCCCGCGATCATGAACGCCTCCTGGAAACCCTCCGGGAGCTGCGCGACATCGGAAACACCGTCATTGTCGTGGAACATGACCTCTCCACCATCCTCGCCGCCGACCACGTCATCGACATGGGACCAGGAGCCGGGCCTCAGGGCGGAGCCGTCGTGGCCGAAGGCAGCCCCGCCGCCATCGCCGCCCATCCCGAATCGCTCACCGGAGGTTATCTGCGCCGGGAATACTCGATCCCAGTCCCCTCCCGCCGCCGGAAGGCCAAAGGTTGGCTGCGCCTGCTCGGAGCCCGTGAGCACAACCTCCGCGATATTGACGCCGCTTTTCCTCTCGGCTGCTTCATCTGCGTCACCGGCGTGTCGGGCAGCGGGAAATCCACTTTGGTCGATGACATCCTCCGCCCGGCTCTGGCTCAACGCATCCACGGTTCGCGGGAAGAGCCTGGAGCCCACCGCGCCCTCGAAGGGGCTGAAGCGGTCGATAAGGTCATTGTCATTGACCAGTCGCCCATTGGACGATCGCCACGCTCCAACCCCGCCACCTACGTAGGAGCCTTCGATCTCCTCCGCGCCCTTTTCGCCCGGCTCCCCGCCGCCCGGATCAGGGGATACAGCCCCAGCCGCTTCAGTTTCAACCTGCCCGGAGGCCGTTGCGAACAATGCCGGGGCGAAGGTTCCATCCGCATCGATATGCATTTTCTCCACGATGTCTTTGTCCCCTGCGACGCTTGCCGCGGCAGCCGCTACAACCGGGAAACCTTGCAAGTCGCCTATCGCGGCCGAAACATCGCCGAGATCCTGGATGCCTCGATCCACGACGCGGCCCGGCTTTTCGAACGGATTCCCCGCATTTACGAAAAACTGCGTCCGCTCGAACAGGTAGGCCTCGGCTACCTGAAGCTCGGCCAGCCCGCCAACACTCTCTCCGGCGGAGAAGCCCAACGGGTCAGAATCGCCGCCGAGTTGGCCCGGCGCGATACGGGCCACACCGTTTACCTGCTCGATGAACCGACTACTGGTCTTCACCTCCACGACATCGGGACCCTCCTCGGAGTCCTTCAAAGACTCGCTGACGCGGGAAACACCCTGATCATCGTCGAGCACCATCCCGATTTCATCCGCTGCGCGGATTGGGTGATCGATCTCGGACCCGAAGGAGGCGATGGGGGCGGCTCCATCGTCGCTCAAGGAACCCCGGAAAAGGTCGCTGCTTCACCCCACAGCCACACCGGACGCTTCCTCGCCCATCCGGCCATCGCCCTATAGCGGACGCACCGGTTTCCGTCCCTTCTCATTTGCAAACCAACCGCTGCTCCTCGACCTTCGCGCTCATGGGAGGATCTCTCCGACCGGCTCCGCCTCGCCCCCTCTCGCTCCCTGCGTTGGCTCTCGCCTGCGTAATCTTTGGTCTGGCGCCCGCTCAGGCTGAACCGGAATTGGCAAGCATTTCGGAACTCCGGACGAAAGCCGAGCAAGCTCTTCGCGATCATTTCCCGGCCCGCGCCGCCACGTTGCTCCGGCAGATTCTCAACCGCGACGACCTGCCGGAAGAAGAACAACCGGGTCTGTCGCTTCTTCTGGTCGAATCCCTGCTCCGCTCCGGCCATGTCTCGGAGGCGCAGATTCTCTTGGAAACGGGTCTTCCCAGCGACCATCCTGAGCGCCCCTATTGGCAGACCCTGATCCTCGCCTTGCAGGACCGCAAGGACGAAGCCGTGTTCACCGCCCGTCAAGCCCTCCCTCTCGCTTCGCCCCGTCTCCGGCCATCCCTCATTCTGACCTTGGCGGCTCTCCTCGAAGATACCGGCCACCCCGGCGAAGCCGTCCTCAGCCTCGAACCCCTTCTCGAGGCTCCCGAAGGACCAGACCGCGATCAGGCCCGGCTCCGGGCCGCCCTCATCCTTCGCCGGGCCGGTAAACTGCAAGAGGCGCGCGATATCCTCGATTTTCAACCCGCCGAAGGAACCTACCTCGCCGCTTACCTCCGCTGGATTCGCGGCGAAATCGATCTCGCCGCAGGCGAATTCGCCGCCGCGGCCCAGGCCTTCGATATTCTGCTCGATGACGAGGCCCGCACACCCGCGGAGATTGCCTCCCTCTCCGAAATCGGACGGATCCAGGCCCTCCTCGGCCTGCGCCAAACCGACGCCGCCCTCGAAAGCGCCTCGGTCTTCATTTCCGGAGACCGCAGCTCCGGCGAAATCGAGACCACTCTCGATCTCCTGCGCTCCCAAGATCTTCTCGGCGACCCGCGCATCCGTACGCTCCTCGAAACTTGGACGAGTGGCGAAGACGCAAATCGGCAGGCGGTCGCCTCCTTCTTTCTCGCCCGCAGTCTTATCGGGGCTGGGGAGTTCGCTCAGGCCATCGCTCTGCTCTCCCGCTTTGAAGGAACCTTGGCCCAGCACGACATGGCCCCCCGGGCGATCCTCCTCCTTGGAGAACTCCATCTGCGTCAGGGAGACCTCGCCCAAGCCTCCCGTCTCGTAGAGGATCTCTTCGAAGCCGTCCAAGACGACGAGCGCCAGCTCAACCGGAAATGGATGTTTCTCAGCGCGGAGATCCAAGCGTTGCGTGGCGACTGGACGGGAGCCCGCGATACCTTCCGCAGCCAGCGCCTGCTCCTCCCCGATCAGACCGGAGCCCACGCCCGCTACAACGCCGCCTTGCTGAGCCGGCTGCTCGCCCAAGAACGCGCCTTCGATCAGGACTGGACTGCCTACACCGCCCTGCCAATCGCGTTGACCCCGAAGACGCAAGCCGATGTCCTCCTCGAAGCGGGCTTGAGTAGAACCGCCGAACGCGATGCCCAAGGACTCGAAGATCTCGAAACCTTCCTCCAAGACTTTCCGGAGCATCCCCGTGTGCCGGAGGCCCTCCTCGCCCTCGCCGAGCATCATCTAAGCGCGACCCCTCCGCAGGTTCGGCGCAGCCAGCGATTCCTCGATCGTCTCGAATCCATTCCCAGTCTCCCGGATCGTTTCGGGGAGCGGCGCGACTATCTCGCCGTTTGGCTCGCCGCCGCAGATCGGCTCCCCGCCAGTTCCGAACAGGACGCCACGCCGGACCCTGAACCCGGCGCACCACCGGCCAGAAATACCGGCGTGGAAGAAAGAGCCGCCGCATTTCTCGAGCGTTGGCCCCAGTCGGCTTCACGCCCCATCGTCCGCCTCAAGCTCGCTGAATACCTTCTTAACAAGGGAGATTCGGCAAACGCCCTCATTCAATTGCGGCTATTGGCCCGGGAGAACCCGCAGAGTCCTCTCGCCGAACAGGCTCGCTTCCTGGCCGGCAAAGCCCTGGTGCTGGCGGGCGGAAGAATCAACCTGTCTCAAGCCATTTCCGAATGGGACGCCATTGCGCAAGGCAACGGACCGTTGGCCCTGCGCGCTCGGCTCGAACAGGCCCTCGCTCTCACCCGCGACGACCGTCGCCAAGATGCTCTCGTCATCTTCGACGCCCTCCTCGGCCGTCGTGAGGTCCCCGAAGACCTCCGCATCACTGCCCTCCTCGCCAAGGGCGAAACTCTCTACGTCCTGTCCCAAAGCCGCAGGTCCCCTGCGGCTGTAGGCGCCGACCTTTCCGTCTCCCCGGTTCCAATCCCCACCGGGGTGCAGAGCCCCCGCGAATATCTCGACCAAGCCATCGCGACGTTCCAAACCGTCGCCGCCTTCCCCGGCCTGCCCCCCGAGGTCCGCGACGAAGCCCGCTACCGCCTCGCCCGATGCCACGAGCAGAACGGCGACCTCGAATCGACCCTCGGAACCCTACTCGAAGTGGCCAACTCCCTCGCGGAAGGGCCACGCTCGGACTGGTCCTGGTATTTCCGGGCCGGATTGGAAGCCCTCCGTATCCTCGACCGCGACCGCAATTGGGAGGCCGCCCTCCAATTGGCCAAACGCCTCGCTTCTGTCGATGATCCGCGCGCCGCTGAAGCCGCCGTCTACGCCGACCGCCTCCGGCTTGAACATTTCATTTTCGAGGACTAAGAGGGTCTTCGAAAAAAAGGTGGAGCGCCTGTCTATGCCCGATCAACCCGTCAAACTGTTCATCCCAGGACCCGTCCAAGTCTCTCCCGCAACCTTCTCGGCCATGACCGCCCCGATGATCGGACATCGCGGGCGGGAATTCCAAGACCTTTACGCGGAAATTCAACCCGGCCTCCAAGAACTCTTCGGAACTTCCCAGCCCATCTACCTTTCCACTTCCTCAGCCTGGGGCGTCATGGAAGCCGCCATTCGCAATCTTGTGCGAAGCGGCGTCCTCAATTGCTGTTGTGGCGCCTTTTCCGACAAGTGGTACGACGTCGCCCGCCGCTGTGGAAAAAAGGCGGAAGCTCTCCGGTCCGATTGGGGACAACCCATCGATGCCGGCGAGCTCGACGCCCGGCTCTCCTCGGGTCAATTCGACACCGTCACCGTCGTCCACAACGAAACCTCCACCGGCGTCCTCAATCCCCTGGATGACATCGCCAAAGTCGTCAAGTCCCACCCCGGCGTCCTCCTGGTCGTCGATACGGTTTCTTCGTTTTCCGCCGTGCCCACCCCGTGCGAGGCCTGGGACGCCGCCGTCGTCCTCACCGGGAGCCAGAAAGCCCTGGCCCTGCCGCCCGGCCTGGCCCTCTTCACCGTCTCCCCCGCCGCCCTCGAACGCGCCGCCTCCATTGCCGATCGCGGTTACTATTTCGACTTCCTCGAGTTCGACGCGAACCACGCCAAGAACATGACGCCCAGCACTCCCTGCATCGCCCTCATCCACGGCTTGCGGCACAAACTCCGAGAGATCCGCTCTGAAGGTTTGGAAAACCGCTATAGCCGGCACGCCCAGCTCAACGGGATCGCGCACGCCTGGGTGCAGCGTCAGGGATTTGAACACTTCGCTCCGGAGGGCTACCGCTCGCCCACCCTCACCTGCGTCTCAAATAACCGCGGCATCGACGTAGCTCGCCTTCTCGATCTGTTGCGCCGCGAACACGGCTTTGCCATCGACGGCGGTTACGGAAAACTCAAGGGGCGCACCTTTCGCATCTCCAACATGGGCGACGAAACGGAAGCCTCCCAGGCCGAACTGCTGCAGGCTCTCGACGATTGCCTGACACAGCTTTAACTTCATCTCTTTGCTGTCCTCATGCTCGCATCCCTCAGGGAAGAGGTCGCGGCCGCCAACCGGCGCCTCGTCGCTGAAGGATTGGTCTCTCTCACTTGGGGCAATGTCAGCGGCATCGATCGGGCCCGGGGCATCTTCGCCATCAAACCCAGCGGCATCCCCTATTCGGCGCTCACCGCCGATTCCATCGTCCTGGTCGATCTAGAGGGCAAAACCGTCCACGGCTCCCTCCGCCCCTCTTCCGACGCCCCGGCCCACCGCATTCTCTATCTCGCCTTCGAAGCCATCGGCGGGATCACCCACACCCACAGCCCCTTCGCCACCATGTTCGCCCAGGCCGGCCGCTCTTTGCCCTGCCTCGGCACCACCCACGCCGACCACTTTTTCGGCCCGGTCCCCCTCTGCCGCGCTCTCACCCCCGAAGAAGTGAGCGAGGACTACGAAACCAACACCGGAAAGGTCATCGCCGCGGAGTTCGCCGGCCGCGATCCCCTCTCCATGCCCGCCGTTTTGCAACACTATCATGCTCCCTTCACCTGGGGCCGCAGCGCCATGGAATCCGTCGACAACAGCGTCGCCTTGGAAGCCTGCGCCCGCCTCGCCGTGGGTTCCTGGCAGCTCGGACTCGATCCCCTCAGCAGCGGTCTCCCTTCTCATCTCCTGGAAAAGCACTTCCTTCGCAAACACGGCGCCGCCGCCTATTACGGACAAAAATGAAGCGCCCCCGCGCGAAAGACGTGAGTCTTCCGACGAGGGGAAGAGCCTCCTTGGCTGGACATCGGAATTCTTGCGAATTCCGCTACGAGGGCTTCCCGATGGCTTCCAGCCCGAAGGGATCAGAGCTTGTAGCCGGTGGTGGCGCGCAGCGCCACCACCGGAGAGAAGGTCCATCCATCACCAGCACCCCGGCAGGGGTGCTAGACCGCCGCCCTCTCCCTTCGTGGGTTCGAATCCCATTCCCTTGGCGGAGGGGGTGGGATTCGAACCCACGAGGGCTTTCGCCCTGCCGGTTTTCAAGACCGATACCTCGAAGAGGTGTCAGGACTGCCGGTCTCTTCATTACGTGCTGAGCATCAATGCTTTGTGAATAATGCACCACTCGCGATCTTGCCGGGAAAGGGCCAAAAAGCGGCGAGAAATGGCCTAATCCGGCGGGAAAAACCGTTACAAAACCATTACACTTTTCCGGACCCGGGCATCCAACCTTCCTTGCATCCATCCAAACAGTTAGACGGGAGGCGGCAACGGTTCTCGCTTTCCGGTCCGGTCCCGGTCCGGGGATCCTGCCACCATGAGGGAACTCGAAACCGGCCCGGCGATCCCGGCCCGGAGCCGCTCGACATCAAGGACGGCGTCGTTTCCGTGATGCTCCCGGCCCAATAGGGCGTCCCACTTCCCTCCATTGGCCAGGATTTGCCGCAGGCGCGCGCGAGGGTAAGGCAGCGGACGCACGCTAAAACGCGATCCTGGGCAAAATGGGGGCGTCGTTTTCCGCCGGTGAATCAGTCTACGGCGCCTGGCGGGAGGGTGCTGGGGCGCGGGGGGTCCGCCACGAGATCGTCAACGGACAGGCCGGGGAGGGCGGCCCGAAAGACCCGGGCAACGTACTCGGGCCCGCTTTCGTGGTGTCCGGCCCTGGGGATGAGCCCGGCCGCGCACCGCACGAGCGCCACGGCCGCCGGCGATCCCGACCATTCCCCGGTCTCGGGGTCATACTCGATCTGAAGGAGCTTGGATCGAACCCGCCCAAAATCCATGTGCTGCACGTTGCGACGGTAGCCCGGCCGGCGGAATGCGCTACGCAGGATTGCGGGGAGGCGGCCAGGGCGGCGGCGAGCCTTGAAAGTCCACCGGCAACCCCGCAGCCCGAAGAATTCTGGCGGTGTATCGGGAGTTGGTTTCGTGGGGGGCTCGCGGCGCCCCGGTCTCAGCTACAAACCTCGCAAACTTGACGTAAGGCTGGCTGCCTTGGAAGACCCGGGCCTGGGGGTCGAACCAGATTTTTGCCGGGGGGATGTGGTGCATGGTCCGGAGGATACGCCGGCGGGCCCCTGCCATCCACGAAAAAGCCGCCGGGGGCATGGCCAGCCGCCAGCGAGCGCGCGGCGGATCGGGATCTTTCTCTAAGGCTTACATAGCGGCATCCTCCTGAGGCTCCGCCGCCCCCGGGGGTGCTCCACTCGGAGCCCCGGGGACGGCGGGCCGGTCCGCCTTCCAGTCGCGAGAATCCTACGCGAGCCGCCGGAAAACGAAAGCGCCCCGGCGGTTGGATCCACCGAGGCGCCTGACTAGCAGCCCCTCCGGCAGCGAATCCGGGGTGCCTCTGAAGAAAGGTCAATCTGGGATCAGGGCCTCGACCAACGCCAAGGCCGCGGCCGGAGACGCCGGCCAATTCACGCCTTCGTGGAGGGCCTCGTAGGGCGTGCCGAGTTCGCGGCTAACATGAACGCAACGGTTAACAAAATTGGTCTCCTGACCTCGGACCCCTTCCATCTCGCTGCTCGCTGCGATCCTCGACTTATCGGAGGGAGGGCGGCCGGTGAAGAGCGCAACGCGGGTTTCGGCCGCGCTGCGGTTGGCGTTGATCCTCGCAAGCCGATCGGTTAGCGCGTCGAATTCTTCCTGAGCGGTTTTGACAGGCGCTAGGGTTGCGTAGGCTTGATGCGGTGTTAGTGGGGCGGGTGCTGACATGACGTTAGGCGGCTGGGTGGATTGGATTGTGAAAGGCTCCCCGGACGGCCTCGGCTCTCGCGATCCGGTGATAGAAACGCGCGACGGTTGGCGGTTCCGTGCCTACAGCGTGCAGTGCCGCCTTGCGTTGTTCCTCGTGGAACTTCTCGATCGCCGCTTGCCGGGCGTCTGGCTTTGTGAGGCCTTTGAGGGCGTCCAACATCGCAGGCGAAAAGATCTCCCTGGGTCCCGTCCGGAGTGCGGGGCCACGCGCCGCAGCCGTTTGGGCGGCGATCTCACGCATGCGCTCCGGAGAGACGAGCCCTCCCAATTGCTCGAGGCGGTCCCGGCTGACTTTGCCTGACAATGTATCAAACCTTTCTCGGGTGATTCGGCCGGGTGTGTTCATTAGCGAATTAGCGAACGAGTTTCAATTCAAGCCTGACATTCTGCAAACCGTCAAGCGGCTTGGCGAGTTCGAGCTCTTCCTCGAAAGCCGTCAAAGCTGCGTGCCCGTCGCGAGGCTCCGAGCCGGAGATGCGGGAGGCTGTCAGTTGACCAACAGAAGCCAACGGATCGAGCCTCTGCAAAAGATCGCGAGCGGACTCCGTTGTGTTGTAATCCTCTCCGTAGGTTTTCCCGAAGGCTTCAACCGCCGCGGCGAGAAGCCGATCGTGGCGCCGGTGAGCCTCATTCAGGAGCTCCTCGCGGGCTGCCTGAATGTCAGTGACAAGGCGCGAATTCTCGGCGGCGGCGAGTTCGGCCGCGGCTTTCCCACGAGTTTGCAGGATGCTGGCGACCTGCCGGAGTTTTGAGCTTTCGCCGGCGGCTTTCGAGGCGGGAATCGAGGAATCCACTTCGAAGCCCTCGGCTTTCTCGATCATGGCGCGCGCTTCTGCGTGTTGGGTGGAGGCTTCGCTTTGGAGCGCGGCCACCTCGGCGGCCCGGGCCTGGAAATCCTTCAAGGAGGAGAGAAGGCCCGAAATGGAAACCGGCTTGGTTGCCGGGACGGTGGGGGAGGTCGTGTCGCTGGTCACAACTCGAAGAATACGCGGCGCGTGGGCCTGGAACAATCCCTTTCTGGCATCTCTCCCTGACGGTGCAGGGGGTGCATTGCAATGCAATGCACTGCGTTTTTGCTAGTCTTTTCTATTGACGTTTGCGACGAAAACGAGGATCCTGCAACACCATGCAACGTAGATTCTCGATTTGCGCACCGGAAAGGCCACGGAAACGGAGGGTGGTCACGTATCTTCCCGCGGAGGTCTACGCGAACATCCTCGATCTCGCTGCGGACGATGGGCGGACGATTGCCGGCTATCTGCGGTGGACGCTGAGGCTTCACGTCGAGGGCAAACAAGCTCACCTGCGTGATCTGCGCCGGCGGGCCTGGAAGGAGGAGGTTTAGGTGCCCCGGCCCTCCCCGCGGCGGCGAGCGGCCTCGCACCGCGCGTGGAAGGCCCTCATTTGCTCTAGCGTCTTGTGACCCGGTGGGACCTGGGACTCGTCTTCAACCAACCCGGCCTTGGCAGCCTCCCAACGCGCGACCCAGCCGCGGTAAAAAACGTCGGTTTGGTCTTCGTGGACGGTCATGTCGAGTTTGTCGCCGTAGGTCTTTGCCCCGTGTCGCGCGGCCACCCACTTGAGGGCGTCGCTTTTGAGCCGGCGGGCCGAGATCGCGCTGGAATTAAGCGGGTCTGCAGCGGCAACGGCGATGGCGTCGTCCCCTATTTCCACGAGTTCCTCAACCCACCCCTCGGTCCTGTCCTCCCTGGCTTGCCTGTAAAGGATCGCAAATTCTTCGTTCTCGCGGACCCAGCGCAGAATCGTAGAGCGCGGGGGGCAGTCCGGAACCCGCGCGGCAAGTTGGTGCAGCGTGAGTCCCGAGCTGATGCCCTGCGCTATGAGCCTCCCGAGGGCCGGGGTATAGAGCGTTGGCCGGCCGGGCTTCCGGGTGGGGCGTTTCCTCCGCGGACGCTTCTTCGCCGGCGCTGGGGTGGGCCGGAGTTTCTTAGGCGCTGGGCGGGGTTCTTTCGCCACGGGCTAAGCATGGGCGCTGGCCGGGCGCCGTTCAAGTCCCGAGGGCCTCCCGCGCGGGCGGGAATTTCTCCCGTTGGCACAAATCGCCACAAAGCTTATTGCGTGAGGAGCTTCCGGAACTCCGCCATGATGACCTCGAGTTGATCGAGGGTAAAGAGCCAGGGGGCGTCACTGCCGAAGGTAACACGGCCGCGTGGGCCGAAGATGGCGTAGAGCGAGGCGCCCTTTTTCTCCAAGCGCAGTTGGCTGAGGCGCCATAATTGCCTTCGAAGCGCCCTCTCGCGGTCGCGCAAGTTGTCCGCGGCTTCAGCGCTGGGTTCGGGGTGAGGGGCCTGGGTCTCCATGGATCAAACGGTTACGCTGGCCCTTTTGGTTGTCGAGCCTCGCGCGCGCACACACACAGGATCGCGCGTAGATGTTCCAAAACTCCGGTTCAAAAACTCGCACTCAGGGTCTCGAAACTCTCACGCCCCGGGATTTCCGGGCGGAATTCCGGCGGAATCCTTGCCGGAATTCTGGGCAGAGGGGGGTGCTGTGGCGGCGGTGATCATCGGGGTGCGCCCTCTTCCCTAAGCCCGTCGCGAGCGAGTTTGAAGACGCTTATCAGCGTGGCATCGGGCCAGGATTCGCGCGGCCCGAAGGCTGCCTCAAAGTTCGCCATGATCTCCGCCTTCCGGCGCCGGGTCGCAGCCGGTCCCTTCTCTCCGTGGCGTCTCGCAACAGCCTTCCCGAGCATCCGCGTTGCCTGATCGACGGCTTGCCTGAGCCCGGCCGTGTAGAGTTCGCGCTGAATCCGGGAGTTCTCTTCCTCCCACGCTTTCGCCTGCGCGCGCTTGGCCATCTCCAGGAGATACCCGAAGCCCGCCGCGTTCTCCGCGACGAACTCCCGCCAGTCCGATACACCACAAAGCGCCTCGGCAATCAGTGCGGCGAATGCCTCGTGATCGCCCGGCGACGGACCGGCCACGATGGCATTCCCGCTTATCACCGGGCTGAAGTCGATGCCCCAGCGGTCAGCGTCTACGCCAAGTTCACGCGCCGCCAGCCTCGGCCCTGCGTGCCAGATACGGTTCGCCGTCTCGGCGTGCCGTGCATAGAAAGCTGGCCAGTCGATAGGTGCAGTGGCGGCGCTCATCCGATCAACTCCATTTGAACCTCGGCGGGTGCGGCGTTCAGCTTCTGAAAAATCCTGTGAATGTGAAAACTTGGCGTCACCGCGTCACCTTTGGTGCTTTTCATCGGTTCTGGTGACGCCATGACGGCAAGTTTCGATAGTTGCAGGATCTACGCGTCTATCAGGGTCTGGCATGGGTCAGGAGGTCAGGGGTTGGTGGTTATTCAATACAGCGTCTCCGCTGCCATTTCGTCGTCGGTTTTCCAATAGGAGGGATGCTCGCGATTGAGCGCCCGCAGTTCCGCGCGGGTTTTCTGCACGGTGCCCGCGTTCTGCGCCTCATCGCAGAGAAACTTCCCCTGCCAGCAAGATGCTTGGATGCACTTGTCGCAGACGGTTATCAGGTCTGTGTCAGTCATGGCGGTTGTTCAAGATCAGGATCCGGAGTGTGCATATTCTTGATCCGCTCCGAAAACCGGTTCAGCGCGGCCAGGACTTCCGGTTCTAAGGCGATGGTGTTTGTCGGGCCGAATCCGTTTTCGGTCGTGAGGACGATGTGATAGCCGTCGAAATCGGCATAGACCGAGTCCCCGAGGTAGTCTTTGTAACGGTGTGGCGCGGGCATCGGCAAAAGATGGTGATCGCGGTCCGGCGGTGCAGAAACGGCCGGAGGGGCTTCCTTGGCTTGGGGTTGGTTCATGGCTTCGGTGCGGGATCGTCGTCTTTCCCCTTGGCCTTGACCGCAGCTTTCTTCGCGGGGGGAGGGAGGGGAGGAAACCATTGTTCCGGGGTGCTCAGCCCGTCCCGCAGAGATGTATAAATTTTGCGAAGCTGAAGCACTCCCGCAGGCGTGATGCTGTCCACCCTTCGCCCAAGGCGGGCCTCAAGCTGGGCCAGGCTCACGCCGAACTCGGCGAAGCCATCGGTTAGGCTTTTGATTCGCAACGGCGTAACATCCACCTTGGCCTTTAGGGTCGCCTCGCACTGTTCCAGCGCGGCCTCCTGAACATCTTCCGGGATGATTGCCAGGATACAGGATCGCTTGCGCCGCGCGCCGGCGTTTGCGATGGTTTCGTAAATGTCGCGCTCTTCAGTTAGCTTGTAGCCTCCGTTCTTGGTGTCGCGCCAGTGTTTGACTTGAAATCGCTTCTCGTCTCTGAAATTCGTTTCCAAGTCCCACGCGTAAGCCAAAACCTCTGAATATCCGTCAGAGCGAGAGAGCTCGCTCAGGCCGGAAAGGACGTTTCCCCAGGACCGGGCCATCTCCTCAGCGAGCCTGATCGATGCTCCGGTTACCTCGACTCCGCCGCGGTTGTATTGATAAGTCGCGTGCTCTGCCAGGGAGGGGCGGCAACAGGCGGCCAAGATGCGGTCCATGGCTTGAACTGGGTTTCGTGGGAAGCGCTGAGCAATCAGAAGCGCGCCTTGGATCTCGGCAACTTCGCGCTGAGCGAGGGCGTTGGCTGAAGCGCCGGCGGGCGCCGTGATGGATTCGCCGAACGGGTTTCGCACGGCGGGCGGGTTCTGGGTGGGTTGGTTCATTGGATTTCTCTGTCGATGAATGTTCCTAGGCTTCTTCTTCCTCTCCGAGTTCGACGAACGCGCCCAGGCGGCGGTGAAAGCCGATGCGGCAACAGCCGGTTTGCCCGTGCCTGTTCTTGTCGAGTTTCGCGGCTGCTTCCTCCACCCATCCATCAAGGATTTCTCCTTTCTGCGGCCGGTGCAGAAGGATGATTGAATCAGCGTCCTGCTCGATGCTCGCGCTCTCTTGAAGGTGGTGGATGGAAGGATGTCCGGACGTTTCTGCTTCGCGGCGGAGTTGGGCCAGGGCAATGATTGCAATGTGATTCTCCCGGGCCATGAGCTTCAGAGCGCGCGAAACGTCCAGCACTTCCTCGCGCTTCGAGTTCTTCGGCAAGTCGGCTTTGATCAGTTGGAGGTAGTCAATTATCACAAGGCGCGCGCCTCGCTTTGCCATGTCCGCGACGGCGCTTCGGACTTTCGCTAGCCGGAAATCACGCGGCGCCGTAAGGAACGAGTCTAACTGTTCAAGTTTGGCGATGGAATCCCGGAGGATTCTGCGCTGGTCTTCGGTGATGTAGTTTCCGGGTGACCAAGCGTCAGCCGCGAAGGAACCTAGAAGGGCGACAAGCCGCGCGCCAATTTCTTCGGCCTCCATTTCGAGGGAGAGAAACCCGAAGGCAATCTCTTTCCGGACCGCGGTGCAGGCGATGAAGCATGCGAAAGCTGTTTTGCCTACGCTGGTGTAAGCGCCGACAACGGCGAGGTGCCCCGGTTCGAGGCGCAGAATCCTGTCAAGCTGCGCGAACCCGGTCGGAATCGTTTCGCGGCCGCAAAGCCGCCCCTCGAAATAATCCTCCATCCGGCCGGCGAGTTGGGAGAAACTCTCCACTGCGCCGGCGGAGGATTCCCGGAGCGGTTCGATCTGCCGCTCGAGCTGGGACAGGATCTCATCAGGCGTGAGCGCGCCGGCGCTCTCCAGCGTCTCCGAAAGGGCTCGGTAGAGTCTGCGTTTCCTGGAGAGTTCGGCGATGCGCCGACAGCAGTCCGGGAGCAAGGCCGGCGCGAGGTGATCGTCGCCCAGGGTCAGGAGCCGGGTGAGGGCGGCCATGCCATTACCAAGGGTTCCGCTCCCGAAACTGCGGAGCTGCGCTTCGCCGAGCCGTTCCTGGATGGTCAGGAGATCGACGGGCTGCCCGTCGGCGTGAAGGGCCAGGGCGGTGCCGTAAACGGCGGCGTGCATTGGCACGGCGAAATCTTCTGGACGGAGAACGGCCGCGGCCTTGTCGATCGGCTCAAGAGAGCTCCAAAGCCGGGAGGTGATGAGCCGGAGGATGGCGGTCTCGGAATCCGGGTCTGAGAATGCCAGGCTCATGAGTGGGAGGAGGGCCGGCGGAGGGCGTCGGCGCGCCGCATGAGTTCCTCTACGCTGGTCGGCGCGGCGCGGCCAGGCTGGGAGCCGTTGCGCCCGTGCTGCTTTTGGGAGGCGAGGAAGCCCTGAAGCTTGTAGCGCTGCATGGTTTTCCTCCAGTCGCGCACGGGCTGGCTGCCGTTGCGCCATCCGTTTTCGTCCTTCAGGCGCCAGAACGCTTCCCCGTCGCTTGGCGGCTGCCCTATCTCGACCGCGTAGGCCCGGCATTCTTCGATGGATGGCAGAACCATCCTGGAGCGCTTCGCTTTCGGCTCCGAAGGGCTTGGTTTGGATCGCGGCTGCTTTGCTTTTGGCGAAGCTGAATCGGAAGGGAGAGCACTCTCTCTTCCTGGTTTCTTTCCTGGTACCCTGGGAAAGGGGGACATCACAGTCACCGTACGTGGGACCTCTGGGTCACTTATTGTGTGACTCACAGTCACTTCTTGAGGCGCTTCTTGGTTGTCCATAAGTGACCCACAGTCACTTCTTAAGCTTTCCAAGTGCAGCCGGAATTCGTTCGGCGCCCAGTGACGCCGGCGGGTGGTGAGCAGGCCGGCTGACTCCAGAATCCGGAGCGCTCTTTTGACGCTCCGGGCGCACATGAAGGTCCGCTCCGCGAGGAGTTCGATGGAAAGCGAACAGACCGCCTGGCTGCTCTTGGAAGGCACGGCCAGCGCCAGCTCGTAGAGAACGAGTTTGGCATGCGTGGTCATGCCTGGCGGCAGCGGCGGATTCCCGTTCCGGCCGCAATTCTCGATGATTCCGACAAGCCGGAAGCTCATGGGCCCCCTCCTTTCCCGGCCGGCGCTTGCCGGGCATGGCAGAATTCTGCTTGCCAGGTTTTACGCTTTAGCGGAAGTTGCATGCGGATTCATTGTGGTTTTCGAGGCCCCGGGTTTGCTCCCCGGGGCTTCGGTTTTTCAGGGGTCCTGCCTGGTGAGAGCTTGTTTGACGGCCTCGCGGTCGTAGAGGACGGCGCCGGGGCGGCCCGGGCAAATCTTGCGGGCTTGGATAATCCCGGCTGCACGCCAGCGCTCGATGGTTCGAACTGACACGCTGCACATGCTCGCAACTTCCTTGGCTCGAATGAGGACACCGCCGGAGTGGGTTTTCATGTCGTAGTGTGGGTTGGGTTTGCGGTTCATTTCAATGGCGAGAAATGGTCCCCATTAAGGGTGCGTTAGGGTTGCTGCCGGGCCCTCGCGGCGGCTTCCAGGGCGTCGTAAATCTTCCCGCGTAGCGGCTCCCTGGCCAAGGGTGCGAGCCATAGGAGATAAGGCCTATCCTCGCGCGCAATGTCGCGGATCAGGCGGCCCCGGTGCTTGCCGAATGGCATTCTCGGGCCGGGATCGTCTATGACCGGGGCGCGGCGGTCCGGAGTGAGCCAGAATTCGGCGCTGCCATCACCGAGCACCCGGCGACGGAACAGGGAAAAGGCCGAAACCGCCTCGGGTTCCGTGGCCGCCCGATCCAGGGCCAGCCGTAGCAGCTTAGCGCTTTTCTCTTGCCCCGGAGGAAGGCTTAGGGTAGTGCTCATGCGTTGAAGCTGAAGCCGTAGTTCTCTTCACGTGTTGGTTAGGTTTTCGGGCGGCGGGCGGGGGTCCGCCGCCCGTCTTTTAGGGGGGTTACTTGGTAAGGGCTCTCCGGACGGCGGCGGGATCGAAGAGAACTGCGCCGGTGCGGCTGGGGACGATCTTGTGACCGGTGATAATTCCCATGGCGCGCCAACGCTCAACGGTCCGCACTGATACAGAGCACATGGCGGCCACGTCTTTCGCTCGAATCAGGACTCCATCGGGTTGCGGTTGGGGGCGGGTGTTCATGTCGTATGGTTGGATCTGGTGACTGTGTATGACAACCGGGCGGAATGGTCCCCGCTTGAGCCGTTACAAATCCATTACAGCCGCCGGACACCGGGAAGGGTCGCTTTCTCACAATCCGTTTACAGTGAACTTGTAGAGGGTGGGATTCGAGCCCGCGAGGGCTTGCCCTGCACCGGTTTATGAAACCGGTGGACCCGGGGCCTCGATTGACGGCCTCGCTCATAGCCTGGCGTTGAGTTGGGTAAGGACTTTGATTATGGTGGCGATGTTGGAGCGAAGTTCCGCTCGTTCTTTGGGGGCCAAACCCTCGACGCCAGCTTGAAAATCGAGTTCTTGGATATGTGCGGCGAAGCTCCTTATTGCGCCTTGTAGGTGCATACCGGCCTTGAATGCCTTTTCCGTCATGCCCCTGCGCTCGAATACTTCCCGGGGCGTCAGGTGCCTCTTCCCCTGGTCTGCCAGGGCCTTGATGGACGGCGGGCTGTCGCTTTCTACCTGCTCCTCGAAGCTGTCCTTGGGGACGTTGGCAACGCGCTTGGCTTCGTTGGCTTTCCACTCAGAAAGTCCGGCCTGTTCGGCTGCGGCCTTCCGGGTCGGAGCAAGAGTGTGCGCGGCCTCACTCTTGCCTTGATTCTTTCCAGTGCCCTTCTCGATCTCCCGCAGGAGTTCCCCGCATCGTTGGATTGCCCGCGCGCGGATGCGCATCGCCGTATGCTCCAGCGTCTTATCCTGCGACTGCTTGGCGTAGGATGCCATCGCCGCCGCCTTGTCTGACCAGTCCTTACACTCGTCGATGCGGCTGCACTCAGAAAGCGCCAGCTTGGCGGCCTGATACTTCTCCGGCAGGGTCGCGGCCCGGATTGAGGGTAGGAGGGAGTGGTCCATGCTGGTTAGACTTTCGTCTTGGGGTCACGACTCGCCGGCGGCCCGCTGCCAGGAGAACTGCGGCGGGACAACGTCCACCCCGCTCACCTCGCCGAGAAACCGCTCCCGGATTTCTGGGGGCAGGCACCAAAACGCGCTAACTAAATAGCGATGTTGCTCATGCGCCGGGAGCGAACGGATAACCTCTATGAGCACTTGGTTTTTGTTAAAGTCTGTCAAGGAATTAAACGCGCTCGCCGCCCTTTCCCGGGGTCGCATCCGTGGAGGCGCGGACTTCTTCGGAGCGGGCTTCCCCTTCTTCGCGGCGGCTTTGGCGATGATCTCCTTGCGCTTGCCCTTCATCTTGCCTGCCATTACGTCAGATTGAACGCCTAACGTGTCTACGGCATCGGCAAACTTGGCGTCGCGTTTAACTGTTGCCGGAGAGACGCCGGATTGCGCGGCGATCTTTTCTGCGGTTGATTGTTTAGGGTCACTGTGACCCTTAACAATCTTTCTACTCTTTCCTCCGGCTCCTTCGGGGTTCGGGGTGGCCTTTCTTGCCTCCCGGTAGAGCATCCCGCGGTAGAGGGATACCTGCTCGGCGTCGAGGTTCCGGCGGGCAAGCTGATTCTGAATAATCCAGCGCTCTACGCCTTTCTCATCACGGAAGGTAAGTTCCTCGACGAGGTATTGGAGGCCATGCTCTTGGCACAGGTCAAACCTGTGGTGGCCATCAACGATGATGTCGCGGCCCTTCCAGACGACGATGGGAGAGAGACACCCACAGAAAAGCAAACTTTTTTCCAGCTCATCGAGTTCCTCCGGCTTCAGCGGGGGAATCAAGTCGCGGAAAGGTTCGTGGATTTTGAGGTCCATTGTGGTTAGGCGTTCCTGGTGATCAGTGGTTTCGCCGTCCCGGGATTGGGGCGTTAACGCTTCGTTTCAGCTCCGCCGACGGCGGGGATTTCATACCGTTCGAGGGCGCGCATGACGGCCGGCAGCGAATAGCGGACCAGCGTCCCGGAGATCCGGACGCACGGAATTTTACGCCGGCGCTTGAGATCCCGGAGCGCCCGGGGGGAGATCGAGAGTTTCTCTGAGAGGGTGGTTATGTCGATCAAGCCGGCCTGATCGGACTCTGCGGTTCTGGTGTGAGGGCGTGTTGCCATGCCCCACCCTGGCCATGTGACGCTGCATTGCGCCAGGCCTCCAAATCAATTAGCTCCGCAGTTTAGCGCTAAAGTGCGGAGCTATTTTCGCCCCGGGACTTCAAAATGCGCCGTTCAAGGCTGCGGAGGCGCAATTCCTTGCCGTTGGCGAGCACGATCCCGCCACCGTCCGCTATCGGCGAGGCAACGCCTTTGAAAAACTCCTGTCCCTGCGGCGACCCCATCAACAGCACCATCGCGGCAGCGCTGGGCCACCTTCCATGTGCAGATCGATAGGCCTCGCCGGCAGATCTCAAGGCAAGATCGAGCGGGGTCTGTTTCGGGCGGCGGCCCGGGCGCTCACCAAACTTCGCGCCGGCCAAGGCAAGGGTTCTCACTTCCCTTTGATCCGCGGCCCCAGCGAGTTTCCCGGCGGCGAAGGCGTTGACCAGTGCGCCTTCGATTGATCCCCTGCCGGCCAGCTCCCGGGCGTGATGAAGATGCGCCGCAGCGGAACCCGCGGCGCGAGCCTCCGGCGTATTCTCGTCGGTAACGGCCGCCCCGAGCCTTCCTTCGATCTCGATGGAGGATGGCAACGGAGCGGTCACCATCTGGGCGAGTAGGTCCAGCGTTCCCGCGGTCTCGATCGAGGCGCCGCGCCAGCAAGCGCCATCGAAGAAGAGCAGGCCTTCACGCCACCCGCCCGGGATCGCCGGGCGATCCGCCAACTGGAATTCCTCCCGGGTTTCGAGTAGGGCGCCCCGTCGCCGGAAGATGATCCGGCGCATTGCGGCCGCCTCCGGATGAAGCCGCCGCACCTCATCGATGAGAAGCGCAAGGTTCCGGTCGCGAAGCTGGGAGGGGCTCCACTCGGGGCGCCTGTCGATGAGTATCCACCCGGTCCACGGCCGCGGCTTGAGCGGGCGACACCCGGAGGCTTTCATGGGAGCATCGTCACGACGTTTTCCCCATGATCCGGCCTGATCTCGAAGAAGGCGTTCCCCTGCTCTTTGGCGACCAGCTCGGCGTAGTGAAGCCGCACCATGTGCGGGGAGTTCCCGGCCTCCAGTGCGGTCTGGGCAAGATTCTGGGTGGCTGCCAACCGGTAGGTGATGGCGCTATGCCGAAGCCCATTGCGGACCCGGGGAACCCCGGCCTTCACAAATGCCGCGCGGACCGCGGCGGAGTAGTCGAAGCGCGTTCCGTTCCAGACCCGGCCTTGGGTGCTGGCCACCGGCGAGAGCCACTCCGCCGCGTTGGCTGGGATGGGGACCAGGCGGCGCCCGGTTTTGGATGTCTCGATGCGGATGTGTCCTCCCGGGATATTCACCGCAGCCCAGGCGAGGGAGACGACTTCGCTTTCCCTCAGTCCACAGAAGAGCTGGAGGACAACGCCGGCCCTGACCGCTCCCTCGGCAGCGGTGAGGACGCGGAGAGCTTCGCCGGGGGCGAGGATCCCGATTTCCCTCTGGGGCACCCGTGGTTTCTCGGCGTGCGCAACGGGGTTGAGGGTCCGCCAACCGCGGCGGACGCACTCGGCAAACAGGGTGTGGGCGGCCCGGCGGAAGTTGACGATCGATTGCGGCCCCTGGTCGAGGTCCCGGAGCCAAAGGTCGATGGCCTCTGTGGTGATCGTCGCCACGATGCGGTCCCCCCCCATGTCCCGCTCCAGGCGCCGAAGGCGGTAGCGCAAATCATCGATTGTCCGCGGCTTGCGGCCCTCCCGGATTCGCTTGTCCAGTGTGGCCTGAATGGCAATCGCCAGGGTGACGGAGGCGACGCTGGCTGAAAGCCGCTCCGCCTCCGCCGCGAGCACGGCGTCGAGCGGCGGAACCTCGATCTTGTCTCTTAGCTCCCGGGTTCGTTCCCTCCAGAGAGAGAGGGCGCGCCGTTCCTCGGGCGAAATCTCCCCGAGTTCGGTTCCGGCCGCCGCCAAGGCTGGGGTCAGCTCTCGTTTGAAGTCCTCGGCCGCGGTCCGGGATTTGAAGTAGCGCTGCCTGTAGACGGGCGCCCCCTCCAGCATCGCCGAGTAGCTGACTCGCCACGTGTAGCGGCGGTGCTTCACCGGCCGCAAAGAGATCGTTCCCATACAGGCGAGATACTGCGCCAAGTGGCGAGAGATGGCAAGAAAAACCGTTACAAAACCATTACACTCCGGAGGGTCAGGAAGGGCTGTTTTTTCGCAACTCGTTGATAGTGAAGCGGAGGGGGTGGGATTCGAACCCACGACGGCTTACGCCGTGCCGGTTTTCAAGACCGGTGCATTCGACCGCTCTGCCACCCCTCCAGAAGCGGTTTCATCTATTCCCTATTGCCGTTCGGCGATTCGCGCAACTCCCAGAAGGGCGTGAGCGTTGTCTTTCCTGGCTCGCCATGTAGCCTGAGGCGCTTGATGCTATGAGCCGCCGTCCGCCCGTCAGCAAGTCATCTCCCCAGCCCCAACCGGGCGGCTCCGACCCGCGGCGTTGGCCTCTCGCTGTCGCCGCCCTAGTGCTCCTGGGAGCCCCAGTGGCCGTGTTCGTCCTCCTCTCCCAGGCCGATCGCGAGAAAGAGAGCCGTTCTCGTGAGTCCATGCGACCACGAGACCGGCATCCCATCGCCTTCCACCCGCCGGAGGAGCAATCCGCGGCTTTCGCCCAATACGCCGGTTCCGCTGCCTGCGCCGGATGCCACCCTGAGCAATTTGCAGACTGGCGACACTCCCATCATGGCCTCGCCGAGCGTCCGCTCGATCCCGCCCTGGACCTCTCCGCCTTCGACCCGCCCCAATCCTTTCGCGCGGGGACGGCCGTGACCACAGCCTCGACGGAGGACGGCGTCTGCCTGGTCGAAAGCCCGGGATTCGACGGAAATACCGGGCCTTGGCCAGTCGTCCGAGTCATTGGTGAGACCCCCTTGCGCCAGTTCCTGGTCGATGCGGGCGGCGGCCGGCTGCAGACCCTGGAAGCCTCTTTCGATCCTGCCGCCGGCGAATGGTTCAACGTCTGCGGCGAAGAAGACCGCCGCTTTGGAGAGTGGGGACACTGGACCGGCCGCGGCATGAATTGGAACAGCATGTGCGCGTCCTGTCACAACACGCGTCTGCGAAAGAATTACAGGCCGGAATCCGACACTTACGAAACAGCCATGGCGGAGATGAGCGTGTCTTGCGAATCCTGTCATGGACCCATGAAAGACCACGTCGAGTGGCGGCTTGCCTACCCGGAGAGCGAGGAGCCCGATCCCACGCTTCGCCGCCAAACCGTCGAGCAGATCTCCCACAGTTGCGCGGCCTGTCATTCCCGCCGCAGCGAACTGAGCGGAGATTTCGTCCCGGGGGATTCCTATTTCGATCACCACTCCCCCGCGATCCCCGACGCCTCGGAGATCTATTTCGCCGATGGTCAGGTCCGGGAGGAAAACTATGTGTTCGGCTCATTCCTCTCCAGCCGCATGCACGCTGCGGGAGTGCACTGTCTGGATTGTCACCAGCCGCACTCGGCCAAGCTCAATCTACCTGGCAACGAATTGTGCCTGCGTTGCCATCAGGGCAACTATCCGAACAGTCCGGTGATCGAGGCAGCGGCCCATACCTTCCATGCCCCGGACAGCGCCGGGTCGCTCTGCGTCAACTGCCACATGCCCGAGACGGTCTACATGCAGCGCGACCCCCGGCGCGATCACGCCTTCACCATCCCCGATCCCCTGTTGACCAAGGAACTCGGCATTCCCAACGCCTGCAACCGCTGCCACAGCGACCAAAGCGCCGGCTGGGCTCTCGCAGCGGTGGAAAAATGGTACGGCGAAAGGATGGAACGTCCCACCCGCGAACGCGCGCGGACTGTCGCCCGAGCCCGCCGGGCTGATCCTGCCGCGCGGGAACCTCTCCTCGAAATGCTTCGCGCGGCCGATCCGCCTTTCTGGCAGGGCGTCGCCGCCGAACTCTCTGGTCCCTGGCTCGCTGATCCGGAGTTCGCCCCGGCGCTTTACGCGGCGCTGCAACATCCGCTCCCCCTCGTGCGGGGTGCGGCGGCCCGGAGCCTTGATTCGTTGGCAAGAGAAGGCGTTCCCGGAGCCCTTTCCGCGTTGGAGACGGCCTTGGAAGACCCCAGCCGGATGGTGCGCGTTCACTCCGCCTATGCTCTTCGGACGACGGTCGATCCCGCATCCACGGCGGGAAAGGAATTGCTGCAGTACTTTGATCACATCGCCGATCAACCCACCGGGCAGGCGCAACGGGGAAGTTACCTTTACGCACGCGGCGACATGACCGGAGCGGCCGAGGCCTTCGGCAAAGCAGTGAAATGGGACCCCGGATCCGCAGCGTTCCGGCATGAACTCGCCGTGATCCTCAGCAGCACGAACCGCAGCAGGGAAGCGGTCGAACAGCTCGAGGAAGCCGTCCGGCTGGAACCGGAGAACGCCGAGTTCCAATACAAACTGGCGCTGGGGTGGAATGAGTTAGGCGATCTCAACCGGACCGTCGCCGCCCTGCGCCAAGCCGTGCAACTCGACCCCGTCCACGACCGGGCGTGGTACAATCTCGGTCTGGCTTTCAATGAGGCCGGTAAACCCGACGATGCCCTGGAAGCCTTGCAGCGCGCCGGACAAGCCAATCCCACTGATCCACGGATTCCCCAAGCTGTATCCGCCGTTCTCGGCTCGCAGGGACGAACTGAGGAAGCTGCCCTGGCCCGGCAGATGTCTCTTCGATTGGAAGCGCTCCGGGAAGCGGAAGCCCTTCGTTTGCGCGGGGCGGCGGAACGCCGGTAACCCCCCCTCTTTACCACCTGTCTTGGTGAGGGGCCGGGAGCCCATAGATACGCCTCGAAACCCTTCGCCCGCGAGATTGCCTGCTGGATTTTCCGCGCTCCTCTGGTATGGGGTGTCCTCATGACCCCCATTCGCAACGGTCTGACGACCTTGATTTCCCTGCTCATCGTGCTCGTGGTGCTCACGGCCGTGGTCAGTCTCTCCGCCATTCTCCAATATGGCGAGACCAAGGAGATGCGGGCGGAAACCGCGGCGCTCCGCGCCGATATCGCAAGAGTGCTCGGCCCGGAAATCGAGGCGGCTCCGCTGCCGGAGGGAAGCGGTGTAGCCAACTTGGGTGAACAAGCAGCCGTGGAGACTCTCACGGTGGCCGTTGGGGAAAAGGACAGGGAGATCAGCCAATTGCGAGCCGATCTCCAGGCGAGCATCGATAGGGGCCGGCAGTTGGATACCCAGCTTCGCAACCTTCAGATGGCCCGCGCAAGTTACGCCAGGCCGGCGCCCGATAGCGCAACAGCGAGTGCCGCCGCGGAAGCGCTTTCCACCGAAGGGGAAACGGCAGAGTCCGCGTTGTCCTTGCGTCCCGCGCTCGGGACCGTGCGCGTCTACCAACCGGACTACGGCTTCGTCATCATTGATGCCGGCACAGATCGCGACCTGGCCGTGGGGGATCTGCTCGCTTTGCGGCGGCAGGGAAACGTGGTCTGTGAGGCCCGGGTTGCAGAGGTCCGGGAACAAGATTGCACTGCGGATCTCATCCGTGAATCCGTGTTGGCTGGCAAACCACCCGCTGTCAACGACGAGGTAGTCTTGCTGGCAAAGGCGGAGCGAGGGCAGTAAAGAAAGAGCTTATTTCAGGCTATTCCCGGATAAACCGGATTGTGGCCTCTTGAGCCATGCGCTCGTGATCTTCGTCGCTGCACGAAGAATTGGTCGGAGCATCCGCCTGATCCTGATTGCGCCCCACCAGCCCGTTGGCGACCATCCATTGTTCCACCTCGTCGCCGGAAACATCGGCCAGCATGGTCCCGTTGATCTCAACGCAGGGTGAAAGCGGCTGCCCGCTCTTATGCTCCATTTCCCAGCGAAAGGCTGGATTCTTGATGATGTCCTTCTCCTCGTAATCGAGTGCGTATTTGCGCATGATTGCGCGGACGCCTTCGCTCCAACCACAGTAGGTCTTGAGGTAACAGACGATGCGCGCCGGGGTATCAGTGGGTGTGCTCATGAAGAAACGTCGGATGGTGGATTCAGCTCAAGATAGATTCGAGCTTCACCATACTGAAAAACGACGAGAACGCAAGAGGAGCGCCCCACGGTGGAGACGCTCCTCGACGTTGCGCTGAGGCGGCAGGCGGTAAAGCCGCCAGACTGGAGAAGCTCAGGATCGCGACTCCGATTCCTCCTCTTCTGCGTCTGGCTGCGTTTCCTCCTCGTCGCCGGCTTCCTCGTCGTCGCCTGAGTCCTCCTCGGAATCCAGAACAGGCAAGCTGCCCTGACCCGGACGGTATTCCTCAGCGGCGGCCAGATTGAAGGCATGTTCCAGACCGACCAGATCGCCGCTGGGACGCAGGGATTCGAAAGCCTGGGCCTCCAGCTTGAGTTGGTCTTCGTCGTAGTGTGCGGCCTTGACCGACAGACCGATGCGGCGCTCCACCTTGTCGACCTTGATGACCCGAGCCTCGACCGTGTCGCCGACCTTGATCACGTCTTTGACCCGGCTGACGTGGTCTTCGCTGAGCTGGGAGATGTGCACGAGCCCATCGATGTCCCCTTCCAGTTCCACGAAGGCTCCGAAGCTGGCGATCTTGGCCACTTTGCCGCTGACCAAATCGCCGACCTTGAAACGGGCGTCGATGTCGTCCCAGGGATCCGGGTCGAGCTGTTTGATGCCGAGGCTGATGCGCTGATTGGTCTTGTCGATCTCGAGGACTTCGGCCTCCAATTCCTGCCCTTTCTTGAGCAGTTCGCTGGGGTGATTGATTTTGCGAGTCCAACTGAGGTCCGACACGTGGATCATCCCGTCGATCCCGTCCTCCAACTCCACGAAGGCTCCGTATGCGGTAAGGTTGCGGATTTTGCCGCGGATCCGGGAACGAAGCGGATAGCGCGCTTCGATGTCGTCCCAGGGATTGGGCTCGAGTTGGCGGACGCCCAGGGAGATCTTCTGTTCCTCCTTGTTGATGCCCAAAACGATCGCCTCGACTTCCTGATTGAGCTGGAGGACGTCGGAGGGGCGGGTGATGCGTTTCGTCCAGGAGAGTTCGGAAACGTGGATAAGTCCCTCGACGCCGGGTTCGATTTCCACGAAGGCGCCGTAGGGAACCAGTTTGGAGATGGTTCCCCGGACGGAGGTGGACGGCGGGTAGCGACCCTCGATGTTCTCCCAGGGGTTGGGCTGCATATGCTTGAGCCCAAGGGAGACGCGCTCTTTTTCCCGGTTCACCTCGAGGATGACCACCTGGAGGGTCTGGCCGATAGCGACCATCTCACTGGGATGATTGATCCGGCCCCAGCTCATATCCGTGATGTGAAGCAAACCATCCATCCCGCTCAAATCGATGAACACGCCGAAATCGGTGATGTTCTTGACGGCGCCCTCGACGCGGTCGCCCACTTTGACCGTCTCCAAGAAACGCTGCCGCATTTCCGCGCGCTCCTGCTCAATGACTTCGCGGCGGCTGAGAACGATGTTTTTCCGGTCGTCGTTGACCTTGACGATCTTGAACTCGTATACGTTCCCGACGTACTCGGAAAGATCCTTGGGCGGGATGATGTCGATCTGCGACCCGGGAAGGAAGGCCTCCACGCCCACGTTGACCATGAGGCCGCCCTTGACCACGGATTTCACTTTGCCCTTCACCAAGCCGCCGTCGTGAAAGACTTTGACGATCTTGTCCCAGTTTTGCTTGTGGGCGGCCTTCTCTTTCGAGAGCACAACCATGCCCTCGTCATTCTCGAGCCGCTCCAGCAGAACCTCGATCTCGTCGCCGACGTCGAATTCCTCGTCTTCAAATTCGGTGATGGGGATGACGCCTTCGGATTTGTAAGCGATGTCGATGACAACGACCTGGGGTTTGATCTCCAGGATGGTGCCCTTGACGATGCTGCCCTCCCGGAATTCCCGAAACGACCGGTCGATCATTTCGGTGAGTTCTGCTGTGCTCATAGAAAACGGTTAATGGTTGATAGCGAAGAAGTTGCCTCCCGAGCGGCCCGGCTCCCAGAGGCGACGGCTGACCCGGCGAGCGCTCAGGGTGCTGCGATGAAGGGGTTTTGCAAGTGTTTATTCCTCCGGGGGTGGATTGACCGGCCGGAGAAGAGCTACCCCGCAAGGACTCGAACCTTGAATGGCTGAATCAAAATCAGCTGTGTTACCATTACACCACGGGGTACTACGGGGAAAACATGTAAATCTTCCCCGGCCCGATGCAAGCGCGGAGCGGGAATTTTCGAGCGCCGGCAGCCGGATCCTCTTGCCGGAAAACGGTCGTGAAATTCGTCCCGTCGTTCGACCCCGCTTCAAATCCTCCCGCCGTGCTGAGGTTCAGCCCGCGCACAGCCCAACCACGGACCACAGGATCCAAGAAGCGAATGCTCCCAGCGCCGCGGGGTTCCAGCCCGCAACCCGGGGGGATTCAGACCAACATCCCCACGACCGCCGCTGACAAAAGCGAGGCCAAGAAGCCGCCCAGCAGGGCCTTCCCTCCCAGCCGGGCCAAATCCTCCCTTCGCTCGGGAGCCAAGACTCCGATCCCTCCAATCTGAATGCCCACCGACGCAATGTTGGCAAATCCACACAACGCAAAGGTGATCAAAAGCTGCGAACGCTCACCCATAATCCCCTCGACGCGCCACAAACCGAGTTGTTGGTAGGCCAAATACTCGTTGGCGATGATTTTGGTTCCGAGGAGCTGTCCGCCGCGGATCATGTCTTCCACAGGAATCCCGATCACCCAGGCCACCGGAGCAAAGAGCAAGCCGGCGCAACCCTCCAAGGTAAGCCCGGAATAGATGCCCCCGGTGGCCTTCTCCATCCATCCCCCCAACCCCGTCAGCGCACCCAGCCATTGCAGCAGTGCGTTGCACAACGAGATCAAAGCCACAAAGACGATGAGCATGGCCGCGACATTGAAGGCCAATTGCAAACCCTGCGCCGTTCCCCGCACCAAAGCATCCCACACGTTCACACCACAATCCTCACGCGCCACCCGGATCCGGGCCGTCGCGTTTTCTGCGCCTCCCGCGGAACGGGGAACGAGGATCTTCGCCATGACCAGGGAAGCCGGCGCGTTCATCAGCGATGCACACAGGAGGAACCCGGCGAAGCGTTCCTTCTGGGCTGCATCGTCGCCTCCCAACATGGCAATGTAAGCCAGCATGACCGACCCCGCGATGGTGGCCATCCCTCCAGTCATCAAGGCCATCAACTCCGAACGGGTCATCCCCGCGATGTAGGGTCTGATCAGGAGCGGAGCCTCCGTCATTCCCAAAAACACGTTGCCCGCTGCGGCCAGACTCTCCGGGCCCGACAGGCCCATGGCCCGGCGCATGATCCAGGCAAAACCGGCCACAAACTTCTGGAGCACGCCCAGGTAGTAGAGCAGCGAAGTCAACGCGGAAAAGAAGACGATGACCGGCAGCACATGGAAGGCGAAGACAATCACCCTGCCGCCCCCGAAAGCCTCTCCAGCCAGATCCGCATCGGCCAGCGGACCGAAGACGAAGCGGGCTCCGGCTGCGGAGTGATCCAGCACGGTCACCACCGCCCGGGCCAACCCGTCGAACACGGAGCGGATGCCGGGCGCCCCTCTGAGAAAGGCAAACGCCAGCAACACTTGCAGGGTCAACCCTCCCGCTGTCAGCCGCCAATTGAAGCGTCTCCGGTCTTCGCTGAGAAGGAACGCGGTTCCCAACAACACAGTCACCCCGAGCAATCCCCGCAGCACCTCCACCATCCGCCCTCGTTCAGTCTGCGAAAAACGGCGCTAACTTGATCCCTTCCTTGAGTATGTCCCCGGCGCCCTCGAGAAGCCGTTGCGTTTGATCAAGCACGCCCTGCCCCGCTTCCCAGGCCCGGCGGGGAGCTTCTTCGATGGCGGCCTCGACCGCCGCGGTCTTCAAGCGCGGGCTGAGATCTTCGCTGGGCGCATTGGCCGTACCCGCAACCGCCATGTCCGCCCACACAAACCCATCCTGCTCCTCCACGAAGACCTTGCGCTCCGCTCCGGGCAGCCAGCGCAAGGACTCCCGCACCACCCCCACTTGAACGTCCCCATCGAGCGGTCCCGCCTTCCACGCGCCAGCGGCGTCTTTCCACACCGAAACCGACCCTGTCAAACGCAGCAACCCTTTTGATTCCACGTGCAAATCTTCGAAATGGAGCACCCCGTCCCGGATGGCGAAGCGCGAATCGAAACGGTGCAAGACCAGCCGCCGGAACCGTTCCATCCGCGTGTAGCGCGCAATGCTGTCCAACACGGGGAGCGCCTGCAAGACCCCGTTGTCCATCCACACCCTCCCCTCCCGGCGAAAGGATGCCGGATCGTCGAGACGTCCTCGCAGCTCCATGTCTCCGTGGAACGTGCCGAGCAGTCGCTGTCGCCAATCTTCGGTCAGCACTTCGTTGCCTGGCAAGCCCTCCAAATGCATCCGGAGATGCACCACTCCCTCCGGCGACAGCTCGCCGTCCGCGCTCAACATCGCGTGTTCGGTCATTGCCAAACGCGAACTGGTCA
The DNA here is from genome assembly GCA_041749135.1 of Verrucomicrobiales bacterium. Taxonomy (GTDB): domain Bacteria; phylum Verrucomicrobiota; class Verrucomicrobiia; order Verrucomicrobiales; family DEV007; genus DATKCT01. The sequence continues at coordinate 35,286 of JBGTBW010000186.1, forward strand.
GAAACAGACCCGCTCGATTGACCACCGCGTGCAGGTCCGTCAATCCTCGCCAGCGCCCACTGTCCCAGCGCAGCTCGCCCCCAACACATCGCACCGACCAGCCTCCGTCGCCAAATCCAGGCTCCAAGAGCCACTTCACGCCGCGCCCTTCGACCAAGCCGCTTTCATGGCGCAGGGAGAATTCGCTGTCGAGCACCTCGACCTTCCCCAATTCCACGGAAGACGGAAGCCAACCCCGCCGTCCGGGGCCATCGGCCTTCTCTGGATCCGGTCCGGCCAGGCCAGCGCCGCCTTCCCCTCCACTCTTCGCTCCGGCCCGCGCAGCCGCGGCCAGAACTGCCACATCCGAGGTCAGCCGGAGCCGGCCGATCTCCACCCGCGACACCTTCCACGCCTTGGACCGGAACGAGCGCAGATTGATCTCGGCGCGGATCCCATCCGCTTGCAAGTAGTCCGGACCCCGCCCCGGCGTGGGCCGCGCGCTGAACCGGTCCGAATACACCGTCGATCCCGACCAGCGAAACGGGGTGAATTCCCCTTCCACGCCCAAGGCTTGCGAAACCTCCCGGCTCACCAAAAGCCGAAATGCGTCGCCCCGAAGATAGGCCTTGGCCTTGGTGTATGCTGCTAGACCGGCCAAACTTAGACCCAAAACAACCACTCCGGCTCCCCAAAACAGCATCCGGAGAGCGCCGGCCTTCTCTTTCTTTGCGCGGCGGGGCATGGCGGCGGGGATCGAACGTCAGCAAACTAATCGCTTTGGGTGGGATCGCGAAAGGTTTATCGCTAGCCCACATTTCTCATACTCTTTCTACTGCGGCGCGCTACGTCCCATGCTGACTGCGTTGCGCTTGCCTCGGGCTTGAGCAGGGTGTACTCACCCAGCCCTGCGCCTTCGGCGGCGCGCGCCTTCTCAGTATGCGGCTCGCAGCGCCTCGCGACGAAATCCCATGAGAAATGCCGGCTAGCCAGAGTCTCCTGCCTCTTCCTCATGCTCGAACTGCGCGACATCGTTTTTAGCGTCCGGGATCTCGTCATCCTCGACCGGATCTCATTCGCCACGCCCCCCGGTCATTTCATGGCCATCGTGGGACCGTCCGGCTGCGGGAAAAGCACTCTCCTCAAACTCGTTGCCGGGATCGTCGAGGAAACCGAAGGGTCCTTCCATTGGTTCGGCCGCAACTTGGCTGAGGAAGGCGATCTCGAGCCCTCTGAACTCGGATACGTGCCCCAGTTCAGCATCGCCTCCGATCACCTCACCGTAGAGGAAAATGTCGAGAACGCCGTGCAACTCCGCGTCGCCACCAACGGCCGCAGCCACATGCACCAGCTCGCCGACCGCATCCTCCTCGAGTCCGGTCTCGACGAGATCCGGGAACGCCGGGTCTCCGTCCTCTCCGGCGGTCAACGCCGCCGGCTCGGGCTCGCCCTCGAACTGGCCAGTGACCCCCAACTCCTCCTCTGCGACGAGGTCACCAGCGGTCTCGACCCTCGCTCAGAGCACGAAATCGCCCTCCTCCTCCACAAGCTGTCCCGCATCGGAAGCCGGATGGTTCTCAACGTCACCCACAGTCTCTCCCACCTCGAACTCTACGACTCCATTCTCGTCCTCTACGAGGGCCGCCTCGTCTACCACGGCCCGCCCCGCACCCTCCAACACTACTTCAGCGTCGCCGATACCGAGGACATCTACCCGCAACTCACCACGCGCGACTCCGAAGCCTGGCGTCAGTCCTGGGAGAAACGGCGGGAATCCTACTACGAGAAAATCGGTGTTCCCGAAGCCCGCGCCGAATTGGAACGGCAACAGACGGCCGCGGCGCAGCGGGACGAGGAACATACTGCCTTCGCCGGAAGGGAGGACGATCTCGATTCCGCTGTCCAGGACGACGCCGACGGGCAGACGGAGCCTTCCAGCGAACGGCGCCGCCTCCCCGGGCCGTTCTCGCAGATGAGCGTCCTGCTCGAGCGCCGCTGGAAAACCTTCCTGCGCGACCGCACCCAACTCCTGCTCCATCTCGCCATCCTTGTTGGCTTCCCCATCCTCGTCGTCCTCTTCACTCCCCATCTCTTCGACTCCTCCCAGCCCGCAGGCGTCCCCGAGATGCCCAAGCAAACCATCTCATCGCAAATCCCCTCGATGCAGGATGTGGAGAAACAAGCCGAAACCGTTCAGGAGCAAGTGCGTATCGGAGGCCTCATCTCCGGGATGATCATGTTCCAAGTCGTCCTGCTCTGCCTCATCGGATCAAACAACGCCGCGCGCGAAATCGTTTCCGAACGCCGCGCCTTCGAAAAGGAGAAACTCGCCGGCCTGCGCACCTCGAGTTACCTCGGCAGCAAGATCCTCTTCCTCGGAGTGCTCGTGGCCATCCAAGCCCTCTGGATGACTTTCTTCGTCCAGTATTTCGCCAGTCTGCCAGGTGATATCGTCACCCGCGCCCTCTTGCTCCTGCTCGTCAACGGAGCCATGACCGCGGTCTGTCTGGGGATTTCCGCCCTCATGCGATCGCCCGAACAGGCCTCTCTGCTCTGCATTTACCTAGTCGGCTTCCAACTCCCACTATCCGGAGCCGTGTTGGCCCTGCCAGAGGTCATCGGACGGATCACGCGTCCCTTCATTGCCGCCTACTGGAGCTGGGCCGGACAACTGCGATCCATGACCGATACGCCGCATTACGTTGGGATCAAAGCCGCCTCCCCCACCGAACTGGCGGACGTCCATCTCGGCTGCTATGTCCTCGCCGCCCATCTCATCATCGGCTGCGCCGCGGCCTACATCGGTTGCCGCCGCCACCTGTGGGACTGATTTTCGCACCCTCTCCCCCAATTCTGTGCCGCTCTCTCCGCAAGCCCTCGGTCACCTCCGCCGTCGCTATTCCCAAGCCGGCCTGCTCGAATCCTCCCTCCCCGAATGCCCCTTCCGGCTCTGCACTCAGTGGCTCGATACCGCCATCTCGGCAGGCATCGATGAACCCAACGCCATGACCCTCGCCACCGTCGGCCCCGGCGGACAACCTTCGGCCCGCACCGTCCTCCTCAAGGACGCCGGCCACGAGGGCTTCAACTTTTTCACCAATCTCGAAAGCCGAAAAGCCCGGGAACTCGCGGCAAATCCCAAGGCCGCCCTGGTCCTCTACTGGAAGGAACTCGAACGTCAGATCTGCATCCGCGGATGCGTCGAGCCGGTCTCACGAGAAACCGCAAACGCCTATTTTCAGTCCAGACCCTACGAAAGTCAGATCGGGGCCTGGGTCTCTACCCAGAGCGAAATCATTCCCGGCCGCGACTGGCTCGAACAACGCGACCGGGAATTCCGCTCCCGTTTCCCCGAAGGCGGCGTTCCCCTGCCGGAGTTCTGGGGCGGCTACCGGATCGTGCCCGATGAGTTCGAATTCTGGCAAGGGCGCCCCGGGCGGCTCCACGACCGCATCCTTTACTCCCGCATTCCGGCCGAACCCCCAGCCTGGAACCGGGTCCGCCTGGCGCCGTAAAAGATTGAAAGGTTGATTTTCGCGGTTTTTTGAATTTTTTTTGAGTCAGATTCGCATTTCTGTGTCATTAGTCTGTAGAGCGTCGGGTCGACCGAGGTTCTGGTTCAGATTGCAGGATCAAAGAAGGCCGGGCCTCAAACCCGGCCTTCTTTTTTTTTACAGGCGGAGACCCGGCGCATCCTCAGAACTCCTGATCTCGAGGAATTTGGATGAGCCGGAAAACTATGTGGCGCGGGCACTCCTGCCCGCGAACTATGTGGCGCGGGCACTCCTGCCCGCGAACTTTCTAAGCTCACTCGGCGGACAAGAGTGTCCGCCCCACAAATCGCCCCACAAATAGAGTGTCATTCACGGAGTGGCGGTCTCGCTTTGGCTCACTCTTATTCCCCTGTATTCATTATCTTCCTCGATAGATCAGGAGTTCTGATCCTGAAGCCCGCTTGCCTCCAGCGTCCGGCAGCAGTGAACCCAAAGCGACTCGCCAAACTGCTCCCTCGCCTCCCGGCCCAAGGCCACCGCACTGGTCGCTCCTTCCGCCAGTATCCCAAAGACGGTTGAGCCCGATCCGGACAAGCGCGCCCCGCTCACTTCCGGTCTCCGCTCCAACCAAGTACGCAACTGCGCAAGATGGAGGTGCTTGCCGAACACCGGACGCTCCAGATCGTTCACTAACTCTCCCCAGGGATACACGCACGGCCCGTAATCCACCCCCGGTATCTCGACCGCCCCCTCCCATGCGGCGTAAGCCTCTGCCGTCGCTACCGGAAAAGCCGGTTTCAACAACACCAGGTCCAAGCCGCCCCCGACATCCGCAGGAGCCACCCTCTCCCCACGTCCCCGGCACCAGCACGGCCGGCCAGCTAAGAAAAAGGAAACGTCCGCGCCCAGCCCCGCGGCGAGCGCCTCCAAGTCTCGCGCCCCGAGTCCCAGCCGTCCGAGCTGGTTTCCCCCCACCAATACCGCGGCGGCATCGCTGCTCCCTCCCCCCAATCCCGCCCCCACCGGGATCCTCTTCCTGAGGCGGATGCTCAAACCCAGCTCGCACCCGCATTTTGCTTCAAGTAGACGGAGGGCACGGACCGCCAAGTTCCCTTCATCCCGTGGAACGTCTCCGGAGTCACATTCCAACACCGGCTCTCCCTCCCTTCTTCGAACCAACACCACTTCGTCCGCCAGGTCCAGCGGAGCCATCAGCGTCTCGACCTCGTGATAGCCATCCTGACGCTTCCCCAGGACCCGGAGCGTCAGATTCACCTTCGCGGGCGCGCAAAGCGCCAAACCCTTCTCAGTCATGGTTCCCGGGGTCCTTCTTCCTGCCCAGCAAGGCCAGCATTCGCCCCGTCCGGCCCCGCTCGCAGCGGTACGAGTAATAGCGGGCCGGATCCGATGACGTACACACCCCGCAGTCAAACACTTGCTCGCGTGGGACCCCGGCTTCCCACGCCTGCCACTGCAACATCGCCGGAATGTCCGCCTCGTAGGCCGGCGGCCGGATGCAGGGACTCAACTGCACTAAAAGATCCTCGGGGCGCGACCCAAAACACGATTTCATCGATTCCACAGCCCGGCTCAAGATCCCCGCCTCCGTCCCCCTCCGCCCCGCATGAAGCAGGCCGAGCGCTCCCGTTGCGGAATCCACCACGTAGACCGCACAACAGTCGGCCACGACAACGCCCAGCAAAACTCCCGCCGTGCCCGTGATCAGCCCATCGACACCGGCGATCGGTCCAGCCCAGCTCGGGCCGTCCTCGCCCAACACGGCCAATTCCGCCCCGTGCACTTGCTCAGCGGTGGCCAATCTCGAAGCCTGCCATCCCAGCACTTCCACCGCACGCCGGTGAAAAGGGGCTAAGCGCTCCATGACTTCCGCCTTTTCCCCGTCCACCGCCACTCCGGCCACTCGCAGCACGAAGGCGTGATCGAGACCTTTTACCCCACTCCGCAACAAAGCAGAAAATCGCTCCATCCCAGGGACAGCTATCGAACGGGACTCGTGGACCTCTGACTCAATGTCAGCCATCGCTCCGTACTCTATCCACACACTGCCGGCTCATCTGGCGCCCTTTCTCTACTTGGTTCCGGGCCCCCTTGCCTGTTCCCAGCTCTTGTCACCCCTCGGATGCCCACATTTCCCACCCTTGCCCCCTCTTTCTTCACCGGTCCACCGGCTACTTCGACCTCGCCCCAATTGCAGCGCCGCCCAGTCCCCCTGCACCCCCTGCCACGGAAAGCACTGCTCCCCGGCGCGCTATCCATCCGCAATGCCTCAGTCCAGCCCGCTCAAGAGGAAGATTCTTGCCGCTCGAAACTCGCCGACAGCCGCTCGAAATCCCGGCCCAAAGCCACTTGCTCCCTCTCATCAAAACCCGCCATTGTCTCAGTCAAGGTGTGCACTATGTCCTCCCGCATCCTGTCCACCAAATCGATGCCCTTCCGCGTGATCTGCACCAAAACTTTGCGCCGGTCATCTTCAGCGTGCAGCCGCTGGACGTAGCCGAAACGCTCCAACCGATCCACCAACCCCGTCGCCGCCGCGGTCGAATGCCCCATCTTCATGGCGATGTCCTTCATCGTCAGGTAATCCTCCTTCGCCAGGCACCCCAACAGAAAGAACTGCGGAAACGACACACTGCCCCGGTTCAGCTCGCTGGATAAGTCCAGTAAAAACGAGCGCTGAGTCAGCATGATGAAGTCCGCGACCCGGTTCGCGTTCTTCAGCGCCACATTTTTTGTATTCGACGACCGCTCCATAGCCGTGTCTGATGAAATTTTCCCTGGTTGTCGCGCGAATTTTCTCACACTTCCTCCGCTGCGTATCTCACGGTCCCCCCCGGGACCTAGAACACGCTGTCTTAAAAGATTCCGCAGCTCATGGCAAACAGTTTTGCAAATTTGACACTCAATTCACAAGAAGTATTTTATAATCGCGCAAACTCAAGTTGCGCTCATCTTTGCCGATTTCTTGGGCATTGTAAATATCAGACTTTCTAAATTATAGGGGCCAGCCCTCCAAAAGCTGGATTCTTACCTCGGATCCCCCGGCCCATTTGCTGCCTCCCGGCATCCGCAACAAGGCGTTGGACCCACTCAATCCCCCGGCTCCATGGGAGGCCTGGAGCCCCACCGGACGGAACAGCCCGCGCTCCCGGTCGTGCACGCCCCGCAGCCAATGGGGCCGGGGTCCGCGATTCTCCAGGTCCACGGCCAAGCGGCAGGAGACCTCCGGCAGCTCGGTCTCCTCACTCGCAACGCCTTGAAAACGAAGAAGCGCTGGAAAACAGAAGCGGAGAAAACAGACGAAAACGGAGACCGGATTCCCGGGAAACCCAAAAACCGCCCGAGAGCCCAGCAGTCCGAAAAGAAAGGGCTTGCCCGGTTTCAAATTGACGCCCCAAAAGACCTGGTCCAGGCCCATGGCCTCCAAAACCGGGCGGACGTGATCGTGGCTTCCCACCGACATGCCGCCGGAAATGAGCAAGGCGTCGCATCCTTCCGCCGCCTCTTCGAGCGTGCGCCGTAGCCGCAGGGGATCGTCCCCCGCGTGATGCACTCCGAGGATCACCGCTCCCGCCGCCAGGCACAGTGCTTCCAACTGAACCCCGTTGGTCTCGAAAATTTCGCCTTCCGCCAAATTCTCTCCTGGAGCCCGCAACTCGCTTCCTGTGACCACGACCGAGACTCGGGGACGCCGCGCCACGGCAACCTCCCGGCAACCCTGAGAAGCGATCAGAGCCAACTGCCGGGGCCCCAATCGCCTTCCAGGTTCCAGAAGAACCTCGCCCTCGATCACGTCGCCGCCGCGCCGCCGGATGAAATCTCCTCGCTCCACTGAGTTCCGAAGGACCAATTCCTCTCCTCCAGCAACCAAGTCGGTCTCCTCTTGCATCTGCACCGCCCCGGAGCCCTCCGGTATGGGCGCTCCGGTGAAAATCCGCAACGCCTCACCCGCGGTCAGCCGGAATCTGCGGTCCACACCCGCCGCCTGCTCTCCCACCACCCGGAAGCGCTCTCCCGCGGCAGCGCCTGCCTCATCCCGCAGACCGAGAGCGAAACCATCGACGGCGGAGTTGTCGAAAGGGGGAATCGACAAGCGCGCGCACAGCCGTTCCGCGACAAAGCGGCTTTGGGCCTCGCGAAGCAGCACCCGTTCTGCGGGCAGCACACAGATCCGATCGAGTATGCGCCGCCTGGCCTCTTGCTCCTCGATCATTCAAACTCCACGTCGCGGGGCTCCTCTTCCGGCGCTTCCAGCAACCCGGGTTCAGCGAACGGATCGCTCTCGTAGCTCTCCGGATCCTCCCAGATCTCCTCAGGACGGTCGGACCACTCGCCCCTAGCCGCTGGGGCCCCGGGGTCCCAGCCTTCCCCCCAACCTTCGTCGTCTCCAGCCTCCATTCCGGTCCCAGGGGCTTCTGCGGATTCCGTCCCTGCTTCCCGTCCGCCCGCGAGAGCGGAGGATTCCATGGTCCCTGGGAAAACGTAATAGACCCGGTCGCCTTTAGCGGGAGCCCCGCTCACAATATCGGCCACCAAATATTCGCGGCGCCGCTCGGCACTCAAAGAAAGCTGACCGCTCACCGCTGCGGAACCCCGGCACTCCAGGGAGGCTTTGCGCGGCAACACCACCGGAGAGCCGCAGCGGATGAGAACAAATTGCACGGGGCTGGTTCGCACCAGTGCGATCTCGCCCACCTCGACCTCGCGAACAGACGGCAAGGCCTGCGTGCCCGGCTGAGTCGCCGCCACCCGGCGTCCCTCGCGCAAGGCGGCGCAACCCGTGCAAAGCGTGAGCAGCACGAGGCCGCCGGCAATCCGTCGCCACATCAGGCGGTCAGTAAGCATCACAACCCCGGCGCCGACAACCCCGGAGCGAAACTTCCCAGAACTCCGGCCCGGCCCCGGGGAACTCCTCTGGCAAATGACTCTCCAACGATTCAGCTTCCTGGTCTCACTTTCTTTTGGAAAACGTCGGGACCATGTTGACCTCCCTGACCCTATTCCCTATACTCGCCGCGCCGGTGCGACAAACCATCGATCGACGCTCAGGAAACTCAGCTCTCCTGGTGGGGGCTCGCGCCGAGATTGTTTCGCGATCCCCGCTACTGCCCTCCCCGGTCCGTCTTTACCGTCGCCCGGCTTCCCACCCGCCCCAAGGCCAGCCTTCCTTCCCTTCTCGTTAGGAAGGCGCTAACCCACCGCCCAGACGCCATGAACCGCTCCCGCCTCTCCAGAGTCTTCTCAACCCGGCGGCGACGGGCCTTTCTCGCCGCCGTCCTTCTCGTCCCTGCCGCCGTGTCCGCAGCGGATCCTCGCAGCTTCACCGACATCGAGGGGCGCGCCATCGTCGCGGAACCCGTGGCCCTGGAAGGCGATGTCGCCGTCATCCGCAAGCAGTCCGACGGCCGCATCTACCGGGTCCCTCTCGCGCAGCTCAGCGAGAAAGACCGCGAGTTCTTCGCCAACTGGGAGGCCCCAGCCCAACCGCTTCCCCTCAAGGCCATTTGCGTGCAAAAATCCACCGGCTCCGGCGATACGCGAAACCGCTTCTACGAGATCACCCTCGAAAACCGGGGAGCCACGCCTCTCTCCGGGTTGACCTGCGCCTACCGCCTCATAATCGAGCGCAATGACCGCTACGCCGAAGAACGCTTCCAACGAGCCAACGAAGACGGCGAGGTCCCCGTCCCGGAAATCCCGGCTCGCGGAAAGATCACTATCAAAACCGCGCCAGTCCGCCTCACCCGGGGCAACGAAGCCGACATCCAGGGTTCCCTCACAATCCTGCGCAAGTGGACTGACTCATTGGCGGGCATCAACCTCAGCTTGCGCCGCGGAAAGACCGAGGTGTTCGCCGATCACGTCGGCGGCTTCAAGGATCGCGGGACCCCCGCCCCCCGAATCGAGCCGGACCCTCCGGATGATGACCCGGATCCTCAACCATGAGCAAGCCGGGCACTCTGGATCCCCTCGCACTATGGCGACCGCTGCCTTTGTATATGCCCATAGTTTTCTCTCCACCAAGACCATCCTGGCCTGCCGCAGTGCTCACGCTCCTCCTGAGCAGCCTCGCCCTGGCGGCCGCGGACGGTTCCCTTTCCTCTTGGGTCGATCCGCGCACCTGGACCACGGAAGGCCCCAAAGGCCAGGAGACTTTGCAAGGGACCTTTATCGATATCGACCGAAACCGCGTTCACATCACCGTTGAAGGCGAAGCCGCGCCGCGCTCCCTCCCCATCGCTCGACTGGCCGCGGAAGATCGCGCTGCCTTGACCGAGTTCTGGAAGGAACAGCTTGCCCCGTTCTGGGTCTTAGAACCTCCCGCAGGCCTGCCCAAAGACGGAATCTCCGTAAATCCGCAGGTCCGCGTCGTCCAAGAGGATCGCGACCGGCGCCTTTTCATCTACGAAACCCAACATTTTCGCTACGAGGCCGACGACCAGCTCTCCACCTCGCTCGTGCACGACTGCTCGCGGGCCTTCGAGATCACTTACGAACTGTTCATCCGCCTCCCCTTGGGCCTGCGGCCTTCTCCGCCCGAAGGAGGGCGCTATCGTGTCCGCCTCTTCCGCGATCGCAAGGACTACGTTGCCATCGGAAAAGCCCCGCCCGGCACCGCTGGCGTCTACACCTTTGACGACCGCACCAACAAAGTGCCTTTCGACTCCCTGGGGCTCATCCAGGATGGCGACAAATGGCGGATGGATCCAAAACATTACGATACCCACACCTTGATCCACGAGACGACTCACCAGCTCATGCACGACTGGGGTCAAATCATCCCGCTTTGGGTCGCCGAAGGGCTCGCCGAAGCCGTCGCTTGTATTCCTTACCGCACCGGAATCCTGCTCGTCGGAGACTGGCAAAAGGGAGTCTCCGCCTACCTCGACTCAGCCTTCTTCAACGCCGTCTCGGCGGCTGCACTCGAAGTCATGCAAGAAATCGCTCTGGCGCCCTCCCCGGAGCGACATCCCCTCTTCAGCCAGATGGAGCAGATGCGAGCGCTCTGGGATGCCTCGCCTCCTACCGCTGCGGAACTTTGCCGCACCTTCGGCGTGACCTTCGCCGATCCCGCCGAACTCATGCTCATGAGCCATCAGCGCTTTATGAGCCGGGGCCTGGATACCCCTCCCTTTGCCCGCAAGACCACCCGCTTCCAACCGGTCAAGCAAATCCCCGCGTCCTTTCACTACCTCACCTCGCTGGTGGTCGCCTATCACCTTTTGACCCAGGATGGGGCCCAGGGTCCACGCCGTTTCCGCGCCTACCTCATGCGTTTGCAGCTCCTCTATCAGGAATCCGTCAAGTGGGAAGAAGGCCCGGAGAAAGTGGCGGCCTCCGGTCCGCTGGGCGCGCTGCCCGATGCTCCCGATCTGGACAACCTAACGAATGTCCCCGATTTCCTGAAGAAAATGCGCGCCATCGATCTCGAGAGCGAGCATCCCTACTCGGTTCTCGCCCTGCCCACTCTCTTGCGGGGACAGTCCATGGACGCCTTCCGGGCCCGGGTCTCCGCCGCCTCCGGCTTGCCCCTGGGCGGTTCCGCCGTGAAGAAATAACTGCGGACGCTTCTCGAACTCCCGCCACCGGCTCTTCAAGCGACCGGACGCATTACGCCAATTGGAGAGCGAGGCTGGCCCAGGCTAACCTCAGAACTCCTGATCCCAGGGAACTTGTCATGAGCCGCCAATCGGGGAATGGGTAAGCATTGGGAGACCTTGAGGGTCACGGATGTAGCGGAACTCGTGAGAGTTCCGAAGGCCTGGCGGGGCAGTCTGCATTCTTGCGAATGCAGCTACGGGGAAGGCGCTCCGCGCCGGGAGAGAGCGGCGATGCTCGCCGCAGTCCAAGAGCCTCCGGCTTCCCTTGGCTTCAGAACTCCTGATCTCAGTGCACCGGTCTCCGCCTCGGCGACCATTTCCTCGGAAGGAGACTCCAGGACGTGGCGACACTTTCATCCGCAGGCCTCCCTAATCCCGGCCTACGACGCTGACGGCAACCTGCAGCTTAGTAGAATGGAAGGTCTTTGTAGCTGCACCACTTTCTTCGAAGGCATTCTGCCCGAGGGAAAGAGCTTTGAGCTGCGTGCCTCCGATTCAGGCATCCGTCAGATGAAGGTGGTGCGGATCGTGACGCCCGCGTGGAAAAACCTGCGGCCACCCGAGCGCATCAGCAAGGTGCTCGCGGCCATCGACGGAAAGCTTTCGGAAGCCGAGCAGCAGCGCATTCTCCGGTTCAGCGTGCTGACCCCGGAAGAGTACTGCTCCGTCGTCGGAGAGCCTCCGGCCAAGGCTGCTACCCTCCGCCGTGCGACTGCGAAGAGGGTTGCCGCGAAACGGAAGGCCGTGGGCAAAGCCAAGCGGAGACTGGCCAACTAAGGATTCGGGGTAACTGATGAGCGTTCCGGCGTCAGTCATGAGAGGGCTTATCAGCGACCTCTTCGCCTCATTTTTCCCCTCTGCGGTTATCTCGGGCTTTCAGCCCTCAGGACCGGGCGATCGGCCACCTCACCGCCGAACTCATCGCTGTCACCGAGGGCAAATCCAGGATTCACGCCTGCGCCGGCAAGCCAGATGGTGAAGCCTGCCGGGTTATGGTCGCGGCCGGCGCCGTTTTTTTTGGCATACGGGGCGCGCCCAAATTCGCCGCCCCACCAGACCAGGGTGTCTTCGAGCAAGCCGCGCTGCTGGAGGTCCATGAGCAGGTCGGCAACCGGGCCGGCCGCTGTTGTCATTTCTTTGACAACCCTCCGCAATCGTAGCATGTTCATGCCATGAAATCACACATCAGTGCTACAATCGACGACAAACTCTTGGAGGACTTAAAGCGGTTCGGCCTGGAGGAACGCCGGCCCCGGAGTCAGATCATTGAAATGGCCTTGGAAGCGTTTTTGCAAAAACGCAGGGGTCCGGACGATGAGATTGTGACGTCCGAGGGACGCTTTGAAGGCGGATTCAGCCGGGAAGAAACCTATGAGCGTTGATGGGCTGTCAGGCCGCGTGCTCGTGGATACCAACGTGCTCATTTACGCCACACTCGCGGCCGATCCTCGCCACGAGTCGGCGCGACAGGTGCTGGCCTTGCAGCGCAGCCCCGAGGTCGAACTGTTCATTTCGGTGCAGAATTTGGCCGAAATGTATCCGAACCTCACCGGCCCCAAGAATCAGCCGCCGGACAGCCCTGCCTTGGCGCGAAAAAAGATTCTTTCCTTGTCCCGGCTGCGAGGTTTGACCGTTCTGCCGCTGACGCTGGAGACCGCACATCTTGCGCTCGACCTCTGCGTGGCGAGCGCCGTGATCCGGCAGAGCTATTTCGACCGGCAACTTGCCGCCCTCATGATCCGCGAAAGCATCCCCATCATTCTCACGGAGAACGCGAAAGATTTCTTGGGCATCGAAGGCGTCACCCCCCTCAACCCCTTCGCTTGATGATCGAGAGATCCCAATTCTTTCCAGCGCAAGTGCGACGAGCGCCATAGACGCTTGCCTGGCAGTTCAATCAAGCCCGCCCGCTGTAACTCGAGCAACAGGCTGCGGCACACCATGTCCCGCAGCACACCGTTGGCTTGCACGGCGGCGGGCTCTCCGTCGGCACACTGCGTGCATTGGAGGCCCAGACTAGAAAAGTACGACTTTAGTCGTTGACAATGACGACTTCGGTCGTAGACATGAATCGGAACCATCACGAGTGATCATGGCGAAGCGTGCGATACCGAAACCGACCAAGGGGGAACTGGAGCTGCTGGGAGTCCTGTGGGAGCGGGGCCCGAGCACGGTGCGGGAGATTCACGAGACTTTGAGCGGCGACAAGCAGACGGTCTACACGACGACGCTGAAGATCCTGCAGAAGATGACGGACAAGGGGCTGGTGCGGCGGGACGAGTCGCGCCGCAGCCATGTCTATGAGCCGGCGATTCGGGCTGAGCAGACACAGCGCCAACTGGCGGGCGACCTGGTGAAGCGCGCCTTCGGCGGCTCGGCGGCGAGGCTGATGGTGGCGGCGCTCGGCGCGAAGAAGGCGAGCAAGCGGGAACTCGAAGAGATCCGGCGGCTGCTCGACGGAATGGAAGGCAAATAAGCCGAACCCGAACGTGTCATGGATACTGAAATGCAACCGTTCATCGAGACCCTTGGCTGGTCGCTTCTGCATCTTCTCTGGCAGGGGGCCGCAATCACCGCGGTCCTGGCCGTGGCGCTTGGTCTCCTGCGCAAGCGCTCCGCCCAACTTCGTTACGTGCTGGCTTCTCTCGCGCTGGTCGCGCTGCCGGTGACCTTTGCCATCACCTTTGCCACCGCGTGGCCGCAAGCGCGTCCCGCACTCGCTCTGCACGAGATGGACCCGCCGTCGCCCGCCGACGCCGCCGACGCATCGCCCGAGCGATCGAATCCAGCCGCCATCGCCGCGCGCGGCC
>JBGTBW010000187.1:0-1884 GCA_041749135.1 Verrucomicrobiales bacterium
TCAGTAAATGACATTCTCGATTGGATGGGACACTTTTTGAATGGTGTCGCCTTCGGGTCCGGAGTGTTTGTATTTGCGAAGATGTGTTTGCCGTGGTTGCTCCGCCGCAACCTAGGTATTTGAGGGCAAACTTGCCCCGAGTCCAGGGCGTGCTCAACGGGACGACGACCTGCATCTTGACAGCATGGATTTGCAGCATCATGATGCGCAAATGAGAACCACCGTCACGCTGGACAAGGATGTCGAACGGATGCTCCGCGACGCGATGCACCGTTCCCGCAAGTCATTCAAGGAGACCCTGAACGACGCTGTGAGAGCCGGATTGGGCTCCAAGCTTGGCCTCGAGAAACCGAAGAGGTTCCGCGTGAAGGCCAGACCGATGGGGCTGCGGGCCGGCATCGACCCTGCCGGGTTCAACCGATTGGCGGACGAACTCGAAGTCGAGGCCTTCCTCCAGATACGGGCCCAGCCATGATCATCCCCGACTTGAACCTGCTGCTTTACGCCTACGATGCGGGGTCGCCGTTCCACCGGGCTGCAGCCCGGTGGTGGGAGAACTGCCTTTCGGAGATCCACCCCGTTGGTCTCCCCGCCGTCGTGGTCTTCGGGTTCGTGCGCATCGCCACCAACGCCCGGCTCTTCAGCGACGCGATGACTCCCGCCGAAGCCGCCTCCCACGTGCGTGCCTGGCTGGCACAGCCCGCCGCACAAATCCTCGAACCCGCCGGAAACCACGTCGATCAGGTCCTGCTGCACCTCGAACGGCTCGGCACGGCGGGCAACCTCACCACCGGCGCGCAGATCGCGGCGCTCGCCGTCGAATTCGACGCCGTCCTCCATACCAACGACACCGACTTCGCCCGCTTCGAGGGACTCCGATTGCACAACCCGTTGAAAGCCGATTCCTGAAACGGCGTTCTCGTGCGCGCCTGAGGGAACGCCGCGTTATCTTCCTGCGGGAATCCATCGAAAGCCGAAGTGGAAAGTTGGAGGAGGCGCATCGAGAAGGCCCAAAAGTGATCGACGAATGACAGCCTCAGAACTCCTGATCTCGAGGAATTTGGATGGGCTGGAAGGGTATGTGGCGCGGGCACTCCTGCCCGCGAACTCTTGAAGTTCCATCGGCGGACAGGAGTGTCCGCCCCACAAGTAGGGCGTCATCTGCCGAGAGGCGGTCTCGCTTCGGCGCAGCGATTTTCCTCCCTGTCCATGATCTCCCTCGATAGGTCAGGAGTTCTGAGCCTTACGCGGCGTTCAGTTCGCGGGGTGCATCGAGAGAAACTGAATCTCCCGGACCAGTTCCAGCACGCGATAGTCCGAATTGCCGTAGGCGAGAGGATCACGCAGATCGACCGTCGGCTTGCCCGATCTGAGTTATGCCGGATTTTGCCTTGACCGGCGCCCCAGACCTGGCCTTAAGTGCCCCCAAGCCTCGGAAACCATCCCACGCTAATCGGGGAATATCCAAGTGAGTCCAAGTCTTCGATTTCTCTTTAGGTTGGAACGTCTCGGAATGCTGTTAGGTTGGAGAGAGTATGGATTATTCGTGAGTGGAGGGATTCTCTTTGTGTTTACAATTGCTGTATTGGGTGCGCTGGTGAATCCGGAGGAGCATTGGCAGGATATACTGACCAGACCGTAGGATAGAATACACTCTGCAAAGAGGGATTTTGGCCTGGGGCGAGGCGCGAGTGAGGCGCATATCCGTAGGGATCTGTAACGAAGGAGCAACGACGCCCAAGGCCAAAAGACCCTTTGCCCGAAGGGTTGCGGCGATTTTGGCTTCTGGCTGCGTTGCTCGTCAGTCACAGATCCCCTTGGGATATGCTCCCTCCTCGCGCCTTGCCAGAAGCCAAACTTGCCGCAACAGAGTGTGTTCTATCC
>JBGTBW010000188.1:0-2952 GCA_041749135.1 Verrucomicrobiales bacterium
CGCCTCTCGGCAGATGACGCCCTACTTGTGGGGCGGACACTCCTGTCCGCCGATGGAACCTGAAGAGTTCGCGGGCAGGAGTGCCCGCGCCACATACCCTTCCAGCTCATCCAAATTCCTCGAGATCAGGAGTTCTGAGCCTGAGCTAAGCGCAACGCTGTCCCCATGGGGCGTAGCGCGCCGCAGCAGGAAGAGTATGAGAAATGTGGGCTACCCCGGCTACCCCGGTTTTGCACTGCTCCGGTTGGCGATGGCATAAATCAGGGCCCCAGCAGCCAGCGTGATCAGCCCGGTGATGCTTTCCCACGGGCGGTTTATCGCGAGGAACACGAGCATGTAGCCGCTCACCGCCAGAAAAACGGCCGGAGTCCAGGGATAACCCCAAAGCCGGTAAGGCCTCGCCAGGCCCCGATGGCGGCGGCGTGAAACGAAGACGCCCAGCACCGTCGCCGCGGAGGAAAGCAGGACGACGAACTCTGTGTAGACCAGCACTCGCTCGAAAGTCGATGTCGTCATCAACACCAAGGTGATCGCCGTCTGAAGAAGCAGGGCCGCCCAAGGGGAGCCGCCGCGCGTCTTCCGAGCCAGAAACCGGAGGGCAGGGTAGTCCTCTCCCATGGTTTGAGCAACGCGCGGTCCCGCCCAGGTCATCGCGCTGACCGATGAAACCAGGCCCAGACCGATCAGCGCAGCCAGGAAGGTTCCTCCCGCCGGGCCCAACAAATGTCCAGCCGCCACGGCCGCCACGTTCAGTTCTCCACGCAATATTTCGCGGGGCGCACTGCGCATCATGGCGGCGTGGAGCAACACGTAGAGCACGGTCACCAGCACGGTTCCGGTCACCAATCCCCGCACCACGGTTCTCCGCGCATCACGAAACTCTCCGGCGACATAACAGGCGGCATTCCAACCAGCGTAAGCATACATGACGTAGACGAGGCTGACGGCGAAGGGGACGGACCAGACTTCAGCAGCGTCGTCCCATTGGGGCAACACCCGCAGCGGCTGGCTGCCCCAAAGCAACCCCGCTGCGGTTAGTCCCGCCACCAACATCACCTTCAATGCCGTCGCCGCAATCTGAAAGGCGCTGCCCAGCCGCACGCTCAAGCTGTGGAGCGCTGTGGCGAAGAAGACCACCCCGAAGGCCAGCCGCGAGGCCAAGCCTCCATCTTCCTGCACACTCGCCGCTTGGCCCGCAAAGCTCGCGGCGAATCCTTCCCAAGCCCCGCCGGCATAACTTCCAAAGGCCATGGCCGACAGCGCTACCGGAGCCGCGAATCCGACCGTTACCGACACCCATCCGGCCATAAAGCCCGCCATCGGATGAAAAACCCGGCCGAGAAAATGGTACTCGCCGCCTGACCTCGGGTAGACGGAGGCCAGCTCCGCATAACTGAGCGCTCCGCACAGCGCCACCGCGCCGCCCAAAGTCCAGAGCAAAAGGATTACCCAAGAGCTAGAGACGCCTTCGAGTTGAAATCCGAGACTGGTGAAGGCGCCTGTCCCCACCATGTTGCCGACAACGATGGCCACGGCCGCAGACAAGCCGATCCCCCGGCCCACCGTCCTTCCCCCGTCTCCAACTCCGGCCTTCCCCGCCTTCACCTGCCGTCCGCCGCGCGCTGCGGAGCCGTCTCCGACGTTCCTGTCATCGGCACAAAACGCACCGGCAACACGGCCCGCCGATCGAGCTGCCCAGCAATCTTGGTCAGCAGGTAAAGCTCCTGCACACCGCCGTCCGGCCCCACCGGTATCATCATCCGGCCCCCTTCCGCCAACTGCGCCGCCAGCGCCGGGGGCACGTGATCGGGCGCACAGGTCACGATGATGGCGTCGAAGGGAGCCGCTTCCTCCCATCCGAGGTATCCGTCTCCGCTCCGCACGTGGACGTTCTCGTAACCCAAGTCCTCCAGCGCCTTTCTCGCGCGCTCAGCCAGTTCCGGCACGATCTCGATGCTGTAAACTTCCCGAACGAGTCCCGCCAACACCGCCGCCTGATATCCGGAGCCGGTCCCGATCTCGAGGACCTTGTCCTCCGGATCCGGACGCAACTGCTCCGTCATCAAAGCGACGATGTAGGGCTGGGAGATGGTTTGTCCGTGGCCGATCGGAAGCGGAGAATCGGCATAGGCGAGATCCTGATGCGCCTCGGGAACAAAACGGTGACGCGGCGTGCGCCGCATCGCTTCGAGGACCTTCTCATCCCGTATATCACGCCCCGGACTTCGCAATTGCCGGACGACCATCTCTTCGCGCGCCGCCTGGAAGCTATCGCCGTTCATCACCGGTGGAGCATCTGTACGGCAGCCGAAGGCAAGCAACAAGCTCGCAAAACCGCCGATTCGCGCAATCGCGAGCGAACACCGCATGAGGCCACTCTACCCCAGGAACACCGATCAGGAAACACCGGCCTCCACCCCGGTTCACCCGTTCCACGGCCTAGGCGCCGACAGACAGCGAATGGGCGTTGAATGGGTTCATCTCTCGCCGGAGGCTCTTGGACTGCGGCGAGGATCGCCGCCCTGTCTCAAGGGGCAGAGCGCCGTCGTTGGCGAAGGCACAGTGACCGGCCGCGTGAAACTCTGGATCCGGCGCGAAACCGGCGACGTCGCCTCCGTTCCCCTTCAAACCTGCCCGCCCAGGCCCCGGCGGCGCATAGGCACAGAACTCCTGACGTCGGGGAATTCTGATGAGCCGTCAGTCCAGGAAAGTTCTGCGATTCGCCCGGGCGCACCCGGTGCAGTGGAGGATCAAGCCGCGGCACTTGGACTGCTGCCATCCTGTTTCGTTGATCCCCATGTGTTCGCTCCCAAGAGCGGGGATTCTAAGGTTTGCAGGATCCCACGCCTTAGTCGTCATGAGCATAAATACGGTG
The DNA here is from genome assembly GCA_041749135.1 of Verrucomicrobiales bacterium. Classification (GTDB taxonomy): domain Bacteria; phylum Verrucomicrobiota; class Verrucomicrobiia; order Verrucomicrobiales; family DEV007; genus DATKCT01. The sequence goes on from JBGTBW010000188.1 coordinate 2,876, forward strand.
ACGTTCGCCTTCGGTGAAGGCTGGGCTTCATCCATGGCGCATCGGCGGGTTTCGCGGAACTCACTCGCCAGGCCGGC
>JBGTBW010000189.1:0-2222 GCA_041749135.1 Verrucomicrobiales bacterium
GAATGACACTCTATTTGTGGGGCGATTTGTGGGGCGGACACTCTTGTCCGCCGAGTGAGCCTAGAAAGTTCGCGGGCAGGAGTGCCCGCGCCACATAGTTTTCCGGCTCATCCAAATTCCTCGAGATCAGGAGTTCTGAGCTTCCGCCGATGGAGAAAACCTTCGCCCTCATCAAACAGATGGAAGCCGATGGCGTCATTGACCGCTACGCGATCGGCGGGGCCATCGGTTCGATCTTTTGGCTGGAGCCCATCATGACGAAGTATGTTGACGTTTTTGTTATGCTCCCCAAATCGCCGGGCGGGAAACTCCCCACGCTCGGCCCCATCTACGATTACCTGCTCGCCCGGGGTTTCGCGGTGCATGGGCAGCACATCATCATCGAAGGCTGGCCCGTCGAGTTCGTCCCGCCACGGACGCCGCTGGTCGAAGAAGCGCTCGCAGGGGCCGTCGAGCGCGACGCGAATGGCGTCGCCACCCGCGTTTTCACTTCGGAACACCTCGCGGCCATCTGCCTTCAAGTCGGACGCGCCAGGGACCACGACCGCGTTTCACGATTCATCGAGCAGGGCGCGCTCGATGCTAAAAAGTTCGAGGCCATTTTGGGCCGCCACGGTCTGCTTGAGAAGTGGCGGAAGTTCCAGGAGGATTATCCACAGCCATGACGGATCTCATGCAACGTATTATCGAAAGCAAACGCGCCAGGCGCAAGGAACTGGCCGGGCTGCCCGTCGGCGAAAAGCTCCGCATTCTCGAACAGATGATCGAGGCGACACGCGCAATCGCCGCCAGCCGTCCGCCAAAGCCCTCCAATCCCGTTCGCCCCGGCAAGAGTTCACCCAGCCCCACGGCGACAAACTGCACCTAACCCGCATCGTGTCCACTTTCTCGACTAATGAAGCAAATTTGGCCGCCATCGGCTCACTCCGCGACCAGTTCCGTGCCGAGTCGAATTGTCAGATCGTGCACGATTCCCTTCACGAGCGCCCGGGCTGGACCGTTCCCTATCTCCTCGGCGTCGACGGTGTTCCTGCCGGCTTCGCTGCGATCGCCGTGGGCGGCCCTTGGAAGTCCAGGCGAACCCTTTTCGATTTCTACCTCCAGCCGCCATATCGCAGCCACTTTCGTCCACTCCTGGACACTTTCCTCACCGTCTCCGCGGCTGATTCCCTCGAGATCCAAACCAATCTCCCGCTCGCCTCCGAACTTCTCGCGGCCTGCGGCCGGGACCTTGCACCCGACGCCATCGTCTTTGCCGACGCTGGCGCCACCTCACTTCCGGCCAACGGCGCTGTCCTCCGGCGCCAGACCTCCGAGCGCCAGACCGCCGCCGCCATCCGTCACCGCGCCGGAACCTGTGAGTGGACCCTCGAGTTCGACGGAATGCCCATCGGCAAAGGCGGACTTCTCTTCCATTATAACGTTCCCTACGCCGACCTCGCCATGGAGATCGACGGACCCTTCCGCCGGCGCGGCTTCGGCGGTTATCTCGTCCAGGAGATCAAGCGCCAGGCCCACCTGCTCGGCGCCCTTCCCGCTGCCCGTTCCAGCCCCACGAATTTCCCCTCCCACCGGACCCTCCAAAAAGCCGGCTTCAAACTGGTTGCCAAGATTCTGACCGGTGAGATCAAGGGAGTCTTCTAAGTCGCCAAGAGCGGTTGAGCCCCCTCAAGGGCGTGTCGATTTATTCCGTGATGCCGCGCGGGACTTGGTGGAAGGGTTGGCACGGCGCGAGGAGGGAGCGAATTGAAATTCGTGGCCGACGAGCAACAAAGCCAACGCTTTCAACAAGTTATGCCCGAAGGGTCGCGCAGTTGGCCGGCTCGCGGAGTGATCCTTTCGCCCCGCTCTGACGGCGCGCGACGCGGTGTTGCAGAATAAATCAACACGCCCTCAAAGCATGGCCTTCCCGCCGAATTCAGATGCACCTACCCTCGCGGCATCGCGGCGATCGTCGTCACGACCTTCTCCATCCAATGGAGCGACGATCTGACCGTCGGCTCGTGGAGCAGCGCCGGGGTCACCGAAACCATCCCCAGCCAAGTCGCCACGATTCAACAGGTTCAGAACTCCTGACCTATCGAGGGAGATCATGGACAGGGAGGAAAATCGCTGAGCCGAAGCGAGAACGCCTCTCGGCAAATGACGCCCTACTTGTGGGGCGGACACTCCTGTCCGCCGATGGAACCTGAAGAGTTCGCGGGCAGGAGTGCCCGCGCCAC
>JBGTBW010000190.1:0-13679 GCA_041749135.1 Verrucomicrobiales bacterium
GGATACGTGAAAGGAGCCGAAGCCGCCCGCCTCGCCGACAGCACGGCACTGGGCAAGGCGATGAACGTGCAGGAGGAGTTTCTCCGCGCGGTGAAGTCCGGTCCGCTGGCGGAGGAAACCGTGCGCACGCAGTGGGGCGTCTCCGCAACCGGAAGAAGCGGCGCGGAGGTGTGGGAAGCGGATGCGGAACGGTGAACGAACTGGTTTGACCAGTGGAGTTCAGGGTTGCGGTTTCCGTCCACGCGTCAGGCTCCATGCTAACAGATTCTTCGAGCACGTAGGAACGCTCTGAGCGGCCGGTCCATCGGATCTCGATGCCGCCTGCGCCGTTCCGTTCGAGAGAAAGAATGCGCGCTGGAGTTTCGGGGCTGGGCGATGCAGGATTGAGGGGATCAGTCCCGTGTGCGACTTCTTCGCCGTCCAAGATCACGTCGCCGTCGGCGTCGGCGACCTTGGAGGCACAATCCGCCGCTATGGTGTGGAGGGAACGACGTAGCCGGACTCGATGAGGCGTTCTCGCAAAGCGGCTGGGGCGGCGACCTCGTGAGGATTCGTTTCTTGTGAGAACAGCCACCGTGAAAGGCTGACAGCGGCTGTTGGGGGTTTCACGATTTGAAAGCCGCGGCCCTGCGCGTCGAGTTCGTCCCAGGCGGCGTTGACGAGATCCCACCAGGGGGCCACTTGGCTCCAGTAGGCCTCCGCCTTCTGGAAGTCCTCTGAGCTGGCGCTCTGGTAGCGATTGAAGCCCGCTTCGCGGCAGAGCACCACAGGCTCGCCGGCGGCGTCGACCTGTTTGTAGTTGTCTTGCTCGTGAACCCAGCCATCGGCTGTGATCGTGTGGCGGTTGACGCCGATGAGCACATCATAGTCGTCCCTGGTCTTGATCTCGCGCCGGGGCAGGGGGCGGCGGGTCGGGTTGGAGGTCCAAGAGGAAAGATTTCCGTGATGCGTCCACTTCCCGAATCCCTCATAGCGAGGGCTGTCGTCGACGCTGGTCACGCGCTGTGACCAGGCGCCCTTGGCTTCGGTTTCGGTGAGGGTCCGCGGCATCCAACGATGGTCGCCGTCGAACTCGAAGAGAGTGCGGTCTTCATACCGCCAGTCCTGGCGCCAGTGCTTTATAACCTCGTCCTCACCGGTGATGAGGAGATGTTGGAGAACGATGCGGCCGGGCTGGTCGACGACGACGCGCACGCTTTCCATGGCTTCCTGGCGAAAGGGCGGGCGGAGTTCGTAATCTGGCTTGACCGTGGCCGTTTCGAAGAATTGGAACGTAATGCGGAAGTCTCCGGCCATACGGAGAATCGCCGTACGGTCGGTTTCGTATCCGGAGGCTTCACCGGCGAATGATGCCGAGGGGAATGCGGGGAGAAGGATCGCGGCGACGGCCGCCGGTTTCGCGGCGCTGAGGATGGCTTTCATGGTTGAGACGTATCGCTGGAGTTGTTGAAATCGAGGATCACGCGGCCACGGGCGAACATGGAGGTTTGGTTTGGTTGGTTGATGGGAAAGAGCGCCGTTTCGGCTCCGTTGGCTGCATTGTTCAAGGGAAGCGTTGACTCGGCGGGATTGACGTGGTGTTCTTGCCAGTGCAGCAGATCAGTAGACGTTTCCACAAGGATGTGATGGTCGAAGAATGCGGCGTTCGCCGACGGCCAGCGCCGGACGAGGAGGTGGGGTGAGCGTGCGCCTTGTGCTCCGGCGAGAACGCATTGGGGAAGGATTTCCGGATCTTGGAGGTAGGGATTGCCGGCGAAGGCGTATTCGCTGCGGTTGGGAATGCCGTCTCCATCCGGGTCGGCGTCCAGACCGCTCACGAGATCATTGATGTCGTCTTCCGGGATGCCCTGCTCCCTGGAGGTGGGATCGAACATGGCCCTTCTCCAAGCAGCGTAATCGACAGGCCGGAAGTATGCAATAGCGTGCAGATCGTCGTCTGGGAATGTCAGGTTGATGACGGGCTCCGATCCGCTGACGCCCCCGCCCCATCGCACAAATGCGAAACCGGAACTCGGCTCGGCGCGCAACGTTGCCTGGTCTCCCGGACGGAAAAAGCGGGCGTCCCCGGTTCCGGAGACCTTTTCCCAGTGTATGGCGCCGGCCTTGCTGTTGAGAGGAACGGGGAGAGCATCGTCGCGAATGACACGGCCGAGATCGGGAGCGCCGAGCGGCAGAACGGCGACGTCCAACTGCACTTGATACAGGGGCATGAAGCGGCCGGGAGCTTGAATGCGGATGCGGAGGCCGGCGACGTCGCGCCCTGAGAGGTTCCATTCGAATCCTGCGGCAATGCGGTCGAGGAAAGCTCCGCTGCCGGGATTGTCAATCATGCGGTGTTCCGGATGGAGTTGAACTGTTCCGTCGTTTGTTTCGTACTCAAGCCAGATTCTATCGAGGTCTATTCGGGCTCCGCCAGTCAAGGTCTGACAGATGACGCGCGTCACCGGTGCGGCGCTGTCGTGGGTGTAGTCGATGCGGAAACTGGTAACGCCGCTGTGACTGTAAATGGATGCCGACCCCGTGATGAAGGCCTCTGGGTCCGCGTCCTGAATGAGGGCGGCGTTGTCATTGTAGTTCGAAGGATTCCCCGCGCTGTCGACGTTGGAAGATCGCGGGAAGTTGGGTTGGAGATACGGCGCGCTGAAACCAACCCAATAGCTGAAACGGGCATCGGGATCGGAGCGCCAAGCCGGAACATAGAATTCGCCGAACGCAGCCGATTGTGCGTGGCTCTGAGTGGGCAGGCACGCGAAAAATCCTGCGAGGGAGAACACGGAGAACAGAATGACGGAGGTGACCGCGTTCGTGCTCTGAGCCCGCCTGCGGCGACGGTCCAGGCTCAAGGCGGTGAGCGCGGCTACGCTCAGCAAGAGCATCGTGGAAGGTTCTGGGATGGCGAATTCTGAGACGTCGGCGACTACGCTGTCAACGGAGAGATGGCCGATTGCTTTCTCGCTCAGATGGAACTCGAAGTCTCCGGCGCTTAATCCCCCGCGCAGATCTGTTGGGCTCCATTCGTAGCGCCATAGGCGGCCTCCGGTCTGATCCTCCGTCGAGGATGTCTTGCCCGGCGAGAATCCTGCCAGCGTGATGGTGTCGAAGCCGTTTGGTCCTCCGATCTCGCGGACTTGGAGGAGCGCGGAATTGATGGCGAAGGCGCTGTTGCCGGCTAGGGAGAGAACGACCGCTTCGTCGCCAGTGTAGATGCGGTTGTCTGACGGAGCTCCGAGGAGCAGAGGGCCGAAGGCATCGGTATCCGGCGTGATGATTTCGAGACGGGGCGCGCTGACGCCGCCGGAAGAGGAAGGGCCTGACATATCCGCAGCCGAGCCGCTGATTCCCGTGAACTGATCGGCGCTGAGCCAAGCGCTGCCGGGATCGTTTCGCTTCCAGCCCACGGGGCTCTGAAAACCAGTGAGTGCAGCGTGGGAGCAGGCCGTCAGGCCCACGAGGATGAGCGCCGTCAGGCGGGGTGATGCTTGCGAGCGGCGGCGGCTGGAGAAGGCGTATGGGGACGAATCTTGCATGGGCCTTGTTCTAGCGAATGGAGCTGTTCTCTGCTCGCTGCGGCTTGTCATTGGCTGATGGCGCATTGTGAAAGCGGGTTCATTTGGCATAGTGGCGCTAATGAAGAGCAAGGCGCGGCGAGCCGGGTTGCTTTCTGAGCCGAGAGATCGTTCATGCATTCGTATAAATGTGTTGCGGGCTTGCTTGCCTGCCTTTCCGGGCTCACTCTGGCCGGTTTGGTTTGGGCCGGAGACGAGCCCGGTTCCGTGCTATCGGCCTCCGCATGGCCGAACGGGCGATTCCGCTGTTTGGTGTCTCCGGGGTGGGAGGACGCGGCAATGACGATTCTTGAGCGTTTTGGGCCGGGAGCACGCCACTGGACGCCTCTGAATACCGCGAGGTTCGAGGACGGACACGATGCCGTTTTGGAGGACCCCTTTCCCCTGAGAGCGGGCAGGATCTATCGTTGCAGGGTGATACGCGCCGGCGAATTCACAGACGCAGACGGCGATGATGTTGCGGATCTGGAGGATCCGTCGCCGCTCAACCCGGCTGCGCCGGTGCAATGGGGGAACGGGGCGCTGGAGCTGGGAGATCTTGGAGAGTATCTGCGGCTTGCCCATGGTGATCCAGCGCGCCCGGAGACGAACTACCGCGAGGTCAAGTTCATTGTGTCCGGATTGGACGCTCCGCGCGCTGGGATCTGGTACATGAACACGCAAGACTATCCGAGCCACATCGCGTTTGCCGGCAGCGTATTGGGGATCGACGATTTCGCCCGCTTTGCCTATGCCGGCGCGCGGCCTCGAAAGTACTTTGCGGGCAGCTTGGTGTACCGGCCGGATTATAGGGACTCCTCGGGCGAGCCCGGAATTCTCGTATTGGAGACTTTGCCCAACGATCCCGTGCCGGCGGATCTTATGGGGAGGGTTTTTCAGATCGTAAGGCTCACGGCGCCCGGCATCTTCGTGCCGATCGCTTACCATCCGAGCGGTCCGTTGCAGATGGAACTCTATGAGAAAGAGAAGGCGCTCTACGAAGCCTCGGAGATCCGGGTGGCCGGCGATGGCGAACTGTATGCTCAAGTGGGCTACGCGGCGTTGAACACGGGGGTTGCCTATGGGTGGCTTCGCGTGCATCAGGGCGGATCGGTGAGCGGATTCGGGACCCGGGACGTCGTCGTGTTTCGATCGATTCCGAACGAGACGGGACGCTTGGCAGGCGTGATCACGGAGAGTCCCCAAACGCCGCTTTCGCACATCAATCTCAAAGCGAAGCAGAACGGCACTCCGAACGCCTACTTGCGGCGGGCTTCGGATGATCCTGAACTCCGAGGGCTGCTGGGAGAGTTGGTTCGCATCGAAGTCGCCCCTGCGGGCTTGCGGGTTGAAGCCGCGGACTTGGAAGCGGCGGAGGTATGGTGGGAACAGCTTCGCCCTGCGCATCCGATGCAGCTTCCGTTCGACGTGTCGACGACGGAGATCTTGGGGTTGGACGAAGCCGCCTACGGCGACCGGCTGCGAGTGGGCGCGAAAGCGGCGAACCTGGGCGAGCTTTTCCGGATGTTTCCCGGAAGAACTGTCGCGGGAGGATTCGCGATCCCTTTCTCTTGGTATGATTTGTTCCTAGCGGCCAACAGCCTCGAAGATGATGTGGAACGGGCCCTTGTAAGGGTTCGGGAAGGGTCTGTCGAGGATGGCGAGCAAGCTTTGAAGGATCTTCGGAGACGCATCGAGCGGTCGCCGGCGCCCGCGTGGATGGCGGAGGAACTCGAACTGGCGCGGACCATGTTTGCCGAGGGACAAGGCCTGCGGTGCCGTTCGAGCACGAACAACGAGGACCTTCAGGATTTCAACGGTGCGGGGCTCTACGAATCGAACACGCACCGGCCCGGCGAAGGCCGGTTGATCGGGTCCGTCCAAAAAGTGTGGGCGAGCCTGTGGACTCAACGAGCCGTGGAAGAGCGGGAGTTCTATCGCATCGACCACGCTACAGCGAAGATGGGAGTGCTCGTGCATCCGAATTTCGACGACGAACAAGGGAACGGAGTGGCTGTGGCATCCAACCTCTACGTTTCGGGAGCGCCTGGCTACACAATCAACGTTCAGCTCGGGGAGGACTTGGTGACCAATCCGAGTCCGGATGCAGTGCCCGAGGAATGGTTGATGGTTCCGGCTCCGGACGGAGAGACGTGGAGTGCTGTGAAGATGCGCAGTTCGTCTTTAGCGGAAGAGGGGACCGAGCTGTTGGATGAGGATCAGCGAGTCGAGTTGGCGGAAATGCTGGAGGAGATCACGGCGCGATTCCGGGAATGGACGGGGACTCCGTCCGCGCGCTTCGCGATGGAGATCGAGTTCAAGGTAACTGAGGGCGGCGCGCTGATCATCAAGCAGGCCCGGCCGTGGGTGGAATGAGTTTGGAGGACATCGAAGCCGGCGTGTTCCGCGCCCTCAATCACGCGGGGGAGCTGCCGTGGCTGGATTGGGCTGTGGAGACGTTGCCGGTTCCCATTTTCACGGTGGCGATCGCCGGGATCCTGTGGCGTGCGGCTCCGGGCTGTATGAAGGTGCGGGTGGCGACGGGATTGGCCGTACTGCTTTTTTTGCTTGTGCTGGTGTTGCTGTGCTCGGAGTTTAAGGACGCCATCGGCCGGCTGAGGCCGGGGCAGCGGCTCGAAGCAGTGCGAACCGGAGGACGGGAATGGACAGGGCCCAGTTTCCCCTCATGCAACGCGGCGCTTTGGGGAGGAGTGACCGGGTTGATCCCGTTGCTGAGGGCTGGGCGCGCCATCTGCGGGGCGCTCGCTGGAGCAGCGGCGCTGTTCAGTCTGTTGCGGGTTTATCAAGGAGCGCACTGGCTGAGCGATGTCCTCGCCGGTTTCGCCTTGGGATGGGGACTGGCTGTGGCATGGACGGTGGTGTTGAGAGGTTTTGTAATGCGGACTGCTGCGATTCAGCCGTGAAAGTCTCTCGGCAAGCATCCCTTCTTGGAAAGGAACGCTTTCGTGAAGTGACTCAGGCTGCGGTATCCGACTTCCACAGCGGCTTCTGTGACGTTGTATCGTCCTGTGGACAGCAGGGCTGCGGCGCGGTCGATGCGGAGCGCGCGAAGGTATTGGCGGAGGGTTTGGCCTTTGTGTTCGGAAAAGAGGCGGCTGAGGTAGAAATGGCTGCATCCCACGTGACGGGCTAGGGATGGGAGATCGAGCGGTTCATCGAGATGCGCTTCCAGGTAGGCGACGGCTTTCTCGAGGCGTTGGGCGACGACCTGGTGCTGGCGCTCACTGGAGGGCGCCTGATGAGGCGCGACTGGGCAGCGGCTCATCAGGCGGGTGAGAAAGAGGGTAACCTGGGCTTGGAGCCAGATGGGGCAGAGTTCGGCGATGACCGGGGGATGAGCGAGGCTTCGAGCAAAGTCGCGGTCCTGCTGTTCGAGAGGGCCCAAGCCGGCGGGAAGGTGGGGTGCGAGTGGAGTGCTGGATCCGAGGTTCCAGAAAGGGTGCAGGCGATCCTGCTGGACCGGCGTGAATTGACGCAGCCAGTCTTGGTCGACCCAGAGGAGCCAGTATTGGTGGCGTTGGCCAGGGGTTCTGGACAGGGCGGTGGGAATGGAGCACCAGCGGGCGCTGATGGAGGAGGGGCGGATCGGGAGGGGTTGGGCTGCGGGCAAGAGGGGTCGCCAGGAAGCTGTGCCGACGGCATTGAGGAGGATTTCGCAGCCGTGGTTCGGGCTGGGGTTGGGTATGAGAGGGGTGGACGATTGTGACGGAGAGCCTGGATGGAACTGAATCAGAGCAAAGGGTGGAGGCGTGTTCGTGACGCGGTTGAAGAAGGACCCATGCATCGTAGCGGGGCGGACGCTCCCTCTTATTGCAAACGAGACGCAGTCGCAATAAGATTTGCGGCGGATTCGCCGCCCTAATTCTCCTGACCTCGCGCGCCGGCAGGATCCGGCCCGGGCGATTTACACTGGCTGAACCCCCTCCAACCCGCCCTTCTGATGAAGGAGTGACCGCCAGGACTTCAGAACTCTCACGAGTTCCGCTACACCAGTGACCCTCAACGTCTCCCCTTCCTTTCCCGTTCCCTGATTGGCGGCTTATCCAAATGCCCTGAGATCAGGAGTTCTGATCCTGGATCTTGAGTAGGCCCGGGGGGCGGCGCCGCCGCAGAAACAGTGTGAGAAATGCGGGGTAGCAGCCCGAACCCAGGACGATCGCTTCAGGATGGGAATGGTTCTGTCTTTCGCGACGCCCTGGAGCCCCAGATGAAATTTCAGCTTTCCGTCTCTCACTCACTTCCGCCCACAAGGCATCGCTGGACAATACCGGATGCAATGCCTTCCTCCGCCGGCCTCCTCGAACTGGCTTGGGACATCGAGCGCCGAATAACCCCTGGTTCGCCAAGCCATGATCGTCCGGGGGCGGCCAGAATCGCTTCAGCGATCCGGCATTTGGATGACCTGCCAGAGTGCCCTCCCCCCCGTTCGTCGGCGCCATCGCCGGGGTAGAAATTGAGGATTGGATCTTCGTTCACGGTGCGATCTCCTTTCCGGGGACGAGACTCCGAAGAAATTCTTCGCACGGCAGACAGAGAATGCCGTTCCGCAGCAGCCGCTCCTTTCCGCGATAGAGCAGGAACCGCCGGCTTTCCGGGTAGTCCTCCCCGAAGCTCCCCAGCGCCCGCAAATCCTCGGGACGCACTTTGCCGGAGTTCTTCACCTCGACCGCATGAAGACCGGACTCCCCGTAGATTACGAAATCCACTTCGACCTGAGAGCGCGTGAGCCAGAAATGGAGCCGGTGATTGCCCGCCGAGTAGCCGCACCACGCGGCGAGGTGCTGGGCGACTAGCCCTTCCAGCGCCGCCCCATCGATTTCCTCGGGGGCGTCGAGCGGTCCGGCGGGGCGATTCGCGCGAAACACGCCGGCATCGAAATAGTAGAACTTCGGATGGGCGGCCAGGGCACGTTTTGCCCGCCGGGAAAAAACCGGAAGCCGGAAGCCGAGCAGCAGGTCTTCCAGAATCTCGACATAGCCTTCCACCGTCTTGCGGCTGACCTGACACTCGCGCGACACGTTGCTCAGGTTGAGCACCGCGCCATGGGAAAAACTCATCGCTTCCAGGAACCGGGCGAACGAGCCGATGCTCCGCACCAAGCCTTCCATCTGCACTTCCTCCCGCAAGTAAAGTCCGTTGTAGGCATCCAGCACCGTCACCGGCTCGTGCGCCGCCCAAACCACCGGCAGCAATCCCTGCCGGAGCGCGGCCGGCAGATCGAAACGCTCCCCGAGTTCCGCAGCCATGTAGGGATGAAGATGATAATTCGCGGCCCGGCCGCCGAGCAAGTTCACCCCCTCCCGGCGCAGCTTCCGCGCGCTGGACCCGGTCAGAACGAACTGCTGCCCCGTCTTCTGTTCGATGAGCAGATGCACCACTTCCAGCAGCTCCGGCAGCTTCTGGACCTCATCCACCACCACTTGCGGACGGCCCGGATTCCCCTCGACCACTTCCCGCAAGCGCTCCGGGCGAGCGGCGAACTCGCGATGCACGGAGGGATCGAGCAGATCGATCCTCAGCGCGTCGGCAAACCGGTGTTGTGTCCAGAGCGTCTTCCCCGTCCCGCGAGGCCCGAGCAGAAAAAAATGATCCGGCCCAGGATTGAAAAATCGCGGCAAAAATTCCATTTAGAGCCGCACAATGGCGAAATCACCGCCGTTTGTCAACCAAGACGCTCCTCGGATCGCTTCCGTTCCTGACCGTCGCACGGGATGTAGCGCTTCTTCACGCGTAAAAGCGGTATGTTTTGTCGCACTCACTCCCATCAGAAATCCAAAATCAGCAATTCCCCTCCGCCTTCGCCATGGCGACCGCCTCGACCAGATGCTCGAGCCCGGTTTCACGGCCGGAAGCCGACGATCTCGAAACATCCCAGCACCTTGAAATCGCGGTCATTATTGGTGATGAGCCGCTTCACTCCGGCGTGCAGGAATGTCGCGGCCAGCAAGGTGTCCAGGAGGCGCTTGCGGCCCAATTTGAGGCGTGTCAGCCAGGCGAGAAGATCCGCGATCGCCTGCTCGTTCGGAAACACCCGGACAACCTCTTTGGCTTGCCACCAATGTTCCGCCCGGGCGACGGCTTCGGCCATCGTCAGCGGCTTCGGCATTCGTCTTTCATCCGTGACAATGTGGATGAACTCGGCCAGGGTCTGAGGCGCCACGGCCAGATCGTCTCCGTTCGCCAGGAGGGTTTGGAGCAGGGCGTCGGCTTGACGGTGAAAGGGATGATCCCGGATCTCCGCTGCTACGAGGAAATCCGTGTCAATCCCGTGGGTCATGGAGCAGTTCCCCCAGGATATCGTCGTCGCCGGTGATGGGCTGAATCGGCCCGCCCACACTGGCCGGACGCCGGTCTTGCAGAGTGGTCTGCCGGCGGATGTGCTGCTGGCGGTAAAGTTCCATCGCTTCCCGGATCAGCTCGGATGTCTTCCGGTCCATCTTGCGTGCGAACTGCCGGAAATCTTGGTAAACAGGCTCGGATACATTGACTGTGATTGTTTTCATACATCGACAAAACTGTATGCCGGAGAGGCTGTCAATTTGGTTTCTAATCTGCCTCGCACGTCTCGTTGTCAGAGGTTGCCATGATCTCGTCGGAGTTCTGCCGTAGGTGACGCCAGCAGATTCCCGCTCCGCTCGCTCGCCGCTCCCAAGAGGTATGATCCGATCAAGGCCGAGAGTGGGTGAATTCGGCCATTGAGGAGGGGAAGCCGTGATCCCTCGACCCCGCATCGGGTCAAGCGTTCTGGGTGCTGGCTTAGGATCATCGCTTGCTCGAAGAGGCTGCGGTCGCGAGTCAGCAGCGCGCCTCCCTCGCCCAGGCACAAGGGCTTTCCAGGGCCGAAAGACAGGATCTGGATGTCGGCCAAAGAATAGTCGCCACTGGCGCAGGTGATCCCGGGCAGACGATCCGTGTCCTCGATGTAGAGTGAAAAACTTCGGTCGCAGAATATTCGCATTTGGCGCGCGTCGTGGCGTTCGCCGGATTGATCACTTGCCAGAACCGCGGCAAAGGGTTCGTCCGCGAGCTGGGACCGCGACACAACTCCTTCGATGCAATCGATTCGAAGGTGGGCTCGCGCGGCCTCGAGTGCGCCAAGCGACCCCGTCCAGGCAGAGGGATCCGCGAGAACTGGCCTCCCTTCATGCCGGGATCGAAATCGACGGTCAGACCTTCCACGGAGAGGAGGCTGGTCGGGGGGTGTGGCATGTGAAACGGTGAGGAGCGAGGTGGAGAATGCCCCCCAACACAGATAAGGCGTGACGGACATGGTCACGGGTCTAACCCACTCGTCGTAAATGGATTGTAGCGGGACGCGGCGCCTTGGATCGAGAATTAATAGTGGGTCAGCATTGCGGGGTCGAAGGTGTTGGTGAATGGGTTGACGATGCGGAGGCCGTCGATTTCGAGGCCGTCCTGGAGGTCTTCGGAGAGGAGCATGCGGCAATTTTGGGCGAGGGCTGCGGCGGCGATGAGGCTGTCCCACCAAGAGAGCCCGTAGCGGTCTTCGAGGCGCCAGGCTCGTTCGAGAAGCTCTGCCGACGGGGGCTGCGGCGCCCAGCCCATCAGATCCCGGATCTCCTGTCTGGCGATTTCCGGAGCCAGTCCGGGCTTCAACTTGCGGGTGGCGACCGCGTAGAACTCCACGAGAACCTGAGAACTCAGGCAACCGGATGCCTGCCGCCACAGAGTCTCCATGATCTCCGTGGCGCGCTTCTGTTTCTCCGGCTCTTTGGAATCGTGGAGATAGACGAGGATGTTGGTGTCAACGAAGAACATCCCGGTCGTAAAGTGATTCGCGGCTGGGCAAAGGCCCGCCAGCGGTGCGGATGCCCCCGCGCTTTCTGCTCAAGAAACGTTCCATCGCCGCCTGGTAGGCATCGCCGGCCGCCGCCTTTTCTTCGACGAGACGGCAGAGGTATTGCGACATGCTGGTGTCGGCCTCGGCAGCGAGGATGCGGACCTTGCGGGCGAGGTCGTCGGGCATGGTGATGGTGATGTTTTTCACGGCGCGAAATTCCAGGAACACGGAATTCGTGTCAAGTGAGATGAGGCGGTGAGTTCACCGCTCAAACGGTGATTGAAGCGTCAGCAAGAGAAACAGGAAGTAGTCCGGATCCTCCCGAAACTGCGCCTGGGCCTCCGCAGGAGCCGCTCGACGCCGGTGCAGAACTCGGGGCAGAAGCTTCTGCAAGGCCTTCGCGCCACCCGGAATCAATCCACAGGACGACCCCGATAGCTCCGGCAGCGAGTAAACTGGCGCCAAGGCGTTTCATGCCCTGACGGCGTGAAGCCAGGAGGCACGAGCAAGACGCAGAGCGTCACGCCGACCCGGTGAACGTGAACTTCCCGCGATCTCGACCGATGGAGCAGCCTTCAGAATACTCAACCAATGCGAACGGCCCGACCCATCTGCGGATCTCAGAATCCCGAGACCTCATCGAGTTGCCGGAAACGATCGAGTCCAGAGCTAGAATCGAGGCAACGAGAATGGCTTCGTGCTTTTCGTTCCGGTTGGTCGCGGCCCGAGCACCGGACGCCGCCGGCAAGAACCTTTCCATGAGTTGCCGTCCGCTCCTCGGATCGGTGGGCGGTGGAAGCAGGCGCACTAAGAATCTCGACGAACGCATTATCGCAAACCTGGCATGAGCTACCCAGAATCCGCACTCCTGAATCTCCTCCAACCCGGCGAATTCATTCGATTTGTCTTTCGTCCCGATGGTGAGGGGAAGATCGACGTCTGCATCGAGGGAGGAGCAGACGCAGGCGCCGAATTGTTCGAGGAGCGGTTGGGGATGGTTCTCGGCAGATTGAGATCTCAGGGATACCTTTTCGGGCAGGGCGCGCGGAGACCGGTGGGCGCCCCTGGCGAGGCTCCGTCCCGCTGGGTGGAGGTTCGCCCGCAGGCCGCCCAGATCCATCCGCTACGTGGCGGGGAGATCGGCTTCGGGGCGAAGGACGCCAAACCCGGGAAACCAAAGCTTTGGCTGCCGGAGTTGTTGTCAGAACACCCGGTCGGTTTGGGGGCTCCAATAGCGGCTGCATGCAGCGCGGCCCATTTGGGAATCCAGGCGATTGAGATCGAGTTTGTCCGGAAAGTCCTGAGCCCTGAAGACGCGCCCCTCTTGGAATGCGTCCTGAACTCGCATTCAATTGCCCGCTTTAGAGTGGGCACACGCCCGCCGGTTGAGACTCCGGCGGAGGCGTTCCTGACTCTCTGGCTCCTTCATCGCTCGGGATGGCGGGTTTCATTGAGGGCCATGATCGGCCGGAGTGCACCCGCGCCGATGGTTCATCTGGAGATGATGGGTGAAGATCTTTTCCTGTGTCCATGCGAGGTGTCGGAATTTGCCGAAGAGCCTCAACCAGAAGACACACTCGATCTGGCGAGACTGTTCCCCCACCATTGGCCATTCCCCCGGCTAACCTGGCACAATCCCGAAGATAAGGTGATGTGCCGCATCTACGTGCGTGAAGCTGCCGATTTCACCAACGAAGCTCTGTGGCCGCAGCAGTTTGAGTGGTTGAGACAGAAGCAGGAAGCCATGTTCAGGGCGTTTGCCCCAATTGCCAAGCAGTTGAGGGAAGAGGGATAGATGTGCGACCGGACTGACAGGATCCGCTGTCGATGTCAGAAGGTCATCCGTGGAGAAGACTATTGGAGACAGGCTCCCTACTCGTGCCCGATTCCACGGCCGCCGGCATCGTTCATCGCAACCTATTCCATGTCGCGTAGAGTGAGATAGTCAAAATCCCACGGCTGGAGGTAGTTCAAGTCGGCCAGAGTGACGTCGGCTTTTGCGCTAGCCCTAAAATAAGCGCGAGAAAAAAGGAAGCGGCTTCGTGCTCTGCTAGACTTCGTGTCATTGAGAATAAGCGCCTGATAGTGTCGCGGCACGAATCACTTTTTGACTCAAAGCGCCGAACCAACCGTTCTGAATGCGAGATTTGATAGTATTAGAGGTCTGTTATCCTTTTTGCGAGCATACCTTTGCCTCGACCGGGAGCCCAGCCATACGCTGCAATCGCTTTCGCTCTCCGCTAGGTCACATGCCCAGGTTGGCGAAGCTTCTCCCAAACGGCAAACAACTCTGGGATCCAACTATTATACGT
>JBGTBW010000191.1:0-9360 GCA_041749135.1 Verrucomicrobiales bacterium
CCGCGAACTCTTGAGGTTCCATCGGCGGACAGGAGTGTCCGCCCCACAAGTAGGGCGTCATCTGCCGAGAGGCGGTCTCGCTTCGGCTCAGCGATTTTCCTCCCTGTCCATGATCTCCCTCGATAGGTCAGGAGTTCTGACACTATCGATGCCGAGGTGATAAGTGAAGGTGGAAGAACTTCCGGCGCCCGCTACGTTTGACCCAAGTCGCATGAGCGTATCGCAACCGTCCGGCTCCGCGCTCACCCGCGAGGCCATGCTCCGGGCACTCAGTTCGCTTTCCGAAGAACTCCGCAAGGTGAAGACGCAATACCTCGTTGAGGGGCTATTCGAGGAGGGCAAGATATGAGACCCAGGACCCTCGCCGAAGTCTCCGCGCTTGCCGCGCAGGGCGACTCCTTCGACCGCTGCCTCGCAAACTTCCTCGACGAATTCTACGCAGCTCCCCACGCGGCAGCCTTCGTGGACACGCCCGCTCTGCTTGCCCCGCATTTAGGCGACACTGGCCGCGTGCAAGACGCCTACCTCGCTGCTACGGCGGAGGAACTGGCCCGTCGTTTCAACCTTCCACAACCCGGCTGGACGCTTGGCGAAGTCCGTCTGCTTCGCCGCCCCTGGTTTGCCACGCCTTTGGCCGCGCTCCGCGTTGTGCTTTTGCTGGAAAGCCCGCCCGCGTTCCGCTCCCGCAACCTGTTCGTCAGCGCGAACGCTCTTTCTCGCGCCTGAGATAAAGAGCCATTCTAAAGCTCCATCAAAAAGAAAGGCGCCCGGCACTTAGATAGTGCCGGGCGCCCCTGGATACTTCTTATTTGCGCCCGGATTGAGACCGGGATCGCTGAGGCTCAGGGCCTCAAGCGGTTATTCGTCACACTCTACTTCGACGGCCACATCAAGGTGAACGGCGTAGTAGCTGTTGGCCCGCACTGTGATGACATGGGACGTGCCTCCTTCCGGAGCGGTTTCCTTCCAACTGAACAGGCCAATCTTCGGGTTCTGCGTACCTGGCTTGGAGGTGTAATCCTGGATCTTGACGTTCTCATCGTCGCCCGAGAAGAAGACTCCGTCGTTCAGTTCGATGGTGATGTCCACGAATCCGCCGGACGGAGCCGAGAACGTGGCCGTACCCGCCAGCAGATGCTGGCCAGCGTAGATGTCCACAGTCTTCTCTAAGCCGTAGTACCTGACGTACATGGCCCAGTTGGCGTTGTTGTAACGGGTTCCGTTGGCCCAGGCAGTTTCCTCCTGGTAGCAGACCGGGGGTTCTACGTCGCAGGGATCGTCGCTCCAACAGAAGCTGACGTGGCTGATGTCGATCGTGTCGAACTCGTCGGTAGTATTGGTCTTGAGCGGACCAACGAGGCCGGTGTCGCCACAGGATCCTCCGGGGTAGCGGTAGATGTTGGCTCCTCCGCCCGACTGCTCGTTCCCTGCCTTGACGATCACCGTGCAGACCTTGTATTCCGAGGTCCAATCGAAGGTGACGCCGTCGTTGTTGGAGATCGTGATGATGTTTCCCGCTGCAGTGCCCGGTTCGCCGTTGACGTCGAAATAGGGGCCATCGACTTCCGAGTCCCATTCGGGCTCCTCGCCCTCCTTGATTTTGAGGGCGAAGGCGCCGCAATCGCCGGCTTGTTCGCACTCGAAGGCGGCGTTTCCGGACTGCCAGCCTGGCACGAACTCCAGAATCCCGTCGGTTGCCGCGACCTGATTTGCTCCAAGAATCCCGAGACCGAGAGCCAAGGCAGACAGGGCGGTTTTTGATGTTTTTTTCATAATTTGTTCTTTTTCAGTTTGCTCTTTAAGATGCTACGCCTGGTGCCGATCCCCTGCGGACCCTTTGATGGCTGACAGTGTGGATGCGCCGGGCTTTAAAGCAACCTAAAAAGAAACAAAAATACTGAGAATGCGACAACGCACCGTGAATTGGCTGCGGAAAGCCGGGGTTTGACCCTGGACATCGTGAGCAGGCGGCCGCGACGGGCCGGGTCTGTGTCCACCCCATTTCTCCTCCCCAGAACTGCAAGGCCTCGCCGGTGCTGGGTATACTCCCATCGGCTGGGTTGGCGAAGTCCGTTGCCGGGCGTATAACCAAGGGATGCGCGGTGCAGCGGCGATGCGGCGATGGTATTGGGCCGGGACGGGGAGCCTCGTCCTGGCGCTTTGGTTTTGGGTGTCTGCGGAAACGGAAGAGGACGATCCCCAGGGGATTTTCGGAGGCAGGAAGGTGCTGGTGATCGGCATCGACGGGCTTCGGCCCGACGCTTTGCTGGAAGCCGATGCGCCGAATTTGCAGGGTCTCATGGATTCCGGAGCCTGGACCTTTTCCGCCGTAGCTGGAGGGGAATCCGGGACCGCCACGGAGCAACCGACCGTGAGCGGCCCCGGCTGGTCGAGTATTCTGACGGGAGTGTGGGCCGACCGGCACCGGGTCGTGGACAATTCCTTTATCGGGCGCCGCTACGATCGCTATCCGCACTTTTTCCGGCGGCTGAAGGAAGCGGAGCCTGAGGCTTTTTTGTCGTCGATCGTCAGTTGGCATCCTATCGATGATGTTATCGTGGGGGCCGTGGGAGCCTTCGTGGATTACCGGGCCAAAGGAGCCGGCGCTACTTATGATGTGCGGGACCGTTCAGTGCGGGATCTGGCGGCGGCCCATCTGGCGGCGGCGGATCCGGATGTGCTCTTCCTCCATTTCGATCAGGTGGACGGAGCCGGGCATGCCTACGGCTTCTCGCCGGGGGTGGCGGAATACACCAGAGCCGTTGCCGAGGTGGACGACCTGATCGGCGACGTCCTGATGGCGATGCGAGCGCGGCCGGGGTATGCGGAGGAGGACTGGTTGGTGGTGGTGACGACGGATCACGGGGGTCTTGGGGTTTCTCATGGCGGTCAAACGCAAGACGAGCGCAGGATTTTTATGATTGTCAGTGGTGGGAAAGCGCGTCGCGGGGAGATGACGGCAAGTCCGGGGCACACGGCGGCTCCGGCTACGGCATTGGCCCATCTCGGTGTGCCCGTGGATCCCGATTGGGGCTGGGCCGATGAGGCGTTTGGCTTGCCGCCCTTCCCGCCTTCCGGGTTGCGGGCGGAAGAGGAGCCGGACCGGTCGGTCTTGCTGCGCTGGGAACCGGCCGTGGAACTGTCTGCGGAAGGGTTAGAGCTGCTGCGCAACGGAGTGGTGGTGGGCAGACCATCCCTTGAGGACTCACAGTTTCTGGACCGGCCGCCGGTCGAGGAAGGGATCGAGGCGCGTTTTCGATATGTGTTGCGGGTGGTGGGGTCGCCCGTCGAGATTGGGACGCTCACTGCCGATGCGGTGCTTCCGGCGGGACCGCGCCACGGGTTGGTGATGGATTTGGATTTGGCGGACGGCGCCCGCGACGCTTCCGGAAATGGGAATGATGGGGTGATGCGCGGCTTGCAGCAGGCGGAGGACGGCCCCGGCGGTTTGGGGGCGTTGAGATTCGGAGGAAACGGCTTGCTCCGATCCTGGGTCGAGGCGCCCGACAGCGAAACGCTTCGGTTTGGGCGGAACACGAACTTCACCGTCTCAGTCTGGGTGCGGAGCGAAACGGAGGGCGAACGGCTCTTCTTTGGGAACCGGGAATCGATCACGGGTTCGGCGCCTGGCTGGGGATTGGGGACGGGGCCGCAAACATCCGGTTGGCAGTGGAGTCTCGGGGATGGGAGCGTGAGGGTCGATTTTTCTTCACCTGAGGATTCGTTAGGCGCAGGGCGATGGAGCCTGATGACGGCGGTGCAGGAGAGATATCGTCAGGCGCGGTTCTACCTGAATGGAGAGGAAGCGGGTTCCGCGAGCATACAAGACTTGCGCGAGGTGGACCCAGGCCGGGCTATCGAGATCGGCGGGATACGCGGATTCGTGGGCAGTCTGGCGCAACCGCGGGTATGGCGGCGGGCGTTGACGGCGGCCGAGGTGGGCCGGCAGTACCGGGAGCGGCGCGCTTATGCGGACTGGAAGGAGAGCCGTTTTACGGCGGCGGAATTAGGAAACCCGGAGATTGCGGGAGACCTTGCCGATCCGGACGGGGACGGAATAAGGAATCTTCAAGAGTTTGGCTGGGGGAAGGATCCGCTGGAGGCGGGATCGCTGGCGGAGGACTTTGCCATCGCCAGGGACGACGGGCGGGTCACGCTGCGCGTGCGGGTGCGGAGCGGCGGGACGCTGGCTGCGGACGGGCGTTATGCTGCGGACGGCCTGATCTACACGCTCGAAGGATGGAACGAAGGAGCGCAGCGTTGGGAGGGAGCGGGTGAGGCTTTTCACATCACTTTCTCGCCCGGCGAACCGGGCTTGGAGACACGGGAGATGGTCTTTCAGACGCGAGATCAAACCGCGGCCTGGCCCTTCTCCCTGTTCCGCATGCGGATGAGCCTGCAGCACTGAGGCAAAACGGGAGGACACGGCTTACGTTCCTCTCTGGACTCTGGCGAGCAGCGCCGCGACGGCCAACACGGCGGTCACTCCGATGAAGCCGAGCAGCAGGCTTCGACTCCCGCGACGGGGGGGAGCACGTAGCGGAAGCTGCAAAGCTTCCGATTCCAACGGTGGGCCCGCGACGATTTCGCCATAGACTTCTATTCCGGGCCGGGGCGCCGTTTTCTTGGTTGCCCTTGGCGAATCCGCGTCAAATTTGCACACACTATGACTCGCACACCGTTTTTGGCGCCATCCATGATTGTCTGCCGGCTCTTCGGCGCCGTGCTGCTCGCTCAAGCCCTCTCCGGCGCAGGACAGGCTCAGCTTCTTTTCCGGGAAGACTTTGAAAACCTCGAGTTGGGCGACAGCGTGCACGAGATCGTGCCGGGTCAAGGGGTGTGGACGAAGACGGCTCCGGATGGATGGACGATCGACGATACGGCAGTGGCCGGGATTGAGAATCCGGAGGTGGGGATGACCGAGTGGAAAGGATGGAGTTTCGCCAACCGGGAGTGGTGGGCCCAGACGGCGGAAGGGCAACAGCGGGAGAATTTTTCCCGGGGCACGGGCACGGTGGCGATTGCCGATCCGGACGAGTGGGACGACCGCGGCTCGCCCGCTGCACTCGGGACTTTCAACAGTTTTCTTTCGACACCGGAGATTGACGTCAGCGCACACGGAGGGACGACGCTCGAGTTGGGGTTTGACTCCAGTTTCCGGCCGGAAGGCAATCAGAGGGCCTCGCTGCGGGTCGCGTTCGACGGCGGAGCCGAATCGGTCTTGATCGACTGGGTGAATGTTCCGGACACGAAGACCAACGAGCGGATTGAGGTTCCCGTCCTCGTTCCGGAGGGGGCTGGCGTGCTGGTGATCACTTGGGGCATGACTGAGGCGGGGAACAATTGGTGGTGGGCGATCGACAACATCGAGCTGCGCAGCAGCGCTCTGTTTTCAGAGGATTTCGAAGGTCTTCCGCTGGGTCCGAGCGTCGATGAAGGACTGCCCGGCGATAATGTGTGGACGAAGACCCCTCCGGAGGGGTGGACGGTTGATGATTCAGGAGTGGCTGGGATCAACGACCAGGGAGTTGGGGTGACCGAGTGGAAAGGCTGGAGTTTCGCCGACCGGGAGTGGTGGGCGGCGACGGCTGGGGATCAGCGCCGGACTGAGTTCACCCGCGGCACGGGCACGGTGGCGGTGGCGGATCCCGATGAGTGGGATGATGCGGGGTCGCCCTCTTCCATCGGCACGTTCAACAGTTTTCTAACGAGTCCAACCATCTCGATTGCCGATGCCCCGGCGAACTCGCTGACCTTGGCCTTCGATTCGGCTTTTCGTCCGGAAGGCAATCAGCGTGCGACCCTCACGGTGAGCTATGATGGGGCGGCGGCGATCACGCTGTTGGATTGGGTGACGACGGGCGACGACAAGACCAACGAGCAGATCGTGCTCGCTCTGGGCAATCCGGAAGGGGCCGCGTCGATGGTTCTGACTTGGGGGCTAACCAATGCGGGCAACAACTGGTATTGGGCCATCGATAATGTGGTGGTCACGGGGGCTCCGATAGCGATCTGCCCAGTGGGCCTCCAGGCGACGGTGGATCGTGAGGCGGGTTCAGCCACTCTGGATTGGGTCGCCGCGGCGAACATTCCAGGCGGAAGCATCGAGATCCTCCGCGACGGAGCGCTGATCGATACCCTGGCAATGGACGCGAACACTTATACAGACATGCCCCCTGTGGAAGGGCCGGGGCGCATCGCGTATGATTACACGGTGCAGGTCGCCGGAGGCGGCGCCGGGTGTGAACCCCTCACGGCCATCGCTTTGATGCAAAGCGGGGACACGTTGAAGCTGGCCCAGTGGGACTTCGAGGAAGGAGCCGGCCTCGTGGCGGGGAACTCGTTGGGGGACGAGTTTCCGGGTGAGTTGGTGGACTTGCAGGCGTCAGCGTGGACGGCCTTCGACTTCCTTGGAGGCGGCCTGAGCTTTGCCTCGGACGGCTTTATCGATTTTGGAACGAGCCGCGATCCCGTGGGGGATCCATCGGGTCAGGAACAAAGCGATGGATTGCGCCCGCAGTTTGCCGTCACCCTGGCGGCCTGGGTGCGGCCTCGCTCCTTCGTCGAATGGGCGGGCATTGCGGGATCCGTTTATGATACCGGTTCGACGGAATCCGGGTTTTACCTCAACACCCGGTCGGGAGGAGCCGGCGCCGGTGATTTCAGTTGGGCCTTGGCCACCGAAGGAACCCCTTCCCTGCAGTATCTGCGCTTCCAGGGTGTTTTGGATGAATGGCAGCATGTGGCCGGGACTTATGACGGGGCGGTCCGGCGGCTGTATTTGAATGGGGAAGAAGTAGCCTCCGCTCCCGCGGTGGGTCCCATCAAATACGACCCGAAACCCTTTGGATTTCAAGTGGGAACCTTCATCGACGACGACGAAGACACCCGATTCGACGGCGACATCACCCAGGTCATCCTGTGGGACGGAGCGCTGAGCGCGGAGGAGATCTTTTTTCTCTATGAGTTGGGCAAGGAAGGCGAATGGATTCCGCCCCTGGAAGACTCGGACGGCGACGGATTGCGCGACACTTGGGAGGTGGAACACTTCGGAGATCTCACATCGCAGACCGGGCTGGATGATC
This sequence comes from Verrucomicrobiales bacterium, assembly GCA_041749135.1. Classification (GTDB taxonomy): domain Bacteria; phylum Verrucomicrobiota; class Verrucomicrobiia; order Verrucomicrobiales; family DEV007; genus DATKCT01. The sequence goes on from JBGTBW010000191.1 coordinate 7,086, forward strand.
CGGACGGAGAGGGGTTGAACAACGTCGGAGAGCAGAAGGCGGGGACAGATCCTAACAATGCGGACACCGACGGCGATACGGCAAGTGACCTGACCGAGGTCGCCTTCGGCACGGATCCGTTGTCGGCCGAGAGTGTTCCGCCCGCGGATGGCGTGGCCCAAGCGACCCGGACTTTGTTGGGCCAGGATTGGGACACAGCGGAGATCTGGTCGGATGGCGCGGCGCCTTCCGCGGGGAAACGTTATTTTTCGAATGGCGAAGTGGCCAAGATTCTGCGGACACCCGCAGCGGGCGAGCCGGTGTTTGGGGGGAATTCGCTGGAGATGCGAAACGGAGCGCAGCTTTACGTCCAAAGCACGGCGGGGCGCACCGGTGTGGCGCATTTGATTCTGGAAGGGGCGGCTTTGGTGCAGAACGGAGCCGCGGGCTCAACAGTTATCTTGGGGCGGGCCGCCGACGAGATCGAGGTGGCGGGCGACAGCGAGATTTTCTTCACGGGCGGCGGCCGGGCTTTCGATCTGGCGGGTCGCCTTACGGGGGACGCCTTGCTGCGGTTGACTCCCTCGGGACAAGGGTCGAACCGGCCGGCGGCTGGGGAAGTGGTGAGAGTGTCGGGAAACAACGGCGCTTTCTCGGGGGATTGGGAGGTGCAGGGCGTGATCTTGAAGCCGGCGACTTCCAACGCCTTGGGGCAGGGGGATGTCGTGTTGCTGGATGCCGGGCTCGATGCCGACGTTGACGTGGCCATGCCAGGTTCGACGCTGACGTTGTTCGGCGCAGACACCGTGATTTACCTGGACCAAAATATACAGTTTGGAAGGGTCTTGATCGGAGATCTGGAGCTTCCGGAAGCCACCTACACCTATAATGACCTGCTTTCCCTGGGATTCTCGCCGGACAACGTGATCGACGGGGGCGGCATGCTCATCGTGGGAGGCGAGGTTGTGGATATGGACAGCGATATGGACGGATTGACCGACGCGGAAGAGGCGGCGCTGGGAACCGATCCTAACAATCCTGACAGCGATGGAGACGGCGCTTCCGACGGCGCGGAGGTCTTGAAGGCTGGGACTTCGCCTTTGGATGCGGGATCCTATCTCCGCATTCTGAACCTCGAGCGGGGGACGGATGGAAATGCGACGGTGACGTGGTCTAGCGTGGAAGGGAAGGCCTATTCTGTTCTGTTCCGGCCGGACGGAGGCGGTTGGACCAGCGTGATCACAGGGGTAGATGCTGCCGCGGGCGACTCCACCAGTTATACGGATGATTCACACGCCGCCGACGGGGGAGGACTCTACCGGGTCAGCGTGGACTGAGAAGCTTGCGGCGCTGGTCCGTCTTGGTCCGGCGCGGGGCTACTCATGAGTTTCAACAGCGTGAGACCCTGGCGAGAGCCGCTGGACTGGTCGCCGGAACGGAAGGAGACGGGTCCATGGGCGACGTCGTGGTGATCATGGGCGTCTCGGGGTCGGGTAAAACCGTGCTGGGGTTGGCCCTGGCGGCGGCGGCGAGCGGAGCCTTCTTTGACGGCGATGACTTTCACTCAGCAGAGAACGTCGAGAAGATGCGGTCCGGTCAGGCCTTGACGGACGCAGACCGGCGGCAGTGGCTGGAGCGCTTGCGCGATGTGATTGTTGATAGGCGAAAGGCCGCGGGCTGGAGTTTTCTCGCCTGCTCTGCGCTGCGCAAGGGCTACCGGGATTTATTGCGGCGGGGCGATCCCGCCCTGCGCTTCCTGTATCTCGACGCCCCCGAGGAGGTGCTTCGAGAACGCATGGAGACGCGGAGAGATCACTATATGCCCGCGGGCTTGCTGCGGAGTCAACTGGAGACTCTGGAACGGCCCTCAGAGGAGGAAGCCGTCAGGCTGAACGCCGCGGCATCGAAAGACACATTGCTCGAGGAGGCGCTCGACGTTTTGGGGTTGACAGGGCCAGGTGAGGAGAGCGGGGGCTGAAGCGACTGGATTGGCGCCCTGCGACAAGCTCAGAACTCCCGATCTCAGGGAACGGAAAAGGAATGCAAAACCTTGAGGGTCGCTGGCCCGCCAGGCCTTCGGGACTCTCACGAGTTCCGCTACCGGGTACGGCGCTCCGCGCCTTATAGAGAGCGGCGATACTCGCCGCAGTCCAAGGGCCTCCGGCGTGGCTCGACGGGGCCTCTTAGCATCGCCCCTTTCGGGCCCACACAGACACTCCGCCAATCCCAACCCCACCTCGGCCTCCTAGGGACTCCCCATCCCCAGTCAAAAGCCTCCGGCGTGCTTGACGGGGCA